>NZ_JNLH01000001.1:1998475-2701951 GCF_000703005.1 Pseudobutyrivibrio ruminis HUN009 | reverse complement strand
ATCCAGCAGGTACAGGTACATACTATTTCACACCTGGAACAGCTAACGCAGCTATTGGTCTTACAACAATTGACAAAGCAATTTACTACTTCAACGAGGCTTCACAGCTTCAGACAGGTTGGTTAGAGCTTGGTGGAAACACATTCTTCTTTGATCCACTTGCAAACGGTGCGCTCTACACAGGATGGTGGACAGATCCTACAGTTTGGTACACGTTACTTAGATACAACAGATGGACATATGCTTGTTGGTCTTGCTGTTATCGGTAAGGATATGTACATACTTCAATGGAGCAGGGCTTACAGCAGGTTAGGCTGGGGGTAACAGTTAATGGTCTTACATACATGTTCAATCCTAACGACAACGGAAAGATGTACAGGGCGATGGTGGACAGATGCAACAGGCCACATACTACTGTGATCCTTCAGATGCTCACAGAGTATCAGGTCTTGTAGCAGTTGATGGTTCTATGTACTACTTCAACGAAGCTGGTCAGATGCAGGTAGGTCTCATCACTATCGGTGGTGCTACATACTACTTCGGAGCAGACGGAAAGATGCTTACAGGATTACAGACAATCGGAACATCAGCTTACTACTTTGGTGCTGATGGAAAGATGGCAAACAGGTCTTGTAAATGCTGCTGATGGTAGTGTTTACTATGCAGGTTCAGATGGAAAGCTTATCGCTGGTCAGACAGTAAAGATTGGTGGAAGTGATTACCTCTTCGGACTTGATGGAAAGCTTGTAATTAATCAGACAATCCAGATTGGAACAACTTTGTATCAGACAGATGCAAGTGGTGTAGTAGTAGCTTCAGCTCCAGCTGCAGCTGCTGCACCAACTAAATAATTAATATAGGTTAGAGAAAGAGTAAGAAGACCCCTAGTAGACATCAAGCTCTGATAGTTCTAAAGCGAAACATGTTGTTGAGCGTAGAACTCATCAGGCTTGTAGTCGTAACTAGGGGTCTTCGTATTATTTATATTGTTTAGGTTATTTCAGACCTACGTATTTTTCTTCGCAGTATTTGCAGCGATAAATTTCACGCTCTTCATCAGTGAGGATAAAGATTTGGTCAAGCTCTTGCTCTATAGTGGCTGATGCAACGTGGGTTCTTGCAAGAGATTACATTTTTTATTTCGTGAGGTAGCTTAAGCTGTCTCTTTTCTACAATAACGTCATCTTTAATAATGTTACAGGTGATGTTGTGATCAATGAAACCAAGAATGTCTAAATCGACACGTTCGATTGGGCATTCTATTTTTATAATGTCTTTGCGGCCCATTTTGTTGGACTTGGCATTCATAATCATAGCGATAGTACAATCGCTGCCAAGGTTATCCAAATGAAGGTCGCGGTAAATTGTCATGGATTCGCCGGCCTTGATATGATCAAGCACGAATCCCTGGTGAATTCCACTTATATTAAGCATATTGTCCTCCTATACTAATTCCAAAAGAGTAAGTATCAAAGCCATTCGGATAAATACTCCGTATTTAGCCTGAGTGGAAATACATAGCTCGTGGATCATCGTCCAACATCTACAGAGATTTCGTTAACTCGTGGGAAGTGGATGAAGAACCATCATGTTTTTCTTTTGCAAGTTTCATCTTCTCTGGTGTAAGGACGAAGAAATCCTTCAAGCGGATGTAGTCTTCCTCGTTGAAGAAACGTTCCCTCTGTACACGTGTCATATAGAGAATATCTAGCTCTCCCATAACATCGTCCAAAGAATCAACTTCTTTGTATTCATATCCATTTTTTTCTAAAACATCTTCGCGAATATACTCAGGAACTTTGAGTTCTTCAGGTGAAATTAGTACGAATTTGATTCCAGGATAACGTACTAACGCATTGATAAGAGAATGAACAGTACGGCCGAATTTTAAATCACCGCAAAGTCCGATAGTAAGATCTTTGATTTCTCCACGTAGAGAGCGGATAGTAAATAAATCTGTAAGTGTTTGAGTGGGATGCTGATGACCGCCGTCTCCTGCGTTAATAACTGGAATAAGTGATCGCTGAGAAGCAACGAGTGGAGCGCCTTCTTTAGGATGACGCATAGCGCAGATGTCTGCGTAAGAAGAAATGACGCGAATGGTGTCGGAAACACTTTCGCCTTTGGCTGCTGAAGAAGAATCAGCTGAAGAGAAACCAAGGACTGAACCACCAAGATTAAGCATGGCAGCCTCAAAAGATAGTCGTGTACGTGTGCTTGGTTCGTAGAAACATGTAGCAAGCTTTTTGCCGTGGCATTTCTCGGAATACGAGTCTGGATGATTTTTAATATCCTCCGCCAGGTCCATTAGCTGCTCTAGTTCCTCTCTAGAAAAATCTAGAGGGCTCATTAGATGACGCATTGGAAATCCTCCCTATTAAAATTAATTTCCTGATAACTAAATCGTCTAATTATATCACACTCGTTTCAAAAATAAACTAGTTATGCTAAAATTGTTTTCATGAAATATGCGGATATAATTATTGATATCTCTCACGAGAGATTGGATAAGACATTTGAATATATAGTGCCTACAGAGCTTGAAAATCAAGTAACTGAGGGTGTTCAGGTAGTAATTCCATTTGGACAGGGCAATCGCGCTATTACTGGATATGTAGTTGGGTTGCACAACAAGCCGGAGTTTGATGTTACAAAGCTGAAGCCTATTGCAAGAGTGCTAAAAGATAGCATTGCCATAGAGTCTCAGCTTATTTCTTTGGCTGCATTTCTGAAAAAGAATTATGGTTCTACCATGAATCAAGCGTTAAAGACAGTTATTCCTATCAAGAAAAAGGAAAACGAAAAGCTTAAAAAGGAAATCAGCCTGAACATTTCACTTGAACAGGCTCGGATTGAGCTTACACAGATTCTTACCAAAAAGAATCATGCAGTGGGAAAGGAACGTCTCTTAAGAGAGCTTCTTGAGGTGGATGTTCTTGACTGGGAGCTCGCCACTAAAAAGCTTCAGATTCCATCGTCAAATATTAGGGATTTGGAAGCTAAGGGAATTGTTAAGGTTGAGTCTGTTAGAACATTTAGAAATCCTCATATCAATAAGGATGCAAGCCAAAAGCATATCGTTTTAAATGAGGAGCAGGAAACCGCTGCAGAAACAATCAAGGCAGATATAGATACAGGCCGCAGAAAGACATATCTTATCCATGGTGTTACGGGCTCAGGCAAAACAGAAGTATACATGGATGTTATGGAGCATGTGATTTCCATGGGGCAACAGGTAATTGTTCTTATTCCGGAAATCGCCCTCACATACCAAACTGTTATGCGCTTTTACACCAGGTTTGGGGATAAAGTAAGTATCTTGAATAGTAGGATGTCTCCGGGAGAGCGCTTTGACCAGTTTGAGAGAGCGAAATCCGGGGAAATCAGCATTATGGTAGGGCCTCGTTCTGCGTTGTTCACACCATTTGCCAATCTTGGATTGATTATTATTGATGAGGAGCATGAGCCTAGCTACAAATCAGAAGTCATCCCTAGATATCACGCAAGGGAAACTGCCGTGTATCGCGCAAAGCTTGCTGGCGCTACTGTAATCCTTGGCTCGGCTACTCCTAGCCTTGAGGCATACAGCCGCACACAGACAGGGGAGTATCAGCTCATCACTCTTCATTCCAGAGCTATGGGGCAAGATATGGCCTCTTGCGAGATTGTGGACCTTAGAGCAGAGCTTCAATCAGGCAATCGCTCTATGCTTAGTCGTAGATTGCAGGAGCTGATGGCAGATAGATTAAACAAGCATCAGCAGATTATGCTGTTTCTAAATAGACGTGGTCTTATGGGCTTCGTTTCTTGTAGGGCCTGCGGCCATGTGTTAAAATGTCCACATTGCGATGTTGCTCTTCATTTGCACGCAGGTGGCAAGATGAAATGTCACTATTGCGGCTACACAACAGTAGCAGCAAAGACTTGTCCAAGTTGTGGCAGCAAATATATTGGCAGCTTCAAGGCTGGTACTCAGCGTTTGGAAGAAATAGTTAAAGAACTCTTTCCAACAGCCAGGGTCCTTCGAATGGATGCTGACACCACAAAGGGGAAGGATGGCCACGAGGAAATCCTTTCAGCATTTGCAGCTCACGAGGCAGATGTGCTGATAGGCACCCAGATGATTGTCAAAGGCCACGATTTTGCAAACGTCACTTTAGTTGGTATAATAGCAGCAGATATATCACTAAACGAAAGTGATTATCACAGTGGGGAGCGTACCTTCCAGCTGTTGACCCAAGCAGTAGGACGAGCTGGTAGAGGCTCGGAGCCAGGCATTGCTGTTATTCAGACATATCAGCCTGAAAACTACGCAGTAGTTGCTTCTGCAAATCAGGATTATGACAGCTTCTATAGTCAGGAGTATGCATACAGACGCTTGCTTTCATACCCACCATGCTCACATATTTTGGGTATACAGGTTAGCTGTGACAAGCAGCAGGATGCTATTAAACAAGCAGATATTCTAGCAGATATCATTAGACAGGCGGATGCAAACATCATTATTATGGGGCCAGAGGACGCCTATATTGGAAAGCTAAAGGATGTTTACCGAAGGGTAATCTACGTTAAGGCTGACGAATACGACAGGCTTGTTAATGTAAAAGATACTATCGAGGCATTCTTATTGCAGCAAAAGCAATACAGAAATACCTCTACATGGTTTGATTTTGATCCGATATCTACAATATAACAGGATTTTAGAAAGGAATTATTATGGCACTTTTAGAAATTAGAGAATATGGTAAAGACGATGTTTTACTTAAGAAATGTAAGCCAGTAAAGGAGCTTACACCACGTCTTAAGACCCTCATCGGGGACATGCTTGATACAATGTATGATGCAGATGGTGTTGGACTTGCAGCACCTCAGGTTGGCGTTCTTCGTCGTATCTGCGTTATTGATATAGGAGAGGGCCCAGTTGTTCTTATCAACCCAGAGGTTATCGAAACATCTGGCGAGCAGACTGGTAGCGAGGGATGCCTTTCAGTACCAGGAAAGACAGGTATCGTAACTCGCCCAAATTATGCAAAGGTAAAGGCATTAAACGAAGATATGGAAGAGATTATCGTGGAAGGTGAGGAGCTTATGGCAAGAGCACTTCTTCATGAAATCGATCACTTAGACGGTCATATCTACGTAGATAAGGTAGAGGGAGAGCTCTACAATGTAGAAGATTTCCTTGAGGAAATTGAAGACGAAAAATAATAGTATCCTTTTTGATAAAGGCCATCAACTGTATGTTGATGGCCTTTGTTACATTTAATGGTTAAAATATAGACATAGATGATAAAAATTTAACAATGTGCCGGCAAATTAATTGTTAAATGTAAAAGGAGGAAATAAATTGAAGTATCAAGGACTTTTCGAGCCTATTAAAATTGGAAAGCTCGAAATTAAGAACCGTTATGCAATGGCTCCAATGGGCCCACTTGGTCTTGGAGATTGCGAAGGTGGATGGAATGACAGAGGTATTGATTACTACACAAGACGTGCACAGGGTGGCATTGGTCTTATCATTACAGGTGTAACTTTCTCTGATACAGAGGTAGAGAAGCCTTCATTTCCTAACACACCAAACTCAACATACAACCCAGTTCAGTTCGTAAGAACTAGCCGTGAGATGACAGAGCGTGTACATGCTTATGGCTCAAAGATTTTCTTACAGATGTCAGGTGGATTCGGACGAGTTACTATCCCTACAAACTTAGGTGAGTTCCCACCTGTTTCTGCATCAGCAGTACCTCATAGATGGTTAGACAAGACATGTCGTCCACTTACTGTAGAGGAGATTCATGGTATTGTAGAAAGCTTTGGTAAAGGCGCATACAATGCAAAGCGTGCAGGTTTCGATGGTGTTGAAATTCATGCTGTTCATGAGGGATACCTTATTGATCAGTTCGCTATTTCATTCTTCAACCAGAGAAATGATGAGTACGGCGGAAGCTTAGAAAACAGACTTCGCTTTGCTAAGGAAATCCGTGAAGAAATCGCAAAGACCTGTGGCTGGGACTTCCCAGTTGCAATGAGATTCTCTCTTAAGTCTATGATTAAGGACTTCAGAGAGGGCGCACTTCCAGGAGAAGAATTCGAAGAGAAGGGCCGTGACATAGAGGAAGGTATCGAGGCAGCAAAGCTTCTTGAGAAGTATGGATATGATGCCCTTGACGTAGATGCTGGAACATACGACGCATGGTGGTGGAACCACCCACCAATGTATATGGAAAAGGCTCCTTACAAGGAATTTGCAAAGATTACAAAGGAGCATGTAAACATCCCTGTTATTATGGCAGGTCGTGTTGACAATCCAGATACAGCACTTGATTGCTTAAACAATGATATCTGCGACATGATTTCACTTGGTCGTCCAACACTTGCAGACCCAGATATCGTAAACAAGATTCGCACAAACAAGCTTAGCCAGATTCGTCCATGTATCAGCTGTCAGGAAGGCTGTATGGGACGTATCCAGACATACTCACTTATCAACTGTGCAGTTAACCCACAGGCTGGTAAGGAAAGACTTAACACATACAATCCAATCGTAAAGAAGAAGAGAGTTCTTGTTGTAGGTGGTGGTGTAGCAGGCTGCGAGGCTGCACGAGTACTTGCAGAAAGAGGACATGAGCCTGTTCTTTACGAGGCAGCAGGTCGTCTTGGTGGAAACCTTATCCCAGGTGGTGCACCAGCATTCAAAGAGGATGACATCGCACTTGCTAAGTGGTATGAGGATGAAATGACTCGTCTTGGTGTAGAGGTTCACCTTAATACAAAGGCTACAGAGAAGGAAATTCTCGACAAGAGTTTTGATGCTGTTATCATGGCTACAGGTTCTCGTCCAAAGATGTTCTCTCTTGGCGATGATGAAAAGGTTTACTCAGCAGAGCAGGTACTCCTTGGTCAGAAGGAAGCTGGTGACAATGTTATCGTTGTCGGTGGTGGACTTGTAGGCTGCGAGCTTGCCCTTGATCTTGCACAGAAGGGCAAGAAGGTAACAATCGTTGAGGCACTTGATAAGCTTATGGCAGTGAACGGACCACTTTGTTCAGCAAACAAAGAAATGCTTGAAAAGCTTATTCCTTTCAACGGTATCGATGTTGTTACAGGAGCTCGCGTTACAGGCTTCAACAATGGCGTTCTTTCAGCTACTGTTGGTGAAGAGACAAAGGAACTTAATGCAGATAGCGTAGTTCTTTGTGTTGGTTATGCTAGTGAGAATACACTTTACAACCAGTACAAGAACGAGCTTGATGAGGTTTATCTCCTTGGTGATGCTAGACAGGTTTCAAATATCATGTATGGTATTTGGGATGCTTTCGAAGTAGCAAACCACATTTAATATAAATTAGTTTAATAACCATTTTTTTCGTATAATTTTTTACTCCCCGTGAATGGCCTTGATGGACATATTGTCTATCAAGGTCATTTATTCTATAATTAAATTTATGAATACAAGAAATTTTAAATGTTTTCAAGCTGTATATGAGGAAAGAAATCTACAGGCGGCAGCCAACAAGCTGTTTCTGTCACCACAGGGCCTTAGTAAAATTATCAAGGGCATTGAGGATGAATTTGGAACTAGTTTGTTCATTAGATCAAAGGAAGGTTTCATTCCAACCGAAAGTGGAAGATTATTCTACGAAAAATCCAAAACAATTAGCCGAGATTTAAATGATTTGTTTTCATCAATCGAGGCGTTAAATGAAAAGGAAAAACGTTTCAAGGTGGGCTTTGCAGCAGGAACTATTAGAGCAATTGATGTCCCTAGCGTAGCATCCTTTATGGAAGATAATCCTGAAATACTCGCCAGCTGGTATGAGTATGAAAATGAAAATGTAATTCAGCAGGTGGTAAATGATGAAATAAGCTTTGGATTTGTGGTAGGAAAGCAATCTTTACCAGGCGTAGTGTGCCAGCATGTAAAGGCTATTGATTTGGTTGTTTATGTGTATAAGGACCACAGATTTTGGAATGAAAGCCAAATTGAACTTAAAGATTTAAAGGATGAAAAAATCATTTCCATGAGTGAGAAATATCATGTGTATCATGATATTGTAAATGCATGTCATCTCAATGGTTTTGCTCCAAATATTGTTGCCAAGGTAGATGAAGGAGAGTCGCTGTATCTATTAGCAAAGAATAGAGCAGGTCTTGGAATCTCTCCAAGATTCTTCCCAGAAACAGATGAAATAAAACCACTAGTCATTAAAGACGCATACACATGGAATGTGTATGGAATTTACAGAGAGGACTCTGCGGACAAAGATTTAGCCAAAAAGTTTTTACAGGCTATTAAATAATTGGGAGAAATGAAAAAATGAATAATGGACATCGTGGAAGAGGCAGACGTCGCAGAAGATTGAGACGTAGAAGACAGCTGATGATGGCAGCCTGCTGTCTTGGTCTGGTTGTATTAGTATTGGGAACAGTTCTCATTGTCAAAAAGGTAAAAGGTACGGATGATGAGCCTGTAGAGGTTGCAGCAGAAGTAGATGTTGCAAATGAAGAGCCTGAGGATGGAACTACCATCGAAGTGGTTGAGCCAGAGGCGACAGAGGAGGCCACCGAAGGGACTGATGCAGAAGACCCAGGGGCTTCAACTCAGTCAGAACAGGGAGCGTCAGTAAATGTGGAGGATATTGTCAATGCCAGCAATGTTGGAGAAAACAGCAACACAACATACGGAATTGACGTATCAAAATTCCAGGGCACTATCGATTGGGCAAAGGTTGCCAGCTCAGGAATAAATTTTGCAATGATTCGTGTCGGCTATAGAGACTCTACAACGGGAGAGATTAAGCCTGATACAAACGCAAAATACAACATGCAGGAAGCTGAGAAGAATGGTATAAAAATCGGAGCCTATTTCTTCTCCACTGCAGTTACAAAGGATGAAGCCATAGAAGAGGCCGATTGGGTTGCAAGCTATGTAGCTCAGTATCCTATTACATATCCAGTGGGATACAACTGCGAGGGCTTTGAAAATAGCACCAGCCGCCAGTACAATCTTACAAAGGATGACAGAAGCAATATTGCTGTAGCATTTCTTGGAGAAGTTTATAACAAAGGATATACTCCAATCTTTTATGCTTCTAAGAATGAAATGGCATCAGATGCAAAATGGAACACATCCACAATTGGTGCCAAGTACAAAATCTGGATGGCCTGGTACAATCAGGATTCATCAAATTTGACCACAGGCCCATCGGCTGGATTCAAATATGATATGTGGCAATACACCAATCAGGGAACAATCCCTGGTATTACTAAAAAGGTTGATGTGGATGTAGCATACTTTGGGTACAACGGCACAGAAACTGCTAAGGATACTTCAGAACGAGCTACAGCATCAGCAGATGTTGAGGCATTGATGAAGTTTACAGAGGTCAATGAGACAGTTACAGCAAAGAGCAAGACAAACCTCCGTGATAAGCCTAGTCAAGGCTCAGACAGTAAGGTAATGGTTACTCTTGAAAATGGTCAAACAGCCACAAGAACTGGCACAAGCACCAGTGGCTGGTCGAGGGTAGTTTATAATGGCGCCACATACTACGCTGTATCAAGTTATTTGACCACAGATTTAAGTGCACCTGCACAAACTACTGCGCCAGCTGAGCAAGCTCCGGCAGCAGAGGAAGCACCAGCTCAGGCACCTGGTTTTAAAACTAAATTTACAGATGTTAATGAAACAGTTACTGCAAAGGAAGTTGTAAACCTTCGCTCAAAGCCTAGCGTGACAGATGCTGATTCTCAGGTTGTGGCTACACTTAGTGCAGGCCAGACAGCCATTCGAACAGGTATCAACAACGAATATGGCTGGTCACGTGTAGAATACAATGGACAAGTTCTTTACTGTGTAAGCAGTTATATAAAGGTTGTGGAATAAGAAAAAGCTGGCATTGCTGCCAGCTTTCGATTTATTCATGCTTCAAATAGAATATTGCTAATTGAGTTCGATCTCTCAGGTTGAGCTTTTCTAGAATGGTAGACAGATAGTTACGTACAGTGCCTTCCGAAAGGAAAAGCTTCTGGGAGATTTCTTTGTTGGAGAAGCCTTCAGCAACAAGCTGGATGACTTCAAATTCTTTTTCTGAAATATCGTATTTACGATAATCAAAGCCTTCATCATCGGTGTTAGCCTGATTCATGAGAGTAGGAAGTTTGTCGATGACAGCACCTCCAAATACGCTTTGACCGTTGATTGCAGCGTGAAGTGCAGCAGGAAGAGATTTATAGTCTTGCTTTAAGAGATAGCCTTTTACGCCGAGCTTTAACGCTTTTACGATATATTCATCATCTGAAAATGTAGTTAGGAAGAGAATAGTGGCATCACGGTGCTTTGAGAGAATCTCCTCGGCCGCCTCAAGTCCATTCATATCAGCCATACGGATGTCCATGAGAAGCAAATCTGGCTCAAGCTCATCATAAAGAGCTACAGCTTCCCGACCGCTTCCACCTTTTCCAACTATTTCAAAATCAGCCTCTGCAGAAATAATCATTTCTAGCGACATTGTGATAAGTTCATCATCATCTACAAGTAAAATTCTTTTCTTTTCCATAATCTATCCTCGCTTGTTTTCAAAAGGTAATCTGGCAAACACTGTAAAGCCATCGTTTAAATAGAAATAAGCTTCGCCCCCAAGGGAGCTTGCTCTGTTTTTAATGTTGGTAAGTCCTATTCCATCGTAGCCTTCTGTGGAAATCTTTGTTTTCTGCTCTGGAGTTAGGGTTCCGTTGTCAGTAATGGAAATAGTGCAGAAGCTGTTGTTTTGATGAAGGATGACAGCTACCGAATCGCCATTGGAATGCTTAAGGATGTTTGTAATAGATTCCTTCAGGATACCAATGATTGAAAGCTTGACCTCTGTTGGAAGTGCTTCGTCTAAATCCAATTCCGTATTTACGGTAAAGCTTTTTAGTTCTCCAAGTATTTCATCTATATTTTTCTTTAAGTCGATTGAATCATCATGTAAATCATGTACGGAGCTTCGCATCTTTTCCATGGATTCATCCAGGGTGTCAGAAAGCATCTTTAACTGAGGTGCGATAGCTTCATCTTTGTTTACTGTGACAATGGCTCCAAGTAGGAGGATTCCGCGGGAAAGCAGATGGCCAACATTATCGTGAATCTCCCTAGCAATACGGTTTCTTTCTGCAAGGGTAGCAAGATGTACCTGCTGATCCTGCTCCATTAGCAAAGCTTTATTTTTGCTTTTTAGCATTTCTTCCAGTTCGATACTGTCGTCTCTGGTGCGATGTAAATCATGCTTATAAAAAGTCATTTTGTTGTAAAGCAGGATAGACATGATGGTGAAGCCTGCCAATATTAGAATCAGTGCGAAATGGATTAAAAGATTGTCAGCACCGACGGCCACTAGATAGCTTGCAGCCAAAATAAATGGAATAGCGGTAAGAATTGAATAAATAATCTTCGTATTTACGATAATGCTAGTCTCCATTAATAAAAAAACACAAACAGACATTACCACTGAAATAGTGGTAATGCCATTTGTGTTTATTAGTAATGTTAAACCAATGGCTCCTAAAAGCCTGATGATTATATCATACAGCATATTGCTCCTTTTTCTTTGAGATGATTAGGCCGGCTGCAAAGAAGAGACAAGCGAAAAGCACCTCTATTAGCAAGTATTCAAAGAATGTCTTTCCAAAAATTTTATCTATAGGAGTATCATTTATAAGTCTGATTGCAGCAGTGTACCAATAAAGAGGCATGAAGTGTGCAACCTTTACAATGGATGGTGATAAAAACTGTAGGTCGATAAATACACCGCATAAGAAACTCATTGAAAGCACAAGCATGTTTGTAATCATGTTAATGATGTTTTCATTTGTAGTGATTGCGCTAATCATGTAGGCCATGCCCATTCCAATCAACATCAATGCTAAGACATTTATGCAGTAGAAGAAAAGCTTTCCGTTTGTATCAGCCATACCCATTAGTGCAACAAATAAAACTACGGCTGCTGTGATAATAAAGCCTATGCAGAACACTGCAGCGATGGTTGCAAAATTTCTTGATTTGAAATGCATTCCACTAACGCTTATACGGTTTTTAACATCCTTATCCTTTGTAAAACCAAGCACTGAGCTAATAGAGATACAAAGAATCATAAGTAACGTATATCCGTTAAATGTAAACATTCCAGTGTAGAACGAGCGGTGATTTTCATCAGAGGTATCCATGACAGTGGCCTTTGTATCAGAAAGCTTAATCATGTTTTCTTTTGTGAGAGCAATAGCCTCTTCCTCTGAATATCCACTATTTAAATATACCATAACATCCTGCATATAGGTACGTATTTTCTCGGTTAATAAAAACTGTGGAGCTGTAGCGCCAGGTGCAACGAATTCAAGTAAATCGTCCGTCTCTCCAGCCTTTGCACGTTCTGAGAAATCCTCTGGGATAATCAGTGCATAGTCGTAGATAAGGAATCGAACATTATCATTCATCTCAACCAAGGATGTGGTCTGTGGGTCAACTACGTTCTGAGTTTCCTTAAGGTAGTCTACTAAACCTTGGCTCAATGCAGAATTATCATTATCTGTAATAGCAACCTTTACCACTGAATCCTCAAACATGGTGTCTTTTGTGGTGGCTGATGCCTTTGCAGAAATGTTTCCAAATAATGCGAAGACCGAAAAATATACGATTATGGTAACAAGGCAAGCCTTGGTTGATTTTAGTATTGCATTAAAGACTGACATATTTTCTCCTCCTTAGGAATATGGATGCGACAATGATACAACCTATAACCATACCGCACATGATTGTGATATCCTGATGAAATTCGGCTGTGGCGCCGTAGGTTGAGCGAACGTACATAGCGTTTGTAAGTAGTGCAGCAGGATTGATTTTGTTGATGATAGGGCAGTTATACTGGATAATCTGTTTAATCTGTCCCCACATTAATCCACTGAAGAATGAACATATCATTGTGAAAAACAGTGGCACGGTTACAAGTAATCGTGGATTTCTGATAACAGAGCCCATCAGTGTTCCTGTTGAAATACCAAGAGCACTGCCGATAGTGCAAAGGAGAATCATAGTTCCCATTGGCACGCCCAGGTTGATTCCTAGAATATATTGGATATAAATCACAACTATGATATTTGAAACAATTTGTAAAAGAACTCCAGCAAGTAAGCTTGCAGTAATGCTCATAAACTTTGATGTAGGTGCACATTCAACTCGCTTGCCCATCTCAGACATATTTGCACACATTCCTTCTAGGATTGCTGTGCTAATCCAAGAGCTGAAAAGTGATGTCATTGCAAGCAAAGCGTAGAAGTACTGGATGTACTGACTGGTTTCATTTCCAAAGTTGTATTCACTGATGAAGCTGTTTTCAGAAGTGATTGCCTCAATGGCATCAGCTACCTTTTCAGGATGGTCCTTAGCAATCTGCGTGATTACATCAGTGTAATTATCGTATTCACGAACTATCTCGTTCATGATTGTGGAATCATAGCCATTTGAAATAATGATAGTTTCGACACCATCTTCTGATTCCAGATAGAAGCCTTTGATATCCCCATTATTCATAGCTTTTACAGCATCATCCTTCGAAGAGTATGTGTGAAGATTAAGCACTGTAGTTCCATCATCATTTTCCTTGGAAAGCTCTTCTAGAACCTGGTCAAAGCCAGCTGACACATCAAGTTCATTTACATATCCTACTTCCAAAGTCTGGAAGGTATCAGGATCTTCCTTTATGAGATTTCCGAATCCAAGAAAGAAAGCGGTGGCAAGAACCAGCGGGAAAAGAAAGTTCCAGCCTACCAGCCAGTATTTTCTGGATAAATTTTTTAATGAGTATGTAAAGATTCTAATAAACATTAGTCTCTAAGCTCCTTTCCTGTAATCTCCAAGAACACATCGTTAAGAGTAGGAAGTTCGGTAGTTACGCGGCCAAATGGAACATTGTTGTCTGTAAGGTAGCTGAGCACGTGAACCAGATTGTGTTCGCCGCCATCGCATTTGATTACTACATCATCTCCATCTTCCTTAACCTTGTATACGTGGTTGATTTCCATGAGTCCTGCAAGAATCTCAGGTGATTTGTCAGGCAATCCAATGCGGATTTTCTCGCGGCTGATAAGAGAAGACTTTAGCTCGTTTGTAGTTCCATTTGCAATGTTTTTACCGTGATCCATAATTACAACTCTTGAGCAAAGCTCCTCAACTTCCTCCATGTAGTGTGAGGTGTAGATGACTGTTGCACCGGCCTTGTTCATTTTTTTGATTCCCTCGAGAATTGCATTTCTACTTTGTGGATCAACAGCAACTGTTGGCTCATCAAAGATGACTAGCTTTGGCTTGTGGGCAATTCCGCAGGCGATGTTAAGTCTTCGAAGAAGTCCCCCTGAAAGCTTTTTAGGTTTTTGCTTTTTGAATTCTGTAAGTCCTGTAAACTCAAGTGCTTCTTCAACGTACTGCTTTCTTGTTGCCTTATCCTTTATATAAAGTCCGCAGAAGAAATCTACGTTTTCGTATACATTCAAGGTATCGATAACTGCCACATTCTGCATTACCACACCAATCTGTGATTTGATATCGTAGGCATCTGGACTCATTTCCTTTCCCCAGATTTTGATATCCCCTTTATCAAAAGTAAGAAGAGAAAGAAGACAGTTGATTGTGGTAGTCTTTCCTGAACCATTTGGACCAAGGAGTCCAAGGATTTCCCCTTCTTCAATGTTTAATGAGAAGTGATCTACAGCTACATTCTCACCATATCGCTTTACTAAATTGTCGATTGATACTACTGTGTTACTCATTTCATTTCTCCTTTTTATTTGTGTTACAGCCCTCGGCTGTTTGTTTCTTTTGTTTTGTTCTGAGATTATAATACCGAAACTTTTGTCACATCTGTAGTGAACTGCGTCATAAAGGCACATGACAATTGTCATGTTGTTGAAGTGAGTGGGATATGCTATATTCAACGTAATGTTGAATATGTGGGGGAGGATTACCACTAGCGACTGTAAACTAGGCTGATGCTAGTGGTAAGAAAAGATAGCATTACCACTAGCAATTACAAAGCAAGCCTGTACTAGAGGTAAAAAAAAGATAGCTGTACCACTAGCAATAGCGATTTCAAGGAATGCTAGAGGTAAAGAAATAAAAGATTACCACTAGCAAAGATAAATCTGGGATGTGCTAGAGGTAAAACTCAAAAAATGTACCTCTAGCAGGCAGGAATACAGCTGATGCTAGTGGTAAAGTCAAATATAAAAAGGGATAAGGGAGGTTTTACAATGAACAACATCGAGCGTAGAGACAAAGAGCTGGTATATATTTCCGATGATGAGGTATTTGAGGAGCAAAAGATTGCCAGAAGGCTTACACAGGAGCTGAATACTGTAGATAGGGCAGACTTTGATGCTATCAAGAAGATAGTTAATAAGCTTCTAGGAAAATCAGATAGTGATACATTTATAAATCCTCCTTTTTATTGTGATTATGGAAGCCATATAGAGGTTGGTAAGAATTTCTTCGCAAACTACAATTGCACCATGTTGGATGTTGGAAGAATTAGAATAGGTGATAATGTGCAGATAGCTCCAAATGTAGCTATATATACTGCGGGCCATCCAGTGCATCCTGCCACAAGAAACACTTTGTATGAATATGGAATAGATGTAACCATAGGCAACAATGTGTGGATTGGGGGCAATGTGGTGATATGTCCTGGAGTAACAATAGGGGATAACACTGTGATTGGTGCTGGTTCTGTAGTGACTAAGGATATTCCGGCCTGGTCTATTGCAGCAGGAAATCCTTGCCGCGTAATAAGAAAAATAACAGAGGATGACCGCAACAAATATTTTGCCGGCAGGGAGATAGACGAAGAAGCATGGCAGGATATTCTGCGAATCCAGCGCGAAGCAAATGATGAGCAGAAATATCCGAAGGCATAAACTATATCATTCTATAGTAGAGATATTCTATGAAATATGGCATTGTAGTTTCACCCAGGTTTTTTACATAGGACAGTTATTTCGAAAGAGATAGCTGCTCTTCTTTATTTCGCAAAAATTTAAATATTGTTGATTTGCAAAATTCGCAGATGGAATTAAAATATGATTTGTCTTGATTTTAGGCACTAAAGGTGCTATTTTTAATTTGTAACATAAAATACGTTACAAATTAAAAAGAGGTTTATATATGAAAGAATTTATAGAGAAGAGCATTGGGATGGAAGTAGATATTAAAGACATAGACTATAATGGAAGACTTCCAATGATCTATTCTTCATTATATGATTTTAAGATTGCGAGTATGCATAATATAGAGTGGCTAATAGCAATTCCAAAAGAAAAAATCAATTTGGCTCAATTACGAAAGAACCATAGGCAAATTGAAAAACTTTTGGATATGCGTTGTGCTTTGTATATAAAGAATACCAGCACTTACTCTAAGAATGCAATGATAGCAGATGGAATTCCTTTTATTGTAGAAGATAAGGAAATATATCTTCCATTTTTAGGTATTCTTCTTAATTCTGCTCGTGAAAGAACTATAAAGCCAGTTCAAAGAATATCATTTTTAACTCAAAGAATGGTTCTTACAGCAATTTATGAAAGATGGAGTGAGGTTACAGTTACAAAAGCGGCAGAACAACTAGACATTACAAAAATGTCTGCCTCTAGGTGTTTTGACGAGATAGATTTTTTTGATATGCCAATTCTTGGAACCAAGGGCAAGTCACGTGTCATTAATGTACCGGATGATATAAAGGAACTGTGGAGTAGCATTGAAGTTTATATGAGAAATCCGGTGATTAATAACTTTTATATTAATGATAATTTGAATCTTCCTGTCTTTGGTGGAATGTCAGCGCTTGCTGAATATTCGATGATATCTGATAATAAATATCCGACTTATGTTGTGGCAAAGAAAGATATAAAAGATTTGGTACTAAAGGATAGGTTGGTTGATATAAAAAAAGACGAACCTGGCTGTATTATACAGGAGGTAGGTTACGTGGTTTCTTTTGACAAAGGTGATGCTATTGATCCATTATCACTTTTATTATCATTGTCAGATGATGAAAAAAAAGATGAAAGAATCGAGATTTCTATAAGAGAAATGTTGGAGGAATATGTATGGTAGCGGGGTTGCTGAAATTTAAAGAGTACTTCAAAGACTACGCAGATAGTTATGTATTAATAGGTGGTGCCGCATGTGATATTTTATTCACAGAGAATGAGGCAGACTTTCGAGCAACAAGAGATTTGGATATGGTGCTTATTGTAGAGGCACTTACACCAGAGTTTGCCGGAGTCTTTTGGGATTTTATTAAAGATGGTGATTATAGGCATATAAGTGGAAGTACTGGAAAGCCACAGTTCTATCGTTTTGATAAACCGCAGGTAGAAGGCTTTCCAAAAATGATAGAGTTATTTTCTCGGACAGATTTTGAGCTTAAAAGTCACATTGGTATAACACCACTTCATGTGAGTGATGATATTTCAAGTCTATCGGCCATTCTTTTGGATGATGATTATTATCAGGTCCTTTTGAATGGACGAGTGATAGAGAATGGATTTTCTGTATTAAGACCAGAGTATTTGATTCTATTTAAGGCTAAGGCGTATTTGGACTTGAGTTCACGAAAAGCACAAGGAGAAAAGGTGGACTCTGTGGATATTAAAAAGCATAAGAAAGATGTTTTGAGATTGGCGGTTGAGATGGTTTTGAATCCTGTATCGGATTTGCCAGAATCTGTCATGGAGGATATTCATCATTTCATTAATAGTCTTCGAGAAGATGAATTTGACCAGAATAGTTTGAAGACATATAGAGTTACAAATGATCAGGTGGTGAGTCGCTTGGTAAGTGTTTTCGAAGCTTAAGGCCCAATAAGTACGTATTTTGGGGATAATGAAATTTATAAATCGGCAGTTTGTTGAGCTCTTTTATAAGGGGAAAGAACGCGATAACTTCCAATTTGTCGACATATTTCAAATTTAATATCGAACGTAACATAGAGCAGTTATCTCAAATTGAGATAGCTGCTTTTTATACTTGCTTTGCTAAAGCGCGTTGCACTGTCTTTTCAATAAATTCCATGGCAATACAAAGGGTAGAGAAATAAATAGAAATGTGGTAATATACAAAAGGCTATGACCAAAAGTGTCATAAATATTGAAAACACAGTAAAATCAATACTTTTAGAAGGAGATATATAGAAAATGAAACTAGGAATCGTAGGTTTACCAAACGTTGGCAAATCAACTTTATTTAATTCACTTACAAAGGCAGGAGCACTTGCAGCAAACTATCCATTTGCTACAATCGACCCTAACGTAGGTGTTGTATCTGTACCAGATAAGCGTCTTGATGAGCTTACAAAGATGTATAACTCTAAGAAGACAGTTCCAGCTACAATTGAATTCGTTGATATCGCTGGTCTTGTAAAGGGTGCATCAAAGGGTGAAGGTCTTGGAAACCAGTTCCTTGCAAACATCCGTGAGGTAGATGCAATCGTTCACGTTGTTCGTTGCTTCGAGGATGCTAATGTAGTTCACGTTGATGGCAGCATCGATTCACTGCGTGATATCGAGACAATCAACCTTGAGCTTCTTTTCTCGGACATGGAAGTTATGGAGCGTCGTTACTCTAAGACAGAGCGCAGCGCTCGTATGGACAAGACACTTCAGAAGGAAGCTGCTATGCAGAAGCGCCTTCTTGATCATATGGAAGCTGGCAACATGGCTAAGACTTTCGAGCTTAACGATGAGGATGAGGAAGCTTACTTCAAGGAATACAACCTTCTTACAGCAAAGCCAGTTATCTACGCTGCAAACGTAGAGGATGAGGACCTTGCAGATGATGGTGCAAACAATAAAAACGTACAGGCTGTACGAGAGTACGCTTCAAAGGAAGGTTCAGAGGTATTCGTTATCTCAGCTCAGATTGAGCAGGAGATTTCAGAGCTTGAGTCAGAAGAAGAAAAGCAGGAGTTCCTTGAGGCTATGGGTCTTGAAGAGTCAGGCCTTGATAAGCTTATCACTGCTTCATACAGACTTCTTGGCCTTATCTCTTACCTTACATCAGGAGAGGATGAGACACGTGCTTGGACAATCAAGAAAGGCACAAAGGCTCCACAGGCTGCTGGAAAGATTCACACAGATTTCGAGCGTGGATTCATCAAGGCAGAGGTAGTAAGCTACGATGACCTTATGGCAAACGGCTCTATGACAGCTGCTAAGGAAAAGGGGCTTGTTCGTATGGAAGGTAAGGAATACGTTGTTGAAGATGGAGATGTAATCACATTTAGATTTAATGTATAACAAATTGTGAATTATGTGGGAAAAATCCTTGATTTATCAGCATAGCTGTTGATAAAAAGATTTTGTTTGATATTATATTGATAAAGATAGTTAACAGTTTGTTTTTACCCATAAGGAGGTATTTATGAAACTTACTAATATTAAGGACACAGAAGCATTTTTTAAGGTTATCGATAGCTGCCAGGGAAAGGTAGAGCTTGTTACAGGTGAAGGTGACAGACTTAATCTTAAGTCAAAGCTTTCTCAGTTTGTTTCACTTGCAAATATCTTCCAGGCTGATGAGAGCATTCCTGAGCTTGAGCTTATTGCATACGAGCCAGACGATGCAAAGAAATTATTGGAGTTTATGATTAACCAATAATCACATTGAAAAGAGGAATGAACATTCCGAATTAGAAAGAAAAAGGTTCTCAGTGTACGCTGAGAACCTTTCTTAAAGTTTATAAATAATATTGGAGATTAGTTATGCGAGCTTATGAAAGACTACTAAATTATGTAAAGGTTTACACAACCAGCGATGAAGAGAGCACTACTGTTCCTTCAACTGCCAGACAGTTTGATTTGGCACACAAGCTAGTAGAGGAGCTAAAAGGCCTTGGCATCGAGGATGCAAAGGTAGATGACAAGTGCTACGTTTATGCAAGCATCCCAGCTACAAAGGGATACGAAGACAAAAAGACAATTGGATTTATTGCACACATGGATACTGCACCAGATTTCTGCGGTGAAAACGTAAATCCGATAATCGAGGAAAACTACAACGGTGAAGATATCGTTCTTGGCACATCTGGTAGAACAATCAAAGTATCAGATTTCCCACATCTTAAGGAATTAAAGGGACGTACATTGATTCACACAGATGGCACTACACTTTTAGGTGCCGATGATAAATCAGGTATTGCAGAAATCATGACATTTGCAGAGGAGCTTCTTGCAAGCGATGAGCCACACGGCAAGATTTGCATCGCTTTTACTCCTGATGAGGAGATTGGCGCAGGCGCAGATCATTTTGATGTTGAGTATTTTGGCGCTGACTTCGCATATACGGTAGATGGTGGCGAAGAAAACGCAGTTGAGTATGAAAACTTCAACGCAGCTGAAGCAAAGATTAAGTTCAACGGCGTAAACATTCATCCAGGTGATGCAAAGGACATCATGGTTAATGCAGCACTTGTTGCTATGGAGTTTAATTCAATGCTTCCACCAACACAGACACCTAGCCAGACAGAAGGATACGAAGGCTTCTTCCATCTTCTTGATATGTCTGGAGATGTTGCAGAGGCAAAGCTTTGGTATATTATTCGTGACCACGATGCAGATAAATTCGAAGAGAAGAAAAAGGTTATGGAGCACGCTGCTAACATCATTAATCAGAAATATGGTGAGGGTACATGCGAGCTTAATATTAGAGACCAGTATCAGAACATGCTTGAGATGATCAAGCCACACATGTTCCTTATCGACTACGCTTTCGAGGCATTAAAGGATGCTGGCGAGAATCCAAAGGCTGTTGCTATCCGTGGAGGTACAGATGGTGCTCGTCTTTCATTTATGGGATTGCCTTGTCCAAACCTTGGAACAGGTGGCTACAACTTCCATGGACCAATGGAGCACATTACAGCGGAGGGCATGGATACCGTAGTCAAGGTTCTACATGGTATTACAAGCAAATTTGCTACAGAATAAGTTAGCCAATGAGCTGGTAGCTATCAAGCTCTTGGTGTTGCTCAAGGAGCCAATCTCGCGACGGAGCAATACCAAGGCTTGAGAGCGTAACCAGCGGACTGGGGGAATTATGTCATCTGAAAAGAGAAAAGAATTATTTGTAGATATTTTGATGGATGCCTTGTCAGGCTTGTGTATTGGTATCGCAATTTATAACTTTGCTGCAGATGCCAAGTTTCCTTTGACAGGCTTAACTGGTATTGCAATGATTTTCTATCAGTACTGGGGATGGAAAATCGGTCTTATGACAATCATAATGAACATTCCACTGATAGTGGTTTCATACAAAGTATTGGGACGAAAGTTTCTTCTTAAGACTTTCAAGACTATGGCCATAGGAACTGTCATGATGGATTTTGTGGCACCCCTTGTGCCTAAGATAGAGATTTCAAATATCCTTTTGAATGCTCTAGTGGTAGGTGTGTTTACGGGATTGGGTTATGCTCTTGTTTATATGCGTAACTCATCTACGGGCGGTGCTGATTTTATCATGATGCTTATCAAAGCAAAGAATCCACACATGTCA
Source organism: Pseudobutyrivibrio ruminis HUN009 (assembly GCF_000703005.1). Lineage (NCBI taxonomy): Bacteria > Bacillati > Bacillota > Clostridia > Lachnospirales > Lachnospiraceae > Pseudobutyrivibrio > Pseudobutyrivibrio ruminis. The sequence goes on along the minus strand of NZ_JNLH01000001.1, from coordinate 2,680,380 downwards.
CTTGGTCGAATCTTTTTCATAGTTGATGTGGTTATCATTGTAATCGACACTATTGCATATGCTCATTCATTTGAAGCATTGTGCTATGGTTTTGTAATCAGCTATGTAGGTTCACTTGTTGTTGATAAGGTAATGATTAACGCCGATTCAGGTATGATGTGTATGATTGTTACCAACAAAGCAGAAGCAATTGCAGATGCTATTGATAAAGCAGTTGAGAGAGGTACTACAATCTTCACTGCAAAGGGCGGATACAAAGGCGATGAGCGCCAGGTATTGATGTGCGCCTGCTCTGACAAGCAGATGTATCAGGTCAATCGAGTTGCAAAAAAGATTGACGTGGACGCATTTATTGTCATAATGGAATCAAAGGCAGTATATGGTGAGGGGTTCAAGAGATTTAAACCTTAAGGAGTATAGAAATGTCAGAAAAGATTTGCGTTCTTGGTGTAGCAGGAGGATCTGCTTCAGGCAAGACTACAATTATTAAAAAGCTTCAGGATTATTTTGGAGAGGACATTGCGGTTATCAGCCATGATGCATACTACAAGGCACATCCTGATATGTCATTTGAGGAGCGTAGCAAATTAAACTACGACCATCCTGATTCATTCGAATCAGATAGAATGGCAGAGGATGTTAGAAAGCTTATCAAAGGATATGCTATCGATATGCCAGTTTACGATTATGTAAATCACAATCGTTCAGAGGAGACTATCCGAATTGAGCCAAAGACAGTTATTGTCATGGAAGGTATCCTTATTCTTGAGAACAAAGAGCTTAGAGATTTGATGGACATCAAAATCTTTGTTGATACAGATGCTGATGAGCGTCTCATGCGTCGTATCCAGCGTGATATGATTGAGCGTGGTCGTAGTATCGAATCAATCATTGGTCAGTACAGCGATACTGTAAAGCCAATGCACGAAGAGTTTGTTGAACCTTCAAAGAAGCATGCAGACATCATCATTCCACGTGGTGGAGAGAATGCTGCAGGTCTTGATATGCTCATCACATACATGAACAAAAAGCTTCATGAGGAAGAAAACTAAATAGACATTTATGCAATGTGCGACTTGTGCCACAGTGGTTTTTGTTGATAAGGACGAAAATCGCTGTGGCTCTTTTAATTCCTTTAATTTGGAATATCCCTATGCTAAAATTGAATAGTAATTGATAAAAAATTATCAATTATTGAGTATTAAAAGGGAGAAATAATTAATAATGGGAAACAAACCAATAGTGTTGGCTGTTGCCGGTAAGGGCGGAGTAGGCAAAACTTCGTTAGCTTCGGTGATGGTCAAGTTGTTAGTGGAAGCTTATCCAGACAAACGCATTCTAGCAATCGACGCTGACCCAGCGGTGGGGCTTTCGACAGCACTTGGTGTTGAACCAACTCTTACTCTTGATGATATCAGGAAAGAGGCAGTTGAAGCTGCAGAAAATGGTGATACCAAGGCAACTGTGGAAGTGCTTGGGGAGGCGAGGTATCGTATTTTCGATGCTATGGTAGAACTGGAGGGCTTTTCTTTTATTGCAATAGGAAGACCGGAGGCTGCTGGTTGCTATTGCAAGATCAATACTTATCTCAAGGAAGTAATCTCTTCAGTTTCAGACAATTTTGATTACATAGTAATAGATGGAGAAGCCGGAATCGAGCAGATTAATCGTCGCGTTATGGAGAAGGTTACACATCTCATCCTTATTACAGATTCAAGTAAGAAGGGGTGTGATGTAGTTAAGACTATCAAAAATGTAGCAGATGATTTGGTTATGTATGAAAAGGTGGGCGTTGTAGTAAACCGCGTACCATCTGAGGAGGTTCTGCAGTTTATGGATTTGGGAGACATCCCTCTTCTTGGCTGGATACCTGCAGACGCCAACCTCACCGAATGCGACCTTAAGGGGAAATCGGTGCTAGGAATTCCCAACGACACCGCTATTGTAACCGGACTAAGCACCGCGTTGAATAAGCTAGGAATATTATAAAGTGTACAATATTTATGTGAGCAGGTAACTATCAAGCTCTTGGTGTTACTCAAGGAGCTAATCTCGCGACGGAGTAATACCAAGGCTTGAGAGTGTGACCTGCGGACTAAAGGGAGAAAATATATGAAGGATTTAAAACATCTTATATATTTTGAGAACTTGCTTATGGATGCTGATAATGACCTGGTGCGCGCGGCTCAGGCTGAGGGCCGTGTATGCGTAGGCAGTGTGTGTTATCAGATTCCAGAGGTTCTCATGAATTTAGGCAATTGCTTTACCGTAAGACTTCGTGCACCAAGAACTGGTTCTATGGAGATGGGAACTTACTATTTGACCAGTTTCTTGTGTGAGTATTCAAGAGCATTGCTTGAGCGTGCAATTGAAGGGGGATATCAGTTTTTAGATTGTCTTATTGCACCAGATGGTTGCACCATGATTAACAGATGTGTTGAAAACATGGAGCTTCTTAAAATGAACGACAAGGAGCACTTTTTCTACAAGTATTTAGAGGTTCCAATGAAGGCTGATAATAATGGATTAAACCTCTATGTAGGCCAGTGTCGTTCAAAGATTTTGGAGCCACTTCACGAAAAGTTTGGAGTGGATATCAGTGATGAGGCACTTCGTAAATCCGTAGAGGATCACAATAAAATTTGTCGAATCATTACTGAACTTGGCAATTTCAGAAAAGAGGAAAAGCCACGTATCACAGGATACGAATTCCATATCATCACAATGTGCACCTATGTGTGCCCACAGGATTTACTTCTTGAAAAGCTGGAAGAGACACTTGAAGAAGTAAAGAATCGTGTGCCAGATGAAAAGTGGCCATATCGCGCCAGAGTAGCGGTTGTTGGCTCAGAGGTAGACGATATCGATATGATAAAGCTTATTGAGGAATCAGGAGCATATGTATGTGCTGATAGATTTTGCTTTGGCTCGTTGCCTGGCCGTGAGGAAATCATTCTCAATGATGAGGAGGATGTGCTTACTCAGATTTGTCGTCATTATATGATGAGCTGTATGTGTCCTCGACACATGGATACTCCAAAGATGAATCGACGTCGTGAATACGTTGATGAAATTGCTAAGGAGTACAAGGCTGACGGAATCATCTACGAGCAGATGAAGTTCTGTGATCCATGGGCTTATGAAAGAATGGTAGGAAGCCATGTTCTTCGTGATGAATATGGTTATCCAGTGCTTACAATCGATAGACCATATGCGGTGGGTTCATCGGGACAGATTCGTACCCGAGTCCAGGCCTTCGTGGAAAGTATCGAAATCAAAAAGATACAGGGAGGTAGACGCTAATGGGAAAAGCAGTAGGCAGCTCAAAATTAGGAGAGTTATATAGCGGAGATAAAAAGGTTTTTAAGCACCGTGAGTGGAGAGGAATCAGGGATACCTGGTACGACTACATCAGATGGCTTGGAATCATAGCTATGCTGGGAAAGTTTATGCTCCACCCAAAGAATGTAAAAGGATTTTTCAGATATCGTTGGATGCTTAATTATTTGGCAGTTCCAATGATGATTGACAAACATTCCATGGGACTTCGCGGAGCGCAGCTTCGTATTTGTCGAGAGGAATATGATTTAGTTGCATCTGACGTTGCAAAGCTTCTGACAAAGATTTTTTCAATGGACAGAAACCTTGGAGCAAGTCCAGAAAAGTCAAAGCATGTAGTTCTCATGGATGAAAACGAAATGACCAACATCATGTGCGGCTTCACAAATCTTGAGGGACTTAGCTGGGAGACAGCAAGCTGTTATGTATGTGTTCTTCTTCAGGGAGATGCCATGACACATTATCTGGACGTTGTTCAGGAATGCGGTATGCCAGGTGATGTTTGTCCAATGCCTGCATCTGAGGCCGGCATTTGTATCGATGGAGATATGCCGGTATTTGGTAAGTGCGCAGTTCAGTGCAACACCACCTGTGATGGTTCACTTATGGGAAATGGTGTTATTTCTAGAGCTCTTGAAAGAAATGGAATACCAGTTCATCAGCTTGCAACACCACTTCGTCATACTGAGCCTGGAGTTCAGGAATATGCAGCCCAGGAGGTTCGAAACGCTATCGCATTCATTGAGGAGCAGACAGGCGAGAAATTCGACTGGGATTACTACTTCGTATGTGCAAAGCGAATCAACATAGGTGCCCGTGAATGTACAGAATGGCTTGAACTTACAAAGACAGATTATCCGCAGGTTATTGGAAACAACATCCTGCTTTATCGCGAGACAGAATATATGGCCATCGCAGGAAAGGTTCCAGCATTTGCCAAGCTTGATAAGAAGATTACCAAGATGGCAACAGAGGCATACCAGAAAAAGACAATGCTTGCAAAAGAGTATCGTCATCGTGCAGTTATTTGGGGCGTTCAGTCTCAATTCTACACAGACTTTGTTGCATGGCTTTTGAACTGCTGGGGAATTCTTCCAATGTTCGACATGCTCACAATGGTATCTCTTGATCCTATTTCAGAGGATGACAAGGAACAGGCCATCTACGACATGGCACATCAGTATGAAAACATGATTATGAGAAATCGTACTCACGGTGGTTACGAAGTTCTTCTTGATGACCTTTGGAGATACTGTGAGGAATTCCGTGCAGACATGGTTATCCTTTGGGAGCACATCGCCTGCAAGGCCCTTGACGGTATGCACGGCATGTTTGAAGAGCAGGCGAGAGAACACGGCATCAAATTGGTTTGGGTAAACCATGACCTTTATGATCCACGTGTAATCCCTCGCAAGAATCTTCGCCAGGACGTAAACCGCTACATGCGTTCAGTCCTTCGCGAAGAACCCCTCGACCCATCGTTGGAGGATTACGACGATACTAATTTATGGTAGGAGAATAGAAAGATGAAATATTTTGGTGGATGTGACTCAGGTAGTACTTATACTAAATGCGTCATTATTGATGAGACAGGTAAGATGGTGGCGGACGTCACTCTTAAGAGTCGTATAAATGCAGTGCTATCTTGTCAGGATGCCCTTGATCAGGCAGTGGCACAGGTGCCAGATTTAAATAGTGCAGAGGATTTGACTTATCTTGTAGGTACAGGATATGGCCGTAACAAGGTTCCTTTTGCAGATGAGAATATCTCAGAGATTAGCTGCCATGCCATGGGTGTCCATGTGGCTGACCCAACAGTAAAGGCTATTATTGATATCGGTGGACAGGACGTAAAGGGTATCGCAGTTGATACAGATGGTACAGTTCTTAATTTTGCCATGAATGATAAGTGTGCAGCAGGAACAGGCCGTTTCTTTGAGGCTATGGCAAGAGCATTTGAGATGGATTTGGATGAGTTCTCAAATCTTTCCCTCAAGGCAAAGAATGTTATTCCAATTACAGCGCAGTGTACCGTATTTGCGGAGTCAGAGGTAATCTCACTTGTTGGTGAAGGAAAACCAATGGACGAGATTGCAGCAGGTATCGAGCTTTCAGTTGCAAAGAGATGCTTTGTAATGTCAAAGAAGGCTGGTGCTACAGACAAGATTACACTTACAGGTGGATGTGCAAAGAATGCAGGACTTAAGGCTGCTATCGAGCAGGTTCTTAAGCTCAAGGTTATCGACCTTCCAATTGACCCACAGCTCATGGGTGCACTTGGTGCAGCAGAGTTTGCTAGACAGAAAGGAAATAGATAATGTTGAAAATAATAGGAATTATCGCAATAGTGTTGATATGCCTTTGGATTTTATCCATGATTGTTTATTTCTTCAACCTGGATATGAAACTTACAAGCGCATTACAACCGCTGCTTGCAAAGCATTACGATAAGATTAAGAAAGACAGAAAAATTTAATGAAGCTATATGATGAAAGCATTAAAGAGCTGCTTGCTGGATTAGATATTTCTGAGGCCAAGAGTCTTGATATCGTAAATGCGAATTGGACTGATGTGGGAGACCACAATCTAATTCTTAGAGCTGATATGGCTTATGAGTTAGGAGGCGGCACTCATCCTGCAGTATCAGCTATGGCTGTTACCTGCAATGACAAATTCGTAAATGGGGATGAGGTCTTGCTTATTGGTCCAGATTTAAATGAAATCAAAACAGACACGCCATATGCAAGAATAGCCATTGTGAAGGTGGCTGAGGAAAGCCTTGGGGATGGCAATGCACTTTATAATGCAATTAGAAAAATAGAATACGTTAGGTATCACATTAATCCAAAGGGATACATGACCCGCATTTCTGCATCAAACAACAGAGAGCCGGTAAGAGTTGGGAAGGATGCCCTTAAAGATGGACTAGATTTCGCTAAGGTTGGAAAGCTGTTCCTGGATACCTACCATGAAAACAAAAATATTGAAGCTGTAAAGCTCATATTTATAACTGACCCAGCCTTCGACTACAAGTCATTAGCTGGCCAGGCAAAGCATCTTGAAGATATCACTGGCGCAATAGATCATATCTTCAAGAATGTAATGATGGACTGCGGAAGCTGCTCATTGCAGAAGGTCTGCGATGAAGTGGAGGGCCTTCGTGAGCTCCATTTCTCAGTTCATTAAACATTTAAGTGAGGCAGTAGGCGTAACTGCCGGATTATAGTTAAGAAAGGGAGTATAGGATATGCCAGAGATGAGCAAAGTAATCGTTCCACCACATATGAACGATAAGGAGCCAAGCAAGAAGATTATTGAGCTTGGAAGAAAAATAACAGATGTAATGCCACACAAGATGTTTGGCGTAAAGGTAGAGGACCCAGAGTACTGGGGTCTTGCAGAAATCGTAACAGAGGAGATGGCAGAGGTTGGCCTTACAATGAAGGTTCGTCATCACTACACATTTGAGGATCTCTGCAAAATGAATCCTGAGAAAGCAAAGGATAAAGAAGCTTTCCAGAAGTTACTTGATGATATGTCATACATCGGACTTTTAGAGTACGATTACGGCAATCACTATGATCACAACGGACGTACAGCTCCACAGTCTGAGAGAAGATATGTGCTTCCTATCTTCGTTCCAGGTTCTGCAGAGCTTTTCAACATGGAAGAGTCAGTTCCAGGTGAGCGTTCAAACAATAGAATTAAGCAGCATCCAGCTGTAGCATCATTCTTCGAGAGAATGACATTTATTCCACTTGATGGTTTGACACACCTCATCCCACCAGGAGGTGCTGGTGTAGGTATGCACGTAATTCCTGTTGAGAAGGCTATCGAGTTTGAAAACGAAAAGGTAGACCTTGAGCAGATTTCATATTGGCTCAAGAAATACGAGGGACATATCGGTGTAGGCCAGTGTTCATGCCGTGTATCACGTGCTTGCCTTGAAGAAGGTTGTGGTGATGACGAGATGAACTGGTGTATCGGTCTTGGTGATTTCGCTGACTACTGCCGTGAGACAGGCAAGGGCCACGATATCACATACGAAGAGGCTATGCGCATTGTTGAGCGTGCTGAGACACTTGGCTTCGTTCATCAGATTACAAATATCGATGGTGAGAACAAGATTTTTGGTCTTTGCAATTGTAATGTAAATATTTGTAACGCCCTTCGTACATCACAGCTTTTCAACACACCAAACATGTCACGCAGTGCATACACAGCTCATGTTGAGGCTGAGAAGTGCGTAGCTTGTGGTAAGTGCGTTGAGTACTGCCCAGCAGGTGCTGTTAAGCTTGGTCAGAAGCTTTGCAAGAAGGACGGTTCTGAGGTTGAATATCCAAAGGTAGTTCTTCCAGACAGAGTTCACTGGGGCAAGGATAAATACAACGAAAATTATCGTGATGACAATAGAAAGAACTGCTACGACACAGGTACAGCTCCATGTAAGGTAGCATGTCCTGCACACGTATCTGTCCAGGGTTATGTAAACATGGCAAAGAATGGTCGCTACGATGACGCTCTTGCGCTCATCAAAAAGGACAACCCATTCCCAGCTATCTGCGGCCGTGTATGTAACAAGAGATGTGAGGCTGCTTGTACACGTGGTACTATCGATGCACCAGTTGCTATCGATGATATCAAGAAGTTTATTGCTGAGCGTGATCTTCATGCTGAGACAAGATACATTCCACCAATTGACATCCCTTCAAACCGTTTAACACAGTGGGATGAAAAGATTGCAATCATCGGTTCAGGTCCTGCAGGTCTTTCATGCGCTTACTACCTTGCAACAAAGGGATATAAGCCAACAGTATTTGAAAAGAGCAGTCGTCCAGGTGGTATGCTCACATGGGGTATTCCTACATGGAAGCTTGAGAAAGATGTTGTTGAAGCTGAAATCGATGTTATCCGTCAGCTTGGTGTAGAGATTAAGTGTAACGTTGAGGTTGGTAAGGATATCACACTTGATGAGTTACGTGCTCAGGGCTACAAGGCATTCTACGTAGCAATCGGATGCCAGGGCGGCAAGATTCCACCAATCCCAGGAACAGATGCTAAGGATGGTATTGATATTGCTGTTACATTCCTTCACAAGGCACTTGAAGACCAGAGCCAGAAGATGGATGGTAACGTAGTAGTTGTCGGTGGTGGTAACGTAGCTATCGACTGCGTACGTACAGCTGCTAGATTTGGTGCTGGCAACCCACAGATGTTCTGTCTTGAGTCTAGAGACGAGATGCCAGCAAATAACTCAGAAATAACAGAGACACTTGAGGAAGATATTGCAATCAACAATGGTTGGGGTCCAAAGGAAGTTCTCAAGGATGCTGATGGCAATGTATCTGGTATCGTATTCAAGAAGTGTACATCTGTATTTGATGCTGACCACAAGTTCAATCCTCAGTACGATGAGGATGACACAATGACAGTTGAGTGCAAGCACATCATCTTTGCTATTGGTCAGGGCATCGAGTGGGGTGGACTTCTTGGTGATGGAAAAGAAAAGGTAGAATTCTGGCACGGCAATTATCCAGTAGCGGACAAACTTACATACCAGACAGCACAGCCAGACATCTTTGTTGGTGGTGATGTTTATTCTGGTCCTAAGTTTGCTATCGACGCTATCGAAGCTGGTAAGTGTGCAGCAGATTCTCTCCACAGATTCGTACAGCCTGGTTGCTCTATGACAATCGGTAAGAATCGCCGTGACTTTATTGAGCTTGACAAAGACAACATTCTTGTGGAAGAATATGACACAGCGGGCCGTAATGAGCCAGCTATAGATACAAGCATTGATATGAAGCATTCATTCCGTGATGCTCACCTTACACTTACAGAGGAGCAGGTAAAGGCTGAGGCTAGCCGTTGCTTAAAGTGTGGCGCATCAGTTGTTGATGAGAATAAGTGTATCGGATGTGGTGTCTGCACAACTAAGTGTGCCTTCGACGCTATCACCCTCCACAGAACTCATCCAGAGTGCACACACATGGTTAAGTCTGAGGACAAGTTCAAGCATATCGGTGCTTATGCAGTAAAACGTGCCGCTAAAATTGCATTCTCTCGCAAGAGTGAAGCAGAAAAGCAAGCGGAAAGAGAACATAAGGCCTATAAGAAGGCAAATAAGTAGTCTTCATGGCTTTATATGAGGCAGTAGGCATCAAGCTCTGAGGTCACTCAAGTGAAGCTTTTTATGCTGAACGGAGTGACTCTCAGGCTTGTAGCTGTAACTGCCGGGGTATATTAGAGAGGAAGTATAAGTAATGCATGAATTAGGTATTGTGTTTCATGTGGCGAAACAGGTAGAAGAGGTAGCTCAGGAGAATAACGCAGATCACATCAGCGAAGTAGTTCTTTCAATTGGTGAGGTATCTACAGTTATTCCGGACTATCTTATTGATTGCTGGGCTTGGAATGCTAAAAAGTATCCAAGACTTGATGGCAGTAAGCTTACTTGCGAAACAATTAAGGCAGTGACTTTCTGCGAGGATTGTAAGCAGGAGTATGAGACAGTTGCTTATGGCAAGACATGTCCACATTGTGGAAGTGGCAACACATATCTTGTTACAGGAAACGAGGTTATCCTCAAAGAGGTAATAGCTGACTAGTTAGAGAGCCAATAAGCCTTGCTTGACAATATTTAAACTGTATGAAAAAATATAATACAGTTAAAATATTGAAGAGATAACACAGAAAAGTAGGCGACTTATTATGAAGAAAAAACTATTATCATTAGCAACAGTGGTGCTTAGTGTTTTTGCTTTATCTACTCAGGCGAATGCCACAACACTTAGCCTAGTTTATACAGCATTGGGAGATAGTTTGACAGACCCAAACACATACGCTGGAAAAGATTGGACCACATATCCAGAATACTTGTGTACAGATATGCTTCAGTACGATGTGTATATGACGCTTTGTAATCACGGTATTGGAGGTTACAAGACAGGGGATGTGCTTGAACAGATTAAGACAGATGAGACTGTCATTAATGACATCAAGAATTCAAATGTAATTACATTACAGGTTGGTGCGAATAATATTACATACGCCATGATTTATAGTTTGGCAGATAGTGGATTGATTTCACTTCCATTCTATTATTATTTCCCACCAGAAACAGATATCCCTACCTGTATTACACAGGCTACTGACGTACTTGCAGATAAAGACAACTACTATCATCAAACATATATTACCGGTGTAAAAGATGATTTAGATCAGATTATTTCAACTATCCGTGAGTACAACGCAGATGCAGATATCTACATAGCAACAGTATATTTTGAGCAGGAAACCTTCACTAGAATGTTCCAGGATATGTTTGCTTTTACAACAGACGAAAGCGCATTGTTAGCTGAGCAGTATGGCGTGGCAGCCAATGAAGTTCAAAACTACTTTAAGGATGCAGCTGCTTATAATGACAAGGTATACTATGTAGATAATTCAGATTTGGCCAACATTTATTATTTCCAATATAATGAGGCAGGAGGAATAGCAGATATTCATCCAAATCAGAGTGGTCAAATTGGATTAAAGAACGATTTTAAAAATGCATTTGGAGCAGGTAAAAAGGATCAGATTTTCACTACCACTACAAATGATTTTACAAGTCTAATTCAGAAAGTAACTGATGAATTATAAATAATATTTAAAACGAAAAAAGAACCTTTGGGTGGCTGAAGCCCAAGGTTCTTTTCTTTTGCACATCAACCGACATGCATTTGAAGGGAGAAAATATATGAACGGTCCGAATGACCAAGTAATTAACTAATTAAAAGAAGCAACACAGGTTGCATAATAAGTTTAGAAATGCCATGCTGATGCACCATCTGGCTACACCAGAATATGGTCTGTAATAACCGTAGCTGGCACTTCTGTTTTCATACCAATTACTGCTGAAGTTGATGCTTTGCTCAAACTGTCTATATCTAAAGTTGCTTGGCTCTAATGCGATAGCCCTGGAAATGAATTCCCTGGCGTCGTTTAGATTGCCAAGCCCCTGAGATGCCACTGAAGCGAAGAAGTACCACTGCCCATTGCGGTCACTTTCAGGAATACCATAAAGTACATTTAATGCCGATACAAATTGTCTTGCATTGATGTAATTGGCAGCAGCCTGCATCTTTATAGTAGACTCGCTTGAGCTAGTGTTTTCGTATTCAAAACCACCAGCGTACCAGTTGCCATAACCTGTATTGCCGGAATAGCTGCCGTTTTGGCGCTCATCCATTATCTGGTTGTAAGCAGCCTGGATTTCTTTGAATTTTTCTTCTGCCTGAGCCTTGTTTGGATTGTTGATGTTGGCATCAGGATGATATTTTCTGCTGAGATTTCTGTATGCTTTTTTTATTTCCTCATCTGAGGCGCCTCTTTCGACACCTAAAACGCTGTAAGGATTGAGCATTTATGGTTTCTCCTTTGGAGTGTTTTTCTTTATCTGCAGGTATTCGTATTTGGTCCATACTCCAGTGTAGATAATGTTTCTAAGAATATCTGCATTCTCCACTATTGGCAATCGTTCAAAGGATTTTGCACATTCTGCCATGAGAGATGTAAGATTGATTCTCACGAAAGTTTCGAATTCCTTTGGCGACTCCTTCTTCATAAATGAAAGAGGGTTGTAGTTGCCATTTTTTTCATCCTTTTTTAAATCCTCGTAGGCATCAATGATATAAATGAACTTGCCCATATGAAAGCCCATACAGTGAAGGGTACAACTCCAATCGTCATCCTTCCAATTCATAAGTGTACCAAGCATTTCGCCTGTGTAGCTGGAAACCTTATCAATATTGGTTTCGCGGGCTTTTTCTGCAGCTGAAAGCTGCGCTATATATTTTTCAACAGCAGCAGTTTGCTTTGGATATTTATCCTTGATGCGATTGTAGTCTTTTTTTAGACTATCAGCTGCCAGCTTTGAAATCTTGGAATTGTCATCTTTATAATTATCCATAAGACTGTGATATGAGAGAATGATGTCCATATCAGCAGCATACTGAATGGCTTCGCTATTATAGAAGTCTTTGACCTTGAATGGATGTATTAAGCAACGATGAGTGTCTTTATTAAGATCAGGCTCATACAGGCTTTGCAGAAGTATAGCTAGAAAGCAAAGGTCGTAGTTGAGCAAGAGTTGTCCCTTGAACCCGGCCTCCTTGCCAAGCTGATGACACAATCCACAGTAGAATTGTTGATATATTTTTTTGTCATCCTCTGAAAGCTGCTTTATATCAGCATTTATATATCCAAACAAAATCGATACCTTATCTATACCCTTTTAATAAATTGAGCGTGACACTTACTACATGTTACTTGTATTTTACCTCTACCTCTTGGAGCACGAAGCTTTTGCTTGCAGCATGGGCATTTGAAAATCGCATATACCTTACGCTGCTCATAGTTTGCCTTTGTGCGAGAGAAGAATGTTTTTGCTTTATAAGGAAAACCGGAAAACTTTCTTCTTATGCCTGCTGTCTTTTCAAGGAACTTTTGATTCTCGTAATAACGTTTCTGATAGTTCTTTGAAAGCATGCGCCAAATACTATATACGAGACAAGCCATAGCTATCAGATATAAAATATTTGAACCCGTAATCATGGTGAGAAACATAAGAATGAGAGCAATCCATGTGACTGTTCTGCCAAGTGCATCTACGCCTGTTCTGCCTGAGAAAAACTGTGCCATTTTATATCTGAAATCGTTCATTTTGGCCTCCTCGTGTCGGATATAAATCCGTTGTTGTTTAGTTGCACTTTAACTGTTAAAATAGGGTTCGTCAACACTTTGGAATAGTATTTAATAAAAGTTTAAGATTTGATTTAGAATGCTTGAAATAATATAATAGTTAGTGTAAACTAACTTTAGTTTAATGAGTTGCACTGAGGTAAGTTTTATGATAAGGTTTATGTGAAGTGGATTGTGTGCAACTGAAATTTTATTTCAAAATCCATTTAGTTTAGGAGGAGTTGTTTTGAGAACTTTTGTAAACGAATCAGCAGAAAATTATCTTGAGACTATACTTATGCTCAGCAAGAAATTACCAGTTGTTCGCTCGGTAGATGTTGCTAATGAATTGAACTTCAAAAAGTCATCAGTCAGCATCGCTATGAAGAACCTTCGTGAAAAGAATCATATCACTGTTACAGATGCAGGTTACATATATCTGACAGATGAAGGCAAGGCCATTGCAGAGATGATTCTTGAACGCCACGAGTTCTTTACAGATGTTCTTGTAAAGCTTGGTGTAGATGAGGAAATCGCATCAGAGGATGCATGCAGAATTGAGCATGTACTTAGCAAGGAAAGCTTCAAGGCAATCAAGGATTACGCAGAAAAAAATATTTTAAAATAATACTCCAGCCCTAAAATGGGGCTGGGTTTTTCTTAGTTTTAGCAAGGGGTATTGAAGTATGGATATTATGGAAACAGAGCAGCGTGAGCTTATTATTCAGCAGCTGAGAGAATCAGGCTGTCGAATCACGAAACAGAGATTAACAATCTTGGATATCATTTTAAATGGTGATCCATCTTGTGTTAAGGAAATCTACAGAGAAGCAGTAAAAAAAGATAAAAATATCGGTAGCGCCACTGTTTATCGTATGGTAAATACCCTTGAGGAAATCGGCGTAATCAATCGTAAAAACATGTATCAGGTCGATTGCAGCAACTGCGGACATCTTTGCGAGGATGCAGATTGTGATGACTCATGTCCAGGTGGTAGTTGTCCTGTATGTGAAACCAATGTTGTAGTTACATTGGATGATGATTCTAAAATCGTTATTGGAAGAGAAGAACTTAAGGATTTACTCTACGAAGGGCTCAAGGCTAAGGGCCGTATAAGTGGCCAGAAAATTTCTCGTTTGGCCATGTAGTTGATGCCCTCAGATAGTTGAATTTATAGTTATTCTGATGTATTATTAAAAGGCTGTCAGTGTACTGACGGCCTTTAGTTATGTCAAATTTAGAAGAGGAGATACACAATGACTCAGTCACGTACACACAACTGTAACGAGCTTCGTCTTGCTGATGCAGGAAAAGAAGTTACTCTAGTTGGTTGGTTTGAAAACATTAGAAAGGTTTCGAAGAATCTTGGTTTCCTTATTCTTCGTGATTTTTACGGCACTACACAGGTAGTAGTAGAGACAGAAGACATGATGGCTATCATCGATTCTGTAAATAAGGAGTCTACAATCTCTGTAACAGGTACTGTTCGTGAGCGTTCTTCAAAGAACACAGAGCTTCCTACTGGCGAGATTGAGGTTGTTCCTACAGATATAAAAATCCTTGGTAAGTGTGAACACAATGAGCTTCCATTCGAGATTAACCGTTCAAAGGAAGCTGATGAAAACACACGTCTTAAGTATCGTTATCTTGATCTTCGTAATCCAGAGGTTAAGAGCAAGATTATCCTTCGTAGCAAAATTGTTGCAGAGCTTCGTAGTGCAATGATTGCTCACGATTTCATGGAGATTACAACTCCAATCCTTACATGTTCATCACCTGAGGGAGCACGTGATTACCTTGTTCCAGCACGTAATCACCCTGGCAAGTTCTATGCTCTTCCACAGGCACCACAGCAGTTTAAGCAGATCCTTATGGCATCTGGTTTCGATAGATATTTCCAAATTGCACCTTGCTTCCGTGACGAGGATGCACGTGCTGACCGTTCTCCAGGAGAGTTCTACCAGCTTGATATGGAGATGGCATTTGCTTCTCAGGAAGACGTATTTGCAGTAATTGAGGATGTACTTCCTCCAATCTTTGCAAAGTACGGTGTATACAAGAGTGCTTCAACAGCACCATTCGTTCGTATCCCTTACCGTGAGGCTATGGACAAATACGGTTCAGATAAGCCAGATCTTCGTATCGACCTTGTTCTTCAGGATGCTACAGATGTTATGGCAGATTGTGGATTTGGTCCATTCGAGGGCAATGTTGTTAAGGCTATCGTTGTTGATGGCCTCAACGCTACACGTAAGCAGATTGATGCTATGATAGCAGAGGTAGAGGTTGCTACAGCTCAGAAGACATACTGGTTCAAGCTTGATGAAAATGGAGAGCTTGTTGGTGGTATCGCAAAGTTTCTTCAGGAGAGAAAGCAGGCTGTTATTGATAAGCTTGGTCTTAAGCCTGGTGATTTCGTTGGTCTTGCTGCAGGAAACCTTCTTACAGCTCAGAAGACAGCTGGTGTATTCAGAAAGCTTCTTGGCGCAGCTGCTGAGGGCCATATGAAGAAGGACACATACGAGTTCTGTTGGATTGTTGATTTCCCAATGTACGAAATCGGCGAGGAGTCAGGAGAGCTTGAGTTCTGCCACAACCCATTCTCAATGCCACAGGGCGGCAAGGAAGCTCTTCAGACACAGGAGCCACTTGATATCCTTGCATACCAGTACGACTTAGTATGTAACGGTGTAGAGCTTTCATCAGGTGCTATCAGAAACCATGATCCAGAAATCATGATTGAAGCATTCAAGCTTGTTGGTCTTGGTGAGGAAGATGTTAAGGCTAAGTTCCCTGCTATGTACAATGCATTTACTTATGGTGCACCACCACACGGAGGAATCGCTCCAGGTGTTGACCGTATGATTATGCTTATCGCTGGTGAGGAATCTATCCGTGAAATCATTCCATTCCCAATGAATAAGAACGCACAGGATATTATGATGGACGCACCTGCTACTGTAGATCAGAAGCAGCTCGACGATGTACACATCGCAATCGTAATGCCTAAAGAAAATTAATCTAGAAATTACAAAAGCCCCCAGTTACGGCTACAAGCCTATCGATTTCTCAATTCGACGGAATGTCTCATTTGAGAAATGATAGAGCTTGTGTCCTACTGGGGGCTTTCTTAGTTTTTGAATTATTTATTTATTTTTTGTATTACTGGATAGAATACTGTGCAGATTACCACGCCGAATGTGGCTTGTATAAGGTTTGGAATGATGCCAGCCAGTGAGGCGATTACGCCAGCCTGTAAGTCAGTTCCATTTGCTATAGCAAGCATAAAGATTTCAAATATAAAATAACCAAATACCATAACAAGTTCCCCGATTATTCCACTAATAATTAACTGGGGCAATTCTGTTTTTGTACTAATCACCTTCACGAGCAATTTAAAAACCAGATAGGCAGTCAAGGCTGTTAATGCTTTTATAATAAAGGTGGCTGGCACATAAACAAAATAGCCGCCAATTAAATCTGATAATGCAGAGCCGATTCCGGCTGCAAGAGTTCCCCATATTGGTCCTAAAAGAAGACCTGAAAGTAATACGAAACCATCACCTGGATGAATGTATCCCATGGTAGGTGTTGGTATTTTTATAATCATTGTGCCTACACATGTAAGAGCAGCAAATAATGCGGCTGTGATTAGTGTGCGTGTACGTTCAGTAGTGTTTACAGTTGTTTTTGTTGCTGTGTTACTCATGATTGTCCTCCCATTATATTAATTCTGCGAAAAAGTACTTTCTCATTTGTTATGTTGGAGCTATAATATCACCAAACTGACATCATAAAAATACGCAATATTAACTATTTTTTAGGGGACAGATATGAAGGTATACGAAAAGGTATGTGAATATTACATTAAGCAAATGAAAGAGGGGGCCTTGAAACCTGGGGATAAAATGCCATCTATAAGGACTTCAGAAAAGATACTTGGGGTCAGTCGTACATCCATTGAAACAGGTTTTTTACAGCTTGCCGCTGATGGATATATTTATTCTGTGGAAAAGGTGGGCTATTTTGTTTCTGACATGTTGGAAAATAACAATGAGGATGAAGAACAGGCTCCTCAGAATATAGATTCCGGTTCGAGAGTTTATGAATATGATTTGGCTACCATAGGCGAAGATAAAAGCGTATCTTGTCTGAATCTATGGAGACGATATATGAAATCTGCTTTGAGACAGGAGGATAGACTTCTGTCATATGCTAATAATCAAGGGGAGTATGATTTACGCCAGGAGATTGCTGCATATGTTAGAAAGAATAGAAATATTATATGCAGCGCAGATGATGTTGTGATTGGCGCAGGTTTCCAAAACCTTTTGCAGATTTTAATCCCTTTGATTCCGGGGGAGAAAACTATATCATTCCCTACCAAGGATTTTATGGATGGAGCTATTCTATTTAAAAGTGCTGGTTTCACTGTTAATTTTAGAGATAAGGAAAGTCATGTCATTTATGTAACTCCATCCTACATGACAAAGTGGGGCGATGTAATGACTATGAAGCGACGTAGAGAGTTGGCGGAACATGTGACCAAAAACAATCATCTTCTTATAGAAGATGATTATCAAAATGAATTTGTCTATTCCAGTAAACCAACACCTAGTTTGTATGCCATGACAGGAGGGGAGAATGTGGCTTTTCTGGGTTCGTTCTCAAGGGTTTTGTTACCTAGTGTCAGAATAAGCTTTTTGATTCTTCCTAAAAAAGCCAGAAAGGAATACCTTCAGATAAGAGGTTTGTATAATCAGACTGCTTCTAAAGCTGAGCAGATTGCATTGACTCAGTTTTTAAGAGACGGGCATCTTGATAGACATATTAAAAAGATAAAACGTTTATACGATGATAAAAGAAACCTTATGTATGAAGTGCTTCAAAAACTCTTTTCTGCTGATGCTGAAATCATTATGGGGGAAAGCGGAATGGAAATGGCAATGAGGATAAAAGGAGCTGGAATTCTTGATAAAATAGAAAATTCACAAGTTGCAGTTAACATACTAGAAGCCTCCGAGGATGAAGTAACTGTGCTGCTTTCTTGCAGTAAAATCGAAACTGAAAACATTTATAATGCCATCCAGAAATTAAATGATAGTTTACAAAAATAATTTAGTATGATAATGTACTAAAGTATAAGATAGTTTAGTGATTTATCACACTAAAGTGCGTTAAACATAATTTTAGGAGGCGGATTATATGAAGAAGAGATTATTAGCTACTATTATGGCTTTAACAATGGCTATGGGGTTTGTTGCATGCGGAGCGGACCAGACAAGCCAAACAGAGAATACATCTGATACAGCAGAGTCTACAGAATCAGCAGAGGCATCAGAAAGCGATGTGGCTTATATCCAGGAGAAGGGTAAGCTTATCGTTGGTATCACAGATTTTGCTCCTATGGATTACAAGGATGATAATGGTGAGTGGGTTGGATTTGATGCAGATATGGCAAAGGCTGTAGCAGATAGCCTTGGCGTAGATGTAGAGTTTGTTGAAATCGATTGGGACAACAAAATTCTTGAGCTTGAGAATAAATCAATTGATGTGGTATGGAACGGTATGACACTTACTCCAGAGGTTACAAACGCTATGGAGACAACAAATGCATACTGCAACAATGCTCAGGTTATCGTTGTAAATGCAGACAAGGCTGATTCAGTAACAACAGTAGATGAGGCAAAGGAACTTAGCTTCGCTGTTGAGTCAGGTTCTGCAGGTGAGGCTGCCGCTTCAGACAATGGCCTCGATTATGTAGCTGTAAAATCTCAGGCAGATGCAGTTATGGAAGTTGCTGCAGGCACATCTGATGCATGTATCATCGATCTTCTTATGGCAGGTGCTATGGTAGGAGAAGGAACAAGCTATCCTGACCTTACACACACAGTAGAGCTCACAACAGAGGAGTACGGTGTTGGTTGTAGAAAGGGTTCTGACTTAGCTGCATATATTAATGACCAGTTCAAGACTCTTTATGAAGATGGCACAATGACTGAAATTGCTGAAACATACGGCGTACAGGATGCCGTTGTAGAGCAGTAATCTAAAACTATAAAAAGGATTATTAACAACATGTTTTCAACGGTTACAATATCGCTTTTAGAGGGGTTCTTCGGAACCCTAAAGCTTTTTTCGCTAACTTTATTATTCTCTTTACCACTGGGGCTGATAATTAGCTTTGGTTCTATGAGCAGGACTCCTGTGGTGAGAATGCCAATCAGATTTATCATATGGGTAGTTCGAGGAACACCTCTTATGCTACAGCTTTTGATTATTTTCTATGGACCAGGAATATTCTTTGGCATGAACTTGTGGGGCTCAGGAGATTCAGGCAGATTTACGGCAGCTCTTGTAGCTTTCGTAATCAATTATGCTTGCTACTTCAGTGAAATCTTCCGTGGAGGAATCCAATCTATTCCAAAGGGACAGTATGAAGCTGCCGCAGTGCTTGGACTTACAAGACAGCAAACCTTCTTCAGAATCATACTTCTTCAGGTTGTAAAGAGAATTGTTCCACCTATCTCAAACGAAGTTATCACTCTTGTAAAGGATACATCTCTTGCCAGAGTTATTGCTTTTTATGAAATCATTTGGGAAGGCGAGAGATTTATAAAGAGTGCTGGAATTATTTGGCCTCTTTTCTACACGGGAGTATTTTATTTGATATTCAGCGGATTGCTTACATTGCTTTTCGGCTACATAGAAAAGAAATTAGACTACTTTAAATAATGGATGTGAACTATGGCGATATTAGAAGTTAAAGATATTAGAAAAAGCTTTGATAAAGAAGAAATCCTAAAGGGCATTAGCTTTGATATGGAAAAGGGCCAGACTCTGTCTATTCTTGGAAGCTCTGGAAGTGGTAAGACAACCTTACTTAGATGCTTGAACTTTCTTGAAACTCCTGATTCAGGAACAATTACTGTAAATGGAAATCTTCTTTTTGATGGCAATAATAAACCAGGAAAAAACGAGAATTTAAGAGAAAAGAGATTGCACTTTGGAATGGTTTTCCAACAGTTCAATCTGTTCCCTCAGTATACAGCTTTAGAAAATGTTATTTTGGCTCCAAAGCTTGAAAATAATGGAAAAAGCCAGGCTGAAATTTTGGAAGAGGGAAAAATTCTTTTGAATAAAATGGGACTTTCGGATAGAATGGATAACTATCCGCACCAGTTATCTGGCGGTCAGCAGCAAAGAGTGGCAATTGCACGTGCTCTTGCCCTGAAACCTGACATCCTTTGCTTTGATGAACCTACATCAGCTCTTGACCCGGAGCTTACAGGGGAAGTACTAAAGGTAATCAGAGAGCTTGCTGACAATCATACAACAATGATTATCGTTACACATGAAATCGGTTTTGCCAGAGAAGTTTCAGATGAAATCATTTTCATGGATGGCGGAGTGATAGCTGAGCAGGGAACTCCGGCTCAGGTTATCGACAATCCAGGGGAGGAACGAACTAGACAGTTCTTATCAAATTATCTTAAGTAGAGGAGAATAAAATGGCAACACTAGGAATAGTTATTGCAATTGTAGTGTACCTTGCGGCATTGCTTATTATGGGTGCCACTTTTGCAAAGGACAATCAGACTATTGGCGATTATTATTTAGGTGGTAGAAAGCTTGGACCATTTGTTACAGCAATGAGTGCTGAAGCATCGGATATGTCCTCATGGCTTTTGATGGGTCTTCCTGGAATCGCTTATGCATCAGGTATTTGTGATGTGTTCTGGACAGCACTTGGACTTGGAATTGGAACATATGTAAACTGGTTAATTGTTGCAAAAAGACTTCGCAAATATTCTGAGAAAAACAATTCGGTTACAATACCAGATTTCTTTGAACATAGATTCAGAGACAAAAGCCACATCTTGATGGTGGCATCATCACTTATCATTGTAGTATTCTTTGTACCTTATGTAGGTTCTGGATTCGCTGCATGCGGCAAGCTTTTCTCATCTTTGTTTGGACTTGATTACACAATCGCGATGCTTGTATCTGCAGCAGTAATCATTGGCTATACAGCTACAGGTGGATTTACTGCAGCATCAGTTACAGACTTTCTCCAGTCAATTATTATGACGGTAGCTCTTATTGCAGTTGTTTGCTTTGGCCTATCAACTGTAGGAGGCGTAGCTACTGTTCAGGATTATTCACTTTCACTTGATGGTTATATTAGCCTTCTTGCAACTCATGATTTTGCATCAAGCAGTCGCGTGTCATATGGCGGATTAATCACAATCATTTCTACCATGGCATGGGGACTGGGATATTTTGGAATGCCACATATCCTTCTTAGATTTATGGCAATCGAGGATCCAGAAAAGATTAAGCTTAGCCGTCGCATTTCTACCGTTTGGGTATTTATCGCAATGGGCGTTGCAATTTTTATCGGTGTTATGACAAGAACAATGGTGCATGCAGGGGTGCTTCCAGAGCTTGAAGATTCAGAAAGAGCCATTGTTATCATTGCTCAGACATTAGCAGAGCATGGATTTTTAGCATCACTTTTAGCAGGTGTAATTCTTGCAGGTATCTTGGCATGTACAATGTCTACCTGTGATTCACAGATGCTTGCAGCCTCTTCATCAGTTTCAGAAAACATTTTGCATGAGACTTTTGGAATTGAACTTTCAGAGCATATGCAGATGGTAATGGCAAGAATAGTTCTTATCGCTATTGCGGTTGTAGGTGTAATCATTGCAAGAGACCCTAATAGCTCTGTATTTGGAATTGTTTCATTTGCATGGGCAGGATTTGGCGCAGCATTTGGACCGATAATGCTTTTGGCATTGTTTTGGAAGAGAGCAAATAGATATGGTGCCATCGCAGGAATGATTGGTGGCGGTGTAATGATATTTATTTGGAAGTTCCTTATCAAACCACTTGGTGGTGTATTTGGAATCTATGAATTACTTCCAGGTTTCATCGTAGCCCTTGTTCTTTGCGTAGCTGTAAGCTTGCTTACACCAGCACCAGAACAGGAAATAGTGGATGAGTTCAACTCTGTTTCATAACGTACGACTAAATACGAAGTAGAAAATCATACAGAAACTAAGAAAGCCCCTAGTAGGCATCAAGCTCTGATAATTCTAAAGCGAGGCATGTCGCCGAGCGTAGAATTCATCAGGCTTGTAGCCGTAACTAGGGGCTTTCGTAATACTTTAATTAGCCTTCTACTGAGTAGTTAGGAGCTTCCTTTGTGATGTGAATATCATGTGGATGAGACTCCTTAAGTGAAGCAGCGGAAATCTTAACGAATTTTCCACGTTCCTGAAGCTCTGGGATAGTAGGGCAACCACAGTAACCCATACCTGAACGGATACCACCGACGAGCTGGAAGATAACGTCTTCAAGGCTTCCCTTGTAAGCAACACGTCCTTCAACTCCTTCAGGAACAAGCTTCTTAGCACCTTCCTGGAAGTAACGATCCTTTGAACCGTTTTCCATAGCTGCAAGAGAACCCATACCACGGTATACCTTGTACTTACGACCCTGGAAGAGCTCGAAAGAACCAGGAGCTTCATCACATCCTGCAAACATTGAACCCATCATACATACTGAACCACCAGCAGCGAGAGCCTTTGTCATATCACCTGAGTACTTGATACCACCATCAGCGATGATTGGAATACCGTATTCCCTTGCAACTTCGTAGCATTCCATGATTGCAGAAATCTGTGGAACACCAATACCTGCAACAACACGTGTTGTACAGATTGAACCAGGTCCAATACCAACCTTAACGGCGTCTGCACCGGCCTCAATAAGAGCGCGAGTAGCATCGCCAGTAGCAATATTTCCTGCAATAACCTGAAGATTAGGGTAAGCAGCCTTAACTTTCTTTACAGCATCGATAATGTTCTTTGAGTGACCGTGAGCTGAATCCATTACGATAACGTCAACCTGAGCGTTAACTAAGGCTTCAACACGTTCCATCATATTTCCAGTGATTCCAACACCAGCACCACAGAGAAGACGACCCTGGTCATCCTTTGCAGCGTTTGGATATTTAATCTGCTTCTCAATATCTTTAATTGTGATAAGTCCCTTGAGCTTGAAGTTTTCGTCTACGATAGGAAGCTTTTCTTTACGAGACTTTGCAAGAATTTCCTTTGCCTCTTCTAAAGAGATACCTTCCTTTGCAGTGATAAGACCTTCTGAAGTCATTGATTCGCTAATTTTTTTAGAAAAGTCAGTTTCGAATTTAAGGTCACGATTGGTGATGATACCGATAAGTGTGCCGTCTTCCTTTGTGATAGGTACACCTGAGATTCTGAACTTACCCATAAGTTCGTTTGCTTCAGCAAGTGTGTTGTCTGGTCCTAAGAAGAATGGGTCAGTGATAACGCCGTTCTCAGAACGCTTAACTCTGTCTACTTCTTCAGCCTGAGCTTCGATAGACATATTCTTGTGGATGATACCGATACCACCCTGACGTGCCATGGCGATTGCCATGCGGGATTCTGTAACAGTATCCATAGCAGCACTCATCATAGGGATGTTGAGTTTAATTTTTTTAGTTAAGTTAGTGTGAAGATCAATAAGATTTGGAGTTACTTCCGAATACTGAGGAACCAGTAAGACGTCGTCGAAAGTAATGCCATCACCAATAATCGATGCCATAAAACAACCTCTCTTTCTTTAATGAACATAAATTTTTTAAAATTATATTTAACAAAGTTCCGTTAGTCAATAAAATTATTTGAATAAATATGCTGATTTTTTGCTATTGGAAGAAAGTTTTTTTGACATGTAACTCTGTGAAAGACAAATGTCCGCCTGTGAGGGCGAAAACAAAAAAAATTTACAATTTTGTACTCTAAAATAAACAGAAATGATACTTTGTTCTGTTGAAAAAAATTTTCATTAGTTCTATCATAAACTTACGACATTGTGGGGTTGGGGCCGGTGTTATATTCTCCAATCCTAGTAACTATAAAATGTCCTATATAATAAGGAGGATTTAAAAATGCCAAGAGCAAAACAGTCTATGGATGGTAACCAGGCTGCAGCACACGTTGCTTATGCGTTTACAGACGTCGCTGCTATTTACCCTATCACACCATCCAGCCCAATGGCCGACTTTGTTGATCAGTGGTCAGCAGCAGGCCTTGAAAACATTTTTGGAAATCAAGTAAAGGTTGTAGAAATGGAGTCTGAGGCAGGTGCCGCAGGTGCCGTTCACGGTTCACTTGGTGCAGGTGCACTCACAACTACATTCACAGCTTCACAGGGACTTCTTCTTATGATCCCTAATATGTACAAGATCGCTGCAGAGCAGCTTCCTTGTGTATTCGATGTATCAGCTCGTACAGTTGCTACACAGTCACTTAACATCTTTGGTGATCATTCCGATGTTTATGCTTGTCGTCAGACAGGTTTCGCTATGTTATGCGAGACAAATCCACAGGAAGTTATGGATCTTGCTCCAGTAGCTCACCTTGCAGCTATCGAGGGACATGTTCCAGTACTTAACTTCTTTGATGGTTTCCGTACATCTCACGAGATTCAGAAGATTGAAAAGTGGGATTATGCAGATCTTAAAGAAATGGTTAACATGGATGCAATCGCAGAGTTCAGAGCTCGCGCACTTAATCCAGAGCATCCTACAATGCGTGGTTCACACGAAAACGGAGACGTTTTCTTCCAGCATAGAGAAGCTTGCAACACAGCTTATGATAACTTCCCAGCAGTTGTTCAGAAGTACATGGACAAGGTAAATGCAAAGCTTGGTACAGATTACAAGCTTTTCAACTACTATGGTGCTGCTGACGCTGACAGAATCATCATCGCTATGGGTTCTATCAACGACGTTGCAGAAGAAGTTATCGATTACTTAAACGCACACGGAGAGAAGGTTGGTGTACTTAAGGTACGTCTTTACAGACCATGGTCTTCAGAGGCATTCCTTTCAGCACTTCCTAAGACAGTTAAGAAGATCGCTATCCTTGATAGAACAAAAGAGCCAGGTGCTCTTGCAGATCCACTTTACCTTGATGTTGCTACAACACTTCGTGAAGCAGGTCTTAACGACATCGTTATCTGCGGTGGTAGATACGGTCTTGGTTCTAAGGATACTCCACCTTCATCAGTATTCGCTGTATACAAGGAACTCGAGAAGGATGCTCCAAAGAGCCGTTTCACAATCGGTATCGTAGATGATGTTACTAACCTTTCACTTCCAGAGGTTAAGCCAGCTCCTATTACATCAGCTCCTGGTACAAAGGAGTGCAAGTTCTGGGGTCTTGGTGGTGATGGTACTGTAGGTGCTAACAAGAACTCTACAAAGATCATCGGTGACCACACAGATAAGTACATCCAGGCATACTTCCAGTATGATTCAAAGAAGACTGGTGGTGTTACAATTTCTCACTTGAGATTTGGTGACAACCCAATCAAGTCTCCATACTATATCAACCAGGCTGACTTCGTAGCTTGCCACAACCCAGCATACGTTACACAGGGTATGAAGATGGTACAGGATGTTAAGCCAGGCGGAGTATTCATGATCAACTGCCAGTGGTCAGATGAGGAGCTCGAGAAGCACCTTAACGCTGAGGCAAAGAAGTACATCGCTGACAACAACATCCAGCTTTACACAATCAACGCTATCGACAAGGCTATCGAAATCGGTATGGGTAAGCGTACAAACACAATCCTTCAGTCAGCTTTCTTCAAGCTTGCTGATGTAATGCCTATCGACCAGGCTGTTGAGTACATGAAGGCAGCTGCTAAGAAGTCATACGGCAAGAAGGGTGACGATGTTGTACAGATGAACTACAACGCTATCGATGCTGGTGTTGACGCTGTACATAAGGTAAATGTTCCAGATTCATGGAAGAACCCTACTCCAGACGCTCCTAAGGCTGAGCTTGAGGGTCGTCCAGAGCTCGTTAAGATGGTTAAGAATCTCCTTGAGCCTATCTCTAAGATGGATGGTGATTCACTTCCAGTTTCTGCATTCGTTGGCAACCCTAACGGACAGTTCGAGCTTGGTGCTTCTGCATACGAGAAGCGTGGTACAGCTGTAACAGTTCCTACATGGGATGAGACAAAGTGTATCCAGTGTAACCAGTGTGCATTCGTATGTTCACATGCTACAATCCGTCCATTCCTTCTTACAGAGGATGAGGTTAAGGCAGCTCCAGCAAACATCAAGCTTGCTGATACAAAGCCAAAGGCTTCTGAGCTTAAGTACACAATGTCAGTTTCTCCACTTGACTGTATGGGATGCGGTGAGTGTATCACTGTATGTCCAGTTGGTGCAATCTCAATGGTTCCACAGGCAGAAGAAGCAGACGAGCAGCCAGTATTCAACTACTTAGTTGCTAACGTTGGACGTAAGGAAGCAGCAGGTAGCGACCTTACAGTTAAGGGCTCACAGTTCAACCAGCCACTCCTTGAGTTCTCAGGATCATGTGCAGGTTGTGCAGAGACTTCATACGCTAGACTTATTACACAGCTCTTTGGTGAGCATATGTATATTTCAAACGCTACAGGATGTTCTTCAATTTGGGGTGGTCCTGCAGCTACATCACCATTCACAGTAAACAAGGATTCTAAGAAGGGTCCAGCATGGTGTAACTCACTCTTCGAGGACAACGCTCAGCATGGTATGGGTATGGAAGTAGGACAGAAGTACCTCCGCGAGCGCGCTATCGAGTCTGCTAAGAAGGCAGCTGAGGCTGGTTCTGCAGATCTTAAGGCAGCATTTGCTAAGTTCGAAGAGACAATCAACAGCACACGTGAGAACGGTGCAGCAACAGACGTACTCGTAGCTGAGCTCGAGAAGAACGGTTCTGAGGACGCTAAGGCAGCACTTGCTCTTAAGGATTACCTCGCTAAGAAGTCTGTATGGATCTTCGGTGGTGACGGTTGGGCATACGATATCGGATTCGGCGGTCTTGATCACGTACTTGCTTCTGGCGAGAACGTTAACGTTATGGTATTCGATACAGAGATGTACTCTAACACAGGTGGACAGGCTTCTAAGGCTTCTAACATCGGTGAAGTTTGCCAGTTCGCTGCATCAGGTAAGGAGATGTCTAAGAAGTCTCTTTCTGAGATCGCTATGTCATACGGTTATGTATATGTAGCACAGATCGCTCTTGGTGCTAACATGGCTCAGGCTGTTAAGGTTCTTGCTGAGGCAGAAGCTTACAACGGACCTTCACTTATCATCGGATACGCTCCATGTGAGCTTCACGGTGTTAAGGGCGGTATGAACCACTGCCAGGATGAGATGAAGAAGGCTGTAGAGGCTGGTTACTGGAACCTCTTCTCATTCAACCCAGACCTTAAGAAGGAAGGAAAGAATCCATTCACTCTTACTTCTAAGGAAGGTGACTACAGCAAGTATCAGGACTTCCTTGCAAACGAGACACGTTACTCTCGTCTTACAAAGGCATTCCCAGAGCGTGCTGAGAGACTCTTCGCACTCAACGAGGAGACAGCTAAGGAGCGTTACGCTCACCTCAAGAAGTTAGTAGATCTTTACTCATAAGATTTGACTTTTTACCCCGCACAGAAATGTGCGGGGTTTTTTGTTGCGTTCTTGTACCGTCTTTGATAAAATATACCTATATATTGTGGTATGTAATAAAATCATATATCAAAACTTGCTATTTATAGGAGACAGTAGCAGACAATCTCTTAGGTTTCTAAAGCGAAGCATTCTTCGCTGAGCGTAGAAACACTAAGGATTGTAAGCGTAACTGTCGGACTATGGATTAGTATACTTTTAGGGAGGGTTTTATGAAGTGTCCTTTTTGTGGTAGTAATGATACTAGCGTAATCGACTCAAGACCTGCAGATGACAACACATCAATCAGACGTAGACGTTCATGTCCAGAGTGTGGCAAGCGTTTTACAACATACGAAAAGGTAGAAACAATTCCTTTGATTGTTATCAAAAAGGATAACAACCGTGAGCCATACGACAGAACAAAGATCGAAAAAGGCGTACTTATTGCATGCCGTAAGCGTCCTGTTGCTGCAGCTCAGATTTCAAAAGTAGTAGACGAAATCGAAACAGAAATCTTTTCATTAGAAGAAAAAGAAATTCCTAGCACAAAAATCGGAGAGATTGTTATGGAACATCTCGAGACAGTTGATCCTGTTGCTTATGTGCGTTTCGCATCAGTTTACCGTGAGTTTAAGGATGTTGATACATTTATGGATGAGTTGAAGAGGGTATTGGATAAATAAACTCATTTAGTAGAAGGGGTTAAGTATTTGCTTATCTGGCCGATATAAGATATGTAAGCAAATATGGAGAGTTATATTAATGAACATTTCAGGTATTCGCCCATCTGTTGGGTTTTATGATCAAAATTCCATAAGAATTAGGCCTGAACTCAGTTCAATGTCTGTTGAAGAAACTACTACAGACATTCCTGAGGAGTCTTCATCAGCTTCAGTTACTGAGGAGGACATCGCAGCCGCTAGAAGCAATCAGACATTTGGTTCTTACGACTTTGCTACTCAGTACAAGCCAGGCACTGTATACGATATGAAGGGAGCAGATAGCGATATCAAATCTCTTGATGTTGAAAAGGCAGTCAGCGACATGGAAAAGGATTCAGCAATCCATCGTTATCAGTACTTTGTAGCTAACAAAGCTACCAGCACTTCAGAAACTGCACCAGTCAGAGGAACCGAAAATTTCTCATTATAATAGCAATTTATGAGCACATCAATTGATGTGCTCTTTTTATTGTGCTAAAATCGAGCCTATGAGTAAAAGAAATTTATATCCAAAAGACTATATTAAAAGCACATACGATATCGACTTCGCTAAATTATATGAGGAAGGATATCGAGGAGTTATTTTTGATGTGGACAATACACTTGTCCCACACAATGCGCCAGCAGATGATAGAGCTAAGGCTTTATTTAAAGAACTTCATGAAATAGGTTTTCAGGCTTTACTTTTATCTAATAACAAAGAACCTAGAGTAAAGACCTTCAAAGAGGCAGTAGAATACTGTACTTACATTTATAAGGCGGGAAAGCCTGGCACAGCTGGTTACAAAAAGGCTATGGAACAGATGGGCACAGATGTTACCAACACAATCTTTGTGGGAGATCAGATTCTCACAGATGTGTGGGGAGCTAATAGAGCGGGAATCCGTTCGGTAATGGTTCAGCCAGTTAAAAAGTGGCATGAAGAAATCCAGATTATCTTCAAAAGATTCTTGGAAGCCATCATTCTTCTTGGTTACAGGATTTACAAATTATATGGAACAGACATAAATAAAGTACCTACAAAAGATTCAAAAGGAGAATAAAAATGAAAATCGTAATTGCAAATGATCATGCAGGTGTAGATTTAAAAAACGAGGTAAAGGAATATATTGAAAGCCTTGGACATGAGGTTATTAATATAGGAACAGATTCAAATGAGAGCTGTCACTATCCAGAGTATGGCGCAAAGGCCGCTCGTATGGTAGCTTCAGGTGAGGTTGACTTAGGCGTTCTTATCTGTGGTACAGGTGTTGGTATTTCACTTGCAGCCAACAAAATCAAGGGTATTCGCTGCGGAGTATGTTCAGAGACTACAACAGCTCGTCTTATCCGTCAGCACAACAATGCAAACATGATTGCTTTCGGCGCTAGAATCGTTGGAAACGAGCTTGCAAAGGATATTGTTAAAAGCTTCTTAGAGGCAGAATTTGAAGGTGGCGGAAGACACCAGACAAGAATTGATATGATTACAGCTATTGAAAATGAGGCTTAAGTCTGATATAATTTGTCAGTCTGCGTAGTATAACGTACATAAAAGACTTTATAGTCTACCTATATATATGTTAGAGGAGGAATATTAATAAATGAACGTACAGGTAGAAAATCTTGAAAAGAACATGGCAAAGCTCACTATCACAGTTGATGCAGCTGAGTTAGAAAAGGCTATTACAAAGGCATATAATAAGCAGAAAAACAGCATCTCTGTTCCTGGTTTCCGTAAGGGAAAGGTACCACAGAACATGATTGAAAAGATGTATGGTGCAGAGATTTTCTATGAGGACGCTGCTAATATTATTATGCAGGATACATATCCACAGGCTTATGACGAGTCAAAGCTTGATATCGTATCTCAGCCAAAGATTGATATTACTCAGCTTGAAAAGGGCAAGGACTTCATCTACACAGCAGAAGTTGCTGTTAAGCCAGAAGTTAAGCTTGGTAAGTACAAGGGTGTATCTGTAACAAAGATCGATTCAAAGGTTACAGCTACAGAAGTTAACAACACAATTAAGGCAGAGCTTGAGAGAGCTGCTCGTACAGTTACAAAGACAGGCAAGGCTGCTAAGGGTGACACAGCTGTTATCGATTTCGAAGGCTTCATCGATGGTGTTGCATTCGAAGGTGGTAAGGGCGAGAACTATGACCTTGAGCTTGGTTCAGGTTCATTCATCCCTGGTTTCGAAGATCAGCTTATCGGCCACAAGGCTGGTGAGGATGTAGACGTTGAGGTTACATTCCCTGAGAACTATCAGGCAGAGGATCTTGCAGGTAAGCCAGCAGTATTCAAGTGCCACATCCACGAAGTAAAGGGTAAGGATATCCCTAAGCTTGATGACGAGTATGTAGCAGATACTACAGAGTTCGAAACAGTAGAAGAGTACAAGGCT
Source organism: Pseudobutyrivibrio ruminis HUN009 (assembly GCF_000703005.1). Classification (NCBI taxonomy): domain Bacteria; kingdom Bacillati; phylum Bacillota; class Clostridia; order Lachnospirales; family Lachnospiraceae; genus Pseudobutyrivibrio; species Pseudobutyrivibrio ruminis. The sequence continues at coordinate 2,649,673 of NZ_JNLH01000001.1, read as the reverse complement.
TCTGTTAAGGAACGTCTTGAGAACAATAAGAAGGCAGAAGGCCGTCGTGCACAGGAAGACGAAGCTATCGCAAAGATCGTTGAGGATTCAGAGATGGAAATCCCTGATGCAATGCTTGACTACCAGGTAGAAAACATGATCAACGACTTCGCTAACAACATGGCACAGCAGGGTCTTTCACTTCAGCAGTACATGCAGTTCACAGGTATGACAATGGATTCATTCCGTGAGCAGGTTCGCCCAGATGCACTTTCACGTACACAGTCTTCACTTGTACTTGAGGCAATTGCAAAGGCAGAAAAGATTGAAGTAGCTGACGCTGACGTTGATGCTAAGCTTGAGGAAATGTCTAAGCAGTACGGCATGGAACTTGATCAGATCAAGAACCTTGTTGGCGAGTCTGAGAAGGAGTCTATGAAGAAGGATATTGCTATCGAAAAGGCAATCGAGCTTATCATGGACAATGTTAAGGAATCTGCTAGAAAGAAGGCTACAAAGAAGGCTGATGATGCTGAGGCAGATGCAGCTGAGGAGAAGCCAGCAAAGAAGACAACAGCTAAGAAGACTACTACAAAGAAGACAACAAAGAAGGCTGATGACGCAGAATAATTAATGTCTGACATCTTATAAAAGTATTAAAATTTTGTAAAATCAAAGACATTAGATTTAAAAACATATATAATATCCTTGTGTTGAAAAACATCTAGGAAGTTAATACACTAGCCTGAGCATACGCTCGGGCTAGGTTTATATTCGAAGGAGGACAAAAATGGCTACAATTCCTTATGTCATTGAACAGAATTCTCGTGGAGAGCGTTCTTATGATATTTACTCACGTCTTTTAAAGGATCGTATCGTATTTTTAGGTGAGGAGGTTAATGAGACTACAGCATCTCTTACAGTTGCTCAGCTTCTTTTCCTTGAATCAGAGGATCCTAGCAAGGATATTCATCTTTACATCAATAGCCCAGGCGGTAGCGTTACAGCTGGTATGGCTATTTACGACACAATGCAGTACATCAAGTGTGATGTATCTACTATCTGCATTGGTATGGCAGCATCTATGGGCGCATTCCTTCTTGCAGGTGGTCAGAAGGGCAAGCGTTTTGCACTTCCAAACTCAGAGGTTATGATTCACCAGCCACTTGGCGGAGCTAAAGGACAGGCTACAGAAATCGAAATCGCTGCAAAGAACATCTTAAAGACTAAAGAAAAGCTCAACCGTATGCTTGCTGAAAACACAGGAAAGCCATACGAGCAGGTTTGTGCTGATACAGAGCGTGATCATTGGCTTGATGCGCAGGAAGCACTTGATTATGGTCTTATTGATGAGATTATTACAAAGAAGAACTAATTTACCGATATATAATTAGTAGGGGTAGTTAGAGTTTAAAGAGGTAATTATGGCAAGAAACGATGATAGAGTTCGTTGTTCTTTCTGCGGAAAGACACAAAATCAGGTTCGCAAGCTTATTGCTGGACCAAATGGTGCATTTATCTGTGACGAGTGCGTAGATATCTGCCAGGAAATTATCGTAGAAGAGTTAGACGACTTCGGTCCAGCTCCTGAGACAGATTCAATCGAAATCAATCTTCAGAAGCCAGAGGATATGAAGGCTTTTCTTGATCAGTATGTTATTGGTCAGGACGAGGCAAAGAAGGTTCTTTCTGTAGCGGTATACAATCATTATAAGCGCATCATGGCTAATCCAGATGACATCGATGTTGAGCTTCAGAAGAGTAACGTTCTTATGCTTGGACCTACAGGTTCAGGAAAGACTCTTTTGGCACAGACATTAGCACGTGTACTTGGTGTTCCATTTGCGATTGCAGATGCAACAACACTTACAGAGGCCGGATATGTTGGTGAGGATGTTGAAAACATTCTTTTAAAGCTTATTCAGGCTGCTGATTTTGATGTAAAGAAAGCAGAAATCGGTATCGTTTATATCGATGAGATTGACAAGATTACAAAGAAATCAGAAAACGTATCAATCACACGTGATGTTTCCGGTGAAGGTGTTCAGCAGGCTCTTCTTAAGATTATCGAGGGGACTGTTGCAAATGTTCCTCCTCAGGGTGGACGTAAGCATCCTCAGCAGGAGACAATTGCCATCGATACAAAGAATATCCTATTCATCTGCGGTGGTGCATTTGAAGGCTTAGATAAAATTATTTCTCAGCGTACAGATGTTAGCCAGATTGGTTTTGGTGCAGATGTTAAGGATAAAAACAATCAAAAGGTTGACGAGCTTCTTCAGCAGGCTCTTCCACAGGATTTCATTAAGTTTGGTCTTATTCCTGAGTTTATCGGACGTGTGCCAATCAATGTATCCTTAAATGAGCTTACAGAGGACGATATGGTTCGTATTCTTAAGGAGCCAAAGAACTCTCTTACAAAGCAGTACCAGGCATTGTTCAAGATGGATGGCGTTAAGCTTGAATTCGAGGACGAGGCACTTCGTGAAATCGCAAAGAAGTCAATCGAAAGAAAGACTGGCGCTCGTGGACTTCGCGCAATCGTTGAAAGCGTTATGATGGACTACATGTATCATGTGCCATCTGATGAGTCAATCACAGAAATCACAGTAAACAAAGAAATGGTTGATAATAACCTTCTCCTTATCGACAAAGATGAAGAAGCAAGCGTTGTTTCAATCGAAGATAAAAAGGAAAAGAGTGCATAATGGTTATCAGATCATGCAATCTTGAAACAGTGTGCGGCCCTACATCCACACTTCCAAAGAATGACCTACCAGAGGTAGCATTCGCTGGCAAGTCAAATGTAGGGAAGTCGTCACTTATAAATGCGGTAATGAACCGCAAAGCACTTGCCAGAGTGTCAGCGCAGCCTGGAAAGACACAGACCATAAATTTCTACAATATCAATGACGAAATTTACGTAGTGGACTTGCCGGGCTATGGTTTTGCTAAGGCTTCTGAAAAGGAGCGTGAGAGATGGGGCAAGATGATAGAAACTTATCTGAACACATCCGATATGATTCGTGCAGTGTTCCTTTTAGTGGATATCAGACATGCACCATCGGCAAACGACAAGCAGATGTTTGAATGGATGGCCTATGTAGGCTACGATCCAATCGTCATCGCCACAAAGGCTGATAAAATTAAACGTAGTCAGCTAGACAAGCAGATTAAAATTCTTAGAGAGGGGCTTGGAGCTGACAAAGATACAATAATTGTTCCATTTTCATCACAGACAAAGCAAGGTCTTGATACAATCCAGGATTTCTTGGATCAGGTTATTGAAAACGAAGCAAGTCTCACTGATGTAGAGGATCTCGATTAATGAAGAAAAGCAAATATTTATTTGTGCTACTACTGCTCATCTCTATTAGTGTGGTGCTGCTGTGTGGCACATTTTTTTATGTAAAACTAAATAACAAGGAAAGTGATGATTCTGAACTTCTTGTAATGACCAGCTGCAATCCTGTATATCTTGCTACTATAAATGTAGTTGGTGATGCAGAAGGAGTTACAGTGCAGAATCTTTCTCAGCCGACCACAGGCTGCCTTCATGATTACACCCTCACCACAGAGGATATGAAAAATCTTTCAAAGGCAGATGTTCTTATTGTAAATGGCGGTGGTATGGAAGGATATTTGGAGGATGTTGTTGAGGCATATCCTAATCTTCCTATTATTGATACATTCGAGGCAGTAGAGGAGGATTATCCTGTTATCATCGAGGAAGAAGCCGAAGAAGAGGAAGAGGACCATAGCCATGGAACTTCAGAAGAACATCATCATGATGAAGGTGCTAATAGTCATATTTGGATGAGTGAAGAAATCTACGCAGGTCAGGTGCAGGCTATTGCTGATGGATTGGCAGCTTTGGATTCAAGCAATGCAAGCGTCTATGCTTCAAATGCTGATACATTTGTAAGCGTTATGGATTCACAGATAGATAACCAGGGTCTGGATGAGACTCTTTCTGGTGCTAATGTTGCAGTGCTTCATGAAGCCTTTGCATACACAGCCCAGTCTCTTGGAGCTAATATTGTGGCAACAATGGACCTAGATGAAGAGCGTCAGGTTAGTGCAGGTGAGGTCAGCGATTTTATTGATGCAATCAATGAAAACAATGTACAGGTTGTTTTTGCAGAATACGATTATGGTCATGCCATGGGCGAACTTATCACAGAGCAGACAGATGCCAAGGTAGTTTACCTTGAGACATTAGTTCATGGTGAATATAGTGGCTTGGATTATATTACTGTATTAAATAAAAACTACGCTGTAATTAAGAATAGTTTGTAGTATATAAGGAAAAATATGAAGAAAATTATTCCATGTGGTTTCCACTGTATAAAATTTAATAATTTGGGCGTGTCATTTGGTGACCAGCAGGTCCTTAGCAACATCAATTTGCATGTACACTGTGGAAACATGACTGCTATTATTGGAAGAAATGGAGCAGGTAAGTCCACATTAGTGAGAGCAATACTTGGTGAGGTTCCATACACTGGAGAGATTCAGTTCAAAAACAAGATGAACGGAACCATGCAAGGGCTAAAGATTGGTTATGTACCACAAAGTGTAAATATCGACAGAACGACACCGCTTTCAGTATATGATTTATTCCAGTCCTTCACAGGTAAGCTCCCTATTCTCTTCAGAAACAAAAAAGAGCATGACCATGTAAAGGAAGCATTGGCGGAGTTTGATGTGGCAGAGCTTATCGACCAGCCTGTAGGTACACTTTCAGGAGGGCAGCTTCAGCGTGTGCTTCTTGCTATGGCTGTGCACGATACACCAAATCTTTTGCTTTTGGATGAGCCTGTATCAGGCATTGATAAAAACGGTATGGATGCTTTCTATGAAAAGATGAAATATTTAAAAGAGACTCACGATTTGGCAATCATCCTTGTAAGTCATGATTTGGACTACGTATATAAATATGCGGACAATGTCATTCTTATAGACAAGACAGTTACCGCAGCAGGCAAGCCAAAGCAGGTTTTCGAGACTGATGCTTTTAAGCATGTTTTTGGCAAGGGCGCTGTAGGAGAAGTGGAGGTGAATGCAAATGTTTAACGAAATGTTTTCATACGCCTTCATGGTAAGGGCTACAATCGCAATTCTTTTGATTTCGCCGCTGTTTGGAATGGTAGGCACAATGATAGTACAAAAGCGCATGGCCTATTTCAGTGATGCACTTGGTCATTCAGCACTTACTGGAATTGCAGCCGGTGTTATTATGGGCATTGCCAACACCACAGTTTCTATGATTATATTTGGAATCTGCTTTGCACTGCTTCTTAATTACATCAGCAGAAAGGGCCTCAGCTCCTCAGATACATTGATTTCAGTATTTGCAAGCTGTGCTACAGCCCTTGGTCTTGCTATTTTGTCCAGGGGTGGAAGCTTTGCAAATTATTCAGCAATTTTGGTAGGTGACATTTTATCAATCACCTCAGCTGAGATTATCCAGTTGATTGTACTGTTTGTAGTTATCCTTGTATTCTGGTGTATCAGCATCAACAGACTTACTGCAATTAGCATTCATGCTACCCTTGCAAAGAGCCGTAGCATTTCAGTGCGAGTGATGGAAGATGCATTTGCGGTGCTTATAGCACTTCTGGTAATGCTTTCTATTAAGTGGGTAGGTATTCTACTTATTAATGCACTGCTGATACTTCCAGCAGCCAGCAGCAGAAATATCTCTGAAAACTTCAGAGAGTACACATACCTTTCCATGATATTCAGTATTTTCTCTGGTGTGGCAGGCTTGTTTGTATCATACTTCACAGATATGGCTACAGGCCCAATGATTGTAATCATCGCCAGTGTGATTTACTTTGCAACATACATATATGGAAAAGATAGATAATGGATGGCTTCCCTTAGGGGAAGCCTTTTATGTTGAATTATGATAAAAATTACATATTATGACGCTTTATGATGAATTATGATAGAACTAGCAAATTATGATGAATTATGATAGAACTAGCAAATTATGATAAATTATGATAAAGTTAACATATAGAAAGAATGCATGATGGAGGTCATAGTATGAAAAAGGATAATCCATTTACTCTTACTTTTGGAAAACAACCGGGTGAATATATCTATAGATATGAAAATACAGAAACTATAATCAGTAGCTTTGAGTCAGATAATCCTATAAGTCAGGCTTATCTTATAGAAGGTGTTAGGGGGAGTGGTAAGACTGTACTTATGACAACTATAGCAAATACGCTTTCAGAAGATGAAAGTTGGGTAGTTGTAGATTTAAACTCAACACAGGATTTAGTAGCAGATTTTGCGCAAAGATTAATTGATGCTTGCAAAAAATTACCTGATTTAATGAAGACAGGTTTTAATATATCTGTAGCAGGTTTTGGTGTTGGAATTAATGGAAGCTCTCAGCCGCAGGATGAGGTTAGTGTCATAGAAAGTATTCTTTCTTCTCTAAAAAAGAAAAACAAGAAGGTACTTGTGACAATAGACGAGGCTATGCCTAATGATAATATGAGGCATTTTGCAAGTCAGTTTCAGATATTTATTAGAAAAGAGTATAATCTATTTCTTCTGATGACAGGTTTGTATGAAAATATATATGCTATTCAAAACGACCCAGCGCTTACATTTTTGCTTAGAACACCTAAGATTAAAATGGAGCCATTAAGTATTCCCCAAATAACAAAGCAATATAAAACTATCTTTAATATGGAGATAGAGGAAGCTCACGATATGGCAATGGTGACAAAAGGATATGCTTTTGCATTCCAAGCTCTGGGAATGCTATATTTTGAATACAGAGATACTTTATCCTTTGAGGATATACTTTCTAAGTTGGATGATTTATTAGATGATTTCGTCTACAAAAAAATATGGGAAGGTCTTACAGATAAGGATAAAGAGATTATAAGAACTGTAGGTCCTAAGAGTAATACTGTTTCTAATATTTGCCAGGAACTTGGAATACCTAATACAAGCTTCCCTAGATACAGAGAGAGATTGATGAAGAAAGGTGTAATTTATACGCCGGAAAGAGGAGTTGTGGAGTTAGCGCTTCCTAGATTTGCAGAAGTAATAGCGTTGTATTAATAACAATAAAAAGATTTCTATGACTTTTCGGTGAAAAACGGTTACAACTAAAAAATGATGATATAATAGGTGATACAGATGGCGGGAAAGCTTACTGTATCGCCTTTTTTGTAACAAAAAAATTTTTTTAAAAAATTTTTCAAAAAGGGGTTAAGTTTCAGAATAAGCTTCCGATATACACTGTGTAAGGCAAGAGATAAATGAAACGGATTTCGTTTATCCAGGTTAACACATCATAATACATAACTAATTTTTTCGGACCAGGACAAGGATGTTAAGGATCGGATAATCAATAATCGTTTTCTATTTATCTATTGCAATCGCAATAGGATTTTTTCATGCGAAGGTAATTGAAAATTTAATACTAGTTTTAGAGCTTGAATTGTACACATACCCTTAATAATAATTTATGGCATGTCGCGCGAGTGCTGTAGTTATTATAGATGTAATTTATTAACAAGTGAGTGCAAAGGCACTTCTCCCAGGAAAGGAATCTAGGGAGTATCTACAAGGAGGTAGAATTTTATGGTAGTACAACACAATATGCAAGCAAGCAATGCTTCAAGAATGCTTAACATCACAACAGGTAATCAGTCAAAGTCAACTGAGAAGCTTTCTTCAGGTTACAAGATTAACCGTGCGGCAGATGATGCAGCTGGTCTTTCAATTTCTGAGAAGATGCGTAAGCAGATCAGAGGTCTTGATCAGGCTTCTACAAACGCACAGGATGGTGTATCTGCAGTGCAGACAGCTGAAGGTGCTTTAACAGAAGTTCACTCAATGCTTCAGAGAATGAACGAGCTTGCAGTACAGGCTTCAAACGGAACAAACAGTGAGTCTGATCGTTCTTCAATCCAGGACGAAATTAATCAGCTTACAACAGAAATCGACCGTGTTGCTGAGACAACAAAGTTCAACGAGACATACTTACTTAAGGGTTCAGATGGAAAGAAGACTGTTCATATTAATGCACATGATGCAGGTCTTGTTGGTACATTCTCACAGAACTCTGTAAAGGCTACATTCCAGATGAAGGCACTTGGCGTAGGTGACAAGTACACAATTGGTGGTACAGAGTATGAAATTGGTGCAGCGGATGCAGCTAGTGCAAAGACAGCAGTAGGGCTTAAGGATGCTGATAAAGCAAAGTATACAGGTCAGACAGTAGAAATCGCTGGAAAGACATGGACATTTGCATCATCAACAGATGAAGAGCTTTACACTCTTAACTATGACGATTTAGCAAACAAATTAAGCGCAGGCACAACAGTTAAGTTCAATGGTAAGTCTGCAACAGTTTTTTCTAAGACGTTAGAAACTGCAGATGGTGGTATCGATCCTAACAATAAGACTCTTATTACAGCAGATGCTGCATATAAGAAGGTTGGTACAGAGCTCATTGCTGCATCTTCAATTGGTACATCGACAATGGCATCTATGACTGATGATGATGGCGCTGATGTAACAGTAAACAGCGTAGACTATCGTAAGTTTGTCATCACAAAGGGCACAAACGAGACAGTTAACGACCTTAACTTCAATCTTCATGTTGGTGCTGACGCTGATATGACAAATAAGATTGGTGTTACAATCGAGTCTATGTCTTCAAAGAGCCTTGGTCTTGCAGGTATTAACGTATCTGATTCAACAGGTAAGGCTGCTACATACGCAATCGATGCAATCGCTGATGCTGTTTCTAAGGTATCTGCACAGAGATCTTCACTCGGTGCTGTTCAGAACAGACTTGAGCACACAATCGCAAACGTTGATAACGTAGTTGAGAACACCAACGCTGCTGAGTCTCGTATCCGTGATACAGACATGGCTGATGAGATGGTTAACTACAGCAAGAATAACATTCTTGCTCAGGCAGGTCAGGCAATGCTTGCTCAGGCTAACCAGTCTACACAGGGTGTACTTTCAATCTTAGGTTAATCCTTAATTGGATAAAGTTACATATTATTCGTTTCGCGCAGACTAGTTGAATAGCTAGTAAATTAGGGGACTTCCTTCGGGAGGTCCTCTTTTTTGTGAAAAAAGTGTGTTTAAAATGTGAAAAAGGTCTTGATTTTTTTTCTGAAATGAAGATAATAATATTAGCTGATGAAAAGGAATTCACAGCATACTTAAATAACGAGACAGAATAGGCTTTATTTCTAAATTCTATTTCTTTTCGATTTTGGGACAAGGATGTTATTAATCGAAACGATAATTTCAATTAATTAATACCCATATTTTATTTATTTTTATATTTGATAGTCGAACAGGTGGCGCGCGTCTGTTTTGATTATAGACTAAATTTTATTTTAAGTGCAGGACGCACTTCTTCTTCGAAAGGATTCGAGGAAGCAACTACATGGAGGTAGAAAAAAATGGTAGTACAACACAATATGCAGGCAATGAATGCCTCAAGAATGCTTAACATCACATCAGGAAATCAGGCAAAGTCAACAGAGAAGCTTTCTTCTGGTTACAAGATTAACCGTGCAGCAGATGATGCAGCTGGTCTTTCAATTTCAGAAAAGATGAGAAAGCAGATCAGAGGACTTGATCAGGCTTCTACAAACGCACAGGATGGTGTATCTGCAGTTCAGACAGCTGAAGGTGCTCTTACAGAAGTTCACTCAATGCTTCAGAGAATGAACGAGCTTGCAGTACAGGCTTCAAACGGTACAAACTCTGAGTCTGACCGTTCTTCAATCCAGGACGAAATCAACCAGCTTACAACAGAAATCGATCGTGTTGCTGAGACAACAAAGTTCAACGAGACATACCTTCTTAAGGGCGATAACGGTACAAAGAAGGTTCAGATTTCAGCTCATGATGCAGGTCTTGTTGGTACATTCTCACAGAACTCTGTAAAAGCTACATTCACAATGAATGAGCTTGGGGTTGGTGATAAGTATACAATCGGTGGCACAGAGTACGAAATCGGTGCTGAAAATGCAAATGCAGCTATGGCAGCTGTTAAGCTTGATTCAACAAATGCAGGTTCAGATGGTTCAAAGGTAAAGGGCCAGACAGTGGAAATCGCTGGAAAGACATGGACATTTGGAGATAAGACTGACGAAGAATTACATACAATTAAGTATGAGGATTTAAGCAAGAAGTTAAGTGCAGGCACAACTGTTAAGTATAACGGTAAGTCAGCTACAATTTTCTCTGAAAGCGCAGGTTCAGATGGAACAGACCCTAACAATAAGACACTTATTACTGCAGAAGGTGCATATACAAAGGTTCAGACAGAGCTTAAAGCAGCTTCTTCAATTGGTGCGACAAGTAAGACTCCAACAGTTACAGAAGCTACAACTTCACCAGCAGGTAAGAAGTCATTTACAATCGAAAAGGGTTATGTTGAGACAAAGAATGACCTTAGCTTCAGCCTTCACGTTGGTGCTGACGCTGATATGACAAACAAGATTAACGTTAAGGTTCAGTCTATGTCAGCTAAGAGCCTTGGTCTTGATGGTATCAATGTATCAGATTCAACAGGTAAGGCTGCTACATATGCTATCGATGCTATCGCTGATGCTGTATCAAAGGTATCTGCACAGAGATCATCACTTGGTGCTGTTCAGAACAGACTTGAGCATACAATTGCAAACGTAGATAACGTAGTTGAGAACACAAATGCAGCTGAGTCACGTATCCGTGATACAGACATGGCTGAGGAAATGGTTAACTACAGCAAGAACAACATTCTTGCTCAGGCAGGTCAGTCAATGCTTGCACAGGCTAACCAGTCAACACAGGGTGTTCTTTCAATCCTTGGCTAATAGCTATTTTGGTTAATAAATTACATTACGTTTTTATAGAGGCTTCCGTTGGAGGCCTCTATTTTTGTGCAAAAATTATTTTTTATAATTTTTCTAAAGTTTGATAGAAGTTTTCCGATAATTGTTATAGATGGAAACAGTAAACATAATGTTTTTGTTGTCCATCTGGGCAGTTTATCTTTTCATTATCGCGCGGAAAAGGGAATTGCCATAATAGCAGCTTTACAATTGAATAAAGCTTGTTATACTACTTTATTTCTTACCTTGATAGCATGTGGAGGTTGGTCACTCCCTTGTTATATAGATACTGGAAATAAGCCTAAAGTATGTATGTTTCCATGTCATGAAACTTATGATTTTTAGTTAATGTTATGCAATAAGCATCTCTCATGAATGGAATCGTGGGAGTATCTACAAGGAGGTAGAAATTATGGTAGTACAACACAATATGCAGGCAGCTAATGCTTCAAGAATGTTAGGAATTACAACAAATGCTCAGTCTAAGTCTACTGAGAAACTTTCAAGTGGTTTTAGAATCAATAGAGCCGCAGATGATGCAGCTGGTCTTTCAATTTCTGAGAAAATGCGTAAGCAGATTCGAGGTCTTGATCAGGCTTCAACAAATGCATCTGATGGTATCTCAGCAGTACAGACCGCCGAGGGTGCCCTTACAGAGGTACATTCTATGTTACAGAGAATGAATGAGTTGGCAGTTCAAGCAGCAAACGGTACAAATTCAGAGTCTGATCGTACATCTATTCAGGATGAAATTAATCAGCTTACAACTGAGATTGATCGTGTCGCAGAGACAACAAAGTTCAACGAGACCTATCTTCTCAAGGGGGATAATGGCACCAAGGAAATCAAAATCAGTGCTCATGATGCAGGCCTATTAGGTACTTTTTCACAGAACTCAATTAAGGCTACATTTACAATGACTGCTCTAGGAGTTGGTGATACATATACAATAGGCGGTACAGAGTATGAGATTGGTGCAGAAACAGCAAATGAAGTTTTAGGAGCGATTGGATTGGATGATTCTTCAAAAGCAATCGTTGGAACAACTATTCAGATTGCCGGAAAGTCATGGACATTTGTAGATAATACAACAGGTACAACTGATGAGGAGTTATTTACAATTAAATATGACGATTTAGCAAGCAAGATTAGTGAAGGCACAAAAGCTGAGTACAACGGTAAATCTGCAACAAGATTCTCTGTTGCAAATGCTAATCTTGTGGAGGAAACAGATCCAAATAATAAGACTCTTATCACAGCAACAGGTGCATACAACAAGGTTAAGACAGAGCTCATAGCAGCGTCTTCAATCGGTGCTACAAAGACACCAGCAACAATTGATACTGCAGGTGATGTTGCTGTAGCTAACGGTAAAAAGACATTTGTCATTACTAAGGGTGCTGTTGATACAAAGAATGATTTGATGTTCAATCTACATGTCGGTGCAGATGCTGATATGACAAATAAGATTGGAGTTAGAATTGAATCATTAACAGCGAAGGCTCTTGGTCTTGATGGTGTTAACGTATCAGATGCTACAGGAAAGCAGGCAACTTACTCAATTGATTGCATTGCCGATGCACTTGCAAAGGTATCTGCACAGCGTTCAGCACTTGGTGCCGTACAGAACAGACTAGAGCACTCAATTGCTAACTTAGACAACGTAGTTGAGAACACAAATGCCGCTGAATCACGTATCCGTGATACAGATATGGCTGACGAGATGGTTACATACAGCAAGAACAATATTCTTGCTCAGGCAGGCCAGTCAATGCTCGCTCAGGCAAATCAGGCAACTCAGGGTGTTCTTTCACTCTTAGGATAATTAGCGTGGCCAAACGCATAGGTACTTTCGAGTACTATCCACAAATTGGGGTCCTTCGGGGCCCCTTTTTAATATGCGAATTATAAAACTTGACGATAGTCAAGTTTTATAATAACATTTTTGTGAGGTGGATATTCATGGAAATAATAAAGAAACTTCAAGACTATAGATACTTAAATTGGAGCAAAACTAGACATAGTTCGGGTACTGTTGGAACTCTTCTTAAAGCAGAGGAGATTGGCCCGGAAGGGAAAATTTACTATAAACTATCTAGGTTTGATTCTCAAAATGGCATAATCGGACACGAAGCTGTTAACGAGCTTATTGTGGACAGATTACTTACAGCGTTAGATATCCCACACTTAAGCTATGATTTGATTCGAGCACAGATTGTTATTAATAATCAGGAATTTGAAACATATATAAACAGATCCTATGATTATAAGATAAAGGGAGAAAAGAAGACTGCTTTTGAGTCCTTTTATCTGGTTAATAAGTATTCAACTGAAACTCCATTTGAGTTCGCGGACAGGTATGGGTGGAAGGAATATATTTATCAGATGTTTATTGTGGATTATTTGATTCTTAATTGCGACAGACATGGAGCAAATATAGAAGTATTGAAGAATAAAAACAGTGTCAGATTAGCACCATTGTTTGATCATGGATTGTCATTATTATTTGATGTTACAAATCCTGACAATCTTAATAAGAATGATTTGTTGGAAGATAAAAAGGTTATGGATTTTGTTGGAAAAGGAAGCACGCTAGAAAATCTCGCTTCTATACCAAAGGAATATTTGATTCCTTTGCCTTCTAATAAAAAGGCTATAATTGGCGGATTGTTTGAAGGATTAGATGATGTTCTAACAGAAGCGTATATAGAAAAAATATCAGAAATGATATCTGAAAGGTGGGCTTTTTATGAAGTATTTCGAAATAAAAAGTGATTTGCCAGGGGATGATAGATTATATGGAATCTTGCAATATGATGAAACACTTGACCAGTATTTAGTGGAGTTACCAGATGATTTGGAATATTGCGATGCGCCACTTTTATTAGATTCTGCCATAGAAAAAGGAACTCGTACAGTGGGGCCCTATGTTTCATATCTTTGGGTAAAGGAACGTATTATTCCGGAAGATAGACAAAATATTGGATATATTCTAAAGGAAGCAGGATTAGATTATTACGATGAATTTAAACTGCTTAATATCAGCGATGGAAGATGCGCGCAGGATGATTTTTACCTGAAACCAATACCAGTAAAATATATGCCAATGGACATAAGTGGGCGACTTGAAAAAAGAGTAGAAGATTTTGTATTGCTACCCGATATGAGATTATTGGTCTTTTTCTACAATGGAAAAGTTAAACTATGTGATTTAAACAAATTTAATGACAGATATGAATGGATTAAATATTTGTCAATAAACGAAAAATATTATTATTCTATAAGATCACTTATTGCAGGTTATGGAGTGGGCTGGGAAGATAGTAGACAAATATCATGTGAAGAATTATTTCACATAGGTATAGAACTTCCACTATCTTACGATGATTTTAAAATGTTTGTTAACCAACGAATTATGTCAACATCAGATGTATGTGATGCATTGGAATGTAGCAGACAAAATGTTAATGATCTGATAAAAAGAGATAAGCTACATCCAGTAAAAGAAATGGATAACGGAAAGCTGTTTTTAAGGGCTGAAATTGAAAGACGTCTGTAGCCAAGTACTTGAAAAAATTGCCTAAAAAACTTATAATTTATTCGGATAAATTTCTTATCCGACTTTAATTTGCCGCTCCATTGGAAATTATGCGGCCATTAATAGAAGGAGTCATATGAAAAAAGTAGAAGATTACATCAGAACTATTCCAGATTTCCCAGAGCCAGGTATCATGTTTAGAGATGTTACTAGCATCTTGCAGGATGCGGAAGGGTTCCGACTTGCTATAGACGAAATGAAGAAGCTTATTGAGAATGTTGATTTCGATGTTATTGCAGGCGCAGAGAGCCGTGGATTCATCTTTGGTGCACCACTTGCATACGCACTTGGCAAGCCATTCGTACTTATTCGTAAAAAGGGTAAGCTTCCATGCGAAACTATCGAAAAGACATATGATCTTGAGTACGGCACAGCCACAATCGAGATGCATAAGGATGCAGTTAAGCCAGGTCAGAAGGTTGTTATCGTAGATGACCTTATCGCTACAGGTGGTACAATCGAAGCTGCAGCACAGCTTGTTGAGGAGCTTGGCGGCGAAGTTGTTAAAATCGTCTTCCTTATGGAGCTCGCTGGTCTTAAGGGACGTGAAAAGCTTGCAAAGTACGACGTAGAGTCAGTTGTTACATACGAAGGAAAGTAATATTAGATTATTGGGCAGTACATTTTGTACTGCCTTTTATTATTAAGAGGTATTGATGGAATTAAAAGAAATAGCATTTATACATACAGGCTTTACACAAAAGTTTGGGATACCCAGGCAAAGTGGTCTGGTTTCAGATGAGATAGGCTATATCGTATTTACGGAGGAGTTTAGAAATCCTACCTTTATCGACGGCATCACAGACTATGACTATCTGTGGCTGTTGTGGGGCTTTTCAAAAAACAAGCCTTTAGAAGGTGGCACAGTTCGTCCGCCACGTTTGGGTGGGGAAAAGCACATGGGAGTGTTTGCCACCCGTGCGCCATACCGTCCCAACAACATCGGCCTTTCATCTGTAAAGCTGATAGAAGTAAAGCAAACTGAAAAAGATGGCCTAGTGCTTGTGGTCAGCGGAGTGGATATGTTAGATGGCACACCTATTTACGATATAAAGCCATATATCCCTTATGCAGACGCTCATCCTGATGCAAGGGGAGGATTTACCGATTCACTTTCTAAGGGGGCTCAGGTAAAGGTGGAATTTCCAGAGGCGCTTCTGGCAAAATTACCACAAGACTTGCGGCAGTCTGCAATAGATGTCCTTAGTCAGGATCCAAGGGCAGGCTATGATAGAGGCAAAAATCGTGATTTTAGATTAGCTTATCATGGGTACGATATAGTATTTGAGTCAGTAAATGATTCACTGATAGTTAAAGAAGTTATCAAAATACTTTAGAAATATTTAAAATAAATATTGTGTTCTTAAAATAGATTTGATATATTAGAACTGTCCAAAGCAATGGAGTTTTGGGCAGTTATTTTTATCTTCAAACATTTTTAATAAGGGGCTTGATGTCTGAAGATTTTCGACTAATTAATGGAGGATAACGCATGAAAAAATTTATTTCATGTGTTCTAGCAGTTTCTATGGTTGGAGGTCTGGTGGCTTGCTCAAGCTCTGAATCTAAAGAGAAAAATTACACAGTCAGCTATGACGGTATTGCCACAGGTGACGTTTCTTCTTCGGGCGTCTCAGTCCACGACCCATCCATATTAGAAGTTGATGGAACATATTATATTTATGGTAGTCATATGACTGCAGCGAAAAGTACAGATTTACTTAATTGGGAAATGATTGGCGATGGCTATATGAAATCTAATCCTGTTTATGGTCAGATTTATGATGTGGAAGATGAAGCTTTTGCTTATTCAGGATCCAAGGATAGTATTATCAAAACAGACGATGGTGGCACACATGTGTGGGCACCGGATGTTATTTACAACGAGACTACGGGTCTTTACTACATGTACTACTGCACAACCAGTACATTTAATGCGTCAAATCTTTGCTTTGGTACCAGCGAATCGCCAGAGGGACCATTTGAATGGCAGGCACCGCTGATTTATTCAGGCTTTAACCTTAGCAATGTGAAGTCTACAGATGTACTTGACTATGTTGATGAGGACTATGTAAAGAAAAACTACATTAAAAGTGGTGGCTACAATTACGAAGATTATCCAAACGCAATTGACCCTACAGTATTTTATGATGCTGATGGAAGAATGTGGATGGTTTATGGCTCATGGTCTGGTGGTATATTCCTGCTTGAGCTTGACCCAGAGACTGGTCTTGTAATTCATCCAGAGGCTGATGAAGCAAACAATGTAGATCCATACTATGGCAAGAAGCTTCTTGGTGGAGGACATATTTCCATTGAAGGACCATACATTATGTACGATGCTAACACAGATTATTACTATCTGTTTGTATCTTATGGTACTTTGACTAGCAACGGTGGATATCAGATTCGTGTGTTCCGTTCTGAGACAGTTGATGGCGAATACGTTGATATGAATGGCGAATATCCAGAAAAGAGTGCTATGCATGAAAACTATGGATTGAAGCTTTCTAGCAACTATAAGCTGCCTAGCTTGGACAGAGCATACATGGCCACAGGCCACAACTCTGCTTTTGTTGATAGCGACGGAAAGGAGTATTTGGTTTACCATACTCGTTTCAACGATGGAGGAGAAAATCACTCTCCAAGACTACATCAGATGCTTATGAATGCAGAAGGATGGCCATGCGATTTACCATATCAGACTCAGGGTGAGACTGTTTCTGAAACCGGTTATAGCATGGATGAGGTAGAGGGAAGATACTATTTCATTAATCAGGGTACAGATATTTCTAGTGATATCGCAAATCCGATAATCATATATCTTAATTCTGATGGCACATGCGAGGGCAAAGAAGTATCTGGTACATGGACTATGACTGATGGCACCTACTATATGAACATCACAATAGATGGAAAAGATTATAGTGGCGTATTCTGCAAGATGCAGGATGAAGCTGGCACAGAATGCATGACATTCTCAGCTGTTGGAAGTAATGAGAGTGTCTGGGGAGTAAAATATTAATAAGGTTTAGGCGGAGAGTGAAAATGGACAAAAATTTTGAATATAACAAACCATGGATTTTGCAGAGAGCAGATCCATATGTATACAGACACACAGATGGCAAGTATTACTTTACTGCCTCTGTGCCTGAATACGATAAAATTGTGTTGCGTGTAAGCGACACATTGGAGGGCCTTAGGGTCGCTGGGGAAGTGGAAATTTGGCATAAGCATGAAAGTGGCCCAATGTCTAAGCACATTTGGGCTCCTGAACTACATTATCTTTTTGGTAAATGGTACATTTACTATGCAGGTGGAGAGGTAGAGGATATTTGGAAGATTCGTCCATATGTCCTTGAGTGTCAGGGAGATGACCCTATTCATGACGAGTGGATTGAAAAGGGCAAAATGACAAGAGCTGATAGTGATGAGTTTTCATTTGAGGCATTTTCTCTGGATGCAACAGTATTCGAAAATGATGGAAAATGGTATTATATTTGGGCAGAGAAAGTTAGCGTAGGCAAGCAGATTTCTAACCTTTATATTGCCAGAATGAAAAACGGATATACGTTAGAAACAGAACAGGTACTTCTTACTACACCTGACTATGACTGGGAACGTCATGGCTATTGGGTAAATGAAGGCCCTGCAGTACTTCAGCGCAACGGCAAGATTTTCGTTACTTACTCTGCAAGTGATACAGGTATTAACTATTGCATGGGTATGCTGACAGCAGATGCAGATAGTGATTTGCTTGATCCATTATCTTGGAAGAAGGAGCGTTATCCAGTTCTTGCTTCATCGCCAGAGCATGTGGTATATGGACCAGGTCACAATTCATTTACAGTAGATGAAGAGGGCAATGATATCCTGGTTTATCACGCTAGAACAGAAACAGAGATTGTGGGAGACCCACTTTACAATCCAAATCGCCATGCAATGCTTATGAAGTTTGATTGGCAGGATGGAAGACCAGTGTTTAATTATGATTGAAAACAGAGTTTGTGCAAGATGTCTGCTTAGAGATATGACAAGAGCAGATGCTGAAATGATTGAAAAATACAAAAATGAACTTAAAGCACAGGACCAGGTGGACGATGATGAATATGAGCGCCGCCTGGCCCTCTGTAAAAATTGCGTCCAGCTAAATGCAGGTACATGCATGTCCTGTGGATGCTATGTAGAATTAAGGGCAGCCATGAAGGCTGCCCATTGTCCACGTAAATCGTGGTAGATATTTAATTGATAGGGCTATAGTTGATGGATACTCTGATATCCTGACCATAGTTACCAAATGTCTTACCAAACAGTGTGACACCACCAATGTGTTCTGCGTCGTCTTCAACGGCGATGCGGAAATCAAGTGGCTGTCCAGGTTTGAGCTTCAAATCGTCTATAGTAACATCTGAAATCTGAAGACCATCGATATATGTACCAAACTTATTTACTACAAGAAGCTTTAAAAGGCCATACTGATTCCAGTTTGGTGGCCACCAGTCAGGTGTAAACATTCCAAGTATTTCACCACCGAAATCTCCAGGGCTAGTCCACATACCAACCTTTTGATCGTTGATTGAAAAAGAGATATCACTTGGCCAATTGTTATCAATACCAGGAGCTTCAGATGAAATCTCAAATGAGATGGAAATCTGAGTGATATTGTTGTTGCTAGGAACGAGATTTGGCAAAGCGTACTCTACGTAGCCTTTTGTGAACCACAGGATATCTGCGTTGAAGTGATCTGGATGAGCAAAGTATCTTGCATCATCGATTTCACCAATAACAGATGCACTGTTTGCAAGGCCACAGGTAGGGCAAATATCGTATTTTGAAAACTGTCCCACTTTAATATCTGTAGTAGATACGTTTGCTAAATCAAGTGGTTTTTCTATTTCTATGACTATTTTGTCTTGAATTACTGAGCATAGCTTTGAATTGCCGTGACTGGCAGATTCGTTAGAAGTGGAGATGAGTCCGCATTCTTCAAGCTTTTTAATGTGACCAGTGAGAGCGCCGTTGCTAAGATTTAGCTGAGTAGCAAGTTGGTTCATGCTCATGCGGTCGTTTTCTAATAGTATGTTTAGAATCTGAATACGAACATCAGAACCTAAAGCTTTAAAAAGCTCGACTCCATCATCCAGGGAAGTTATGTGTATCATAACGTTTCTCCTTTTTATGATTTCTTAAAATATTACTCTTAATTATAAAATTTAACAAAATGGGTGTCAATATAGTTGAGCTTTAGAATTCTATTATTTTAGCAAAAGATAAAATTATTAATGAAAATATACACTTGAAAGCCTGAATTGACAAACAACTTGTTAATAATTGCTAAATCATCCGTGTCTTTTTTGTGAATATTAAAAGAACATCCAAAATAGTTTAGAAAAAACTAAAATAATCATTGACTTGCTGAAGTGGCAGGTTATAATTAAACCATAATAGTTATTGAGCTTTTAGAAAAATATGTTGATTAACTACCAAGCCTCAGTTAATTGTACTATTTATAAAAGCTTGAAACAATTACAACATTTCTTTTTTACAAAAGGAGGAGAAGAATGAAGAAGAAATTGATTAGTGCACTTCTTTGCACATCAATGGCAGCTAGTTTATTCGCTGGTTGCGGTGGCGCTTCAGAAGGTGGGGTAGATCCTGATGCTGCTACAGAAGAAGAAGCTGCTGAGGAAACAGCAGAATCTGAGGTCGTAACAAACACATTTGGTGATCCAAATGGTACACACTTAGAGATGTGGACATTCGTTGAGCTTCACGGTCAGCACTACGGTGTTATGGCTGAGGAGTGGAACAAGCAGCATCCAGACAACACAATCGAAATTACATGTACAACATATCCATATGGCGATATGCACACAAAGCTTCTTACAGCTCTTGAGGCTGGCACAGGTGCTCCAGATATCTGTGACGTAGAAGTTGGTCAGTTCCCTAACGTAGTTGAAGGTCTTGATCAGTGGCTTGTACCATTAAATGATTACGCTGCTGATTACCTTGATACAATGGTTACATCAAGAATGGAAACATATCAGGGTGAGGATGGTAACTACTACGGAGCTCCATACCACGTAGGTGCTACAGTAATGTACTACAACGTAGCTGCAATGTCAGAAGCTATGGGACTTACACAGGATGAAGTAATTGCTAAGATTGATGCAGTTAAGACTTGGGATGATTATGCAGCGCTTGGTGAAGAGTACTTAGGAAATGTTACTGAGGAAGGTAAGTACTGGACATCAGTTGATACAGGCGGAGTTGACTGGCTCTGGATTGCAATGGCTGAGTACGGTGATGACTGGACAGGCGGTTTCGATAATCCAGCAAACGTTCAGCTTGATTCAGTTAAGAACATGCTTTCAATGCAGCAGGATTGGTTAAAGTCAGGTCTTGCAGAGGTTTCTCCAGACGGACATGTTGACCTTGAGGCAGGCTTCCAGAACATTATGGATAGAAACATCGTTTCATTCCCTAAGGCAATGTGGTATATGTCACGTTTCACAAACTACATGCCAGATGAAGCAGGCAACTGGTACATTGCTAAGTGCCCTGTATTCGAGGAAGGCCAGATTTGTTCTGTAGGTATTGGTGGTACAGGTACAGTTGTTACACAGCAGTCTCAGAATATTGATCTTGCAGCAGAGTTCCTTTGCTGGGCAAAGATGTCAGAAGAAGGCGAGCAGCACATCTGGGATACACTTGGATTTGACGTTTGTAACGCAGCTCTTTGGACAGATGATGCATTCGCACATGATGAGAACAACCAGTACAACCAGTTCTTCATCAACTATCCATATGATGTTTTAGCTGAAATCGGAATGGACAACATTGGAAAGATTTCAGTAGTTTCTATCAGCCCAACAATCAATGAGTACTTCTGCACAACAACACTTAACGAAGTACTTGAAGATCCAGATTACTCAATTGATGATGCACTTCAGGAAGCACAGGATGCAATTGATATGGAGCAGTAGGAATTTATAACTAAGGGCCGCTTAGGCGGCCCTATTTTAAAAGATGGAGAAAGGTGCATTATGAAAATCAAGAACTTTTTATATTCTCAGAAGGTGGCACCATACGTTTTTGTTTTACCTTTTGTATTAAGTTTTTTCTTCTTTTGGGTTTATCCTCTTATCACAGCTTTCACAATGAGCTTTCAGGATATTGGGGCTATTAAATCAGAATGGGTTGGGTTTGCTAACTATTCAAAGCTATTACAGGATAAGGTATTTCATATTGCTGTATGGAACAGTGTGAAATACATGTTCTTTACATTAGTATTATTAATTCCATTCCCTATGCTTTTTGCAGTTTTGCTTGATAGTCATTTGGTAAAGGCAAAGGGTGTATGGAAGGCAATTTTATACATGCCAGCATTAACATCAGTTGTTATTTCTGGTACACTTTTCCGCCTGATGTTTACTGAGTATACAACAGGTCAGATGAATATGATTACAGCGGCTTTAGGCCTTGGAACATATAAATGGTTAAAGATGGGCTGGTCAGGTATGCTCGCCCTCTTAATCGTAGCTTGCTGGAGATGGACAGGTGTAAACATGCTTTACTTCTTGTCAGGTCTTAAATCAATCGACAGCTCTTTATATGAAGCAGCCGATATTGATGGAGCTACAGGTTGGCAGAAGTTCAAGTTCGTAACACTTCCTCTTCTTAAGCCAACAACAGTTTATGTACTTACAATTTCAGTATATGCCGGTCTTGCAATGTTCCTGGAGTCATACATGTTATGGGCAGGAAATTCATCACCAAACAATATTGGACTTACAATTGTTGGATATTTGTACAAGCGTGGTATTGAGAAGAATGATATGGGTTATGCATGTGCAGTAGGTGTAGTACTTCTTATCGTTGCTCTTATCATCAACTTTGCTCAGCTTATATTCAACGGAACATTCAAGAAGGGAGAGGATTAATATGTCAAAGCAAAAGACAATGTCTGGCACTCCTAAGAGAACGGTAGGCACAATACTTGGAACAGGATTTTTTGTAATCCTATGTTTAATCATTATTTTCCCTGTATTTGCAGGTTTACTTGCTTCATTCAGACCTGGTACAGAGCTTATTCGTAGAGGTCTTTCAATTGATTTGAACCCTTCTACAATGAACCTTGATAACTACAAATACTTATTCAGCGGCAATGCTGACAGTATTAAATATTTCATGTGGTACAAGAATTCGTTATTAATTACCATTATTTCGGTAGCACTTACTTTGATAGTTTGTTACTTTGTTGCATATGGACTGACAATGTATGAGTTCAGATTCAAAAATCTACTTTTCACAATCGTACTTGCAACAATGATGGTACCTTTCGAAATCTTAATGCTTCCACTTTACAAGGAAATTATTGCATTAAAGCTTATTGATACTTACACAGGTGTAATCATCATAGGTATCTGCGGCGCATCTACAATCTTCTTCTTCAAGCAGTACTTATCAGGACTGCCAAAGGATTTGCTTGATGCAGCAAGAATTGATGGATGTTCAGAATATGGCATTTCAGTGAGAATCATCCTTCCTCTTGCAAAGCCTGCATTTGCTTCAATGGGTATCCTTTGCGCAATGGGTTCATGGAATGCAATTCTGTGGCCACTCTTAGTACTCAAGGGAGCAGAGAAGTTTACACTTCCAATCGGACTTAATACATTGCTTACACCATACGGCAACAACTACGATGTACTTATTGCTGGATCAATGTTTGGAATTTTACCAATCTTCATAATCTTCCTTATTTTCCAGAAGTACATTATCGATGGAATGACTGCAGGTGCGGTAAAAGGCTAAAAAATTTAGATGAGCCTGTAACTAACAAGCTATTATAATTCTCAAGCGAAGAATAACTGAGCGGAGAATTCATAATGCTTGTGAGTGTAACAGGCGGAATGGAGGATAGCCAGTGGCTAAATTAGTTATTAATAACGAAAACAAGAAGAGCACCATTGCTCCAGAAATCTATGGACATTTTTCTGAGCACTTGGGACGTTGTATTTATGAGGGCTTATATGTTGGAGAAAATAGCGATATTCCTAATGTAAACGGAATGCGTACAGACGTTGTAGAAGCTCTTAAAGAGATGAAGGTTCCAGTACTTCGTTGGCCAGGCGGTTGCTTCGCTGACGAGTATCACTGGATGGACGGAATTGGTCCAAAGGAAAAGCGCAAGAAGATGATTAACACTCACTGGGGTGGAGTAGTTGAGGATAATAGCTTCGGTACTCACGAGTTCTTCGAGCTTTGTAGACAGCTTGGCTGTAAGACTTACGTCAATGCAAATTTAGGTTCTGGTACTGTTCGCGAAATGAGCGAATGGGTGGAATATATGACATTCAACGGTGTTTCTCCAATGGCTGATCTCAGAAAAGAGAACGGACATGAGGAGCCATGGGTGGTTGACTATCTTGGAGTTGGTAATGAAAACTGGGGTTGCGGCGGCAATATGAGACCTCAGCACTATGCAGATGAGTATAGACGTTATCAGACATACGTTAGAAACTACAATGGAAACAAGCCAATAGCAAAGATTTGCTGTGGCCCTAATGTGGATGATTATCATTGGACAAAGGAAGTTCTTAATACATGCTTTGACCACACACCAGAACAATTCCATGGATTCATGGATGGTCTTTCTCTTCATTATTACACTCTTCCAGAGACAGAGGACGATTGGAATGTCAAAGGAAGCGCTACAGACTTCACTGAGGAAGTATTCTATCAGACATTGAAGCGTAGCTACTTTATGGAAGAGCTGATTAACAATCATGGTGCAATCATGGATCAATATGACCCAGAAAAGAAAATCGGTCTTATGATTGATGAGTGGGGTATTTGGACAGATGTTGAGCCAGGTACAAATCCAGGATTCTTATATCAGCAAAACACAATGCGTGACGCTCTTGTTGCAGGTATGAATTTGAACATCTTTAACAAGCATTCAGACAGAGTAAAGATGGCATGTATCGCTCAAATGATTAACGTGCTTCAGTCAGTAATGCTTACAGATGGTGAAAAGATGATCAAGACTCCTACATATTATGTATTCAAGATGTATCGTCATCACCAGGGAGCAACACTTCTTGGCTCAGACTTACTTAACGGCGGAACAGTAGGCGCTGGCAAGAATGAACTTCCAAAGATTTTCGAGTCTGTATCAGAGGATGCAGATGGCGTTATTACTATTACCCTAACAAACAACTCTCTTGAATCATCAGAGGATGTTGATGTTCAGCTTACAAAGGATGGCGGCGCTTACAACGTATGCGAGGCTGTTTATGTAACAGGAAAGATGGCTGATCACAACACCTTTGATAATCCAGAGGTTGTAAAGGAACTAGAGTTTAAGGACTACAGCAAGACTTCAGATGGACTGAAGGTTACACTGCCAGCTTGCTCAGTAGTCAGCATAAGATTAAAGAAATAATAATAATCTTCTTTTTCATATCCTTCCATAATACTATAGCAGCACTAGGTTTAGCGGGACTTAGTGCTGCTTTGTTATATCTAGAAATAATAAATGACACTTTACGGAAAGTGGTGTTTGTTAAAATTTAAACAAGATTTTATTGTAGTGCTCAATCAAATATGGTACAATTAAATCCCTCGTTGATATTTGGTTGGTTTTTACCACAAATATATATTTCATCAAAAGGTATTAAGGAAAGGAATGAAAAGATGAAAAAGAGTTTAGTAGCACTTATGTGCGCAGGTGCTCTTTCAGCATCATTATTTGTAGGCTGCGGTTCTACAGATGAGGCTGCAACAGAGCAGACTCAGGCAACTGAGACAACAGAATCAAAATGGACAGGAGAAGCTCCAGTAGCTGCAGAAGGTGAACTTCTTACAGGTATTGGTACAAGCGTATCAATCAACAGCTCAACTGATGCTACAGCAAGTGCTGATGGTACAGCTGAGGCTGATACAACAATCGCTGCTGTAACTGTTGATTCTAATGGTGCAATCGTTGAGTGCGTAATCGATATCGCTCAGACAAAGATTGGCTTCAGTGCAGATGGTAAGATTACATCTGATCTTAACGCAGAGTATCCTTCAAAGAGAGAGCTTGGCGACGATTATGGTATGAAGCCAGCTTCAGCAATTGGTAAGGAATGGTATGAGCAGGCTGATGCTTTCGCTGCATGGGCAGTAGGTAAGACAGCTTCTGATATTAAAGACATGGCAATCACAGAAGGAAAAGCTGGTGATGAAGATCTTGCAGCTTCTGTATCTATCAACGTAACAAGCTTCCAGTCAGCTGTTGTTGAGGCTATGTACACAGCAGTAGCTGGTGGTGCAGCAGAAGGAGACAAGCTTGGTCTTGGTCTTACAACAAGCATTTCTAGTTCAGCAGATGCAACTTCAGATATGGATGGTTTAGCTGAAGCTGATACAACAATTTCTGTTCTTACATTAAATGGTGAGGGAGTAATCACAAGCTCACGTCTTGATGTAGTTCAGGCTAAGATTTCTTTCGATACTAAGGGCGTTATCACATCTGACAAGTCAGCAGATACATTAAGCAAGAATGAACTTGGTGAAGACTACGGTATGAAGCGCGTTTCTGCAATCGGTAAGGAATGGTATGAGCAGGCTCAGGCATATGCTGATTACACAGTTGGAAAGACAATCGATGAAGTAAACGGTATTGCAATCGAAGAAGGCGTTGCTACAGAGGCTGACTTAACTGCATCTGTAACAATCCACGTTACTGATTTCAACACAGCAATCACAAAGGCTGTTGCAAGTGCACAGTAATTAATTTACAATTTGTAATGTAGGGAGTGTATTTACTACACTCCCTCTATTTTTTTGTTAGTGAGTATAATATGGATAAGAAAAAGATATTTGGATGTTTAGCAATAGTCGTATTGATTGCTTTTATAGTATTTATAAAGAAGTTTGGAGGCGATGGTCAGGGCAATGCTCTTACAGAAAAGACCAAGTATAATGCCACATTCTTAGATATATTCGATACAAGGACAGAGATTGTTGGTTATGCTGATTCAGAAGAGGAATTCGCCAAGATGGCTCAGCAACTTAAGGACCAGCTTATCATTTACAACAATCTTTATGATATCTATAACGATTATGAAGGTATAAACAATATAAAGACAATCAACGACAATGCAGGTGTTGCGCCAGTTGAGGTTGATCAGGCTATCATCGATATGCTTAAATTCAGCCAGGAGATGTACTATGAAACTGACGGCCGAGTTAATATTGCCATGGGTTCAGTGCTTTCTATTTGGCATCGTCACAGAGAAATTGGTATGGATGATCCTGAGCGTGCTACACTTCCTGAGATGGAAGAACTTCAGGCTGCAGCAGAGCATACTGATATCAACAATCTCATTATTGATGATGAAAATAACACGGTGTATCTTTCAGACCCTGAGATGTCACTTGATGTGGGAAGCACTGCAAAGGGGTATGCGGTTCAAAAGACTTTAGAGTACGCACGTGAGCAGGGTATGAATAATATCCTTCTTAGTTTAGGTGGAAATGTACAGGGTATCGGTGGTAGAATCGATGGTACTAATTTTAAGCTTGGCATTCAAAATCCAGATTTGGATGGTGAACAGGAATATATCAAAACTGTAGAGATTCAGGATGGACAGTGTGTAGTTTCAAGTGGTGATTATCAGCGATTCTATGAAGTTGATGGAAAAGTTTATTGTCATATCATCAATCCTGACACACTTTTCCCATCTGATACATTTGGACAGGTTTCTATTCTTACAGATGATTCAGGAATGGCAGATGCATTTTCTACCGCAGTGTATAATATGACCTTGGAAGAAGGCTTGGAATTTGTAAACAGCCACGACGGAGTTGAGGCTATGTGGGTGGACCACGAAGGGAATATTTATTATTCCGACAATTTTGAAGAAAGTATTGTAGAGTAATTATGAAGAAAAATGATTTAAAACTAATAGTAACTGTTCTTGCGGTAGCGGTAGTATTTTGGTTTGGAATGAGCTTGTATCAAAAATATAGCACTGCAAATCAGGCTTATGTATTAGTTACTATAGATGGAGTGGAATACGGCAAGTATCCGCTTAATAAGGACACTACCGAAAGGATAGAATTTGAAGATGGTTCTTATAATGTCCTTGAGATAAAGGATGGAGAGGCACAGATTTCAGAAGCAAGCTGTCCAGATCAAATCTGCGTAAATCACATGCATATTCATTACTCAAAGGAAATGATAGTTTGTCTTCCTAATGGATTGATAGCTGAAATTGTTAATGGTGAGGAAAGAGATATTGATGGTTCAACCCATTAATAATCTTGAGGTATAGATTATGAAAACAAATAAGGTGGCATTACTTGGCTTATTTATTGCCCTAGCTTTTGTCCTATCTTATATAGAGTTTTTGCTTCCATTTAGCATTGGAATTCCTGGGGCTAAAATCGGCCTGGCTAATCTTGCAGTGGTAGTAGCTCTTTTTATAATAGGAAAAAAGGACGCTCTAGTATTATCAATCATAAGAGTGTTATTGGTAGGGCTTACATTCGGCAATCTTGCTATGACCATGTATTCAATTGCAGGAGCTGCTCTTTCATACATAATGATGCTTATTGGCATGAAAACAAAGAAGCTTTCAATCACAGGTGTTAGTGTGCTTGGCGGCGTATTTCATAATGTAGGACAAATAATAGTGGCTATGCTTGTTCTTGAAACCGCAGGATTGATTTATTATTTGCCATTTTTGGTTATCATTGGAACTATCTCCGGAGTTGTTATCGGAGTTTTAGCAGCAATGATAGTGGAAAGGTTACGTCTAAACCTCAGATTTTAAATCTGAGGTTTTTTTGTTACAATTAAGGTTGTATAATATATAAATATATAAAATATTTTAAGGCGGTCTTATGAGATATATAAACATGTCACAGTTGGAACCAGGTATGAAGCTTGGTTCAGAAGTATTTGATTCATATGGGCGAGTTTTGCTTGGCGGTAAAGCAGAGCTTACTCAGGAATACATAGATAGATTGACATCACTTGGATTTGACGGATTATACATATCAGATGAGCTTTCAAAGGATATCGAAGTAGAACCAATCATCTCGCCAGTCTTGCGAGGTAAAGGTATAGATTGTGTCCGTAGGCAGGATATTGATGGATGTATGATAGTTGCCAGGGAAATGGTTAAGGAGATTCTTTCAAAGGCCTCTATCACCATTGATATGAATGACCTGCGTGAGACAGACGATTATACTTATTCTCATTCAGTCAATGTGGCATTGTATTGCTCCATTATCGGTCTTTCTCTAGACTATGACGAAAAGGCTCTTGAAGAACTGGCTTTGGCCGGACTCCTTCATGACCTTGGTAAAATGTCTATTCCTAGTGAGATTTTAAATAAAGAGGGGCGCCTAACTCAGGAAGAATATCAGATAATGAAAAGCCATGCTCAGATGAGCTACGATATTATTAAAGAACGATGGGATGTCACTCCTAATGTAAAGGTGGCGGTGCTTTTTCACCATGAAAATGTTGACGGTAGCGGTTATCCTAGAGGGATTACAGCTGAGGACATGACCGACTACACCAAAATCATCCATGTGGCAGATGTGTTTGATGCGCTATTATCAAAGAGGCCGTATAAGAATCCTTATTCTGCATATGAGGTTTCTGAATACATGATGGGAGCATGCGGAATAATGTTTGATAAGGACGTGGTTATGGCGCTTCTCAAGCATGTTCCACTTTATCCTAAGGGTACTGAAATGATTATGTCAGACGGTAGACATTGTATTATTGTTGAAAACAGTGACTTCCACAATTTACGACCAATCATCAGACTTATGGATGGCACCACAATCGATCTAACCGAAAAAGATTACCTGAATATTACTTTGGTTGCGGCAGCTAGTGCAGATTCTTTCTCTCGAGAATCAGAGGAAGAGCGTAATGTTATGATTCAAGCTTATAAACGTTATAAGGTCATGGTAGTAGATGACATGATGACTAATCTCCAAATGGCGAGGGGAATTTTGGAGTACTTCTACGACTTGACTCTTTTAAAAAATGGCAATCAGGCTCTTAAGTATCTGGAAAAGAATGAACCGGTTGATGCCATTGTAATGGATGTTGATATGCCGGGACTTGATGGCGTAGAGACAGCCAGAAGAATCAGGGAGCAGTTACACTTGGATATACCGATTCTGTTTGTTACTACTTTAAATGATAGTGAAACAGTAAAGAGGTGTAGAGAAGTGGGAGCTGGTGGCTATATAGTTAGACCATTCCAGCCTACATTTATCAAATCCGAGTTGAAGAGAATTATTACAGGACGAGGAGATGCTGAATAATGAACGGGGTGTTTACTTTATCATACCTAATTAATGTGGTATGTGTAGCAATTGGTTTTTTTACATTTATAAAGCTAGTATCGAATGACGTATATCTTAGCAGACACAGAATCCTGCCAACTATAGCAGGAATCATCACAGTGTATGATTTCTATTTGTGTATTATTCCATTTGTGCATAGTAAGGATACAGTGGATTTCTTACATTTGCTATGTGATATGTGTGCATTGGTCATCATGTTTATGATGTTTTTCTATTTCTTGTTTATAAAAACACCTAAAAATGTGGCCGTTATAATAACAATTGCAGTTACCATAATGATTGCTCTATGTGTATACGATTTCATAGAGTATTATTTTGGAATCCCAAAGCAAGTTGATGGAGATATGCTTGCAATAATATTTGTATTCATGTCTTCAGTAATAGTTGAGCTGAGAACACCATCAAGGGCATATTTTGACAGAATTGATATTATCGTCGGAAGATACATGCTTTTGGCATTTATAGTTGCTATTACAGGATATTTTTTGCACGACTATTTACTAGGAATGGATGCAATAAGATCTGTAGCATTTGCAATTGATTGCGTTATTTTCTTCTGGCTTGCTATGTCAAACAGAATTGAGGATACAGCAACAATTCTCAAATCGACGATGTTTGATCGAACTGAACGTCCAATTGCTCTTGTGAATTCAGAGTTCTATGTTATTGATGCCAATCAAAAGGCATTAGAGCTTTTTGCTGATGGTCAGGGAATAGGTTTTGCTTTTGAGGATGGAACTACAGAAAGCAAATTCGTCCTTGCAGAAAACATGGTAAAAAGAGAAAGAAATGACAGCGAGTATTATGCCTGCGAAAGATGGTATAGAGTACATTACGCACCTGTTACAGAGGGACAAGAAGTAAAGGGCTATATCATTTCAGCTGTAGATATTACTCAAGAACATAAAGAGGCTACAAATGCCAAGAAAGAAACTGCAAGAAAGAGCCAGTTCTTAGCACAGATGTCCCATGAGCTTAGAAGCCCTTTGCATGCCATTATGGGTGTAAGCGATATTCTTGCCACAAAGAAGGATATCTCAGAAAAGAACAAGAAGCTTATTTCTAATATCAAGAGGGCTTCAGAAAACTTACTTGAGCTTGTTAATGCAATTCTTGATTACAGCAAGCTTGAGGCAGGAAAGTTTGAGTTTACAGAAAAACAATATGATGTAAATGCCAATATTGAGGATATGGCATATTCAACACTCCTTAATTTACAGTCAAAGCCTATAGATTTTAATTTGGCAATCACATCATCTTACCCTAGATATTTGTTTGGAGATGCAATACGCGTCAGAGAGATTTTTCAAAATATCTTATCTAATGCGGTTAAGTTTACTGAAAAAGGAAATATTCATGCTGAACTTTCCTTTGATGAGTTAGAAGATGGTAGGGTGCGAATTGATTTTTCAATTGCAGATACAGGCCAGGGAATGTCTCCAGAGCAGCTTGAGGAGGTATTCAATGAATATGTATCATCTGCAGATGGAGTAGATACAGAAGGAACAGGACTTGGTCTTGCTATTACCCGTCAGCTTATTGCGAAGCTTGGAGGTTCAATCACTGCAGAAAGTGATGGTATATCAGGCTCTGTATTTAAAGGCTATTTTTACCAGAAGCAGTGTGGTGGCGAGCGCATGATGGAGCGTGTTCTCAATAGAAGAACTCTTCTCAATCCAAATCAGGGATTCCATGGATTGCCAGAAAAGGTTGATTACATTTATCCTAGAGCCAGAGTGCTTGTGGCAGATGATATGCGTATCAATCTTGAAATTATGCAGCAGTTTCTTGCACCATGGAAATGTGAAGTTATCACCATGCCTGATGGTGCATCTGCAATAGAAGAAGTTAGTAAAAATCATTATGATTTAGTATTCTTAGATCAGATGATGACGCCAATCAGCGGTTCCGAGGCATGCAAGAAGATTCGTGAGTTTTCAAGCGTGCCAATAGTTCTTGTTACAGCAAATTCCGAAGAAAATGCTAGATATGTAGTGGCTGAATATGGTTTCAGCGATTTCCTGGCCAAGCCAATTCTTGGTGTAAAGCTTCAGGAAATCATGGATAAATATATGCCAAGGAATTTGGCGGAAAAGAACGACAGTGAAACAGTTGTATCTGTTGTAAAGCGAAATCGTCAAAACAGCAGTGTATACCAAAAGACCTTGGATGCATTTGTAAAGGAAATGCAACCACTTCTTTTGAATTTACCTAACTATCGTAAAAACGATAAGGAAATGTTTAAGGTAAAGGTTCACGGTATAGGTGGTGTTAGCAAGCAAATAGGCAGAGAGACTTTTGCTGAGCAGGCTCAGATAATGGAGATGGCAGCAAAGTCAGAGACATGGAGCTACGTTGATGCTCACATGGATGAATTCCTTAATGCATTGTGTGAAGTAGTTGAAGATGCTACAAAGGAGCTTACACAGCTTGCGCCAAATGGCATAGAAGAGCAAATCGAAATAATAGACAGTTCCAATGAAGATGTAACAGATATTCTAAAGGAACTGCTGGATGCTTTTGATAAATATGATCTTAATGCTATTGAAGAGTCACTTGAAAAGTTGGATAAGAGTGATAAAAATCAAGAGTTAATGGCATTATATGACACTTTAAGGAATGCCCACGACAACTTGGAATACGAAGAAGGTACTCAGATTTTGGAGGAATATCTTCAGTTAAAATAATTGGGCGTGTTGCAATTCAATAATGTGTTGCGTTATACTCAAACAGGTTGAAAATTATTTTATGGAATAGGATGGTTTATGGGAGATTTTATTATTAGCTGCTGTTCAACAGCGGATGTGACAGAAGAGTTTTTAAAGGAGAAGGACATTGAACATATCTGCTTTCACTATTATTTAGATGACAAGCCATATGTGGATGATTTATTTAAATCAATGTCTCCTCAGGATTTTTATGGTGCTATGGTAGATGGCGCTATGACAAAAACATCGCAGGTTAATGCAGATGAGTTTTCAGCATACTTTAGAAAGTTTTTAGAGCAGGGAAAGGATGTTATCCATTTAACTCTAGCCAGCGGAATTTCTGGCGTTATCAATTCTGCTAGAATCGCTGCAGAAGAGCTTAGAGAAGAGTTCCCTGACAGAAAGCTTGTAGTTTTTGATAGCCTTACAGCTTCAGCTGGTTATGGCTTATTTATGGACAAGCTTGCTACACTTCGTGATGAAGGCTACAGCTTCGATGAATTAGTTAAGTGGACAGCTGATCATATCCAGAATCAGAACACATGGTTCTTCACTACAGACCTTACATTCTTTATCAGAGGTGGTCGTGTATCAAAGATTTCTGGATGGTTTGGTACAGCTCTCAACATTTGCCCACTTCTAAATGTCAACGATGAAGGGAAGCTTATTCCAAGGCAGAAGTGCCGTGGTAAAAAGATGGTTAAGAAGGCAGCTCTTGCAGCAATAAAAGAGCGTATTGAAAATGGTGAAGATTATGATCAGAATATCTTCATCACTCACTCTGTTTGCTACGATGATGCCAGAGAAATGGCCGATATGCTGGAGGAAGCATTTCCTAAGATGAAAGAAAAAATCCGTATTTTCGATATTGGTCCTACTATTGGAGCACACACTGGTCCAGGTACAGTAGCAATTGGATTCTGGGGCAGAGAAAAAGAGAGATAAATTATGAAAGAGAAAATTAAAAGCCTAAGACTAAATATTACAATATCTGCACTACTCAGTGTTATTATTGGTATTATGCTTTTGATATTTCCAGAGGAAAGTTTAATAACAATTAGCCGAGTTATTGCATGTATCATTGTTTTGGCTGGAATATTAGTGATAATCAGCCAGATTTATGAATTTGGAATGAATGCACTTGGAATAGTTGTTGGAGCAATTCTAGCAATAATTGGTGTATGGATTTTTAAAGCACCATCTTCAATTGTTTCTATCATTCCTATTGCTATTGGTGTAATTCTTATAGTACATGGTGTAATGGATTTAGGAATGTCAATCGAAGCAACAAAAGCCCATGCTCCTCGGGTTTGGATATCATATATTTTTGCTGCATTAAAAATGGCACTTGGTGTTATTTGTATTATGGCAGCATTTAAGCTGGTAACGGTGGCTGTTCAGGCTATTGGTATCATGCTTATTTATGATGGAATTGCAGATTTTGGTATTGTTCACAAGGTTAGAAGAGCAACAGGTTCTGTTGTAGATGGAACAATTACCCGAGAGGAAGATATATAATGGGTCAAATGGAATTTAAAATGGAACGCACAGGTCTCCTTGATATAGGAGATGTGCTTTCCATCACAGAATACGAGCTGCCTAATTCATATTATTATGTGTTAGGCAGGTCTTTTGCTATGTCGGCAAATTACACAACTTTGGAACGTATTAAGGCCAAAGAGGGAAAAGTGGTAGACGTAAAAGAGACGCCTAAGGGATTCTATGTTACAGTTGAATACCAGGATTCTTAAGGAGATATATGAATAATCAATCGCAGAATGCAATAGATATTGTTCTTGCAGAAAGTTTAAAAGAACTTGCTAAAACAAAGCCTATTGAGAAAATTACAATTAAAGAAATCACTGATAAGGCAGGAGTTATTCGCCCTACCTTCTACAATCATTTTCAGGATAAATATGAATTACTTGAATGGATTACTGTCAATGAATTGTTTATGCCTATAGATCCTCTTTTATCCAATGGTATGTTGAAAGAGGCAATCACTTTCGTACACACTACAATGGCAAGAGAAAAGGACTTCTATAAGCGAGCTGCGCAGCTTGAGGGACAGAATTCATTCAACGAAATATATAATCGATGCGTAGCAAATGCTGTTCAAAAGTATATTGATGTAGATAGCCTTGTTCAGATGGCTGATTATAAATGGCTCTCCAAGGAGCTTGTGGCAGAGTTTTTAGGTCATTCAATTAGCTGGATTACAATTCAGTGGATTAAACGAGGCATGACAGTACCAGTTGAAGAATTAACAGATGTTTACGTTAAAATGTTCCATAATTCGCTGATTGAAATAGTTTCAAACAAGTAGAATACAAATATATTACATTGTATCTTGCTAACAAACATGGTTTGGTGGTTGAATATTTTAGTAAATAAAAATTAGAGATATTATAAAATATATTAATAGATATATTAGGAACGGAGTTAGGAATATATGAGCTGGTTGGAAAACCCGCTGATGATAGCAGGTATTTTATTAGATGTATTTGCCGCTATGGAAATACAGGGAGCTATGATTGCTCGCATTAGAAAGCGTACTATTGTCATAGCCTGTACTGTTGTGGCTGGGTTGGAATTGATTTTTTACTTTATTGGTTTTGTTATATGCAGACTGCTTGCACTAAATGGATATGTGTCAGATCCTGTGAATTATGGTGAGATAGTAGCAGTCATAGTATTAGCTTTCCTTGGCATTCGTCTTATTGTAAAAGCAATCAAAAGAGAATTCATACAGGAAAAACGCAAGGATGTACTTAGAGTTTGGGACTACATCAAAATAGTTGTTGTCTCATGTATCTATACAGCAGCTGCAGGCTGTGCTTGTGGCTTGGTCGGAACAACAATCTGGCAGATTATAACCATCATACTTATCATATCTATATTGATGGTTTTGGCAGGCCTTTACACTGGTCTTCATTTTGGATTTGAAATGAAAACAATAGCTTATGTTGCTGGCGCAGCTCTTTTGTGGGGTGTCAGTGTAGAGATACTGTTACATAGAGTTATAGAGATTATATAAAAAGAGTGCTTACAGAAATTTCTGTAAGCACTTTATTTTATGCCAATAAATTATATGAATCTATTTTTTTTAGGATAGAATCTTTGAGAAGCATTTCGCTACTGGATACTTTGCTCTTTAAAAATTCAAGCTTTTGGTCCTGACCATTTTCTCTGTAATAATCAGCTAAGAGAGTGTAGGTTTCGCTAATATCTGAGCCTATTCCAACTGCAAATTCCAAAACTTCAAGTGCGTCATTATGTAGGCCGGCTTCCTTAAGGATTTTGGCGTATGAATTAAGTAAAACACATAATCTATCGAAATCCTCGCCAATTTTAGTCATGGTATCGAAATTAGGTACGCCATACTCTAGTTTAAGATCTGTATTTGATTTCCCAGTAAGGTTTAAAAGCTTATGTGTAGACAATTCTTGAAGTTCATTTTCGATTTCAAGAACTTTTGGGTCATCAGTAAAATTTAATGGAAATTTCTCTATTGGAATGGTAATATATCTTAGATTAGATATATCTTTTGCAGGGGTTATATTTGCGGCCCTTTCGCGGTCCCAAAAATCTTTCTGCGTTTTTTCTTGTTTAGCATCAAGACTCTTTATTCTAAAGGTCAGCCAAATTAAGAATAATAAGAAAAAAGGTAAAATTGGGAAGCCCATGGTTTCTCCTTTACATATTAAGTGAGGTATTTATATGAAGCGTTCTAAGAAGCATCAAATAATCGCAGGAGCAATCCTTGTAGTAGTGCTTGTATGCATGGTATTTACCACATTTGCTGCTGCTATAATCTAAGTTTACTTTGCGCACAATCTAATGTAAAGAGGATTTTGTTATGAATAGAAAGAACATATTACCTATATTATTGGCAACAAGCATGGTTAGTGGTCTTTTTGCAAATTCTACATTTGTCAAGGCGGATGAAATAGAAGAATCCGAGTCATCAGTATCTGACGAAGAGCTTGCCAATGAAGAGGCTGAATTGGCTGTTGCAGATGAAACAGACGATAGAATTATTCCAGATGGTATCTCCATCGCAGGCATATCAGTCAGTGGCATGACAGTTACTGAGGCAGATGCAGTAGTAGCTGATTATTTTTCGAAGTATGATGATGTTGAATTCACTTTATCGGCTAATGATCAAACCATTTCTGCTACAGGGGCAGACCTCTGCATCGGAGCAAAGAATAGCGATGTCACAGAAAAGGCGGCCACATATGGCACATATGGTAATTTTGGTGAGAGGTTCAAGGCTTCACAGGATTTAGCAGAAGGCCGCACAAAGGATTTTGCTTTGTCACTTGGAGTTGATAAGGATGGCGTTATCCTTTATTTGAATTCAGCATCTACACAGGTTAATGATGAGGCCAGTGATGATTATCTTACCAGAGAAAATGGGGAATTCGTTTTCCATGAAGGTACATCAGGAGTAGTTGTTCAAATAGAAGAATCAGCAGCTATCATTGTTGATTATATTGAAAACAGTTGGGATGGAAGTGCAGCCACAATAGCACTTGCCACAGAGGTCAAAGAGCCTAGAGGCAGCAAAGAAGAGCTTGCCGAAATCACAGATTTACTTGGAAGCTATAGCACAGATTACAGCTCATCATCCGCAGCTCGCAAAAACAACGTTGCAAATGGTGTTGGATTTATAAATGGCACAATCCTTTATCCAGGGGATGAATTTTCAGTGCTTAATACAATCACACCATTCTCAGCAGAAAATGGATACATGCTTGCAGGCTCATACGAAAATGGAACTACTGTAGAGACTTACGGTGGAGGTATTTGCCAGGTTTCTACTACTTTATATGGTGCAGTTAGAGCGGCAGAGCTTGAGGTTGTTACTCGTTCATGTCACTCCATGATTGTCACATACGTGCCACCTTCACAGGATGCGGCTATTGCGGAATCTGGTGGAAAGGACTTCCAGATTCGAAATAATAAAAATTATCCTATCTATATCGAAGGATATTGTGATGGCAACAATGCATATTTCAATATCTACGGTAAGGAAGAGGATGATGCTGGACACAGCGTTGAATACGAAACAGAAATTACAGGTGTGAATGTTCAGGCTACCACATGGGTTGCAGATCCAAATGTACCACTCGGTAAAATGACTACTACAGTCAGTGGCCACACAGGATACACAGCTCGTCTTTGGAAGATTGTTTATGAAAACGGTGAGGAGGTAAGCCGTGATGTTTACAACAACAGCCGTTACAATCCATCCAACAGAACAGTTACTGTAGGTATAGCATCGATAGACCCAAATCTTTCATATGCTATGCTTCAGGCGGTAAATACACAGGATGCAGCCACAATAGCAGCGGCTATTTCCTTGTATGCACCAGGAGTAGTTAATTCAACACCGTTTGAAATCACTCCAAAGTATTCTGTTACAAATCCTACATCGGATACAACAGATACCACTACAGACACCACTACAGATACAACAACAGACACTACTACAGACACAACAGTTACAGACAACTCAGAAATATAATTATGGAAATTGGAAAATTACCAGAGAGCGTTCTTAAGCGCTCCGTCATTAAACAATTACATGTAAAACGACCAGAGGTTGGCAATGGTCCAGGAATTGGTGAGGATTGCGCCACACTTAGTGTTGGTCCAGACGAAGAAATCGTTCTTTCAACAGACCCAATCACCGGCACAGCTTCTGATATTGGAGAGCTTGCAGTTACCATTTCTGTAAATGATTTGGCAAGTGCAGGTGCAGAGCCTATCGGCATCCTTCTTACAGTGCTTCTCACACCACGTATGCGGGAGGCAAAGCTAAAGGCAATTATGGAGCAGGTTGATGCAGCCTGCAAGCGCTATAATGTCCAGGTTATCGGCGGTCACACAGAGGTTACAGAGGCTGTCAATCAGCCACTCATTTCGGTGACAGCAGTTGGCAAGGTCAAGAAAGGCCAGATGATTTCCACAGGTGGAGCAAAGCCGGGCATGGATATTGTTCTTACAAAGTGGATTGGCCTTGAAGGAACATCCATCATTGCAAAGGACCACGAAAAGGAATTGCTAGAGCGTTTGCCACAATCATTAATTGATACAGCAAAGGGCTTTGATCAGTACCTTAGCGTTCTTCCAGAAAGTCGCATCGCCGTAGAACACGGAGTGGCAGCTATGCACGATGTTACTGAAGGCGGCATATTTGGTGCACTTTGGGAGATGGGAGAGGCCTCAGGTGTTGGCCTTGATGTTGATTTAAAAGCCATTCCAGTAAAGCAGGAGACTATCGAAGTCTGCGAGTTTTTCGGAATTAATCCATACGAGTTAATTTCTTCAGGAGCGATGCTAATCGCAACCGAGGATGGCAACGGGCTTGTTAGAAAGCTTCGTGATGCGGGGGTAGCATCCGCCATTATCGGGAAGTCCAACTCT
The DNA here is from genome assembly GCF_000703005.1 of Pseudobutyrivibrio ruminis HUN009. Classification (NCBI taxonomy): domain Bacteria; kingdom Bacillati; phylum Bacillota; class Clostridia; order Lachnospirales; family Lachnospiraceae; genus Pseudobutyrivibrio; species Pseudobutyrivibrio ruminis. Next base: position 2,610,683 of record NZ_JNLH01000001.1, on the reverse strand, counting down.
TCGAATGATAAGCGTGTAATAAATGGTGATGAGGAACGATTCCTTGAGCCACCAAAAACAGACGCATTGTATAACGTACATTAGCTAAGAAAGTTTAGGGGTGATTATAATGAGAGAAAAGATTTTAACTTACATTGAACATAACAGTAGGATTGATTTAGCAGATTTAGCTATGATGCTTGGCACAGACGAAGCTACAATCATGAACGAGCTTGAGGCTATGGAAAACGAGCATATCATTTGCGGTTATCCTACACTTATCAATTGGGATAAGGCAAGCGTAGAAAAGGTTTCAGCTCTTATCGAGGTACGCGTTACACCTCAGAGAGGTATGGGTTTTGATAAGGTAGCTGAGCGCATCTACAATTATCCTGAAGTTGATGCTGTTTACTTGATCTCAGGCAGTTACGATTTTATGGTTTCAATTGAGGGCCACACACTTAGAGAGGTTGCAGACTTTGTTTCTGCTAAGCTTTCTCCACTTGATTCAGTGCTTAGTACACAGACAAACTTTGTCCTTAAGAAATACAAGGACCACGGCATAATTATGGCGGAAAAGCATGTTGATGAGAGGGAGAAGGTGAGCTTATGAGAAATCCTTTAAATCAAACTATTACAGAAATCAAGCCATCTGGAATCCGTAAGTTTTTTGACATTGTTGCAGAAATGCCAGATGCTATTTCCCTTGGTGTTGGCGAGCCAGACTTCGACACACCATGGAAGGTTAGAGACGAAGCAATCTATTCTCTTGAGAGAGGCCGTACATTCTACACTTCAAACTCAGGTTTAAAGGAGCTTCGTATTGAAATCGCTGATTTTTTAAAGCGTCATTATAATCTAGAATACAATCCACTTACTGAAATGCTTATGACAGTTGGTGGATCAGAGGGTATCGACATAGCACTTCGAGCTATGCTTGATCCAGGTGACGAGGTTCTTATTCCACAGCCTAGCTATGTTTCTTATGAGCCTTGTACCATTTTGGCAGGTGGTAAACCAGTGCCTATCAATCTTAAGGAAGAAAACGAATTCAGACTTAAGCCAGATGAGCTTGAGGCAGCCATCACAGACAAGACAAAGCTTCTTATTATGCCTTTCCCAAACAACCCAACAGGTGCTGTTATGGAAAAAGCAGATTTGGAGCCTATAGTAGAGCTTGTTAAAAAATACGATTTATTTGTTCTTACAGATGAAATCTACGGAGAGCTTACATACACTGGTGAAGGACATGTTTCAATTGCCAGCTTCCCGGGAATGAAGGAGCGTACAATCTACATCAATGGTTTCTCAAAGAGCCATGCTATGACTGGATGGAGATTGGGATATGTATGTGCACCAGAAATCCTTGTAAAGCAGATGACAAAGATTCATCAGTTTGCTATTATGTGTGCGCCTACCACAAGTCAGTATGCAGCTGTTACAGCTATTCGCGATTGCGACGAGGATGTTGCAAACATGCGTGAAGAATATAATGACAGACGTAGATATCTTGTGAATCGTTTCAAAAAAATGGGAATTAAATGTTTCGAACCATACGGAGCATTCTACATTTTCCCATCTATTGCAGAATTCGGAATGAGTTCAGAAGAATTTTGTACAAGACTTCTTCGAGAAAAGGAAGTTGCGGTAGTTCCAGGTACAGCCTTCGGAGAAAGTGGCGAGGGAAATGTGCGTATTTCATATGCATACTCCCTGGAAAATCTTAAGCGCGCCATGGACCGCATCGAAGAGTTCGTGGAAGAATTGAGAGCGAATTAATTTAGAAAGAGTAAGTCAGTAAGCATCAAGCTCTTAGATTTCTCAAGGGAGACGTGATGTCGACCGGAGAAATACTAAGGCTTGTAGCTGTAACTGACGTAGGTATTTGTAATGTTAAACATAGTTTTACATGAGCCTGAAATTCCAGCAAACACTGGAAACATAGGGCGTACATGCTGTGCCACAGGCACACGTCTTCATCTGATTGAGCCACTTGGTTTTGTGCTCACAGACAAGACGGTGAAAAGAGCAGGCATGGATTATTGGGATAAGCTAGAAGTATTCCGGTATGATGATTGGGAAGATTTCAAGGCAAAGAATCCTGATGCAAAGGTTTATATGGCTACTACAAAAGCCAAAAGGACACATACCCAGGTGAATTATGAACCAGACTGCTACATTATGTTTGGCAAGGAATCAGCAGGTATCCCTGAAGAAATCCTTGTAGAAAATGAGGAGAATTGCGTTCGTATTCCAATGGGACACGATATTAGATCACTTAATTTATCAAATTCAGTAGCCGTTGTTTTATACGAAGCACTGAGACAGAATGATTTCCTCGGACTTGAAACTGAGGGCAATTTGCATAGACTCAACTGGAAGGAATAGTGGGTACCATGGCAATAATAAGGTCAAAAGAATTAGTACATGAATATATTAGACGTGACGAAGAGGGCAACGTGGAGAGCATTCAGCTCGCCCTCGACCACGTTAATCTCAACGTTGAACCAGGACAGTTCATATCTATTTTAGGACACAATGGTTCAGGCAAATCTACATTCGCAAAGCACATTAATGCGCTTCTTACTCCATCAGAGGGCACAATCTGGGTAGACGAGATGAACACATCTGATGATGAGTACACATTTGCAGTACGTCAGACTGCAGGTATGGTTTTCCAAAATCCTGATAATCAAATAATAGCCAGTGTTGTAGAAGAGGACGTGGCTTTCGGTCCAGAAAATATCGGCGTTCCTACAGAACAGATTGTGGAACGAGTTGATAAGTCTTTAAAGATGGTTGGAATGACAAAGTATAAGGCTCATTCTCCAAACAAACTATCAGGTGGCCAAAAGCAAAGAGTAGCAATAGCTGGCGTTATGGCGATGGAGCCTAAATGTATCATTTTGGATGAGCCAACAGCCATGCTTGATCCTGATGGACGAGCAGACGTGCTTCGCGCAGTTCACACTCTCAACCGTGAAAAGGGGATTACTGTTATCCTGATTACTCACTACATGGAAGAGGTTGTAGACTCCGACTATGTCTACGTAATGGAAAAGGGCAAGGTCTTCATGGAAGGCAAACCAAGGGAGATTTTCAAGGATGTTGAGCTTCTCAAGGAGCACAGCTTGGATGTTCCTCAGGTTACACTTCTTGCTCATGAGCTTAGAAAAGCAGGGCTCAATCTTCCTGAATGTGTCCTTACAAGACAGGAGCTTGTAGATGCTCTTGCACAGCTTGGAATGAAAAAGGCATCAGGTGTGCGGGTTGCAGAAAAGCCTGTGGCAGAAGATGCTGCTGATAAAAAGAATGTGTTAATACTTGATCATGTTTCATACAAGTATTCGCCAAATACAGCCTATGAAGTAAAGGCCCTAGACGATGTTAGCCTTTCCATAAAAGAGGGAGAGTTCATCGGTATCATTGGTCATACAGGTAGTGGTAAATCTACTCTTGTTCAGCACTTGAATGGACTAGAAAAAGCTACAGAAGGCACAATCTACTACAATGGCCAGGATATTTACGACAAGGATTTTGATATCAGAGACTTGCGTACACAGGTAGGAATGGTATTCCAGTATCCTGAGCATCAGCTTTTTGAAACTACTGTTTTCAAGGATGTTCAGTATGGTCCAAAGAATCAGGGACTTGATGAAAAGGAACAAATCAAGCGTGCATATGAGGCACTTGGTCTAGTTAAGCTTCCAGAAGAGCTATATCTTGCATCTCCATTTGAGCTTTCAGGAGGTCAAAAGCGAAGAGCTGCTATTGCTGGTGTAATTGCAATGAAACCGGCTGTGCTTATTTTGGACGAGCCAACAGCAGGACTTGACCCAAAGGGAAGAGATGATATACTTGGTCTTATTTCAGATATGCATGAAAAACGAAAAGACACAGTTATCCTGGTTTCTCATTCCATGGAGGATGTGGCCAATTACGTTGACCGTATCATCGTAATGGATGCAGGTCGTCCAGCTTTCGATGGCACACCAAAGGAAGTCTTTGCTCACTACAAGGAGCTTGAAAAGATGGGACTTGCCGCTCCACAGGTAACATATGTTATGAATGATTTAAAGGAAATGGGTTATGATGTTGATGCCTCTGCAACAACAGTTTCAGAAGCAACAGAATCCATTTTGAAAGCTTGTAAATAATAGCCGAGACCTTATTGGCTTGGACTAAAAAAGGATTATAAATATGCTACGAGAAATTACATTAGGACAATATTATCCAGCAGAATCAGTTCTTCACTCACTGGATCCAAGAGTGAAGCTGTTTTCTACATTGATTTTTATCATCACATTGTTTTCAGCAGACAATGCAGTTTTATTTGCAATAGTTTTGTTGGCAATGATTGGCATTATTAAGCTTAGTCACGTACCATTTTCATTTATGGTAAAGGGACTAAAGGCCATTGTTGTATTGCTTATTATTGCCGGTCTGTTTAATCTGTTCCTTACACCTGGAAAGACTTTAGTATCATTTTGGATTCTTTCTATTTCAGATGTGGGACTTAAAAATGCAGTGCTTATGACAAGCAGAATGATTCTTCTTATTGTAGGCACATCAATTATGACACTTACAACCACACCAAATCAGCTTACTGATGGTTTGGAGAAATCACTTGGCTTCATGAAAAAGTTCAATGTGCCAGTACATGAGATTTCAATGATGATGTCCATTGCACTACGCTTTATCCCAATCCTCATCGAGGAGACAGACAAAATCATGAAGGCACAAATGGCCAGAGGCGCCGATTTTGAATCAGGCGGACTTATCACAAAGGCCAAAAACATGGTGCCACTGTTAGTGCCACTTTTTGTTTCAGCTTTCAGAAGAGCTAACGATTTATCCCTTGCCATGGAGGCAAGATGTTATAATGGTGGCGAAGGTCGTACAAAGATGCATCCTCTCAAGTATAATTCACTTGATCAGCGAGCATATATTTGTGTAGCCCTTTACATCATCCTATTTTTTGCAGTAAAGGTTATTTTGTAATATGAGAGTAATGATAGTAGTTGCCTATGATGGCAGTAACTATAGTGGCTGGCAGATTCAGCCAAATGGAGTAACAATCGAACAGAAATTGAATGAGGCCCTTACAGATCTTTTGCAGGAGCCAATTTCGATTATGGGAGCAAGTCGTACAGATGCAGGCGTGCATTCACTTGGAAATGTAGCTGTCTTTGACACTAATTCTAGAATGCCAGCTGATAAAATCAGCTTTGCTTTGAATCAGCGTTTGCCTGACGATATTGTGGTTCAGTATTCTTGCCAGGTGGAGGATGATTTTCACCCACGCTACGCAGCTTGCCGTAAGACATACGAATATAAGATTTTAAATCGCAAGATGCCAGACCCTACAAAGCGCAAGGACACATTTCACTATTATTACGATTTAGATGTAGATAAAATGAATGAAGCTGCAGCTTATCTTATCGGTCAGCACGATTTCACTTCATTCTCATCAGTAAAGGCACAGGTTAAATCCCGTGTCCGCACCATCTACACAGCAAAGGTCTACAAAGAAGACGACGTCATCCATATCCGCCTTACAGGCGATGGATTCCTATACAACATGGTTCGTATCATCGCCGGCACCCTTATCAAAGTTGGTGCAGGAGAGATGGAACCAATGTACATGCTTGAAATATTCCGTGGTCGCAACCGCGAGCTTGCTGGACCAACCGCTCCAGCCCATGGGTTAACTATGATTGGAATTGAATATGAATAATATAGCTGAATTGGGAAGGTTTAAGTAGCCCTTGGCTCTAATGAGTCAAGGGTTTTATATTGACAACGAATACGAGATAACCGTATTATATATACGAGGTGATACGAATATGAAAACAGTTGATAAGCAAAAGAAAGCAAATATTTCAATGAATATAAAGTATTTGTTAGAAGTGGAGGATAAACCTCGTAAAAAGGTGTGTAGCGATTTGGGATTCAAGTACACGACCTTTTGTGATTGGGTAAAAGGGAATACTGCTCCCGGATATCATATTCTAGAAAAGCTTGGAGAATATTTTAATGTAGAGCCCTGGGTATTTTATGAGGATGTAGAGGTTATGAAAAAGGAAAGAGCTAAACGTCTTGGAAAATATGCTTTTGGATTAAGTGAAGGGAAACTATTGGATATGGAAGTTATTGAAAAGCTTAATGATGAGCAAATTAAGGAATTAATAGTTACTGGTTTTAGATTTAGACATAGATCATTGGAGGAGTATGTTGAACTATCAGGGAAGCCATTACAGGCTTCTACAGAAATAGAATGGGGAAAACATGTAGGTAGAGAAGTATGGTAGAGCAGGGAGATATTATAAAAATTAATGGTATTAATCACTTGGCATTAGTGATTAGTAAGGATTCATACAATAAGTCCGGTATGGCTATTGTATGTCCTATACTTCAGAAATCTATTGGTTCTACTTTTGAAGTAGAGGTGAGCATTAATGATTCGCTTATGTATGTTGCTAGCGATAGTGTTAGGCAGCTAGATTTGAATATTAGAGAGTACAGCACAAAAGGGCGAGTACCATACAGTAAATTGATTTATATAATAGATATGGCCCAGTCCATAATTGATTATTATTAAATGCTATATAGTCCAATTTTATGGTTGACGGATACAGATTCCTATTGTAAAATGAAACGGTTGATGTAGTAAGGTAACTTATTTCTGTTAGCCCGGAAGTGAGTTTTACTATAATATTCTAGGAAGTGCCCGGACATCACCGACTAGAAGCTTTAGATTTATTTAAGGAGGAATTCTCATGAATACTTATATGCCAAACCCATCTCAGATTGAGAGAAAATGGTATGTAGTTGACGCTGAGGGTCAGACACTTGGACGTCTTTCAGCAGAAGTTGCAAAGGTTTTAAGAGGTAAGAATAAGCCAGTCTTCACTCCACACGCTGATTGTGGTGACTATGTAATCGTAGTTAATGCAGAGAAGATTAAGGTTACAGGTAAGAAGCTTGATCAGAAGATTTACTATCATCACTCAGATTATGTTGGTGGTATGAAGGAGACTTCTCTTCGCGATATGCTTAACACACATCCAGAGAGAGTTATCGAGCACGCTGTTAAGGGCATGCTTCCAAAGGGACCACTTGGTCGTCAGATGTACACAAAGCTTTTCGTATACGCTGGACCAGAGCACAAGCAGCAGGCACAGAAGCCAGAAGTGCTTACATTTTAATAGGAGGTAGATCATGGCTAAGAATACAACAAAGTATTATGGAACTGGTAGAAGAAAGTCTTCAGTTGCTAGAGTATATCTTGTACCTGGCACAGGTAAGATCACTATAAATAAGAGAGATATTGACGAGTACCTTGGTCTTGAGACATTAAAGGTAGTTGTTCGTCAGCCACTTGTAGCTACAAACACAGCTGACAAGTTCGACGTTATCGTTAACGTAAAGGGTGGCGGATACACTGGCCAGGCTGGTGCTATCAGACACGGTATCTCACGTGCACTCCTTGAGGTAGATGCTGAGTACAGACCTACACTTAAGGCTGCTGGATTCCTTACAAGAGATCCTAGAATGAAAGAGCGTAAGAAGTACGGCTTAAAGGCCGCTCGTCGTGCTCCACAGTTTTCAAAGAGATAAGGATTGTTGCAAATTGTGCAACTACAAAAATGCTCCAGGAAGCTTGCTTCCTTGGAGCTTTTTTATTTGCACAATTTATTAGAAGACAAGAAATGATGAAATAGCCCGTAGGGCTATGAATTCATTTTTTGGATTTGCAACAATCCTTATAAATCTATGAGTTCAATCTTATATTGCAGTAATATTTATCTCTTTGCTATGAATTCATTTCTTGGATTTGCAACAATATTTATCTCGTAATAAAATAAATATAGATACTATTTACAAGGAGTTCGCAATGCAAGAATTAGTTTTACACAGAGTATACAAACACTTCAAAGGGGATTATTATTTAGTTGAAGATATAGCTAGGGATTCTGAAACACAGGAAGAAATGGTAGTATATCGCAAGCTGTACGATGATGGTTCTTTGTGGGTAAGACCTAAGGAGATGTTTTTATCCGAAGTGGATCATGAAAAATATCCTGAGGTTACTCAGAAATATAGATTTGAGCTTCAGGAGATTGCTAGCAAAAAGAATCATTAGCTTATTTATTGGTTTATGTTTTGTGAGAGGTATTATTACATGACCAAGATGATGAAAAGAGCTCTAATCAATCTAGGGTTCAGAGTTTTTGTATTTCTATTTATATTGGGTGCATACATATTTCATAAAGAGATGTTGGTAGGTTTTATGACCCATGAGTTTACCTTTGGTATTTCGGAGTATGGAATTAGTGCTTTGCATGTTCTGTGGGGAATCTTTATGATTATGATGCTTCAGCATATCATTCCCCATAAGTATCTTTCTATGGCTTACTTTAAAGGCGATGTCAAAACCTTTGATGAGGTGGAGGGATACTCAAGGCTTGATCTTTTAGAATTTGTCCAGCAGATGAATGTAAGAGCTTGGATTGTAATGCTAGTTTGGTTGACATTTAATGCTGTGTTTGCAGTATTGTATCTCTTTAAGGTAATAGGTGCTGCAGATATGTTGATGTTGACTGTTTTTTTCTATTTGAGCGATTATATATGCATTCTAATTTTCTGTCCATTTCAGTCATTTATCATGCATAATAAATGCTGTATTAACTGCAGAATCTACGACTGGGGATATTTCATGATGTTCACCCCAATGCTGTTTATAAAGAATTTCTTTTCATGGAGTCTTTTCTTTACAGCACTTATAGTTCTTATCAAATGGGAAGTAGGCTATGCGAAACATCCTGAGACATTTTGGTTTGGCAGTAACAAGCATCTTCAATGCATCAATTGCAAAGAAAAGCTTTGTGTAATAAAAAAACAGAAAAGGTCATGAAAGAGTTTAATAAAGCCTTATCGAATTTCATAAATGACGCAGCAGCTGGCGGGGCAGTACGTCACTTGGCTGACTTAGGGTATTCTATATCCCAGATAGCAGATAATCTTGATTATCCCATTCCAAAAGAAAAGATTGCAGGCTATATGTGGGAGCATTTTCTTAATATTGGAAAGATAAGCTTGGAAGAACCAAAGGCGTCCCACGAGAAAGCGTTCTTCGTCAAAGAGCAGGATAGTTTTGGACGAATTAGCTTTAGAAAAGTAACTGAAAACGTTGATAATTCTAATAAGAAATATGTCCAGTGTGATTTTGGAAAGCTACTATATAAACGGGATGAAGCCTTTATAAAACAGCTAGAAAAATTAAATCCAGGTGATAAGGAATACATAGAGCTTATGCCGTGGCCACTTGAGCCTGTGTACCATGAATTGGATGAAAGAATGACCAGAATAAAAAATATAATATAAGTTTAAATTTTTGCTTCAAGGCTCTTCCTTGAAGCAATTTTTTTTGCTATACTATGTTACTGTACAAGTTTAACAGCTTAAAGTATTAAAGTAACATGGAGGAGTAATTAATTGAAAAAAGGTAATCGAGGTAGTTTCTCGGGAAAGATTGGTTTTGTGCTTTCAGCAGCTGGAGCATCAGTAGGATTAGGAAATATTTGGAGATTCCCTTACTTATGTGCTAAATATGGAGGAGGAATCTTTTTAATTGTTTATATAGTTCTTGCTTTAACATTTGGATACACAATGATCGTTGCAGAGACTGCAATAGGACGCGCTACAAACAAAAGCCCAGTAGGGGCATTCAAGGATTTAAGTCACAACAAAATAATGGAATTAGGAGGATGGATTAATGCAATCATTCCAATTCTTATCGTTCCTTATTATTCTGTTATCGGTGGCTGGGTATGTAAGTATCTATTTGAATATATCAGAGCAGATGTAAATGAAATTGCAAGCGATACATTCTTTGTAGATTTCATTACAAATGGATATGATGCAGAGTTTTGGTTTATCGTATTTGCGATATTAGTTTTATTTGTTATTTATAAGGGAGTAGAAAATGGTATTGAGCGAGTATCAAAGTTCGTTATGCCAATCCTGGTAGTTCTTGCCATTCTTATTTGTATTTACTCAGTAACAAGACCGGGTGCGTTTGGTGGAGTAAAGTATTTGTTCATTCCTAATTTTAAGCATTTTTCTATCATGACAATTGTTACTGCTATGGGGCAGATGTTTTATTCTCTATCAATTGCCATGGGTATTCTTATTACATTTGGTTCATATGTAAAGAAGGAAGTTAGCATTGAGGAATCTACAAAACAGGTAGAGATTTTTGATACTGCAATTGCAATTATGGCAAGCCTTATGATTATCCCAACTGTGTTTGCTTTCTCAGGTGGAGATGAAAGCGCATTAAATGCTGGTCCATCCCTTATGTTTATTACCATGCCAAAGATTTTTGCCAGCATGGGATTTGGAAGAATTATCGGTATTCTTTTCTTTGCACTTGTTTTATTTGCTGCAGTTACAAGTGCTATTGCACTTACAGAAAGTGCAGTTTCCACATTTGAAGATGAATTCAAGTGGAGCAGAAAGTTTGGAACAAACGTTATGGCTGTTATCATGGTTGTTCTCGGAAGTTTATCATCACTTGGAAATGGACCACTTGCAAATGTTAAAATCATTGGCATGCAGTTCTTGGATTTCTTTGATTTCCTTACAAACTCAGTGATGATGCCTATAGCAGCGTTTGCTACATGCGTTCTTATTACTAAGTTTATGACAGTAGAAAGACTTGAAGCAGAAGTTGAGCAGGAGAATCATCCATTTAAGAGAAAAGCAGTATTCTCTTTCATGATTAAATTCCTTTGCCCACTGTTTGTTGTTATTATTTTGATTAGTGCTATACTTAACGTGTTTGGGATTATTTCAATGTAAAACATATGATAACAGAAGAAATCAGAGTAGATTTATTTGCAAACCAGGATATTAAATATAGAGATTTTCAAAGCAAGCTTACACCTACTATTGCAGAAGGTTCGGCTATTGGAGTACGCACGCCAATCCTTCGAAAGCTTGCAAAAGGCTATAGTAAGCGAGATGATGTGGCAGAGTTTCTTGATGACTTGCCACATCAATATTTTGATGAAAATCAGATTCATGCCTTTTTGATTGGTGAAATCAAGGATTATGATGAGTGTATATCTAGGCTCAATCAGTTTTTGCCATACGTAGACAACTGGGCTACATGTGACCAAATGTCACCAAAGTGCTTCAAAAAGAATCATGATTTGTTGTCTGGACAGCTTTTAAAATGGATTGGGACAAATGATACCTATACAATCAGGTTTGCTATTGTTTCATACATGTCCCATTTTCTAGATGAAGACTTTAATGAAGAATATTTGAGAATAGTTGCATCAGTCAAATCTGATGAATACTATATAAATATGGCTATAGCATGGTATTTCGCCACAGCTCTTGCTAAGCAGTATGATGCGGCGTTACCATACATAGAAAATAATGTGCTTGATAAATGGACTCATAACAAAGCTATTCAAAAGTCAATTGAAAGCTATAGAGTCAGTGATGAACACAAACAGTATCTTAAATCATTAAAACGGAAGTAATAAACTATGAAGTCACGACAAACATCTGAATCATTCTTACTAAGCGCTATAGTTTCTGCTTCAGGAGGCTTTCAGGATGCCTACACCTACAATCTTAGGGATAAGGTATTTGCAAATGCTCAAACAGGAAATATAGTTCTTATGTCTCAGCATTTAATGCAAAGAGAGTGGGCAAAGGGGCTGCATTACTTATTGCCTATTCTTTCTTTTGCAGTAGGAATACTTATTGCAGAGCAAGTCAGCTTCCATTATCGAAATGCTAAAAAGATTCATTGGCGTCAGATAATACTTTTGATAGAGATTATAGTATTATCGGCTGTAGCATTTGTGCCAGCTTCTTTAAATGTACTGGCAAATGTTTTAGTATCCTTAGCATGTGCTATGCAAGTCCAGTCCTTTAGAAAGGTCAACGGATATCCATATGCAAGCACCATGTGCATTGGCAACCTGAGAAGCGGTACAGAGAGCCTATCAGTTTACCTTAGAAACCATGAAAAAGGTGCTTTAAAAAAGGCAATGCACTACTATGGCATTATTATCGTATTTGCGATAGGAGCAGGTATCGGTGGCATTTTATCTATCATTTTAGGATATAGGTGTATTTTAATATCAAGTATGTTATTATTATTAGCTTTTTTAATGATGCGAAAAGAGCATCTATAAAACAGATTAAATAATTAATCTGATGTCCTTTACACAAATTGTTGACAATTACTAAGTATACTTTTTACAATATAAGTACTGCTTTTAGATTGGAGACAATAATTGGAACTTAATAGTTTTTATGATTTTTATGCAAATAATTGGATTTCAAATGTAATAATAGTCGTAGGAGCAACCATCATTGCTTTGCTCCTCGCCTATCTATTACCTTTTTTTGATAATAAAATCTGTAACAAAATCGGTTTAAATCTACAAGGCGGTGTTAGCTCCAGCAAAAATGCTGGAAAAAGTTCTCTTATCAGACGAACTATCTTAAATGCCGCTTTTGTAATTTATCTTTGCTTTCTATTTTATCTTGTGCTCCTTGCCAGAACACCAAATCCTGATTATGTTGTTCGTAATGCAGGATTTAGTATTTTCACTATGACATGGCAGGATATTGAGCTCCCAGAAGAAGAGTTTATCGAATTCTATCTCAATGTTATGGTATTTATTCCTATGGGATATTTACTTCCATATATTTTCAGATGGTTTAGAAATCATGCATGGAGTAGATCGCTTCTTATGTGTTTTGTTTCATCATTACTTATCGAAAACTTACAGCTTATCACAAAGCGTGGAACATACGATACTGCGGATGTTATAGCAGATACATTTGGTGGATTTATAGGCATAGCCCTTTACATGCACCGTGCATACACTCTTACAAATCCTGAGTGGAGAAAGGACTTTAAGTATTATAAGCGCTGGAAGAAGCTGGCAAAAAATGGAGTTCTTTTTCCATTTGCTAAAAGACTATCTATTAGTCGAGTTATTTTACAGGCAACAGATGAGGATGAGATTTGGAATTTCTATGTAAAGGATTTGGGATTTCAGATTAAGAAGATTATTATTCCAAAGGATGTTACTCAGACAAACTTGCTTCTATCAATGGGACGAACTTCGCTGGAAGTTCATTGCTTAAATAAACAGACCCAGATACCTGCACAGTCAATTGTTTTAGCACATCATAATTTAGATGGAATAAAGAGAAGATTAGATAAAGCGGAAATTACCAGTGAATGTGGAACGGACCCATACACAAATCATAGAATACTGACTGTGATGGGCCCGGATGATACTAAGATTATTTTCCTTGAATCTTAGGCTTATTCAGTTTTTAGATTCATGTACCATCTAAATACTGCAACACCAATGATGATGGCATATCCTGCAATACTGAGGATTGAAGGAATTTCACCTAGGAAGATAATTCCAAGGATTGCCGCAAATACAACCTGTGTATAGTCAAATACGGAAATCTCTTTCGCTGGTGCATACTTGTAAGCGGTTGTAATTGAAAATTGTCCAAGTGATGCACTTACGCCAGCCATAAGTAGGCAGAGCAATTGTGTTGGATTCATTGGTGCGAAATCTGTTATTAAAAATGGCAGAGTCACCACACATGAAAAGAATGAAAAATAAAATACGATAACAGGTGTTTTTACTCCCTGTTGTCCAAGCTTGCGGACACAAACATATGCTGTTCCTGCGCCAAAGCCACCAAATAGGCCGATGAGTGCAGGAACAGTTTCTGTTATAAGGCCTGTTGGTCTGATGATGAATAATGCACCAATAAAAGCAATGATAGTTGCTGCAATATCAATACGCTTTGGATATTCTTTCAAAATAAAAATCGAAAGAATAATAGCAAAGAATGGTGATAGCTTATTTAACATATTGGCATCTGCAATTCCTAATCTATCAATAGCATAGAAGTTTGCAATTAATCCTGATGTTCCGAAAAAGCATCTTGCAAATAAAGGTGGAATACTTGGCCATTCAACTTTAATTCCTACGTTGGCCCTTAGAAGAGCTGCAATGGCAACAAACATGGCCACGAAGTTTCTAAAGAAGGCTTTTTGCATGGTTGGCAAATCTCCTGAAATACGTACAAAGAATGTCATAAGTGAAAAGCCAACAGCGGCTAGTAGGATACATATTATTCCCTTGAGTTTATTATTTTTAGTCATAATTGGTCTCCTAATTCTTGATTATTCCCCAAACACACATTATACAATTAAAGAGTATAGCACGTAATTCATTTTTCTGTCAGCAAGAAGTCATAACTAAATTATGTGAATTGCACCTTATAAAGTTGGTATTGAAGTTGCAAGAAAAATATTGGTAAAATAAGCATAGTAGGAAGGGGGAGAGGCTATGCACAGGATGTCAACAAAGGAAATTTTGGCAGAATCTTTCAAAGAGTTGGCAGAGACAAAACCAATTAATAAAATTACGATTACAAATATTACAGATAATTGTGGTATGACGCAGCCTACTTTTTACAATCATTTTAGGGATAAATATGATTTGATAACTTGGATTTATTTGCAGGAAGCTCAAAAGCATATTAAAAACGTAGGGAAAGATGGCTGGACATGGAAGGATGTAATTAGTTGTAATCTACAGTATTTTATGGAAAACAAGTCTTTTATAATCAACGTATTAAAGAATACCAAGGGGATGGATTCTTTTGTTTTTCAGATGGCCAATACAAACCGTGATTTACTTGTAAAAGAAGTGAAAAGTAAAACAGGAAAAGATGAGTTATCTGATGAAATGATGGCATTGATTAAGATGTATGTATGTGGCATTTGCCAGTACATATGTGGCTGGTTATTGGAACCAAATCCAATGCCATGCGATAAACTAGCCGGCGTTATACAGGAATTTGCTCCTTGTGAAATACGTCCATTTATTTGCGCTTAATTTTGTAAAACTAAATCAATGCAAAATGATTTAGTATTTGCGTTTAGCTATATCTCGACTTTCTGTGATATCGTTGATACATTATTATTGTACACAATACTAATGTGAACGAATTATAGGAGAGTATAAAATGACCAAAACATCAGATAAGGTTTTGTGTTTGGAGAATCAGCTTTGTTTTCCATTGTATGCATGTGCTAAGGAGGTTGTACGTAAGTATAGAAAGCCTCTTGAGGAACTCAATCTTACCTACACCCAGTATATTGTTATGATGGCTTTATGGCAGGCTGGCGATTTGACTGAAGGAGAAATTGGAAAGTGCGTGCATTTGGATTCAGGCACTTTGGCTCCACTTTTAAAGCGATTAGAAAAGCAAGGCATGATTACCAGAGGAAGATCTGAAAAGGATGAGCGAAAGCTTGTTATTAAGCTTACAGATGAGGGGCAGGCATTAAAAGAAAAAGCTAAAAAGGTTCCAGCTCAAATGAAAGGGTGCCTAAATCTTTCAGATGAGGAAAAGGCTCAGTTAAAGAAGCTACTGGATAAGGCTATGCAAGGAATAGGTGAAGAATAAAATAGATTTTTACAATCTTCACATAGATTTCAGATAAGTAACAGTACAAGTTCATAATGGGAGAGTAATATACAATCATCGCAAGAGCGATAAAACTTTTTCATATATCATTCTCCCAAAAAAAGCTGCTGGCGGGCAGCTTTTTTTACTTTGTATTTATAATTGAAAATGATTATCAACAGGAGTATAATGATTTTACAAAATCAAATTACATACAACTGATGCGACGGAATGATACGATCATTTAAGAGGTGTATATATGGAAAAGGAATTTGATATTCAAGCGTATATGACAGCTGGTGTAGAGCGAGTTGTAAAGGATTCAATTCGTGCTACTTTGAAAGATCCAGCTGAAAGCATTTTTATGGCAAAGTTTGCATTAGCAACAAAGAAAGCTTCTGATATTAGAAAGAAATATGAGGGGGAGGGCATACATGTTCCTCCATTTTTGATAGCATCAATCACTAGCAATTGCAACTTACATTGTGCAGGCTGTTATTCTCGTCAGAACGACGCAACAAAGGATTGCGAGCCTGTAAATCAGCTTAGCGATGAACAGTGGCTTACCATCTTCGATGAAGCAGAGGATTTAGGAATTAGCTTTATTCTTTTGGCAGGTGGAGAGCCTCTTCTTAGAAAAGGTGTCATCAAGGCAGCTGCAAAGAAGCCTAATATTCTTTTCCCAATCTTTACAAATGGAGTATTCATCAGTGATGAGTACTTTGAACTATTCGATAAAAACAGAAATCTTGTGCCTATCATGAGCATTGAAGGCCACAAGGAAGCAACTGACAGTCGTCGTGGAGAAGGCATCTACGACAAGCTTATCTCCAACATGGAGACATTCAAAAAGAATAGTCAAATCTTTGGCAATTCTGTAACAGTTACTACAGAAAACTTTGATGATGTTCTTTCAGATGATTTTGTCTCTATGCTTCAGGGATACGGCTGCAAAGCAGTAATTTATGTTGAGTATGTACCTGTATCAGATGAGAGCAAGCACCTAGCCCTTAGCGAGGAGCAGGAAGAGCAGCTTAGAGCTAGAATCGCAACCCTTCGTGAAGACTACGAGGACATGGTTTTCATTTCATTCCCAGGGGACGAAAAATCATCAGGTGGATGCGTTGCAGCAGGCAGAGGATTCTTCCACATCAATTCCCATGGTGGAGCAGAACCATGCCCATTCTCGCCATTTTCCGACACAAACGTAATGGACATGGGCCTTCGAGGTGCTATCTCATCACACCTCTTTCAGGTGCTCCAGGCAGGCGACATCCTAAAAGACGACCACGTAGGCGGCTGCGTTCTCTTCGAAAAGAAGGATCAGGTAGAGGCAATCCTCAAGGAAGCGTAGGATGCCTATTCTCACTAAAAATAGAGGAACAAGTGGCGCCCGCCCTGGGCCCGCAGCCTCACCCCTCCCATGTATCATTGGAGCAGATTTTTTGGATTACCTTAATGTGTAAAGTCGCCCATATGTAGGTGTACTTACGAAGCTTTTACTATTCGAAGGTAATGTATGGGTGGGACGGACAATGTAGTTTATATAATCATCTAGTCTTAACTAGTCTTTGTATTATTACTTTTGCTACTCCGCTCACCAAGAATAATTAAAAAACAGGTTTTGTATACATAAGCACCGCCCTTAAACTCAGTCCATTTCGTTGTCGGGCTTTCGGCGCCGTCCATGGCGCCTCATGCTTATCTATTACAAAACCTGTTTTTATTATTCTAAGTTCGCTCCAAAGCAAATAGTAATTAATACAAAGCTAGTTTAAGACAGATGATTACTAAGAATAGTGTTTGTCCGTCTTCACCCATACCTTACCGATAGAATTGTAAAACTTTGTAAGAACACCTACTAATAAATATGGGCGACTACACATTTAGATAATCCAAAATCTGTGACGTACATGGGATGGGTGAGGCTGCGGGCCCAGGGCGGGCGCCACTTGCTCTCAGGGGATTTGTGAGAATAGGTACTTTGCAATTAGGTGTTGATTTTTTGCCACACTTGTAGCATTATATGTAAGGAATTTAATATGAGACGGGAGCTTGTAGACAGGCTGAGAGGAAGGTGTGACCTTCGACCGAGAACCTGATTTGGATAATGCCAACGTAGGGACGCCGATTAATAATGATATTGATATTATGCGGAAGCTATTTGAGAAATCAGGTAGCTTCCGTTTTTTTATGCAAAAAGGAGGAATAATGGAGTTTAATAGCGAGCTTTATTTTATTACTGACAGTACACCGTATGAGCTAGATGAATTCCTGTGGCGAGTTGAGGATGCTTTAAAGGGTGGCGTTACTTTGATGCAGCTTCGAGAAAAGAATCGAACCACTAAGGAATATATTGAACTGGCACAGGCTGTCCATAAGATTTGCAGAAAGTACAATGTTCCGCTGATTATTGATGATCGTGTGGATGTAATGCTTGCTGTGGATTGCGAAGGGGTCCATTTAGGGGCAGAGGATATGCCACTTGAGATGGCCAGAAGGATTATCGGGCCTGAAAAGATTTTAGGAGCTACTGCAAAGAAGGTTGATGTGGCAAAAGCAGCCTACGAGGCAGGGGCTGATTATCTTGGAGTTGGTGCCATCTATCCAACAACCACAAAGGTAAAAACGATTATTACGTCCACGGAGACATTGGATGCAATATGTAAGGCAGTTCCTGTACCAGTTAATGCTATTGGCGGTTTGAATGCTTCTAATATGGATGTATTAAAAGGAATTGACATAGCTGGGGTATGCGCTGTTTCAGCCATTATGAAAGCAGAGTCACCTAGGCTTGCGGCTGAAAGTATGAAGAAGAAATTTAGGGAGATAAAAGGATGAAGGTAGTTTTATCGATTGCAGGAAGTGATAGTAGTGGCGGCGCAGGAATCCAGGCAGATTTGAAAACTATGACTGCCCATGGAGTCTATGGAATGACCGCTATCACCGCTCTTACTGCACAAAACACTACAGGGGTTACAGAGATTGTAGAGTCAAATCCACATTTTCTGGAGGAACAAATAGATGCCTGTTTAACTGATATTCCGGCAGATGCGGTAAAGATTGGAATGCTTCCATCAGTGGAGCAGGTGAGAGTTGTTGCCAGAAAACTAAAGGAGTATGAAGTGAAAAATATTGTCGTAGATCCGGTTATGGTGGCAACAAGTGGAAGCAGATTGATGGAAAACTCCACACCGGATGTGATGGCTAAAATGCTGTTTCCACTAGCTAGAGTTATTACACCCAATATACCTGAAACTGAAATATTAACAGGAATGCAGATAGAAGACAAGATTGATATGGAACAGGCCGCCAAAAAGCTTGGTGAAAAATATGGCTGTGGAGTTCTTGTAAAGGGGGGCCACTGTGTAGAGGACGCCAGCGATGTTCTTTTTGATAGTGGGTGTGTTACATGGTTTGAAGGCGAAAGAATTAATAGCTCTAACACTCATGGAACAGGCTGCACATTATCAAGTGCTATTGCATCGAATTTGGCGCTGGGGTTTGATTTGAAGGAAGCTATAAGGAATGCAAAAGGTTACATATCTAAAGCAATAGCAGCTGACCCTAATTTGGGAAAAGGTAGTGGACCACTTAATCATATGGTGGCGGTTTAAAAGGAAGGAATAGTAAATGGTTTTCTTAAATGGAAAAGAATATGAGCTAGAAAACATGACACTTGCTGCAGTGTTAGACGTTTTTAAATTTGATGTTAGGACTATTGCAGTGGAAGTCAATGAAGAAATCATTCCAAAAGCAACTTATAATCATACGATTCTTAAGGATGGAGATATCGTAGAGGTAGTAAGTTTTGTTGGAGGTGGTTGATTGATACCGACAAAAGAGGAGTTTTATCAGGCATTGGTAGAACGGCATGGAGCAGACAATCAAAAAAAATTCGACGAAGCGGTTGTTGCAATATGCGGACTAGGAGGTTTGGGGTCCAATATAGCCACATGTCTTGCAAGAGCAGGAGTTGGACACCTAATACTGATAGATTTTGATTCTGTTGATGTAAGTAATTTGCATAGGCAACAGTATAAGATTAATCAGGTTGGAATGGCAAAAACGGATGCCTTATCAGAAAACTTGAAAGAAATAAATCCATTTATAAAAATAGAGACCCATCAAGTTAAGATGACGGAGGCAAACTCAAAATCATTACTAGAAAAAGCATCGATAATATGTGAGGCTTTTGACTCAGCACAATACAAGTCAATGCTTGTAAATCTGGTACTGGAACAAATGCCAGATAAGTATATTCTCTCTAGTTCTGGCATGGCAGGATTTGGTAGTGCCAACGATATAAAGGCTAGAAGAGTATCAAAGAAATTTTATCTTTTAGGTGATGGTGTTAGCGATGTTAATGATGGTATCGGATTGATTTCATCTAGAGTGATGGTTTGTGGAGCACACGAGGCACACATGGTAATTAGAATTCTCATTGGAGAATTGGATGCATAAATGTTAATAGAAAGAGGAAAATGGAATGGAAAATGACAAACTGGTAATCGGTGGTAAAGAATTTGATTCTCGTTTTATCCTTGGCTCTGGAAAGTATTCCATGAAGCTTATTGAAGCGGCAATTAAAGATGCAGGGGCGGAAATTATAACACTTGCCGTTCGTAGAACAAACACCAAGGATGAAGAAAACATTTTGGATTATATTCCAAAGAATGTAACTTTGCTTCCAAATACAAGCGGCGCAAGAGATGCAAAGGAAGCTGTAAGAATAGCACGACTAGCCAGGGAGCTTGGCTGTGGTGATTTTGTAAAAATCGAGATTATGAGGGATACAAAGTATTTACTTCCTGATAATTACGAAACAATTAAGGCTACAGAAATTCTTGCAAAAGAAGGCTTTGTGGTTATGCCTTATATGTACCCAGATTTGAATGTTGCAAGAGAATTGCAAAATGTTGGAGCTGCTTCCATCATGCCACTTGCATCACCGATTGGCTCCAATAAAGGTCTTGCAACAAAAGAGTTTATACAGATTCTTATTGATGAAATAGATTTGCCTATTATTGTAGATGCTGGAATTGGAAAGCCATCACAGGCATGTGAAGCAATGGAAATGGGAGCTGCAGCAATAATGGCAAATACTGCTCTTGCAACAGCTGGAGACTTGACACTTATGGCATCAGCATTCAAAGATGCTATTGAAGCAGGAAGAAAAGCATACTTGGCAGGCCTTGGAAGAGTGCTTACACGTGGTGCAGCAGCATCAGATCCACTTACAGGTTTCTTACATTAGGAGGCATCATGGAAAACACATTTTTATTTGACTCTAAGGAATTATCAGCAACAGGACTAGAGCGAAAGCATCAGATTGAGACAGATCCTTCATCTAGAATCAATCATATGGAATATTTGCCGGGGATGGATATTATTGAGTCGGATGTTCGTAAAAACGTAATGGAACATTTTAATTCCTATGATTACAGCAAATACACAGCTGCAGATGTTAGAAGGGCCCTTGCCAGCGATAAATGTACAATAGAAGATTTTAAGGCACTTCTTTCACCGGCTGCAGAACCATTTTTGGAACAGATGGCAAAGAAGGCACAGCAGGAAACGAGCAAGCACTTTGGAAATACAGTGTATCTTTTTACTCCAATCTATATAGCAAATTACTGCGAGAACTACTGTGTATACTGCGGATTTAATTGCTATAACAAAATAAAAAGATTAAAGCTTTCATATGAGCAAATAGAGCATGAAATGCAGGTTATTGCAGATAGTGGAATGGAAGAAATATTAATTCTTACAGGAGAAAGTCCAGCTAAATCAGACGTTGAATATATAGGTGAAGCATGTAAAATTGCTAGAAAATATTTCAAAATGGTTGGAATCGAAATATATCCTGTAAACGTAAAGGATTACAAATATCTGCATGAGTGCGGTGCGGACTATGTAACCGTTTTTCAGGAAACATACGATTCTGACAAGTATGAGACTCTGCATTTGATGGGTAACAAGAGAATATGGCCATATAGATTTGATGCTCAGGAGCGAGCTCTTATGGGTGGAATGCGAGGGGTTGCCTTTTCTGCACTTTTGGGGCTTTCGGATTTTAGAAAGGATGCTCTGGCATCAGCCTTGCATGTCTACTATTTACAGCGCAAATACCCTTATGCAGAAATGTCATTATCATGCCCTAGACTTCGACCAATTATCAATAATGACACAATCAATCCACTTGATGTAGGGGAAAAGCAGTTGTGCCAGATTATATGTGCATATCGTATATTTTTGCCTTTCTGTGGAATTACAGTATCTTCAAGAGAAACGGCAGAATTTAGAAATGGGATAGTAAAGATTGCTGCTACAAAGGTATCAGCAGGAGTATCAACGGGTATCGGTGACCATGAAGAAAAATATACTGGTGAGGAATCAAGTGACCCTTCTGGGGATGAGCAATTTGAAATTTCTGATGGCAGGAGCCTGGGTACTATGTACATAGATATTTCTGACGAAGGATTACAACCAGTTTTCAATGATTACATATATGTTTAAGGAGAAGAATAATGAGAAAATACACAACACAGATGGACGCAGCAAGACAAGGAATTATTACACCAGAAATGAAGCAGGTGGCCTTAAAGGAGTATCGTACACCTGAAGAAATAATGGAGCTAGTAGCAAGAGGCCAGGTGGCAATTCCTGCAAATGTAAATCATAAGTGTCTTAATCCAGAAGGTGTAGGAAGCATGCTACGTACAAAAATCAATGTTAATCTTGGCGTATCTAGAGACTGTAAGGATTATGATATTGAAATGCAAAAGGTTATGGCTGCAGTGGATATGGGGGCCGAGGCCATTATGGATTTATCCAGCCATGGAAACACAGAGCCATTTAGAAAGAAGCTAGTAGATGAATGTCCAGCAATGATAGGAACTGTGCCTATATATGACAGTGTAATCCATTATCAAAGAGATTTGGCTACACTCACAGCAAAGGATTTTATTGATGTAGTACGTCTTCATGCAGAAAACGGAGTGGACTTTGTTACACTACATTGCGGAATTACACGTAAGACAATTGATCAGATAAAGCTTCATAAAAGAAAAATGAACATTGTATCAAGAGGAGGTTCACTTGTATTTGCCTGGATGTCTATGACAGGGGAGGAGAACCCTTTCTATGAATATTATGATGAGATTTTGGATATCTGCCGTCAGTATGATGTGACAATATCTCTTGGTGATGCATGCAGACCAGGCTGTCTTGCAGATGCCAGCGACGTGTGTCAGATAGAGGAATTAGTTCGATTAGGAGAGCTAACAAAGCGTGCGTGGGCCAAGGATGTTCAGGTTATGGTGGAAGGTCCTGGACATATGCCAATGGACGAAATCGCTGCAAATATGAAGATTCAGCAAAAGGTTTGTATGGGAGCACCATTCTATGTACTGGGGCCTCTTGTTACTGATATTGCTCCAGGATATGACCATATTACATCAGCAATCGGAGGGGCGATAGCGGCTCAAAACGGCGCAGCATTTCTTTGTTATGTTACACCTGCAGAGCATTTGGCTTTGCCTAATCTTGAGGATGTTAAACAGGGAATCATTGCTTCAAAGATTGCAGCACATGCAGCAGATATTGCTAAGCATGTACCACATGCAATGGATAGAGATAATGCCATGGCAGATGCCAGACAGTGTTTTGACTGGGATAAGCAATGGGAATGCTCAATTGACCCAGAGACTGCCCAGGCTATTCGTGCTGATCGCTCACCAGAATTTGATGACACATGTTCTATGTGTGGTAAATTCTGTGCTGTAAGAAGCATGAATAAAGCCTTGGCAGGAGAGTACATAGATATTCTTGGTTAATAAACAAGAACCATCAGGTCAAATGGCCTGATGGTTTTTGTTATTTAATCGAAGGAAGAGTACAAATATTGTCTCCGATTGTAATGTTGTGCTTATTCAAGAACGCCATGAACTCAGGGTTAAGCTCTGGCTGACAAACTGACTGTGGATCGTGAGCGTCACAGCCAATTACAAAGTTGGCCCCCATCTCTGTGGCTAAGTCAAAGAACTTGTCACAAGGATAATTGCGTTTTCCTGTAAATCCAAGAAGATTTACTTCTAGTGGAATATTTAAATCAATGGATGCGGCAATGAGACGTTCCATGTGCTTTTTATAGGTATTGTCATCGCCCTTGTAATAAATCAAATCGGGATGGGCAAGATATGTAAACATACCTGTTTGCATTCCCTCGATTGCAGTATCTACGTAATCAATCAAGTGCTGATCATCAGTGGTAGGAGCTCCAGCATAGAATCCATCAATCTCGTCAGGAATGAAATGCTGTCCCTGAATAATATAATCAACAGGGTAGTTTCTGAGCTCTTTAATCAGCGCATCAAAGTATTTTCTAAAGTATTCTACCTCGAATCCTATGTAAATAGTGATATCGTCCTTGTATTCTTCTCTAAGCTTTACAAGTGTATCAACATAGTTTTCTAATTCCTCCATACCCATTCTGATATGTGATTTATAACTGGATGGATATGGCTGTGGTGTGTGATCTGAAAAACCAAGAATTTTAAACCCATTTGCTATGGCAGATTCAATGTATTCTCGTTCACTGCCAGTGGCGTGATTACATCTTGGTGTATGTGAATGATAATTTGCTAACATAAAAGTTCCTCCGACAATTGAACATAATAACACAAAATAATAAAATATGATAATTAAGGAGGATAAAATTATGTACGACAAGATATCACGATTACTTATGTTTGGGGATTTAACAGAGGATAGTATTCTTTATCAGCTTGGAAAAGCTATTGATATGGTGGAGTCTGGTGATTATAACAAGAGGGAAGCTACCCGCCAGATTAACGCAATTTCAAAGCGACTTCTTATGCTTGCAACGGATTATGGGTTTGATGATAATCTTTGGCATAATTATTTAACCTTCTACATTATTATGAATGAAAATCCATTTTCTCTAGTTACAGAAAAAACTGATGTGAAGCCAGGTTCTGTAAATCATTTGGTAGAAAATGATTTTAGAATTCTAAAAGAACTATTTGATTACGATTTTTCATCTTTGGAAAAGGAGTTGGGCATTGAGTCATTCTCCGTATTTACGAACTACAATTCTGTTAGAAAAAATGAGCAGATGTATAATCGCAATGTTAGTGAAAAGGTTAGAAAGCTGTCAAAAGAGCTTGAGGCTGCAAGGGATGAAAAGGAATTCTTTAACGTAATTACGAATTTCTATAAGGCTTACGGTGTAGGTATGTTTGGCTTGAATAAAGCCTTCAGAATCGAGGAAATAGGATTAAATGATATCAAGTTTGTTCCTATCAATAACATGGATGAGGTTGTCCTGGATGATTTGATAGGATATGAATATCAAAAGCAACAGCTAATTGATAATACGGAAAGCTTTGTAGCTGGCAAAAAAGCAAATAATGTGCTTTTGTTTGGAGATAGTGGAACTGGCAAATCTACAAGTATTAAGGCTATTGTTAATCAGTACTATGATGACGGTCTTCGAATGATTGAGATATATAAGCATCAGTTTAGATATCTATCAAAGATTATAGCCAGCATTAAGAATCGTAATTACAAATACATCATCTATATGGATGATTTGTCATTTGAAGAGCATGAAATAGAGTACAAATTCCTAAAGGCTGTTATTGAAGGTGGCGTTGAGACAAAGCCAGATAACATTTTGATTTATGCTACTTCAAACCGTAGACATTTAATAAAGGAAACATGGAATGATAGAAATGATCAGACCAACACTGATGACAGACATCATTCAGATACAGTAGAAGAAAAGCTTTCGCTTGTTCATCGCTTTGGTGTTACTATCAGCTACTCAAAGCCAATGCAAAGAGAATATATAGATATTGTTCTTGGATTGGCTTCAAGAGCAGGCATCACCATGCCAGAGGAGGAACTTATTGCGAAAGCAAAGGTATGGGAAATGGAGCAGGGTGGTCTTTCAGGAAGAACAGCCCAGCAGTTTATATATCACATATTGGGCCAGCAGAATTAATCTGTCAGCTTGTTTTCTTTGAACATTTTCATCATCTCATTTGTGAGGCTGTAGTCGAGAGGCTGTAATTCGATATCCTCTCGGCTCACCCACTGAGCATATTTCAGTTCTGATTCATCCATTGTAATGGTGTCATCGCCATCTACATCGCAGTAATATCCCAGCAGAATATCGCTGGCAATTCCCCAAGGCTGAGATTTGTAGTAGCGGATATTTTTAACTTTTAGTCCTGTTTCTTCCATTACTTCACGTTCGACAGTTTCTTCCATAGTTTCACCGATTTCTGTAAATCCGGCCACAAGAGCATTGTGAGCAAAACCGGTTTTGTATTTTGTCAGTAATAGCTTATCGCCATTTTTTACACCAACTATTACAGCAGGATTGATTCTAGGGTATCGTGTGCGGCCACAGTTAGGGCAAACTAAAGCGCGCTCAGATTTTGAATGTTCATTCTTTGTACCACATTTTCCACAGAATCTGTTTGCCTCATACCAATCAATCAAGTGGATGGCAGTGTAGGCTGCAAATACATAGTGCTTTGGATAAAGATAATCATTTCTGATTTGTCGCATCGTAAAGAACTGAAAACCTTCAGGAAGAGCGGAGGTATCAGTGTTTGTATCTGTATTGTAAAAGAAGTTTTCTCCATCAATTTCAAAAAAGTATATAGGATTAAGATTTGATTGAATGTCTTTTATCTGTGGGAAAGAAATGGTTTTGCTTTTTTCATCAACATTTAACAGGATTTTTCCGTCGCTATGAACAATGATTAAATCATCTGACTTAGGAATAGCGTCAGTTTTATAGCTATTATTAAGTTTGCTTGGAAAAATATCTTGAATCATATGTACCTCCGAAAATTGATTTTGTACAATTCATTATGTACTTAAAAGTGAAAATGTCAATGTTATTTTAGTATCATCGGGGTTATGGTAGAATATTGTAAATTTGTATTAAATGGTGAAAGATATGATAAAAATTGAAAGTATAGATGATAGTAGAGTAGATATATTTACAAAGTATAACGAGGCTCAGCTATATCATTATTATGAGCCTAATGGAGGCGTATTTATAGCAGAAACTCCAGAGGTAATAAAGAGGGCACTGGCTAGAGGCGCAGAGCCTATTGCTTTTTTAGTTGAGGAAAAGGCATATGAATCACAGGTTGTGCAGGAATTGTTGAGTGATATCAGTGATGATGTAGAAGTATTTGTGGCAGAGCTTAATGTCATCAACAAAATCACTGGTTTTAATCTTACAAGAGGAGTTTTGGCTGCCTGCAAAAGACCGAGCTTGCCTTCAGTTTCTGAAATCCTTCAAGCCTCAAAACGGGTGGCAATCCTTGAGGATGTTATGAATCCAACAAACGTAGGCGCAATATTTAGATCTGCAGCAGCCCTTGGCGTTGATGGCATTATATTAACTCATGATAGTGCAGATCCTTTCTATAGAAGAGCGGCTCGTGTTGCTATGGGAACTGTGTTCCAGGTACCATGGACATATTTTGACAAGGGTTCTGATTATGTTGCTGCTCTTAAAGGAGATGGCTTTGCAGTTGTTTCAATGGCCCTGAAGGATAATGCAATATCTCTTGCAGAACCAGTGCTGAAGGAACAGGAGAAGCTGGCGATTGTATTTGGTACTGAGAGTACCGGAATCAAGCAGGAAACAATAGATGCGTCTGATTTCGTTACAATCATTCCTATGTATCATGGAGTGGATTCTTTAAATGTTGCAGCAGCCAGTGCGGTAACATTTTGGGAGTTATGCAAAAGAGAGTAATAGTTTACAGGAGACTTGATATATGGCTGGAATATTATATGGAATAGGAGTTGGCCCTGGTGATCCAGAGCTGCTTACAATAAAGGCTGTAAAGGCAATTAGGGATGCAGATGTTATTTGCTTGCCTAGAGCTGAAAAGGATAAGTGTAGAGCATATCAAATTGCTCTTCCGGTTGTGCCAGAGCTTGCTTTCAAAAAGGTTATTAGCCTCGATTTTGAGATGACAAAGGATGAGGCTAAGCTCAAGGAAATGCACGAAAGCTTTTATAGTAAATATAAGGAGCTTTTGTTTGAAGGATACAACCTTGCTTTCCTTACAATAGGAGACCCAACTGTATACTCAACATTTGGGTATATAATGAAGCTTGCAAAGAAGGATGGAATAGAAGTAGAAATCATCAATGGTATCACATCATTCTGTGGTACAGCATCTGCGGCGGGAATTCTTATCAGCGAGGCAGATGAAAATGTTCATATCCTTTCAGGCCAAGGAAATCTGGATGAAGAATTAAAAATGTCTGGCACAAAAATAATAATGAAAAGTGGAAAAAATGTTTCTGCAATAAAGGATAAGCTTGTAGAGATGGAAAATGCTGGGATTGTTAACGTATATGCGGTAATAGACTGTGGCATGGAAACAGAACAAATCTTTACAAGTGCTATGACTATTCCAGATGATTCTAGATATATGATGACAATTATAGTAAAAGAAAAATAGGAGAATAATAATGAAATTTGTAGTTCAAAGAGTTAATGAAGCATCTGTAAAAGTAGATGGAAATGTAATAGGTCAAATTGGAAAAGGTTTTTTAGTCCTTATTGGTGTAGCAGATTCTGATACAAAAGAAATAGCAGACAAAATGGTGAAAAAGCTACTAGGGCTTCGCATATTTGATGATGAAAATGACAAGATTAATCTTTCTCTATCAGATGTAGGCGGAGAGCTTCTTTTGATATCTCAATTTACCCTATATGCAAACTGCAAGAAGGGATATCGTCCTTCTTTTATAGAGGCTGGTGCACCGGATATGGCAAATGAAATGTATGAATACATTATTGAAAAATGCAAAGAACAATTCCATGTGGAGACAGGAGAGTTTGGCGCAGATATGAAGGTGTCTTTGCAAAATGATGGCCCATTTACAATCATTTTAGATTCAGCAGAAATCTGCTAGATTTTTAATCATTTATGGGCCTAGAAAGCCTTGACTTGCTATCTGAAATTCTATAGAATACTAAATGTTCGCAGGAATGGCGGAATTGGCAGACGCGCAGGCTTCAGGTGCCTGTGGTAGCAATATCGTGTGGGTTCAAGTCCCATTTCCTGCAGCTTAGCCTCAGTTTTTACTGGGGCTTTTTTTATACAACAAACGAGCGACACCAATTCGAAATCAACCGATTCCTAACTGGTGCCGCCCCTTAACATCGATCCCAATGGACTATACCTCTCTATCTAACTTATTTTAAAAGTAATAATTGTCGCGTGGTTAAAAAATTAATTCTCTGGTGGACCATACCTCCAATCACTAGATTTTGTAGTTACTAAATTAATTCTCTGGTGGACTATACCTCCCTTTCTGCTTTTTTCTCTCTGTTATTTGATAAGTCTATTATACATCCAGGAAGATAAATTGCAAGATAAATGCACGATAAAAATATTATTTGTCAGACAATAACAATGTTCGGATAAGTGTTTTGTGTATAATTCCAATTGAAATCTAAGTTAAAACCCGGAAGGCGGGGTGGAGTGGAAAAGAAAAAAGGCTTCGGTAAAACCGAAGCCTTCGATATGCGGAAGGCGGGACTTGAACCCGCACGCTCGCAATGAGCACAAGATCCTTAGTCTTGCTCGTCTGCCAGTTCCGACACTTCCGCGAACAAAAGATATACTATCAGAGTCTGACTCACATGTCAACAAAAAAATCACATTTTTCTTGTAAGATTTTTTTAGAACTAGTATAATGGGTTGAGATAAATTAAATTGCATAAAACTAAGGAGAGACAACGATGGTATTTTCGATTATTGTTATCATACTGACGGCTCTTTATATTGCAGTGCTGGAGCTGTCTAAAAATATATTATTAGGCTGGGTGGTTGGCATACTTGCGGCTATCTCAATGCTAGTATTAAGGGCAATGCTTATAAAAAGAGATTCGTATAATGTTAAGTCAACAATCATTATGTGGATTGTATTTGTTGCTATATTGGCATGTAACTATGTATTAACAGCTCCACCTTACAAAAATGTTCCAGCAGTTGCAAATAAGAATCCTGATGTGACAGATGTAGTTTCTGTTCAGCAGGGAGATTTGACTGGAGTATATAACGAAGATCATTCTGTAAAGGTATACGCTGGTATTCCTTATGCAAAGGCACCAGTAGGTGAGCTTCGTTTTAAAGAACCACAGCCAGCTGAAAGCTGGGATGGTGTAAGAGCATGCGATGAATTTGGCCCTATGGCGATGCAAGCCCGTACCAATCCTTTATATGACAGTTTGTCACACATCCTTGGCTGGCATGACTATAGAGTGCAATTAGGTGATGAGTATCTTGAGGCTATGAGTGAAGATTGTCTGTATCTTAATGTTTTTGCACCAGAGGAGGCTTCAGACGAGCCATTGCCTGTTATTTTCTATGTTCACGGCGGCAGTCTTTCTACAGGTCAGTCTTCATATACGGAGTATAGAGGCGAGGACTTGGCAAAGAGGGGTGTTATATTCGTAAATTTTGCTTACAGATTAAATGTTTTTGGCTACTATGCAGCTGATGATTTAAAAGAAGAATCGGCTAACGGTACTACAGGTAACTATGGTCTGCTAGATCAGATAGCTGCTCTTCAGTGGGTTTATGACAATATAGAAGCTTTTGGTGGAGATCCAAATCAAATCACAATTGCTGGAGAATCAGCAGGCTCATCTAGCGTAAATGCAATGTGCGTATCACCTCTTACAGATGGATTGTTTAATTATGCTATTGCGGAGTCCAGTGGTATTCTTGCAAGAAAGCCTTTCCATACTTTCAGAGATTATAGTGAGGCAGTAAAAGAAGGAGATGCAGTTCGCAAAGAATTTGGTGTAACTTCTTCTGAGGAGCTTAGGGATATTCCAGCAGAAGAGCTTGTGAAGACATCAACTGACCAATCGGCAATGACTGTCGATGGCTATGCCATTACAGAACAGCCTTATCTTACATATGAAAAGGGGCAAAACCATGAAAAGGCTCTGTTAAATGGATTTAATGCCAAAGAATCAGATGCCTTCTTGCTAGGAACCAAAGCGACAGCTGACAATTATGAGAAGTTATTAGCGGAGGATTTGGGGTCTTACGCAGGGGATATGGCAAAGATTGTTCCGGCAGATTCACCACAGCGTGACCAGCATTTTATTGTTGATGCAATGGGAGATGCCAAGGGTGCATTAAATATTAGCTATTCAGCAATTTGGTTCAGCTATTCACATTATCTTTGGAATAACTATTTGGTGGAACAGGGCGTTCCTACCTATGAATATTACTTTACAAAGACCAATGATTCCTTATCAAATTACCATGCCGGCGAGTTGCCATATGCATATGGAAATCTTTGGAGACATCCAGGATTGTATACGGAAGAGGATTATGCGCTTTCAGATATAATGCAACAGTATTGGGTGAATTTTGCCAAGACTGGAAATCCTAATGGAGACGGACTTCCTAAATGGGAGATGAGAGATGAGAATCAGACAAAGTTGCTGCAGCTTGATACTGATATTAAGATGATAGAAGATCCTAACAGCGAACTATATAAAATAATCGATAAATATCAAGCAACATTTAATTAAATTTATAGAAGAAAAAATAAAAGGGTTATTGTATACTAAATACGAAGGAAACTTTGGGAGAATACAATGACCTTTTTTGATTTGATTTTTATTTTTAGATTGGTACCAATCTTTTTGATTATATATTATATTTTGCCATGCAATTGTCGTGCATGGCTTTTATTGGTTGCAAGTATAGGATTTTACTATATTAATGAGCCGGTGTATATTGCTGTAATTTCAGCGGCTACACTGATTAATTATATTCTGGCTAAATTTCTATCCAAGAAAAAATCAAAGGTTATACTTGCAATCGGTGTTATTATAAACTGTTCATGTCTGTGCTTTTTCAAGGGAGCATCTTCATTTGGTTTAAATATAGTTATTCCTCTTGGCGTTAGCTACTACATTTTCAAAATGATATCTTACCTGGCAGATTTATATAAAGGTAAGATTCAAAAGGTTGAGCTAATAAGCATGGCCAACTATTTCTTTATGTTTCCACAGATTACATCAGGTCCTATTGCCAGATACGACTATGTTGAAAAAAATGATTTTTGGAAAAAGAATGATAAAACAAAGAAAGAAAACTTTTGCAGTATTCTTTTGCAAATAGAAGATGGACTTAAGTATTTTGCCATTGGATTGTTTATGAAGGTGATGATTGCAGATCATCTTTCTGTTCTTTGGAATGATATGAAAACTATCGGATATGAAAGCATTTCAACGCCTCTAGCGTGGCTTGGTGCATACACTTTCTCTTTTGAGTTATATTTTGATTTTTGGGGATATTCACTTATGGCAGCTGGCCTTGGAGTGATGTTGGGATTTCCTTTTATTAGAAACTTTGATCAGCCATATTTTTCAAAGTCTATCTCTGAGTTTTATAGAAATTGGCACAGCACACTAGGTTCGTGGTTCAGAGATTACGTATATTTTCCTCTGGGAGGAAATCGCAAGGGAAAGATACGTACTGTTTTCAATTTATTAGTAGTCTGGATTTTGACTGGTCTTTGGCATGGTCAAACATATAATTTCTGGATATGGGCTGGAATAATATTTTTGATTATTACAATTGAGAAGTTTATTCTGAGCAGATTTGAAAAGCTATTTATGGTGGTAGGGCGTATTAACGTTATGGTAATCATTCCTATTACATGGGTTGTGTTTGCTATTCATTCTATGAAGTATCTTAGACTATATATGTTAAGACTTTTCCCAGTTATAGATATTTCTGTTGCAGTTAATAGTAATGATTATTTGTACATGCTTGAGGATTATTGGATATATTTAGTATTGGCTATTATTTTCACTATTCCAGCATTAACAGGTTTCTATAAAAAACATAAAAATAACGTATTTACGATTTTAGTGATATTTGCAATGTTTTGGATAAGCATTTTTAGTTTGTCTAATTCTGCAGGCAATCCATTTATGTATTTAAGATTCTAGGTGAAGATATGAAAATAAACAGTATTTTATTGTTACTGCTTACAATTATAAGTTCTATTGCGATTGCTGTAGTTGGAGTTGTTTTTAGGGGTACCGTATATACGAAGTATTATTCAAATCCTTATAAAACAACTTCTATAGGTGCCGTTATGCAGGCTGCATCAAATGGCATCTATCCATGGTCAAAAATAGAAGTAAATGAAGAAAAGCAGTCGACAAAAGCAACTAAAAAAACAAATGTAAAGTCTAGCAAGACAAAAAAATATATATCTGTAGATGATAGCTATTTTGATGATGCTTTGTTTATAGGCGATTCACGAATGGTTGGTCTTTCTCAGTATTGTCAGGACATTGATGCTAGAGCTACCTTTTATGCTAAGAAATCCCTCTCTATATATAACATCAGGGATGATAAATGGATAGAAACTGAGGATGGTGATGAAATTAGTTTAGCTGAGGCTTTAGAAACTAATCACTTTTCAAAAGTATATATAATGGTTGGCATAAACGAGCTTGGAAGAGGAGATGAAAATGATTTCAGGCAAGCCTATCAGGACGTAATCAACCAGATTCAGGCAGCAGAGCCAAATGCTTATATATTTATTAATAGCATCATGCATGTTTCAAAAGAGAAAAATGAAACAGATGAGCTATACAACAATACTAATATCAATCTCAGAAATGATGCTATTAAATCATTAGAAGATAAGCAAAACATTTTCTATTTAAATATTAACGAAGCGGTAGATGACGAGGAAGGTAATCTTGATGCGGAGACCACAACAGATGGTGTTCATTTAAAGGGAGCGTGCTATGAACCATGGCATGAATATTTACTTTCTCACGGTGTGGAATAATACACAAAATAAATGTGCAGAATTTTCAGATTTAGCACGTTAAAGTTAGACACTTTAATTTGCAAAAAAGCGTTGACTATTTAGGAATGCGATGCTATTATAATCAAGTCGTCAGGAACAAGTACTGATGTGCGGAAGTGTCGGAACTGGCAGACGAGCAAGACTAAGGATCTTGTGCTCATTGCGAGCGTGCGGGTTCAAGTCCCGCCTTCCGCATTGGTTTGTAGAGCCTAGAAACATTGAAAATTCAATGCTTCTGGGCTTTATTTTTTTGTCTGCACACTTAATAATTCGGACAACTAGGGACAACCTAGCCGTTTAATAGTGTTCTAATCTCATCATCTACATTTATTCTTGCATATGAATAATGTCTTAGATTAGTTTCCACACTGTGACCGAGTAGGCGAGCCCTATCTGTCACTGGGATTCCTTTCGGAATAAACTCATTAGAATTTAAGCTCATTCTAAATGCATGATTTCTAGTGATTGAAAATCCCATACTTCTCATTAATCTTCGTAGGCATGTTTGGTATGCTCCTACTGTAATCCAATCACCATTTACGTCACAGAAAACATATTCTGAAGCTATATGTTTTTCTTCTTGAAGAGTTTTTAAATTCAATAATATTTTTGCTATCTTGTCTGTGATGGGATAATATCTTCCTCCTTGAGATATTCCCTTTTCATCTTTAGTCCATGGCACATAGTACACAATTCTGTTACCAGTTTCACGGTTTGAAAGTTGCTGAGAATGGATATGTATCATACGGTTATCTAATATATCAGCCCACTTGAGTGAACATAATTCAGCGGCACGCATACCAGTTTCTATGGCTAAAAGAATCATAAATCCATAGATAAAATATCCATTATAACGAGCAAATTGCATCCTGCGATATATCTCGTTTTGGATTCTTAGTATGTCATCACGAGAAAGTATTTTCTCTTTGCTTTTTGGCTTTGAATTATCGCATTTAGAGCGAAACTGTTGATTAGATATCCCCTTAACAATATCTACTTGTACATACCCATATTCGACAGCATATCTCCATATAAGATTTAATACGCCTTTGTATTTTAGGAAAGCTTTTGGAGTAGGATTTAAGCGTTCTAACATTTCATTAGTGTATGCTTTCAAATCATCTTTGGAGATTGATTTAATATCCCTTTTCCCAAATTCATCACTAATAAAGTGATTATATTCCTGACGTAATCTTTTTATAGTGAGAGGACTACAATTATCTGTCTTTTCTTTGGTTTCAATTGCCAGTTCAAAGATGTGTTCTAGCGTATTAGCTACGACATAGCAATCGTAATAATCAAGAATCTTATCAATTAATAATTCTTCAGTTCTGGCGTGTAGACGAATATCTCCACTAATTTTAGTTACCCAAAGGTCTCGTGATGCTTCATAACGAATACTCTTAGGTGTTCCATTTGCTTTTATATGTACTTGTGCGACAAGCTTACGCTTTAGAGCAAGTTCTTTTGTTTTACTCATTTCTATTTCTTTTTGCATGTCGGCAACTGAAATGATACCACATTTATATTCATTTTCTAGGTTTAATTGGTAATCTTTTTGATTATTAATCATTCTTCTTAGTTCATTACTAAATTTGAATATCTTGTTCATACTTTTATTCCTTTGATATTAATCTAATTTTGCTATTGCTACATTTTTATGATTTGATAAGTACTTATTCATCAACGATAGTTATCTTACCACCAGATTTGAAAAGATTTTTGAAAGTTTGTTGAAAATAGAAAAAGCCCCTTGCGGAGCTTTTATTATTGTTTGAACCAGAAGTTCTTGTACAGTTTTCTGTAGCCACCTGGATATATGACTATTAGTTTATTTCCTAGATTTGCAAACTCGCTAGGTTCTACAAGATATTCTCGTTTTTCTGTTTGAGTCACACTATTACCTGTTTGACTTAGATTTATTTGCGTATCATAACCAATTAACCTAGCCCAATATTCTTGTTCGTCAGGTTCAGCTGAGTCCAAAATAACCTTGAAACGGAAGTTTGACATCTGTGCTTTTCTATTTTTTTCTGAGTAGGTTAAATCCAAATCTACAAGCCCTTGCGTTAAACATAGTATTGAGACTTTTCTTTTACGATACTTACGCAATCCGGGCAACACGTCTATGATACCAAGGGATGCCATCTCATCAAGACATAGGAGGATTTGGTGGTCAGCCTTTAGTGAACGGGATTTGAAATAATCAAGACATTGTGCTGTTAGTATTTGTGTGAGAGGTGCTAAGTATTCAAGCTGCTCATCAGGTATTCGCACAAAGCAGTTTTTGTATTCAATTACTGACGGTTCAAATGCTATTTCTCCATCTTTAGGTCTTCTTATAGATTCTCTTACTTCTTTATCTGTTACAAACAGAGAAAGTTTTTTATCACATGCTTGCTTTGCGCTTGACGTAAAGCGCTCATCTACGCCTTCAAATGAATTAATCAATGTGATAGCAGTATGATTTCTAGTGCTATCTATATTATTGAGGAGATTTCTCCAACTACTTGATACGATTTCTTCACAAATTTCCACAAAATCCATGCCTTTAAAGTAAAAGGCGGTAAGGCTTGCTGTCAGCATTTTTCGACCTTCCTCATTGTAATATGCACCTGCTTCACTAGCATTTGGGTCATCCGGCATTATTAAGTGTGCAAGCAGTGCTAGAGCCTTTTCTTTTTCCTCGACTGTCTTTTGTATATCGATACACCCAAATATATTATAAGGTGTTCTAGTGCGTTCAGTTATTGTTCTGTCATCTGAATCTTTCAGTCTAACTGGTTCATAGATGATTCTATTACCTATGGTGCTATCTCTACTAATGTCACCGGATATATCAATGACTAAACATGTATTCTTCGGATTTTTTTTATTCCAGCTATTAATTGTGGGCACGAGTATCGAGCTAGTCTTGCCTAGTCCTGTTCCCCCAACGACAAGACAATGTCCCGACGCCTCACTAGGGGAATATAAGACCTTATTACTTTTCTTAGAACCTTTTGGCATTAATCCAAAGATTATTCCACTAGCCTCGTTTTTATCAGCTACTTTCAATTCCTTATACAAAGGATTTGAGCGTTTGTTTTGACCGGGTTTTCCTTGCTTTGATAAATATAGTTCACTATAAAGATATATTACCAACGCAATTACGATTAAGAGGGCTAATGACGGATTATCAATGGCATATTCATGTATATATTTTACAAAGTCTAACATTACCATCTACCTCCGATTGCTCTACCATATTCTCGTGTATACTCCCTACTAGGAGACAGTTGTTTGAGTTCTTTTACTGTTAGGGCTCTTCCATATGCGTTTCTTTTGGTTGCACCATTGAGTATTTTACAACGTAAACCGCATTCATCGTTAAGATATTTTTCAAGGTCTTGATGTAATGTCGAAAGTTGCTGTCTGTTAATTAAATCTCTACTATTGAATCTTAACTCGGTCTCCCCATTTTTCAGTGTTTTATTCATTACTGGTAAGAACGCAAAGTGCATATGTGGTGTTTTTTCGTCCAAATGAACATAACAAGATATGACTCCATTTTAAGGATTTTCAAAATCACCACAGAATCTTTTCATTAAGAAGTTGTATGAATTCCTAAAGAAGGCATCGTGATGCTTAGCATCTAAATTTTTTGGAACAGTCAATATTAATCCTGCCATTACTACAAGGTCTTTCCTTTTCAAATGAGGAATTTCTTCTAGTGCATCTCTTATGTATTGCATTTGAGTGCAATCTCTTTTGGGGGCAAGATTATAATTCAAATGTGTTCTTGAAGGGTCAATATTTTTATTACTATAGTTGTTGGCACTTCGTTCAAAGTGTCTAGTGATATGTCCGCAAGCGGTTATTTTATATTTGGCAATATGCATTTTTTATTTATTCCTTTCTTTATAT
Source organism: Pseudobutyrivibrio ruminis HUN009 (assembly GCF_000703005.1). NCBI lineage: Bacteria > Bacillati > Bacillota > Clostridia > Lachnospirales > Lachnospiraceae > Pseudobutyrivibrio > Pseudobutyrivibrio ruminis. The sequence continues at coordinate 2,573,312 of NZ_JNLH01000001.1, read as the reverse complement.
TTTCAAAACCTTCATTTCAGCTCAATATAATTTTGCAAAGGTCGTAACATTAGCGTTTCGCAATGGTCAAAAATCATCCACTGGATAATTTTTTTCTTGCTCAATCTCAATGTTGCTTCCAATGCAAAATAATAAAGCTTCATTTGGTTTTACATGGTATACCAAAATTTTCGTAGAAAATTATTGGTATTCTCTCGCAAGCTTCGGTACCATGCGAGCCTTGCAAGCTCAACCGGCTGTCATCTGTTCGCATACGACCAGCTGCCATAGGAGCGACTGCGTCCTCCTACGTTCAGATATTTTATTTACTTTTGTAAATAAAATGATCTTCACTACCACAGCCACTAGTTCCTCGAATAATTTCTCAGAACTAGCAAAGGACGTTCCTTCCTTTACGTTCCACGCTTATTGTTGCGCGTGGAACTATTCCTCCCTTGAAGCGCTACAGCCATAAATAGCAGCAAACATATTCTCCTAGAGATGTTGCATAGCAAACAGAAAATCCGTAGTTATTTAGGTCTGTTACAGCTTCTTCCGTAAAAACCCCCGCTATTTGTATTGCCGAAAAATCGTTACTCTTTGAAAAATCCAATAATACATCTAGCATTGCTGAAAGGTTAGAATCGTATTTAAATCTTTTTTCATTAATTACGACCAAATGGTCTTTAGGCAGGAAATGTGCTTCAATTTCATTATTGCCCTCAGCTTTAATAACTGAAATTGAATATGGGTCAGCATTACCACCGCTTGGCACTATCCAACAGCCGTTGTAGTAATACAAGACCTCTGGTCTTTTTCGTGTACGTTTTACTTTAAACGTTTGGATTATTTCTTGTCTTTTCTTCAATATAATATCCTCCATAGATAATTATTGGTTTCGCGTAAAGCATTGACATCACCGGCACCTAAGTCGGTACATATTTAATATGGGAAATTTTTTTGAATAAAAAAAATAAGATGTTATTTAAGATATATTTTTATAGATGTTTATTTGGACTTTTTGACAATAAAAATGGCACAACAGAGTTAAATCTGTTGTGCCAAAGTTATTTTGTTTCCCTTTTATTTTTACATTAGTATTAATTCTTTCTGATAAGCGAAAGAGCGCCAATGATAAAGACAACTGCACCTGCTCCAAATGCTAGTACAACTGCTAATGGAATAGGGCAAGTTTGAGGTATTACCTCAGTTGTTATTAAATCGTCGCATACAGAACAATAAATTTTGCGTTCTCCCTCTGAAAATGAAGAAGCCATTTTAGTTACCTTTGCATCTGATTTTACGTGCTCTGCAAGAGGTAATTCATCTGAATATACGTCTCCACATGTACTGCAAGTATAAGTATCGTATCCATTATTGACACATGTAGAATCTACATGCTCAGATAACGCATATGAGTGCTCACCTGTAGCTGGAATAGCTTCAGTTTTTGTCTTACCTGTAAGTGAGTTCTTGTATGTAATAACACCATCCTTGGCACAAGTAGCCTCAGTTCTGCTAGACTCTACCCAAGCAGCCTCAATTTCTGCATCTGTATACTTAGGTGCAGATGAGGTCTTCTGATTTGTAGCAGAAGATGATGAAGATGATGAAGATGTACTTTGTGAAGCCTTTTCCTCAGCTTCATATTGTGCTGCTAGTTCTGAACAAGCAGCCTCATACGCTGCTGTTAGTTCATCATTAGAACGACCATCACCTTGAATATGAACAGCATAACCATCGAAGTATGCGCCATCCTCTTCAGCTCTAACCTCTGCAGTACCTAATGTAAGTCCTGCAACCATAACAAATGTAAATATAACAATGGATTTAATCAATCTCTTCATTGATTTTTCCTCCTTATTTCTTTCTTTTTAATTAAATTAGCGGTGTTCTATTTTTTGAGGGTTTTCGCGTTTCGCGAAAACCTAATACGTTACAAGTTAACAGTAATATCTCAAAACTGACGTATTATATAACATTATTAGGGATGTGTCAATATCAAGAAAAAGCACTGTCCTTTTTGTCGACAGTGCTTTTGATTAAACCTCTTTTTTGATGTTCCTTTTACTGATTCCCCCAGTTGGCAGCAAGGCTTTTTATTAGCCATGCTGTTTCTGCAGTATCACGAGGTGTCTCTGTATGCGTATCTTGCAGGATATTGCATATTAAACAAGTGATATCTAGTGTTTCAGGATATTGTACCACAACATCCCAGTGACAAATAATAGATGCTAGTAATGTTTCCACTTCAAAAGAATTATACATGTTTAATGTATCTTCAATTCTTTTAAATACACCACTAAGTGAAGGTTCTATCTCATCGGATTGGAGATGTAGCTGCATGCTTGTTATTGCTGATGCGAATTCAATTTTTTGATTTTCTGTTCTAAATGAACATTCTTTATTCACCGATAGTTTTCGGAGTAGTTCGACAGCTTCTAGTGCATAGTTAGGATATTGATTATTGAGACTAAATCTAGAGCTCGTTACGCCGAAGAACTGTCTCAGCGCTTCAATACTATTGATTTGGGAGCTATATAGCTTCCAGCAGATTTTCTCTGCGTCAACATCTTTTGGAAGTGTTACTTCTTTAAACAGTTTCAGCAGTGCCTCTCCAAATGTCTCTTGATTTAAAGATGCGGTAGCTATTATTACTCCTTCTACGAATAAACGGTCTTGTTCACTCAATTCTGTGAACATGTTTTTTAAATATTTATCAGTCATTTTCTGACCTCCTTTGTTTTTAATCTTCGACGTCGATATAGGTATACTATCATCCATAGAGTTGTATGTTAAGCCGGACATTGCTTTTTAAAATTATCACATCAAACCCTTGTAAATAAAGGATTTATGTTTTTAGAAACAGTGCCTAGGTAGCTGCTTTCTGGATTGATGCTTTAAGAGTTTCCTCTTGTCGTTTCAGCTTTTCGATTTGCTTTTGTAAAGTCGAGAGTCGGGTTTTATCATCTCTAGCTTTTTCTGCTGAGTTGTATGCTTCTCCTTCGACATAGTTGAGCCATACTTTTTCACGGGCATTAATTGTTCCTTTAAATACAATGTCTGGATTAACTATGTAAGCTCCATTAGCTTTCCTTATTAAGTCTGCTTGCATCATTTCTTTAAATGTCAAATTTACAGTTTGGATACTGACATTGACCTTTGAAGCAATTTGGTTTTGTGTATATATAAGCTGATTTTCTCGATTTAAATGATTTAATATCCAAAAAGCGACTTTCGTTTTCTGATTAAATATTCCTTCCATAGAGTCAGTTAATTGAGCAAGCCAAATTTTATGAAAATTGAAATCTCTGCGTTCTGTGGATTCTACTTTTAGTGAGACTAGTTCACCTGTATCCTTATTTATATATTCTTGTGTTCCAACCTGCTTATATTTAGTTTTGGTTCTTTTTCTTGCTATCATATTTATATTTCCTTTCCATGTATCATGTAGCTTAATTTTTGTTTATAGAAGCGCTTCAGTTTTAATATGGTTGGAAAATATAAAAAGTAAAAATAAAGCTCCATTTCCAATATTTTTTTTACGGAATCATTCTTAAACTTAACTGACTTTTATACTATATAGATAAGAGTACGAATGAGTGAAAAACACTCTAAATGTTGTATTTATAAGGTTGGTTGGGATTTAGAATATTATGAGATTTCATAATGTATTTTTGATATTGAAAAATATGAGATAGTAAATGTCGTTTTTTATGATATAATTGTGAACGTTGCCACCCCTAGACTAGGCATCAGAAAGGGGGTGCCTCATTGGAAATTCTTATTTCATTTCTAGTTTCCGTTATGGCAAGTATAACAGCCTATTATATTTGCAAATGGTTCGACGGCGACGATAATGGCAATGAGCCTAAGGTATAAGCCACCTTGACCAAAACGGCATAGAAAAAAGCTAGGAGTTGCCGCTCCTAGCTTTTTTTGCTTCATTGTTGAAACTCTTATCTCATTTCTTTGCCTATGTTCATTATATCAACTATTTCTAAATAGTCAACTGGGTGGATTTTCACTGTCAAAATCCTAATGACAAAAGATATTTTATATTTTTTCAAAATAAAATGCAATCGATTATTGAAGGGGCAACCAAAAGGACAACTAGCATTGCCGACATGCTTTTCTCCTTGATTTTATAGGCTTTTCTTATGTAGTTGCGCCTTCAAGTCCCGCCTTCCGCATATTTAGAAAGAGTAACCAATTGATTGGTTGCTCTTTTTTTTATTCTTCTCTAATACATATATAACCAATCAACTGGTTACTCTTTCTTTTCCACCTCACCCCGCCTTCCGCAAGCTGAAAAGAAAATTAAATAATTACAAGTCATATTTGGATTTTTGAGGATAATGTTGTATCCTTTTCTATAAAGAATACAATAAATCGCAATCTTACGGAGGGACATAAGTATGGAATGCATGAAATGTAAAGCGGAGATGTTGAAAGCAAAATTAAAAGGAGATGTAGTTGGTACTGGAGTATACGTAACAACTAAGAGAGAAGGACTATTTGCAACAGAAAAAAATAGTTCGGTTTCTTGCTATGTGTGTCCTAAATGTGGATACATTGAATTAGTTGCTGATAATCCTCAAAATCTTATTTTGTAATTACAACAAATTGATACAAAATCTGACTTATATGGAATTGATATTTCGACTGATATGTTAGAGCAGGGAAAAGAAATCAAGGCATTTATAGCATTATATTAAATAAATATCCTACATATTTGTTAAATATGTCCATTAATAATTAGGATATTAGTCTCGATATCAATACGTAAGAATTTTTACTAGGCTAGGGAAGCGCTTATTTCAACGGAATGAAGTTGAGATAGGTGCTTTTTTTAGTCATCAACAACCCGCTTGGACCTTTCTGGAAAGCGGAGCAGCTTTGACTGACAGATGAGCTGCAGAAAGGAGTTTTATGGCAGAATATTTAGCAGAAAGCAATTATCTATTTCAGAGTAGCATTTCAAGTAGTTATCTTTATTTTTCAAATTTTGCAAATAGAGATACAAGCTTCGAAAATGCTTTGAAAACAACGTCAGATGAACAATTGAATACCCAGGAACTAACAGATGGAGGAAAAAATAAGGGAAATAGCTACACTCGCATTGTATCTGCAACAGTGATGAATAGTGAGTTGCGAACAACTACAGGTGAAGGTGGCATTGCAGCATTTTCTTACCAGGGCGTGATGCAACAGTTTGAAATCAGAATAGATGTTAATGGTGATGATAGAAAGTACACAGCCATCGGTACAGATAAGGATGGAAAACCATTTGAAAAAGAGATAGATCCTTATAATGTTGACCCAACAGATGCAGATTTTACAGAATTTGCTGCTTTATGCTCATATATTCGTGAAACTGAGAATCTTGCTGATGAGACAATGAAGTTTGTGGGAGATTTTGAGGTAAATGATATTTTCGAGAGTATGGATTATCTTACTGTTTTCTCTAGTGAAATGGGAAAGTATGAAAAGGCTGGAATGGGAAATCTTTCCTTAGAAAACTTCATGCCACATATCAATAAGTTGATGGAAACACTTATGGGAGTAACCATGGAGAAGTTCAACGTAAGTCTTGATACTGTTGTGGAAGAACCAGCTGAGCTTCAGACAAAGGATTTGGGATTTGGATTTGTATTGTCACCAGGATCTGCCTTTGGAATGACCGCAACTCAGATTATTAATCCAGACTCAGATGATGTTATTGTTAGAGTGAAGATGTCGGAAGCAAGTGGAGGCGAGACTTTCGATGTAAATATCTCAGAAGTAGATCCAAGAAGTGCAACGGCGATTGAAATGTTTGCATATTGCCAGTACGCCGATTCTATTGGAAAAGGCATAGCAAAGAGTAATTTTCCAAGCTGGAACACGGTGAATAGATATATGGACCCAAGCGGAGTGTTTGAGTTTGATTCTGTTGAGCAGGTAGCTACGAAAAAATTCAATTGGGTTGAAGCAATTTCGGAATCGGATATCTCTTATAAGCGTGAATCAACAGGTGAAATACTTGGTTCAAAAGATATTTTGGAAATGCTCATTGAGAGCTATAAGAAAATCCATGAGAAGGACGATGAAGATGGCGATTGGCGTAAAATGACTGATGAGGAATGGGAAAAACTCTTGGCAAGAGTTGATGCTGATATTGATGATATGGTAGAACGCGTTAAAGAGGAAACTGAGGCGGCTAAGGAAGAACAAGCTAAAGCAGAATTAGAAAAAGAGGCAGAGCTGTTATAAATTGCAGGTGATTGCAGCAGTGACACTTAATGTGTCCTGCTGCTTTTTTGACTTTAAAAATACAAGTCATATTTGGAATATTGAGGATAATATAGTATGCTTTGTAGTAACCTATGCAACTCAAGCGTATTTTTTTGATTTTGGGATGTATGTTTGGTCATTTACTGAGATAGAATCAATTAATTCTAGTTTATAGGTACAACACATGATTAAGACAAAGCGTTTATTATTAAGACGAGTAAAGAAAGAGGATTGGAAAGCAATTCAGAGAATATGGGAAGATGAGGCCGTTTCGCCATATGCTCAGTATGATAATATAAAAGAACTTGATGATTTATCTGTTACCAATAGAATTGCAAGATGGGGGCGCGAAGCAGAATATTATAATCACATTTTCTTTGCAGTCTGTTTACAAGACGAAATTATTGGATACATTTCCTGTAATCGATGCGTTGATGCTTATGAAATAGGATATTGTTTTCATTCAAAATATCATGGACAGGGCTATGCAAAGGAAAGTGTTTTAGGTGTAATTGCTTATCTGCGCGATATTGGTGCTAGTAGATTAGTAGCGGGAACGGCAATAAAAAATATACCATCAATCAGATTATTAAACTCGGTAGGTTTTAAGCAGGTAGGAGCTGAGAAAGTATCTTTTTATAAAGATTCAGAGGGAAAAGATATTTATTTTGATGGTGGAATATTTGAATTGCAACTTGGATGATTATATGGATATGGATTATTGCTGCATCATTGCTATAGAGGGAAATCAGATAGAAATAACGATTTAGTAACTTCGAAGGTGGTGTGGCATAACTTTTAATGGCAAAAGAGAAAACCTACGTGTTATATTCAAAAAACGCATTTTGAACCGTAGAATTTGACTAGGTTCGAAAGAATTATGCTTAGTGCTCTTTGGGTATGTCCTCATATTTAGTGATTAGTCTAATAAAATTAATAATATTTCAATCATTTTAGCAAGATAATACACACTAGGGGTTGAAATTCATATTTTTCTACGGTTGAAATTATAGTTTTAGAATATCAACCGTAGGATTTGGATTTTTTGTTATAAATGGAGCTAGATTAGTAAGGAACGTTGAACGGTAGCCAGTAAAATAATCCCATTTTGTAAAAATTAAAAAAGGATATCCTTTTTTTGTATGTAATATGTATTTTAGAGGTGTCGTTTTATGCATAAAAAGGGGGACAAAATGGGCACAATTCGAGAGATGATTGAGCAGATGGAGAGGGAAACTCTTAGCCCTTATGCCACACTCAATGAAAATTCACGTGGCCGAGAAAAAGACGAGCCACAGTGTGATATCAGACCTCTGTTTCAGAGGGATAGAGATAGAATTCTTCACAGTAAGGCATTTCGCCGTTTGAAGAATAAGACACAGGTCTTTCTTACTCCTCAGGGTGATCATTACAGAACAAGATTATCTCATACTCTAGAAGTTTCACAGAATGCCAGAACTATTGCAAAGGCTTTACGTCTCAATGAGGATTTGGTAGAAGCTATTGCATTAGGGCATGATTTAGGACACACACCATTTGGACATGCTGGCGAAGCTCAGCTAAATGAAATGTGTTCTACTGGTTTTGTGCACTCAGAGCAGAGTGTGCGCATTGTTGAAAAGCTTGAAAAAGGCGGTCAGGGACTTAATCTTACCTGGGAAGTCAGGGATGGAATTCGCAATCACCAGACAAGCGGTCATCCAGCCACACCAGAAGGTCAAATCGTTCGCCTTTCAGACAAGATTGCATATGTAAACAGTGATATAGATGATGCCATTCGTGCGCACATCCTCACAGAAGAAAGTATTCCAATGGAGATTCGCAAGACTCTTGGTATGACTTCAGCAGTCAGATTGGATACTCTTATTCACGACGTTATTATAGAAAGCACTGACAGTCCTGTTATAAAGATGTCTCCTGAAATCGAGCAGGCTATGGCAGAGCTTCGTAAATTCATGTTTGCAAATGTTTACAAGGATTCTGTGGCAAAGACAGAAGAGGTTAAGGCAAAGCGAATGATTCGTGAGTTGTATATGTATTACACAGAGCATTTCGAAGAATTGCCTACTCGCTATCGTGCCATGGAGGATGAGGGCGAAAGCCAGGAAAGAATTATTTGCGATTACATCTCCGGAATGACCGATCAGTATTGCATTACAAAGTTTAATGAATACTTCATGCCAAAAGCATGGGTCGTTGATGGATTCTAATATTATATTTTAGGGAGAATACATGCCTTATTATTCAGATGAAATCGTCGAGGAAGTCAGAACCAGAACTGACATAGTCGATGTTATTTCTCAATATGTTAACCTTCAAAAAAAGGGCAGCCAGTATTTTGGACTTTGTCCCTTTCATAATGAAAAAACAGGCTCATTCTCGGTAAGCCCACAAAAGCAGATGTATTATTGCTTTGGATGTGGAGCCGGAGGAAATGTTTTCAGCTTCCTTATGAACTATGAAAACATGACTTTCAAAGAAGCTATCGAAGAACTTGCTCCTAAATGTGGTGTTACCCTTCCTCAGAGGGAAATGACCTACCAGGAGAGGCAAAGGGCCGACAGACGCAGTCGTTTATTTGAAATAAATAAAGAAGCTGCAGGCTATTACTATAAGATGCTTCGTTCTAAAGAAGGGGAGCAGGCAATGGCCTACTTCACCAAGAGAGAGCTTACAGCTGATACACTTCATAAATTCGGTTTGGGGTGCACCAGCAAATATTCTGATTCCTTATACAAATACCTTCGAGGTAAAGGATACGAGGATGAGATTTTAAAGGATTGTGGTCTTATAACCATCGATGAAAAACGCGGTGGTCACGATAAATTTTGGAATCGTGCCATGTTTCCTATTTTCGATGCCAATGGCAAGGTTGTTGCCTTTGGTGGACGAGTTATGGGGGATGGCGAGCCAAAATATCTTAACTCTCCTGAGACAGAGATATTCAATAAGTCTAAGACCTTGTTTGGCTTATACTTTGCCAGAAAAACAAGGCGTCAGCAGTTCATTCTATGCGAAGGCTATATGGACGTTATATCTTTGCATCAGGCAGGATTCGATAATGCAGTTGCCTCACTTGGTACGGCTCTTACAGAAGGCCATGCCGGCATGCTGAAGCGATATGTCAAAGACGTATATCTCAGCTATGATTCAGATGGGGCAGGTCAAAAGGCTGCACTTCGAGCAATCCCAATTCTCAAAAATGCAGGTATTTCATGTAGGGTCATCAATATGTCACCATACAAGGATCCTGATGAATTTATTAAAGCCTTAGGAGCAGAGGAATACGAAAAACGTATTCAGAATGCGGAAAATAGCTTTATGTATCAGGTGAGAATGCTTGAAAAGAATTACGATTTGACTGATCCTGAAAAAAAGTCCGACTTCCAAAAAGAAGTTGCAAGAATGATTGTTACAGAGTTTCCGACTCAGCTTGAAAGAGAGAACTACACTGAATCAGTGGCGGCTCGTTTCAACATACCTCGTGAAGCTCTTGGCAAATATATTATCGAGCTTGGACAATCTGGAATTACAGCAAAGAACCAGACACAAAACAGAGATTCCGAGCGCCGAAGTACTCCAAAGCCAAAGGACGACGGCATGAAAATGTCACAGCGTTTACTTCTTACCTGGCTTGTAGAAGATACAAGCATATATGGAAAGATACAGGAGTATGTAACACCTGACGATTTCGAAGAAGGTGTTTACAAACAGGTAGCAACAGAGGTATTCAAATATCTTGCCGACGGCAATGCTGTTGATACCGCTCGAATAGTTGATTTGTTTATGGAAGACGAGGATAGGCGAGTAGTTGCCGCTCTATTCAATACAACTGTTGGAGAACTTACAGACAATACGGATCTTAGCAAAGCATTAAAAGAAACTTTGCTTAGAATAAAAAAACATTCACTGGAGCTTGCACAGAAAAACGGTGCAGATTTAAAGAGCTTAGTGGAAGGAAAGAAGAAGCTACAACGACTTGAGCGTTTAGAATTCTCACTATAGAAAGGAATAAAAATGGCAAAAAAGAAAGTTGAAGAACTAATCGAAAACCAGGATTTAGAAGCAGCTGCAGATGCATTTTTAGCAGAAGCAGACGAGGCTGAATCAGAAGAGTCAGAGTCTGATGACAAAGATGTAAACTTTGCAGACTTAGAAGAGATTTCAGCAGAGGATCTTGAATTTAACGAGCATGATTTCGACAACATTGATGAGACAGCTGATGATGAGGACGTTGATGAGTTCCTTGCATCTGTAGGAGCAAAGACATCAGTTGATAGAGATGATGACGATGATGACGATGATGACCTAGATTCATTCGGAAGCGATGAATTAGATTCAAAGGTTACTGAGCTTGTAAAGATTGCAAAGTCTCAGAAGAGCATTATCGAGGATTATGAAATTTCAGAGTTCTTAAAGGACTATAAAATCGATGCAAAGCAGATGGAGCGTATCCTTACATACCTTGATAAGAGAGGTATTGATGTAAACTTCTCTTCAGGCCCATCTGATGCACTTCTTCTTGCTAGTGATGATGAGGATATTGAAGATATCGATATGTCAGTACCTGATTCAGTAAGCATCGAAGATCCAGTTCGTATGTACCTTAAGGAAATTGGTAAGGTACCACTTCTTTCAGCAGAGGAAGAGGTTGAACTTGCTCAGAGAATGGAGGACGGCGATCAGGAAGCAAAGAACAAGCTTGCTGAGGCAAACCTTCGTCTTGTTGTTTCTATTGCAAAGCGTTACGTAGGTCGTGGAATGCTTTTCCTTGATCTTATTCAGGAAGGTAACCTTGGTCTTATGAAGGCTGTTGAAAAGTTTGATTATCACAAGGGTTACAAGTTCTCTACATATGCTACATGGTGGATTAGACAGGCTATCACTCGTGCTATTGCAGATCAGGCTCGTACAATCCGTATCCCTGTACATATGGTTGAGACAATCAACAAACTCATCAGAGTTTCTAGACAGTTACTACAGGAGTATGGCCGCGAACCAACTCCAGAGGAAATTGCAGCAGCAATGGGCATCACAGTAGACAGAGTGCACGAAATCTTAAAGATTTCTCAGGAGCCAGTTTCACTTGAGACTCCTATCGGTGAGGAGGAAGATAGCCACCTTGGTGATTTCCTTCCAGATGAAAATGTTCCAGTGCCAGCAGAGGCTGCAACATTTACACTTTTAAAGGAACAGCTTCACGAGGTTCTTGAGACACTTACAGAGCGTGAGCAGCGCGTTCTTATCCTTAGATTCGGTCTTGAGGATGGAAAGGCACGCACACTTGAAGAAGTAGGTAAGGAATTCAATGTTACTCGTGAGCGTATCAGACAGATTGAGGCAAAGGCTCTTAGAAAGCTTCGTCACCCAAGCCGAAGCAGAAAGCTTAAGGATTACCTTGATCAGTAAAATCATGATTTAATTACAAGGTTTATACATAAATAAATGATAAAATTATCTCCAAGATTACAAATTATATATGACATGGTGCCTAAGTGTGACACCATTGCCGATGTTGGCTGTGACCATGGCTATCTTACAATTTCTCTTTTAGAAAATAAAATGGCTAATAAAGCCATAGCAATGGACGTAAATAAAGGTCCGCTTGAATCAGCAAAGGTTAATGTTGAACGGGCTAATCTTTCAGACCAGGTCACATTCAGATTATCAGATGGATTGGCCAAGCTTGATGAGTCTGAGGCAGATGTCATATGTATTTGTGGTATGGGTGGTGCCTTAATCAAGAGGATTTTAGATGCAAGGCTTATGGTTGCAAAGAGTGCAAAGACACTTATTTTGGAACCTCAGTCAGAATACAGAGCTCTTCGTGAGTATCTTGTGGAAAATGGTTTTCAATTTCTTGATGAAAGCTTATGTACTGAAGAAGGCAAGATTTATCCTATAATGAAAGTTTCGTTTTCTGGCCAACGCACCGAGCTTTCGGATGCTGAGCTTGAATATGGTCCAATCATTATTGAAAAATCTCCAGATTTATTGCAGGTGCTTTTAGAAAAGAATAAAAGAGAATATACATCAATCCTCAATAAGCTTGAATCACTTCAAGCATCAGAAGTCACTGACCCAATACAACATAGAAAAGCGATACTGTTGAATGAGCTTGAGCTAATACAGCAAGTGGAGCTGAAACGGAGGAAGAGTCATGGCTAAAGTAATTATTAACGGTAAGGAAGAGATTTACGAAGACGGTACAAAGTTATTAGACATTGCAGAAGCTCATCAGGCTGATTATAAGGATGATATTGTCCTTGCAAAGTACAAAGGCAGCCTTACCGAGCTACACACGGTTGTAACAGGTGTTGCAGAGCTAGAATTCCTAACTACAGCTGACAAAGACGGTCGTAGAGCATACCGTAGAAGTGTAGTATTTTTACTTCAGCGCGCTCTTATGGATGTATATCCATTGCCAGCAAATCCATACCTTAGGGTAGAGCATTCCTTGGGTCAAGGGGATTTCTGCACTATTGATGGAGTTGGTGAAATCACAGAGGAAAAGCTTGAGGAGCTTAAAAAAGTAATGCTTGATTTAGTTAAGCAGGATATTCCTCTTAAGAAGTATTCAATTAAAACCAGCCAGGCAAAGGAATTGTTCAATAGCTTCAATATGAAAGATAAGGAGCGGTTGCTTAAATATCGTACAAGTTCAAATATAAATGTGTACGATTTGGATGGATGTATTGATTATTTCTACGGATACATGGTACCATCTACCAAGTATCTTCAGTATTTTGATTTGATGAAATTTGAACATGGCTTTATGTTGTTATTCCCTAATGCAAATAAGCTTAAGGGAGACTCAAGGGTAGTTGCAGAGTTTACCAGTCCAATGAAGCTATTTTCAGTTCAGCAGGCAGCATCTGAATTTGGACGAACAATGGGAGTTCCTACTGTTGGTGCATTAAATGATGCTATAGCAAGTGGCAGAATAAAAGACATTGTCTTATCTCAAGAGGCAATTATGGAGCGTAATATTGGCGAGCTTGCTCGTACAATTGCTTCAAACAAGGATGTTAAGTTTGTTATGATGGCTGGCCCTTCATCATCAGGAAAGACCACATTTTCACACAAGCTTTCTGCACAGCTTAGAGCTTTAGGTTGCGTGCCTCATCCAGTACCACTTGATGATTTTTATTTAAACCGTGATCAAATGCCTATAGATGAATATGGAGAAAAGGACTTTGAGTCAATAGAAGGCCTTGATATTCCATATTTTAACGAGTGCATGGTTAAGCTTTTAAAAGGCGAAAGAGTTCTTCTTCCAAATTTTAATTTCAAAATTGGAAAAAGAGAGTATAATGACCACTATATGCAGTTAGGAAAAAATGATATACTTGTTATCGAAGGAATTCATGGACTTAACGATCGAATGAGTTCATCACTTCCTGCTGAAAGCAAATATAAGATTTATCTTTCTGCATTGACACAGCTTTCAATTGATGAACACAATCCACTTTCAACTGCTGACGGCAGATTGATTCGTAGAATTGTACGAGATTCAAGAACGAGAGCTACATCTGCGGCAGAGACCATAGCAATGTGGGATTCTGTTAGAAGAGGAGAGGAAAAATACATTTTCCCATTCCAGGAGCAGGCAGATCATGTTTTCAACACAGCTTTAATATACGAGATGGCAGTGCTTAAGCTATATGTTGATCCTCAACTATATGCAATTCCATCTGATCATCCAATGTATCCAGAGGCAAAGCGTCTCATAAAGCTTTTAGATTACTTCCTTCCAATGGCACCAGATGTTATTCCAAACAATTCTCTGGTTCGCGAGTTTATTGGAGGAAGCTGTATTCTTTAATAATGTTTATAAAGGGCTAGATGAGTAGTCGCTGTTCTATTGTAATGATAGGAGAGAGGAAAGTCCGGGCTTCACAGGGCAAGGGTGCCAGCTAACGGCTGGTGGAGGCAACTCCAAGGATAGTGCAACAGAAATAAACCGCCCATTTTATTGTGGGTAAGGGTGGAAAGGCGGTGTAAGAGACCACCGTTTCGTTGGTAACAACGAAAGCCATGTAAACCCCATCCGAAGCAAGTTCTAAAAAGTGCGTACGCGGCCCGCCAGCACTAGGTTGAACGCTTGAGATTATTGGCGACAGTAATCCTAGATAGATGACTACTTTAAAAGACATAACCCGGCTCACAGTCTAACCCTTTTCTTTTTTCTTTTAATTTGTCAGAATGTTGTCATTTTTTACAAATTCCATCTTACAATTTTAAATATTCGTGGGAATAATTCACGAATGTGAATTTTTTGTGTCTAGACAAGGCAAATCGTGCTATAATAGACCTATCGAAACTATATCTTAGGGGAATAGGAGTTATGGAGGTACTTGTTGTAATGGTTTAGAAGGATGGTGTAAAATGGAATATCAGGTAGGCGATTATTTAGTTCATGAGGGCAGTGGTGTTTGTCAGATTGAAGATATTGATGACATGGAGCTTATGGGCAAAGGTTCTCGCAAAACTTATTACTGCATGTCGCCTGTATTTAAGGCAGGGGCAAAGGTATTTACTCCAATTAGTGGCTCATCAGTTAGGTTACGTCCAGTAGCAAAGCAGGAGACTTTTACTAGAATTCTTGAAAACATTGACAACATTGAGTGCATTGAGGAGCCAAACGAAAGAGCTCTTCAGGAAAAATTTAAAGAGGTAATGGGTGAGTTTACACCTGAGTCATTGGCCCAGGTAGTAAAGACAGTACTTATCAGAAAGTGGCAGAGAATTGCTGCTGGCAAAAAGGTAATGGCCCTTGATGAAAAGACACTTTCAGTCGCAGGTCGCAAGCTTTACGAGGAAATGGCTTTTTCTATGGGAAAGGATATTACATTTGCACAGAATCTTTTTGAGGAAGCTGTTAAAACACATACCGCAAATACTGTTTTAATAGGTGCATAATTTATGATAGCTTACAAAGCAATTACAGAACATATTAAAAATAATAATGGTCTTGTTACAGCTCTTAATGTGCTGGACAAGGCCATTACTTATATTACAGTCTTGCTGTACGCAGGATATCTTGTTTACGGGGCGTTCTTTGACCCTTCAGGAGACTATAATCTTTTGTATAGAAGCATTTTAATTCCTGGGGTTTCTTTTATAATCGTTTCTCTTTTTAGAAAAATCATTAGTGCTCCAAGACCATATGAAGTATATGATTTTGTTCCAGCGTTGAATAAAGATACAAATGGAAAAAGCTTTCCAAGCCGACACGTATTTTCTATTTTCATGGTAGCTTTTACAATCATGCAGTCATCTGTGGCATTAGCAGTGTTTGTGATAATCCTTGGATTAGCACTTGCCGTAATAAGAGTTATTGGCGGTGTGCATTTTATCAAGGATGTAATCGCAGGCTTTGCCGTAGCCCTTATAATTGCAGTTATTTGTTATGGTATTTTATGTGGCGTTTTTGGCCTCATTATGCTACCATTTTAAGTAGGATTATATTGTAGGAGCAATTATATTATATGAAAAAGAGTGCAAAGAAAGCCTTAGCTGTGCTATTTAGCGTTCTTGGCACAGTCCTCGGCTTATATATTGGAGGCTATTGGCTATTTGTTCGGCCAGTTTATTGGCTAGTTACAGGTTTTACTGGTGGTACCCTTACAGCCGGCAATTTAATAATAAACGTTATCAAGATATTTATTGCATCCACCATTGGAGGAGGTATTTGGTGTGTATGCGATATTATTGCAGGGCATTTTAGGGACGATCCTAGAGATGATTGATTTTTGGGGATTATTGCAGCACTAGCTGTTGATAATAAATCATGAAACTTAAATGATTGGGGGTAAAATGTAATGACTGGAAACGTAATTGTGGGACAATCAGGCGGACCGACCGCCGCAATCAACTCTTCTTTAGCAGGAGTGTTCAGAACAGCAAAAGACCGTGGTGCTGGCAAGGTATACGGTATGCTCCACGGAATCAAAGGCTTGATGGAAGAGGATTATATTGATCTTTCTGATTTCATCAAAAATGATTTGGATGTTGAGCTTTTAAAGCGAACTCCAGCAGCGTATCTTGGTTCATGTCGCTTCAAACTTCCTGAAATTCACAAAGACATGGCAACCTATGAAAAAATATTTTCAATTCTTAACAAGCTCGAAATTGAGGCGTTAATCTACATTGGTGGTAACGATTCTATGGATACCATCAAGAAGCTCTCTGATTACGCCATTCTTACAGGTTCCGAAATTAGATTTATAGGATGTCCTAAGACTATCGATAATGATTTAGCACTTACTGACCACACACCTGGATTTGGTAGTGCTGCTAAATATATTGGTACATCAGTTAAAGAGATTATCCGCGATGGCCACTGCCTCGAATATGACAAAGGCCTTGTAACAATTGTGGAAATCATGGGACGTAATGCTGGTTGGCTTACAGGTGCATCTATCCTTGCAAAAGGAGAGGATTGTGAGGGACCAGATTTAATCTATTTACCAGAAGTTGCTTTTGATCTTAGTAAATTTAAGGAAAGAGTTGTAAAGCTTCTTAAAACACAGAAATCAGTAGTTGTATGTATATCTGAAGGTATTCATACAAAAGAAGGTAAATATGTATGTGAGCTAGGTGATAATGTTGAATTCGTAGATGCATTCAATCACAAACAGCTTACAGGAACAGCTGCTTATCTATGTAACTACATTGGAAGAGAGCTTGGCTGTAAGACAAGAGCTATTGAGCTTTCTACACTTCAGAGAGCTGGCTCACATTTAGCTTCACGTGTTGATATTCTTGAAGCATATCAGGTTGGTGGTGCTGCCGTCCTTGCTGCAGATGAGGGAGATACAGGCAAGATGGTTACACTTACTCGCCATTCAGATGATCCTTATCAGTGTGGTACAGAGGTTAAGGATGTTCACAAGATTGCTAATGACGAAAAGCTTGTACCTAGAAATTGGATTACTCATGATGGTACATATGTAACAGAAGCCTTTATTACATATGTTAGACCACTGATACAAGGGGATGTATCGCCTATCATGGTAGATGGTATTCCAAGACACATTTACAGACCAGTTAAAAAATAGTTAATGAGGGGTATGGAGGAGAAAAATGCAGGTATTTCATGGAACAATAATCACTTGTGATGAAAACAATACAATTGCTAATTACTTGGTTGAAAGGGAAGGGCGTATTGCTTATATTGGCAACACATTACCAACTCAGTATGAGGTGGTTCCTCCTATCGAGTTAGGCAAAAATGTTGCTTTGCCTGCATTTGTAGATACCCATACACATTATTCTGGCTTTTCTGTATTACATAAGATGTTTCCAATAAATGATACTGATTCCAATGCAAAGATATTGGAACAGTTGGAAAAATATGCAAAAGAATCAAGAGAGAGTATAATCGTAGGCTTTGGTGCAACAGAGTTTTCTGTTTCAGAAGGATATTTAATTCTTAGAGAACAGATGGATAAGGCTTGTCCTGAAAAGGCCGCATTTATCATAAAACATGATGCCCATTCAGGTGTTGCTAATAGTCTTTTTATTGAGGCTGTTAAGTCTAAGGCGGAAAATCTTAGAGGATTCAATCCTGTTACAGGAGAATTGAAACAGGAAGCTTTTGCTGCCGCCTGCGAATTTATAACTCATGGCTTATCTACCAAGAAAGTCATTGATTCAATGATGGAAACATCAGATTTCCTGGCAAGTAGAGGAGTCGGATTGATTTGCTCAGCTAGTGGTTTAGGTTTTATTCGAGATTATGATTTTGATATGGAGCGTTCGGTAGCGAAAGGACTTGATAATGGAATGCAACTGAGAGTTGCATATCAGTGCTCTAATGTGGATAAGATTACCAAAAAAGATATGAATCGTGTAGTATTTGCAGATTTGGATGGTACTTTTGCCAACTTAGATGCAGCTTTAATAGATGATTATGCTACTGTAAAAAACAAAGGTGTCTCATATTATGATGATATCGATGTTCAAAAGTTCTGTATTAATGCCAACAGGGCGGGCTATCAAATAGCTTTACATGCTGTTGGGGATGCAGCCTTTGAACAGGCGGTAAATGCAATTGCATTAGCCCTTGAGGATTATCCTAGATACGATCATAGACATATCATTTTACACGGTTCACTTCCTACAGAGCGTGCTTTAAAGACCTGCAAGAGATACAATATTATGATTTCCGCTAGGCCTTCTATGCTGTCACATATTTCTGGTGTAGATGATTTTGTTAAAGCGATGTTGTCAGATGATAGATTTGAAAGAATTAATCCACTTAAAACTATCAATGATATGGGAATAAAGGTGTGCTTTAATTCAGATGCTCCTGCCTCTGACCCAAATCCAATTATGTGGATTCACGATGCTTGTAACAACAGAAATCCAGAAGAGTCTGTGTCTGTTTTTGATGCCCTTAGAATGGCTACATATAATGGAGCCTACTCATTATTTGATGAGAAGGAGAGAGGAACGTTGGAGATGGGCAAAAGCTGTGATATAGTTATTCTTGATTCAAATCCATACGAGGTTCCAGTGGAAGAATTAAAGAATATTAATGTTGCAGAATTATATTTGAAGGGAAAGCCTTACCAGAGGTCTAGAATGGGCTCTATGGCAACTATGCTACGAGGTATGTTCCCTCAATAATCACTAGGAGTAATAATGTCATTATCATTAATAATTGGTAACTCGGGTAGTGGTAAATCCACTACCCTTTATAAAAGAATAATAAAAGAAGCTATGGCAAATAAAGACAAGAATTTTCTTGTTATTGTGCCAGAACAGTACACCATGTCCACCCAAAGACTTCTTGTTTCTATGCACCCTAACAAGTGTATTATGAACATCGATGTTCTATCATTTAATCGCTTGGCATACAGAGTATTTGAAGAACTTGGAGCTGGTGTAAATGCTATATTGGATGATACAGGAAAATCACTTGTGATTCGCAAGCTAATAAACTCTAATATTAATGACATAAAGACTTTAAGGAATAATATTACAAGAATCAGCT
This sequence comes from Pseudobutyrivibrio ruminis HUN009, assembly GCF_000703005.1. Taxonomy (NCBI): domain Bacteria; kingdom Bacillati; phylum Bacillota; class Clostridia; order Lachnospirales; family Lachnospiraceae; genus Pseudobutyrivibrio; species Pseudobutyrivibrio ruminis. The sequence continues at coordinate 2,554,054 of NZ_JNLH01000001.1, read as the reverse complement.
ACATTACTCAGGTTAAGTCATTAATTTCAGAGCTTACTCAGTACAACATCACTCCGGAAAAGCTCAAGGAGATGATTGCCACACCTGTGATGTCGGAAAGCTTCAAAAGAAAAGCCTCGGATTTGTTAGTTTTGTACGAGGCTTTTTTAGATTTTATAAATGGTAAATACGTTACCACTGAGTCTATTCTATCTACTCTAAACGATATGTTAGATAGCTCAGAAATAGTAAATGGTTCAACAGTTGTTTTGGATGGATTTACAGGATTTACGCCTATCCAGTATCAGCTGGTGGAGCACATGCTTGCAATATGTGAAGAGGTTGCTGTTACTATCACAGCAGACGAGGATACACCTCTTTTAGAAAATCTGGCAGATGATGAGTTGTTTTCAATGTCATCTGAATTTGCGATAAGAATGAATAAAATCGCCAAGAGAGTTGGCGTAACTATAAATAAACCTACCTATATTTCCAGAGAAAATGGTTGGCTATCAGATAATGAAATTCTCAGTCATCTTGAAAAGAACATTTTCAGGGCAAAACCACAGAAATATTTAGGTGAAGAGGAGCCAAATAACCACGTTTTGCTGACTAGTCTTAGAAGTCAGCGTGAAGAACTACAGTATGTTGCTATAGAGATTAATAAATTGGTTAGGGAAGGAATGCACTACAAGGATATTGCTGTTGTGGCACCTAACCTGGAGGAGTACAGATATTTAGTTTCAGGGATATGGAGCGATTATGATATCCCTTATTTTGTTGACGCAAAAACAGAGATTTTGTTCCATCCTATGACAGAAGCTATAGATGCTTTGTTTGATATTTTTGATAATGATTTCAGAAGAGAGGACGTCTTTAGATTCTTAAGAACAAACCTTACAGATTTGACCTTCGAAGAAATGGATTATCTGGAGAACTATCTTATTTCTACAGGAATCCGTGGCAAGAAAAAGTATTTTCATCCTTTTGCAATTCGTTCAAATTCTTATTCTAAGGATGAGGACTTACTCAGAGTAAACGAAATTAGAGAAAAGTTTATCGCTCCTTTCATGGCTTTTGATAAGCAAATCTCAAAAAAGTGTTCAGTAAGAACTATTGCTACAGCTTTGTATGAGATTATTTGTTACTTCGATTTTGAAGGACAGATTAAATCAAGGGAAAAGCTATTTGAAGAAGGAAATCAGCCAGTAAAGGCAAAAGAGTACAGTCAGATTTATCAGGTTATAATGGATATACTTGATAAGCTTGTGGGAATTCTTGGGGATGAGGAAATGGATTTGGAAGAATTCCATGATATTTTCGAAGCAGGACTTTCAGCGGCATCAATAGGTGTAATTCCTCCAGCGAATGATAGTGTTATTCTGGGTGATATTGAACGTACACGTTTATCAAATATCAAAGTGCTGTTTTGTATAGGCGCATCTGATGATGCTATCCCAAAGAAGGTGGAGAATGGCGGAATCCTTTCTCAGCTGGAAAGAGAACAGCTTCTTGCTCAAGGTTTTGAACTGGCGCCGTCAGATAGACAAAAATCATTCAGGCAGAGGTTCTACCTCTATCTTATGCTTACAAAGCCAAATGAAAAGCTTTATATTACAATGCCAAGAGTAGATTCAGCGGGAAAAGCTGTTAATCCGTCATATCTTATTGATCTATTAAAAAATATGTTCGAGAATCTGTCCTTAAAGGAGATAGAAAGCTTTGCAATAGAAGATAGATTGTTATCAAAGAAAAGCTCATTGAACTACATGATTGAGCTTGTGAATAAAGCAGCTTCTTTTGGTTTGGAAAGTTTGTCGGAGCAGGAGAGAGTGGTCTTACAGGAGCTTTTAAACTGGGCAAAGGAAGATAGTGCCGAAGAGCTTGATATTCTTTTAAAGGGAGCATTTTTTGAACATAAGAGAGAAGATTTCTCGGATGATATAATGCTTGCCGTTAATGAGGCTTTAAATGCTGATGAGACTATAAAGGGCTCAGTATCCAGATTTGAGCTATACAATGAATGTAGTTATAAATATTTCCTGACATACATTATGAAGCTTCAGGAGCGAGAAAAGTTTGAATTATCCAGCATTGATATGGGTAACTTTTATCATGAGGCAATTCAAAGATATTCTGATAGCCTGAAGGCAGATAATAAAACATTTAAAGGGGTAACAGAGGAAGAGCGTGAAGCATATATTGAGACCGCTATTTCTCAGACATTCCAGTCTATGGCAAAGGTTGCAACTCTGGAGGATTCTACCCAGAGATACATTGTAGAATCTATGAAAGCGACCTTAAGACATGTTGTGGAGATAATTACTACACAGGTATCAAGAGGAGAATTTGAACCTGAACTTTTTGAGAAGAAGATTCAATCTGAAATTATCAACCCTGTCAGTGGGGAAGTGGTTGCTAACCTAAATGGTAAGGTTGACAGAATTGATTTGACAGAAGGGGACGATAGAGCTGTTAGAATCATCGATTATAAATCTAGCGGCCATAAGCTGGATTTGGATGAGTGCTATTATGGCATATCGATGCAGCTGCCTATTTATATGGGAGTCGTTTTAGACAAGCTTAAGGATAAATATCCAAATTCTACTATGCATCCATCAGCTATGCTTTATTATGAAATGGCTAATAAGTTTTTGGAGCTCAGTAGCAGTGGAGAAAACGTCAAAGAAAAACAGTTAAAGCTTAGTAGAATGGAAGGCATCCTTTCATCTGAACCAGAGGATTTGGCTGCAAACGATAGCACAGTTGGAATAGAGGATTGGCAGACAAAGGAATCTTCAATTGTTCCATTTGGTGTAAAAAAAGACGGCGAACTTTTAGCGTCAGCTAATGCAATTAGCAGGGAGGATATGAAAACAGTAATTGATTATGCAGCTTTATCTGCAGCAAAGACTGCCGAAGGCATAATCAATGGCCAGTTTGAACCTGCACCTGCAAAACTTGGAACACAGATAGATGCTTGCAAGTATTGTGGTTTTAAAAGTGTTTGTCACTTTGATGAAAATGAACCAGGATATCAGGCTAGAAATTTGGATAAACATAAAAACAAGTCTGATGTGTTGGAGTTAATGAAGGAAGAATTAGGAGACAAGGATAGTGGCACTAACTAAAGAACAACTATTAGTGAAGGATACAAGAGGCAAGAATATGCTTGTTAGCGCTGCCGCAGGTAGTGGTAAAACCTTCGTGTTAGTTGAGCGAATTATATCTGAAATTCTAGATGAAAAAAATGGAATAGATGTGGATGAGATTCTGGTTGTTACTTTCACTACTGCAGCTGCTGCGGAAATGAAAGACAGAATCAGACGTGCCATTGATAAAGCAATTGCAAATAATGGTGCGGACGCTAGAATCAGGGCGCAGGCTACCCTTATACACAATGCTCATATCCGTACAATCGATAGCTTCTGTAGCTGGGTTGTAAAGAACTATTTCTATGAAATTGATATGGATCCTGCCTTTAGAATTGGAACCTCAGGCGAGTTAAAGATGCTTTGCGATGAGGTGTTCAATGACCTTTTGTCAAAGTATTTGGAAGATGGTGACGAAGATTTTAAGCTACTTGCAGATGCCTATATTTCTGGCAGAAGAACAGACACTTTAAAGGAAATGGTTTTTGCATTACATGATAAAGCTACCAGTTTTGCATGGGTAGATGAATGGTATGACAATGCTTTAAACCTATACAATATTGATAGTGTAGAAGAATTAGAAAAATCTGAATTAGTACAGCAGATTATCGCATATACGGATTTATATGTAGCTGGACTCATAGATTCAGTTGCAAGGCTTTTAGATTTATATGATTCAGATTGTGATTCAAAGGATAAAAACATATTTTCAAATGAGTTGGCACAGCTTAGAGGCATAGCCGAAGCTACTTCTTTTAAAGATAAATACAGTGCTGTTATAGGTACAGATTTTTCTGAAAGATTTGGAAGCAAAGGCACATCCATAAATGAGGATGATTTAGCCAGAGCAAAGGCGCTTAGAGCAAAATACAAAGATGTAGTTGGTAAACTCAAGGAATCATATTATTCAGCCAGTTTGGAAGATATGTTTTCTGATTTGATGTATGTGAAAAAGCAGGCATCAGCCCTGATTAGATTTACAAAAGAATACACAGATGTTCTAAACAAAATAAAAGCCAAGAAAAACATATACGATTTTAATGATATAGAACATATGGCTCTTGAAATCCTTAGAAATAAGGATTCAAAAGAGCATGAAAAAAGACCTGTAGCTATAGAACTGTCGCAGCATTTCAAAGAGGTTATGGTAGATGAATACCAGGATTCTAATGAATTGCAGGAGCAGATTCTTACTGCAATTAGCAACGGAAGCAATTATTTTACTGTAGGTGATGTTAAGCAGTCTATCTACGCTTTCAGACAGGCTAGTCCACAGTTGTTTATAGACAAACTATACTCATATCCAGCTGAGGGAACTGGCAATGATATTCGAATCGATTTAGATAATAACTTCCGAAGCAGATGGCAAGTTCTTGATTTCTGCAATCAGGTATTTGCGCCTCTTATGCAGATGGATGTTGGTGGAGTTGCCTATGATGAAAAGGCAGCTTTAAAGCTTGGAGATAAGAGTTTTCCTGGTGATGAAAAGGACTATGAGTCAGAAATAATAATCGCAACTCAAAATACCGATTCAATGAAGGAGATGAATATTGATAATGGCGATGAGCTTGAAGCCTTAGTTGTAGCAAAGCGCATTAAGGAACTGATGGCGTCAGGTTTTCAGGTCAGTGGCAAAAACGATGAGGGACGATATCTTAGAGATATGCGATTATCAGATGTTGTTATCCTCATGAGAGGTACAAAGGGGCATGCGGACAAATATATTTCCACTCTAAAAGATTATGGCATACCTGCATATGTTGCCGAGGAGACAGGATTCTTTGATAGAGAAGAAATTGAAACAGTACTGTCGATGCTTACAATTATTGATAATCCTTTTAATGATATTCCTCTGGCGGCAGTACTTCATTCTCAAATGTTCGGTTTTTCTTCTGAAAGACTTGCTGAAATACGTACAATTAATCCGGATGAATCATTGTATGGATGCTTGCTTGAGTGGGATAAAACAAAGTCCACAAAGGATGTTTCAGAGTTCCTTGATACATTAAACTATTTCAGGGAGCAGGCAATAGATACACCAATCCATGAAATAATAGAAAATATTTTGGAATATACCAAATATGGAATGTACTGCAAGGCTCTTCCTAATGGCAAGATGGCTTCTGCGAATCTGGATAAACTTGTTGATGAGGCAGTCAATTTCGAGAGCACCAGCTTCAAAGGCTTGTCACGTTTTGTAAGCTATATTGAAAGTCTTAGAACCTATGATGAGGATTTGGGACTGGCTAAAACAGTTGGTGAAAATGATGAGGCTGTCAAAATAATGACCATTCACAAAAGTAAGGGATTGGAATTCCCTGTAGTTTTTGTTTGTGGATGTGGTCGTAGCTTTAGAAACGATACAAGCAATTTTTCATATGATGCTTCACTTGGTGTAGCTTTAAATTATAGAAATCCTGCGACAAGGATTACCTACAAGACACCATTTTTTAATCTGATTCATGCAAAAGCGGCAGCTGAAGAGAGAGGAGAATACTTACGAATTCTCTATGTTGCCCTTACAAGAGCTGTTGATAAATTAATAATTACTGGTGCAATAAAACCATCGAAAGATAAAAGTGTTGTTGATAAGTTAGAAGAGTTTAGCGGGGATGGAAGCAAGCTTAGTTTCCCTACTAAAATAGGGGCATCCACAAGCATCGAGCTTATTATTCGCGCTTTAAATGCATCAGCTAGAGACTACAATAGACGTATTGTAGATTGTCAGGAATTATTTATTGACCAGGTTGAAAAGGGAATTGTAAAGGAACAGGTCAAGAAAACAATTGAAACTATTATTCAGTCTGACAGGGTAGAAAAAAACACTATCGTAAATACATTATCATTTAAATACAATGGTCTTGCAGATAGTAAATATAAAAGTAAGTATTCTGTTTCAGAAATCAAACATCAAGCAATGGAGGATGCGTTTAAGTTTAATGAAGATGCAGCACCAGCTTTTATTCAGAGCGATGAGGAAAGCTATATTCCGCAGTTTATGCGTACAGCTGTAGAAGGAAAAGATGATGAAAGCAAAGTCCCTTCCGGTGCCTTATATGGAACGGCAATGCATAGATTTATGGAATGCTTTGATTTTGCCAGAGATGATTATAATTCAAGCTTTGATGAGCAACTGAAATACATGGAAGCAACAAAAAGCTTATCGGAGGATGAATTTGCAAGAATTAACCATAGAAAACTGAAAGTATTCCTAGAGGATGATTTATCTAATCGTATGTCAAAGGCGGCTTTAAATGGAAAGCTATATAAGGAAAAGCCTTTTGTATTTGGAAGTGATGCAAAGGAATTGTTTGATGATGACGATGTTACTGACGAGATGATCTTAGTGCAGGGTATTATCGATGTATTCTTTGAAGAAGATGATGGAATAATTCTTATGGACTACAAGACTGATAAGGTGGACGAAGATAATGAATTAGTGCTAAGATATGAAAAGCAATTAAAGCTATACAAAGATGCAATTGAGCATGCATATGATGTTCCGGTTAAGGAAGTGCTCATTTATTCATTTGCACTTGAAAGGAGTATAAATATATGTACGACAAATTAGTAGTAGAAACATTTTTGGAAAAGCAGTTACAGCTATTCCCTGAAAAGGTTGCAGAAGATTATGATGAGGCAGTAGAGTTTTTAGAGGACGTATGTGCCACAGTCTGCAAGAATAAAAAAGAGGTACTTGAATATCTTGAAGATGAAATGGATATCACTGGCATGAGCGAAGAAGAAATATTATCAGCCGAAGAAGTTTTCTCTATTTCTGATGGTAGATATCTTGTAGTAGAGGGTTAATATGAAGTTTTATAAGAAGTTATTACCTATCGCATTTGCGATATGCCTAGCGGTTAATTTTACTGGATGCACCATAGGAGATAAAGTAGTTTATTTTGATACATCTAGTGGATATAATACCGTGTTTAAAATCGGAGATTTTAAATGCTCTAAAAAGGAAGCTCTGGTTTATCTTTTAAATGAGAAAAACATATATGGATCTGTTGATGGAGTGAATCTTTGGTCAGAGGATTATGACACTGATACAATGACAAGCTCAATCAAAGATTTAACTATGGAACATTTGACAAGAGTATACATCTTAAATCTTTATGCAAGTGAGCAGGAAATAGAGCTTTCAGAATCAGAAAAAAACGCTTGCTCAGATGCTGCTGAAGAGTACTATAAATCATTAAATTCGGCAGAAAAAAGTTTTACAAAAGCAAAGAAAAAAGACATCGAAAAAATGTATATGCGATATGCTTTGGCCTCTAAAGTATACGAAGAGTTAATGAACTCTGTTGATGAGGAAGTATCAGAGGATGAGGCTCGCGTAATGGAAGCATTTGTACTGTATGTTTCAGACGAATCCACAGCTGAAACTATCCAGGGAATGATAGATTACGGCTATACATTTGAAAGACTTGCATCAACATACACAGAGCTAGATTCTTACCAGGTTACCTTCGCAAGGGGAGAGTATCCTGAGGAAGTAGATGATGTAGTTTTTAATTTAGATACAGATGAAGTTTCAACAGCAATTGCTGCTGATGGAGGATATTATTTCTTCCAGTGTTTGGATAAGTATAACGAAGAATTATCAGAAGAAAATAAAACTGTAATCATTGAGAATCGTCGTAAGCAGGTGCTTGAAGATATTGTTTCTGATTTAGAGGAAAGATATTTTTCAGACATGAATACAAAGCTTTGGGACTCAATAGATTTTCCAGAGGATTCTTCTGAATTAACAAGTGCAAGTTTTTTTGAAACTTTGAATAACCATTTTTAGATAATTCAAAATATAATCAACTTTCTATATATAATTGCAATTTGTACTAAAAAGAATTGATAATTTATATTTTATTAGTAATTTGGTAGAAAATTAATTGAATGTACTAGCAATTGTGTGAGTAAATGACTATAATAAAGGGCATATAAAAAATAATAATTGTTTGCTCATATAGGAGGGTGAAAAAATGGTAACAAATGCAAAGGTTACAGTTGACGATGTAAAGAAGTCAGCTGCATCTGCTGCTACAACTGTAAAGACTGCAGCAGCAAGCGCTAGTGAAGCAACTAAGAAAGCAGTTGCAGAAGTTAAAAAGGAAGCTACAGCAGCTAAGAAGACAGCTACAAAAGCTAAAGCAACAGCAACAAAGAAAGCTACAGCAGTTAAGAAGACAGCTACAAAGACTGTTAAGAAAGCAGCTGCTAAGTCTAAGAAGGCAGTAGTAACAACAGCTGTTGTTCAGTATCAGGATCGTGAATTTACAGAAGCTGAGTGCCTCAAGAAAGCACAGGCTCAGTTCAAGAAGGATTACAAGAAAGAGACTCTTGAAGAGCTCAACATCTACATCAAGCCAGAGGAGCGCAAGATTTATTATGTAGCAAACAAGGATCGTGTTGGTTCAGTAGATCTTTAATCCTAAATAATTTTTATGTCGTAGCACAAAGCTGTATCGTATATACGATGCAGCTTTTTTACGGTCATGCTACGTGGAGGAATGATGAAAAAAAGTTTATTCGCAGTGGCCTATTGGATATTTATAGATATCCTTTTCCTGGCTATTATAGGAGTGTTTACAACACATCCTATTAATTGGTTTATCGCCATTTTAATTGTTGTGTTATGCAGTGTTTATAGTATTGTAAAATCTATTAAAGATACAGGCTATATAAAACAGACATTAGCGATACCAGAAAACAATCATAAACCAGTATATGATTATATTCGTGCTCTTGCGGTATTATTTATTATGTTTGTTCATGTGCTGGCTTTGGATTGGCCATATGCATCAGGTATGGCAGGTACCCCTTTATATGAAGCTTTAAATCTTATTAGATGTATTTCCGGGGTAGGAGGCAACTGTTTATTTTTAATGATATCAGGTGCATTGTTACTACGATTTAAGGATGAAAATCTTTTGACATTTTATGGCAGAAGATTTACCAAGATAATAGTGCCTCTTGTAATATATTATTTTTATTATTTGTGGGAGTATAATGCGCAGCGCTATACATCATTTACAACTGCAATTTATAAAATAATTACTGCAGATTATTCTAAGGCAAATGTTCATCATTTTTGGCTTATATATGTAATCATTTCTTTGTATGTACTGGTACCGTTTTTACGATACATGCTTAAAGAATTGCCATACAAGAAAATGACTGCATTGATATTTGTTCTATACATATATTTTGTTCTTACAAAAGTAATTATCAATGAAAATGCCATGCCAATGAATTTTACATTTTGGCTTATGATTTTCTTAATAGGATATTGGTATAGCTTGGATGAGTCACGCAAATACGATAACATTGCAATGGTGGCTGGAGGAATTGCGCTAATATTATTTGAAGTGGCAATACATATGTATCCACCTATGTCAGATGATTTGGCAGCTCATTATCCATATATGATAGTTGCATCAGTTGGCATAATGGCTTCATTCTTTAAGCTAGGTGATAAGCTTAAAAATATCTATCTCATAAGACTGATTAGTCAATATAGCTATGGCATTATCTTAGGGCATATGTTGGTGCTGGTTTTTGCAGTGAGAAAATATTGTTATGCATTTACCAGCTCGTTAATGCATAAAGGCATGGGATTTTTATTCCTTTCACTAGCTACATTAATGGGTTCTGTAATAATTGCCTATTTCATAGACAACATAACTGTTAAACCTATATCAGCTTTATTTGATATAAAAAAAGTAAATAATTAACATAGCGGCTTTAACATATATCACACGTTTGACATATGTTAAAGCTTTTTTTGTGCCCATATTAGGTGAATAATGCACAAAAATAATTCCAACAATTTGACCTATTTTTACAAAATGAACACTTTAAGCCCTGAATTGTATGTCAACCGATTGACATAGTATATGTTGCATGCTAATATCCAAATTGTAAACAACACACGAACCTATTTGAAGGAGGGTTAATTCTAATGAAGAAGAGGTTATTATCACTTATGGTGGTAGCTGCAATGTCAGCTTCACTAGTTGCTTGTGGTAGCTCAGAGGGTGGTTCATCTGACGGTGCTTCAGGCTCAGGCGTATCAATCACAGTACTTAATTCAAAGACTGAGATTCAGACACAGTTCGAAGAAATGGCTGAAGCTTATGAGGAAGCTACTGGCGTACACGTAGAGGTATACAACGCTGATACTGATACAACAGTTGCATCTCAGGTAGCAACAAAGTATGCATCAAACGATCCATACACACTTACAATGGTTGATGCAAAAGATATTTATTCACTTGCTGATGATTATGCATATGATCTTTCAAATGAAGATTGGGCTAGTCACACAACACTTGGTATCACAGTAAACGATAAGCTTGCTGGTTTCCCAGTTTGTGTAGAGGCAAGAGGAATTATTTACAACGCAGATGCAATTGAGGCAATTACAGGCGAGACATTTGATCCATCATCAGTTGCAACACTTGATGATTTCCAGGCTCTTTTAGATGAGCTTAAGGCTGGCGGAATGGAGACTCCAGTTGGTGTCCTTTCTGAGTATTGGTCACTTGGCGCACATTACTTCGCAGAAGTATATGAGCAGCAGGAAGATCCAGATGCATTCGTTAACTCATTATTAGCTGGCGAAGCTGATCTTGGAAGCAACGAAAAGTTCAACGAGCTTATGGATACATTCGACACATTAATCGCTTACAACTATGCTAAGGGTTCAGCAGCAAACGCTGACCGTGAAGAGTCTTCAATGATGCTTGCACAGGGCGATATCGCATTCATGTTTGGTGGTAACTGGGATTGGTCAGTAATCAACCAGTACGATTACACAGAGAACATGGGAATCATGCCAGTACCTGAAAACACATCTGATGACACAAACACAAAGCTTGTTGGTGGCGGTTCTAAGTACTTCTTCGTAGATAGCTCAGATGCTACAAGCGATGAGCAGAGACAGGCAGCACTTGACTTCCTTAACTGGTTAGTAAGTGATCCTGAAGGAAATGCATTCCTTACAGAGCAGTGCGCACTTGTTCCAGCATTTGACAACATCGATGCTTCAGCACTTGACCCACTTTCATTATCAGTTAAGTCTTATGCAGATGCAGGAAAGCTTATTCCTAACTACAACTACTTACCAGATGATCACATGACAGTTGTAGGTCAGGAAATCATGCAGAAGTATTTGGATGAGGCTATGACAAGAGACGAATTGGTTACAGCAGTAGAAGAGTACTTCAAGACAGCAACACCAATCGAACATTAATATTTGTTAATAAGGGGCCTTGGACTCCAAGGCCCCACTTTTTTTGAAAGGGATAGAATTATGAAAACAAATACAATGAGCTATAAAATAAAGCAGTATTTGCTTTTTGCAGGTATATCAACAGTTATATTTGCCTGCGTGGTAATCATACCTTTCATTTATGGTTTATACTTAACACTTACCAGCTGGGATGGTGTTTCTCGTAACAAACCATTTGTGGGTATTCAAAATTACGTTAACGCATTTGCGGATTCAGGTTATTGGGTTTCATTAGGACGCACATTTATTTATTCAGCAATTGCAGTTGTTCTTGTAAATGCTGTAGCTTTTATCATTGCCTATATGGTAACAAGCGGAATTAAAGGGCAGAATTTTTTCAGAGCAGGTTTCTTCGTACCAAACTTGATCGGTGGTATCGTACTTGGTTACGTTTGGAAATTTGTGTTTAATAAAGCTTTTGTAGCATTGGGAAGCTTTATTTCATCAGGCAATGCTAAGTCACTCCTTGCAACAGAAAATGGGGCGATAGCAGCACTTATTATAGTCTCTGTATGGCAATATGCAGGCTATATGATGCTTATCTATGTTGCAGGATTTATGAGTGTTTCAGAAGATGTTATTGAGGCGGCTAAAATTGATGGCTGTACAGGAACACAGTCAATCATTCACATATCAATTCCACTTATGACAGCGTCATTTGTACAGTGTCTGTTCCTTACAATCACCAGATGTTTCATGGTTTATGATGTAAACCTTTCATTGACAAACGGTGATCCATACGGTAGCTCAGCTCTTGCAGCTATGCACGTATACAATCAGGCATTCGTTAACAAAAACTATGGTACAGGCCAGGCTGAGGCTTTGATCTTGTTTGTTATCTGTGCTGTAATCGGTGGAATTCAAGTTTACGTTGGTAAGAAAGGGGAGGTGCAGGCATAATGGAAAATGAAGTAGCAGCTCGTAATAAAAAAATTAAACATGCCATTATGATTATCGTACTTACGTTATTATTTATTGCATTCGTATTCCCTTTCATAATGGTTATCTTGAACGTTTTCAAGGTTAAGGCTGATATTACAGCAAGTCCACTTGCACTTATTGGTAAGCATGGATTTACACTTGAAAACTTCCCAAATGCTATCAAGAAAATGAATTTCTTTACAGTATTTGGAAACTCATTGTTCGTAACAATTCTTTCTACAATAGGAACCATCATTCTTTCATCTATGACAGCATATCTTATTGTTAGAAATAATTGGAAGGCTAACAAGATTTTATTTGTACTTATGATTGCATCAATGGTTATTCCTTTCCAGGTGCTCATGGTACCTCTTGTTTCCCTATATGGTGGAATTTTTGGTATTTTAAATCATAGAGTTACATTAATATTTATGCACATAGGTTTTTCACTTTCAATGGCAACATTTATGTTCCATGGAAGTATTCACACTAATGTACCTATTTCGTTGGAAGAAGCAGCTACAATTGATGGCTGTAACAAGTGGCAGATTTTCTCTCAAATCGTATTTCCGATATTGAAGCCAACTATTGCTACAGTAGCAATCATTGATGCTATGGCATTCTGGAATGATTATTTGCTTCCATCACTTGTACTTGGTAGAAAGGAATTATATACTATTCCTATTGCAACGAAGGTATTCTATGGGCAGTTTTCTACAGACACAGGATTAATTATGGCAGCACTTTTGCTTGCTATGTTACCTATCCTCATTCTTTATATTTTCTTACAGAGATATATTGTAGAGGGAATAACAGCGGGGGCTGTTAAATAAACAACATTGAATTCGAGGAACGAAGAATTCAGTGTTGTCACTTCCCGTAGAAGTATAAGGGGGTTACAATGGCAACATTAAAAGATGTGGCAGCAGAATGCGGACTGACTGTCACCACGGTATCGAGAGTATTAAATAACAGAGGTTACATTAGCGATAAAACTCGTAAAAAGGTTTATGAAGCTATGGCTAAGCTTAACTATAGACCGAATGAGGTAGCAAGATCTCTATCAAAAAAAACAACTAATACTATCGGGGTCATTGTACCTCATATTAGGCATCCATACTTTGCAGAGATGATAAGTAACATCGAAAATGCTGCTAGTAAGCATGGTTACAAGATTATTTTGTGCAACTCCAAGGGGAGAAACAATAAGGAAAAAGAGTATTTGGATATGTGCACGAGCAATAGGGTTGCAGGAATCATTCTTTTCTCTGGAAGTGTGGCAGTACAGGAATTTACGGACAGCAATATAGCACTTGTTACAGTTGAGCGTTTTGTTGAAAATGGAACAGCAGCTGTAGAGTGCGACAATAAACAAGGGGGAGAACTTGCAGCTCAGCATCTTATTGATTGCGGTTGCAAGAGACTTCTACACGTCAGTGGTATTTTGAATAATTCCATGCCAGCTGATGACAGAGCCCTAGGGTTCATAGAAGTCTGTGAAAAGAACGGAGTATTTTATAAGGTTGTTGCTACTAATATGGGACAATACAACAGCCTTGATTATCATGATATGCTGGAAGGTGCATTGGAATATGACGAAGAAATCGATGGAGTCTTTGCCAGTTCAGATTTGATTGCTTCTCAGATTTTGCAGGTCTGTTCCAAGCTTGGAAAGCGTGTACCTGAGGATATCAAAATAGTTGGATTTGATGATGTAATGATTTCTCAAATCACAAATCCACCAATCTCTACCATTCATCAGCCAATAAAAGAAATGGCTGAGGCGGCTGTTGATATGGTAATAGCAGCGTCAGAAGGCAAGATGGTTCCTAAAAGAACTTTACTTCCAGTTACGCTTGTAAAGAGAGAAAGTACATAATATTTCAGCTCACATCAGGGTTTGATGTGGGCTGTTTTTTTGTTTTAAATAATTTATAATATCTCTAGTTAATTGAAAGGAAGTTATATTATGAGTGAAGAATTAATGGAGATGTTAGCAGAATCTCTTAATGCAAATGAATTTGTAAAATATAATCATATCGTTATGGACGATATTGAGTTGACAGGTGCCACTGCACATATTGATATTGTGCCAGAAACACGTAATGTTCTTGGAATTGCCCACGGTGGAGCGCATTTCACATTGGCAGACACCTGCGCTGGCTATACAGCAAGAGCAGATGGACGCCAGTATGTCACACAGCAGTCAAACTACTATTTCCTTAAAGGCGCCAAATCTGGACGTATTACAGCCAAAGGAAAGGTTGTAAAGCGTACTCGAAAGTTCTGTATCATTGATGTAGAAGTAACAGATGACAATGGAGAATTAGTTAGCAAAGGAACCTTTGATTATTACTGTGTTGCAGATCACCAGTAATGGGTTTAACGAGGAATTATATGAAAGAGATTACATTTGAAGAGCTTTCAAAGCTTGATAATAATAAATATGTTTTGGTTGATACAAGAAATGAAGGAAGTCTTAAGTATGGCATGATACCTGAGGCTATTAGTATCACTCATGAACTATTCGAAGTAGATTTAGATAGCGTGGTAAATAAGCTAGACAAGTCAAAGCAAATAATTCTGTACTGCACCAGAGGACAGGCTTCTATAGAGGATGCAGAAGTTTTAGCAGAGCATGGATTTGATGCAGTAAGCCTTAAGGGTGGATACAACAGCTACCTTTCATACATGATGGATAAGCAAAACTCTGAGGCAGACGACGAGCTTAATGAACAGAGAGCAGAAATAGAAAAGAGCATTCGAAAGAAATTCCACAAGAGCTTGTTTTCTCCATTTGCCAGAGCTTGCAAGGAGTATGAGCTTATAAAAGAAGGGGACCATATCGCTGTTTGTATTTCAGGTGGGAAGGATTCCATGCTGATGGCAAAGCTTTTCCAGGAAATCCAAAGGCATCAAAAGGTCAACTTTGATCTGACTTTCCTTGTAATGGATCCTGGATACAGTGAGGTAAATCGTCGCCTCATTGAGAGCAACGCAAAGCTTATGGGAATACCAATCGTTATCTACGAAAGTGATATTTTTGATGCCGTAGATACTGTTGAAAAGAACCCATGCTACTTGTGTGCTAGAATGCGCCGAGGTCACTTATATTCAAAGGCAAAGGAATTAGGGTGCAACAAAATCGCCCTTGGTCATCACTACGACGATGTTATCGAAACAATCCTTATGGGAATGCTTTACGGAGCTCAGA
The DNA here is from genome assembly GCF_000703005.1 of Pseudobutyrivibrio ruminis HUN009. NCBI lineage: Bacteria > Bacillati > Bacillota > Clostridia > Lachnospirales > Lachnospiraceae > Pseudobutyrivibrio > Pseudobutyrivibrio ruminis. The sequence goes on along the minus strand of NZ_JNLH01000001.1, from coordinate 2,538,492 downwards.
TTCAGACAATGATGCCAAAGCTTCATTCTACAAATTTTGAAGGCATGGAATTGATTCGTCCACTTTATCTTGTTAGACAGGATGATATTATTGCATGGCAAAGATACAATGGATTGCATTTCCTTCAGTGTGCATGTCATTTCACAGAGACATGTGACAGCTGCTCAGTAGATGGTACAAGCGCTTCAAAGCGTCTTGAAACAAGAAATCTTATTGCAGAGCTAAAGAAGGTTAATCCTTATGTAGAGTCGAATATCTTCAGAAGTGTTGAGAATGTAAATCTTGCTACTGTAATAGCTTACAAGCAGTATGGAGTAAAGCATCACTTCCTAGATGACTATGATAATTGCCTATAACGACAATAAAAATGATAAAAAATTATACTATTAGCACTCATTGTATATGAGTGCTAATTTTTTATTGACTTTGATTTTTCCCAGTATTATCATATATTTCAGTGAGATTACTATTCAAAGGAGTGATTAAAATGGGTAACAAAAAAGGTAGTTTATCAATTACAAGTGAAAATATTTTTCCAGTGATCAAAAAGTGGCTATACTCTGATCACGACATTTTCTATAGAGAGCTTATTTCAAATGGTTGCGATGCTATCACTAAGCTCAAGAAGTTGGATATGATGGGAGAGTATTCACTCCCACTTGATTATAAGGCAAAGATTCAGGTTATTGTTAGCCCTGAGGACAAGACACTTACATTCATTGATAATGGTCTTGGTATGACAGCTGATGAGGTAGATGAGTACATCAATCAGATCGCTTTCTCAGGTGCTACAGATTTCCTTGAGAAATATAAGGACAAGGCTGATTCAGATCAGATTATTGGTCATTTCGGTCTTGGATTTTACTCCGCATTTATGGTAGCAGATGAAGTACACATCGATACACTTTCATATAAGGAAGGAGCTACACCAGTTCATTGGGAATGCGATGGCGGCACAGAATTCGAAATGGGCGATGGTGATTGGGACCAGGTAGGTACTAAAATCACATTATTCTTAAACGAAGATTGCCTCGAGTTTGCTAATGAATATAGAGCTCGCGAAGTCATCGAGAAATACTGTTCATTCATGCCTACAGAGATTTTCCTTTCAAAGAAGGATGCTCCAGAGGAGTATGAGACTATCGATGCAGCTGACAAGCTTGATACAGATAAAGTCATTGAAGAAATCCATGAGGATGCTAAGTTCGAGGAAAAAGAAAATGAAAATGGAGAAAAGGAACAGGTAGAGGTTTCTCCTGCAAAGGACAAGCTTAAGATTGTTAAGCGTCCAGTAGCTCTTAATGAGACACATCCACTTTGGACTAAGAATCCTTCAGAGTGTACAGAGGAAGAATACAAGGCATTCTATCGTGATGTATTCCATGACTACAAGGAGCCACTTTTCTGGATTCACCTCAACATGGATTATCCATTTAACCTTAAGGGTATTTTATACTTCCCTAAGATTAACACTGAGTATGATTCAATCGAAGGTACAATCAAGCTTTACAATAATCAGGTATTCATCGCTGACAATATTAAAGAGGTCATCCCTGAGTTCTTGATGCTTCTTAAGGGTGTTATTGATTGTCCAGACCTTCCACTTAATGTATCTCGTTCAGCGCTTCAAAATGATGGCTTTGTTACAAAGATTTCTGAGTACATTACTAAAAAGGTTGCTGATAAGCTTACTGGTATGTGCAAAACAGAAAAAGAATCTTACGAGAAATACTGGGATGACATCGCTCCATTCATCAAGTTCGGTTGCTTAAAGGATAATAAGTTCTGCGATAAGATGAACGATTACATCTTATTCAAGGATATCAATGATAAATACATCACACTTCCTGAGCTCTTAGTTAAGGAAGAAGAAAAAGCTACAGATGAAAATGGTGAAAAGGTCGAGGCAGAGGTTGTTGATGAGGCAAAGACTGACGAGACAAAGGCTGACGAGACAAAGGCTGACGAGACAAAGGCTGACGAGACAAAGGAGCCAGAAGATACTAGAAAGACAGTTTACTATGTAACAGATGTTGCTCAGCAGGGCCAGTACATCAATATGTTCAAAGAGCAGGGCATGAATGCTGTAATCCTTGATCATGCAATTGATACTTCATTTATTACTCAGCTTGAACAGAGAAATGAGAACTACAAGTTCTGCAGAATCGATGCTGATGTTACAGATTCTATGGTTGAGGAAACATCAGAAGACGAGCTTAAGAATGAGACAGAAACATTAACTGAGGTGTTCCGCAAGGCCCTTAACAACGAAGGTCTTGAGGTTAAGGTAGAAAAGTTCAAGAATAAAGATCTTTCTTCTATGCTTACAGTATCAGAAGAGAGCCGCCGTATGCAGGATATGATGAAAATGTACGCTATGGGCGGCATGGATATGAGCATGTTTGGTTCAGCTTCTGAGACACTTGTACTTAATGCAAACAATGACTTAGTTAAGTACATCCTTAATAACAAGGATTCAGAGAATGTACCTACATTTGCAGCTCAGCTTTACGATTTAGCAAAGATTGCAAATGCACCACTTTCACCAGAAGCTATGACAGCGTTTGTTGCAAGATCTAATAAGATCATGATGTTATTAACTAAATAGTAGATGCAAAACTTGCATAGATTTATAACGGTAGGCGTATAAGCCTGCCGTTTTTTTAATATTGCAAAATATATTTAGAATTATCGCGCAACTTATCCGCATTTGTGTGTAAATTGTGAATAAATCATTGAAAAAATGTGTCAACTTAGTTATTATTAATCTATCACACACAATGCTATGGGGGATAGTTATGGCTTCAACTAGTACAAAAAAATGGTGAAAAATGCTATAGTTTATCAAATATATCCACGCTCATTTTGTGACAGCAATGGCGACGGTATAGGGGATATTCCGGGCATAATCTCTAAATTACATTATCTAAAAGAATTGGGTATAGACGCCATTTGGCTTAGCCCAGTTTATCGCAGTCCAGGCTATGACAATGGCTATGACATTTCTGATTACAAAGACATTAATCCCGAATTTGGCACAATGGAAGATATGGAAAGGCTTATTAGTAGAGCCAAAAGACTTGGGATAAAAATCATAATGGATTTGGTTATTAATCATACTTCTGATGAGCACGAATGGTTTCAAAAGGCCTTGGCAGGAGATGATAAATACAGAGACTACTATTATTTTAGAGAGGGTGTAGGAAGCAGCTATCCAAATAACTGGGGCTCTTTCTTTGGTGGTCGAGCATGGTCAAAAACTGAAAAGGGTGATTATTACTTACACCTTTTTAGTAAAAAACAACCGGATTTAAATTGGCAAAATCCCGATGTCTTTGATGAAATAACAGATATCATGAGATTTTGGCTAGATAAGGGTGTTGCTGGATTCAGATGTGATGTAATCAATATCATTTATAAACAATCACTGGAAAATGGAAAAAAGCGTTTAGCATTGACAGGTAGGGAACACTATCTAAACACTGAAGGATGCCATGAATTATTAAAGCGTTTCAACGAGGAAGTGTGGAGCAAATACAAGACATTTATAGTTGGTGAAACTGTTTTTGTGACTCCTGATGATGCAAAGCTTCTTAGTGATGAAAATCGTAAAGAGCTTGATGCTGTGTTCTTCTTTGAGCACATGGATGTAGATAACTACGGAATAAAATGGTTTAAAAAGGGATTTAATCCAAGTAAGCTTATTAAAGTGTTGGATAAATGGCAAAATGCATTGGAGATCCCAGCCAATTATCTTGAAAACCATGATCAGATTCGCTCCGTTAATCACTTTGGAAATGTTGGCAAATACTGGGAGAAAAGTGCAAAACTTTTATGCGGTTTAAATCTTAGCCTTCGAGGAGTTCCTTTTATATATGAGGGTGAGGAAATTGGCATGACAAATGGCGATTTTAAAGGCCTTAAGGAACTAAAAGACGTAGAATCATATAACATTAATCAATCTTTGAAAAAGATGTTATTGGTCCACTCTATTCGACGCAAATTAATTCTTCAGACCACAAGAGACAATGCAAGAACTCCCGTACAATGGGATGCAAGCGATAATGCAGGTTTTACTACAGGTACACCTTGGCTAAAAATTAATGCTAATAAATCATTTATTAATGTTGAGACAGAGCTTAGAGATGATAATAGCATCTTAAACTTCTATAAGAGTATGATTGAATTCCGAAAGAATTCAGAGGCACTACAGGATGGAAATTATAGAAGAGTAGCCTCACCAAGTGATGTTTATATCTTTACCAGAGAATCTATTCATGAAAGACTTTACATTTACTGCAATCTTTCTAGCTTCAACAAGGCTGTAGAATTTTATGGTGACAATATCATCTTTAGTAATTACGAGGAAGCAGAAAGAGAAAACTTCTTCTTAAAGCCATATGAATTTAGAATAGTGGTGGCAAATATATGATAAACAAAAAGCCAGCTCTGCGGAGCTGGCTTTTGCTATATTACTCAGCCTTAGCCAAGTTTTTATTTGCTGTAGAAAGCATAAGCTTAATACGGTTAAGCTGGTTAACTTCAGATGCCCCTGGATCGTAGTCGATAGCAACGATATTTGCCTCTGGGTGCTCATGACGGATACGCTTGATAACACCCTTACCAACTACGTGGTTTGGTAAACATCCAAATGGCTGGATACATACGATGTTGCTTGCACCTGTTTCAATAAGCTCAAGCATTTCACCAGTAAGGAACCATCCTTCACCAGTTTGGTTTCCGATTGATACGATTTCCCTCGCATTTGCTGCAGTATCAGTAATGTATGCTGGAGCAGTAAATCTCTTCGACTTGTTAAATTCATCTCTGGCAGCACTTCTGAGCCATTCAAAGAATTTAATTCCCATGTTGCAATAGAACTTTGTCTTGCGACTTGCACCAAGGTTTTCTTCCTTAAAGTTTGCATTGTAGAAACTGTAAAGAAGGAAGTCAGTAAGGTCTGGTACAACTGCTTCGGCACCTTCCTGCTCAAGTAATTCAGCAAGCTGATTGTTAGCTGCTGGAAGGAACTTAACAAGGATTTCTCCTACGATACCAACACGTGGCTTCTTAAGACCTTCGATGATAGGAAGGTTATCGAAATCACGAATCATTTCGCGACACATTCTCTTAAACTTGCCATGAGAGAGTATCTTTGTGTTAGATACAAACTCTACAACCTTCTTTCTCCACTTATCGTGAAGCTCGTTTGTTGAGCCAGGAACTGCTTCATAAGGACGTACTCTATAAACACAGCGAAGTAAGATATCGCCAAAAGTAAGAGCGTAAAGTCCATGCTGGATAAGGCTTGGTGTAAGCTTGAATCCAGGGTTTGGCTCGAATCCGTTAAGGTTTAATGAAATAACTGGTACATCAGGATATCCTGCCTTTGCAAGAGCTCTACGGATGAATCCAATGTAGTTTGATGCACGACATCCACCACCTGTCTGAGAGATGAGAAGTGCTGTGCGGCTCATATCAAACTCGCCTGTATCGATAGCAGCCATAAGCTGACCGATTACCATAAGTGAAGGGTAGCAAGCATCGTTGTTTACATATTTAAGACCTACATCCACACATGTACGTGTTGGAATGTTTGGAATCACAAGATTATAACCAGCTGCATTGAATGCAGGCTCGATTAAATCAAAGTGGATAGGTGACATCTGTGGGCAGAGGATTGTGTAATTCTTCTTCATTTCCTCTGTAAAAACGATACGGTTGTAATTAGCTGGAACAATAGTGCGCTCCTGCTTCTTCTTTTTCTTAACACGAAGTGCAGCAAGAAGAGAACGAACTCTGATACGAGCAGCACCAAGGTTGTTAACCTCATCAATCTTGAGGCATGTGTAAATCTTGCCAGACTGCGTAAGGATATCAGCTACCTGATCAGTTGTAACGGCATCAAGACCACAACCAAATGAGTTGAGCTGGATTAAATCTAAGTTATCATGCTTCTTAACGTAGTTCGCAGCTGAGTACATACGTGAGTGGAACATCCACTGGTCCATAACGATAAGAGGACGTTCAACCTCACCAAGGTTTGAAATAGAATCCTCAGTAAGTACTGCAATGCCATAGCTGTTGATAAGCTCTGGAATACCGTGGTTAATCTCTGGGTCTACGTGGTATGGACGTCCTGCAAGAACTATACCATGCTTTCCGGTTTCTTCTAGATACTTAAGAATTTCCTGGCCCTTTGCATACATATCATTTCTGAAATGCTCCTGCTCAAGCCATGCTGCATGTGCAGCTGCTTTTACTTCGCTAGCTGAGATATCAAACTCTTCCTTGAATACCTTTTCAAGCTGAGTTGTAAGAATCTCTTCTGAAGAGAATGCCATAAATGGATTAAGGAAACGAACCTTTCCAGTTGTAATTTCATCCACATTATTCTTAATATTTTCAGCGTAAGATGTAACGATAGGGCAGTTGTAGTGGTTGTTTGAATCAGGGAACTCATTTCTCTCGTATGGAATACAAGGATAGTAAATGAAGTCCACATTACCTTCGTTAATAAGCCACTGAACATGACCGTGCGCCATCTTTGCTGGGTAGCACTCTGACTCAGATGGGATTGACTCGATACCCATTTCGTAAACCTTACGGTTTGAACGAGGAGAGAGAACTACTCTAAATTTAAGAGCTTTAAAGAATGTAGCCCAGAATGGGTAATTCTCATATAGGTTAAGGACACGTGGAATACCAACTGTACCACGAGTTGCTTCCTCCTCAGAAAGTGGTTCGTAATCAAATAATCTGTTGTACTTATATTCATAAAGGTTAGGGATGTTTTCTTTGTTCTTAACACCGCCTGCACCCTTTTCACATCTGTTACCAGTGATGAATGAACGTCCGCCTGAGAATCTATTGATTGTAAGTAAGCAGTGGTTCACACAGCCCTGACAACGAGTGAGCTTTGTATCAAATGTAAGGTTGTTAATCTCATCAATGCCAAGTGTAGTTGTAGTAGGATTTTCTTCGTAACGTTCCTTAGCGATAAGGGCACAACCAAAGGCACCCATGATACCTGCAATATCAGGACGAACTACATTTACACCTGCAACCTTTTCAAGAGAACGAAGAACTGCATCATTGTAGAATGTACCACCCTGAACAACGATGTTCTTGCCGAGCTCTGAAGCATCAGAAAGCTTGATAACCTTGAAGAGTGCGTTCTTTATAACTGAGTAAGCAAGACCAGATGAAATATCTGCAACTGAAGCACCTTCCTTCTGTGCCTGCTTAACCTTTGAATTCATAAATACGGTACAACGTGTACCAAGATCGATTGGGTTGAGAGCGAAGAGCGCTTCCTCGGCGAAATCCTGAACTGTGAAATCAAGGGACTTTGCGAAAGTCTCGATGAATGATCCACAACCAGAAGAACATGCTTCGTTAAGTTGTACGCTATCAACAACTCCATTCTTAATACGGATACACTTCATATCCTGACCACCGATATCAAGGATACAGTCTACATCAGGATTAAAGAATGCTGCAGCATAGTAGTGAGCGATTGTCTCTACCTCACCGTCGTCAAGCTGAAGTGCTGCCTTAAGTAAAGCCTCACCATAACCTGTTGAGCAAGAGTGCACGATATGTGTATCTTCAGGCATGATAGAGTAAATTTCTTTAAGAGCCTTAAGTGATGTAGCAAGTGGGCTACCATTATTGCTTGAGTAGAATGAGTAAAGAAGTGTGCCGTCATCACCTACAACAGCAAGCTTTGTAGTAGTAGAACCAGCATCAATACCAAGGTAAACATTACCGTGATAGTTAGCTAAATCACCCTTCTTAACCTGAGCCTTTGCATGTCTGTCCTTGAAGGCTCTGAAATCGTCCTCGCCCTCGAATAAAGGCTCTAGTCTGGCAACCTCAAAGTCCATTTTGATTCCCTGTGAAAGCTTATCGATAAGCTCGTCCATAGGTACGTTCTGATCTTCCTTTGAGTTAAGTGCAGAACCAATAGCTGCAAAAAGATGAGAGTTATCAAGCAAGATAGCATGTTCATCATCTAATTTAAGTGTACGAATAAATGCTTCCCTAAGTTGATCCAAGAAGTGAAGAGGACCACCAAGGAATGCAACGTGACCACGAATTGGCTTACCGCATGCAAGACCTGAGATAGTCTGATTAACTACTGCCTGGAAAATAGAAGCAGATAAGTCTTCCTTTGACGCACCTTCATTGATAAGTGGCTGAATATCTGTCTTTGCAAAAACACCGCAACGAGCAGCGATAGGATAGATAGCTTTATAGTCTTTTGCATATGCATTAAGGCCAGTAGCATCTGTCTGGAGCAAAGAAGCCATCTGATCGATGAATGAACCAGTACCACCTGCACAGATACCGTTCATACGCTGCTCAACATTACCATTTTCGAAGTAAATGATTTTGGCATCCTCGCCACCAAGCTCGATAGCAACATCTGTCTGTGGAGCGTAATGTGTGAGGGCTGTAGAAACAGCTATAACTTCCTGTACAAATTCTACGCCAAGGTGCTTAGCAAGGGTAAGTCCGCCTGAGCCAGTAATCATAGGACGAACTTGAATCTGACCAAGCTTAGACTTGGCTTGAGTTAATAAATCAGTGAGAGTTTGCTGGATGTTAGCAAAGTGTCTCTGATAGTCAGAAAATAAAAGATTGTTATCATCGTCAAGCACTGCAATCTTAACGGTTGTAGAGCCTATATCGATGCCTAATTTGAATAATTTGTTTTCCATATAATAATAATTCTTTCTTATTAATATAATATTTTTGCAACATTACGTATTATAAATGTAGATAAGCAAATATACAATAAACAAAATCTTAAAAATGTTATTCAATTAAAAGACAATTATATTTTATGCAATCGAAAATTTATAAAAAATTTTCTTTACAAATGAATAATGCTGTTGTAATATTTCAGAGTAATTGAGCGTATTTTTTTTAGGAAAGATTTTTCCAAAAAAAAAACGCTTTTTTTATTTTGGAGGGAGCATGTCAAATCTATCAGTAGAAGATATCATCGATTTCGTTGAAGAAAACGACGTAAAGTTTATACGTCTAGCCTTTTGTGACCTATACGGCACGCAAAAAAACATATCAATAATGCCACAGGAGTTGAAACACGCCTTTGAAGAAGGCGTGAATTTCGACTCCTTTTTAATTTTAGGCTATCATGATGGAGATAGTCAGGATTTATTCCTTAAGCCAGATCCGGATACACTTCATATTTTGCCTTGGCGTCCACAATCAGGACGAGTTGTTCGTATGTATTGTGATGTAGTTCTTGCCGACGGCACTCCATTTACTTATGACTATCGTAATTTCTTAAAAGAAACCCTTAATGAATGTGAAAAAGCAGGATTTAGTACTCGTATGGGTCTTAAATCTGAGTTTTATCTATTTAAAACAGATGAAGATGGAAATCCAACTAAAGAACCATTTGATAATGGTGGATATCTTGATGTTGCGCCAAGTGATAAAGGGGAAAACATTCGAAGAGAAATTTGTCTTACCTTGGAAGAAATGGGAATTATTCCACAGACTTCTCATCATGAGAGGGGGCCAGGTCAAAATGAGATTGATTTCATGTCTGCAGATGTTCTTACAACAGCAGATAACCTTGTTACTTATAAAAATGTTGTTGAAAATATAGCAGCCAGAAATGGTGTTTATGCATCTTTTGATCCACTTCCATTGGAAGATGCACCTGGAAATGGTTTACATATCAAGATGGCAAATTACAAAGGGAATGTAAATCTCCAAACAGCTGATGAGGATTTCTCAGAAAGTTTTATGGCAGGTATTCTCAATAGAATGCGAGATATCACTTTATTCCTAAACTGTAGAAAAGATTCTTACAACAGATTTGGAATGGCAGAAGCACCAAAGTATATTACATGGTCTTCACAAAATAACTCAAGACTATTTAGAGTTCCTGAAATTAATGGCAAGAGAGATCATTTTATACTTCGTTCTCCAGATTCTTGTATTAATCCATATTTAGCAAGTGCAATTATTCTACAGGCAGGTCTTGCGGGAATCAAAAATAAAGAAAAGCTTCCACCTGCATTAGAAGTAAATTCTAGATTCTTAACAGAGGATAGATCTGCTTATTTGGAAATGCTACCACTTTCCATTGAGGAAGCTATCGAGTGCGCTGAGAATAGTGAGTTTATCACTAAGTCTTCTTTCAGTGAGGTTACTCAGCGATATATTGATATCATAAAATCTTATATTTAATTTGGAGAGGTTTTATGGAAAGGGCATTGATTGTCTGCAACAACGAAAAAGGAACTCTGTTTTACAAATCCTTTCTTAAAGAAAATGGAATTGTAGATGTGGTTGCAACTGACAATGGACCTCGGGCAAAAAGAGCTATTTTGGACTACGATTTTGATATATGTATTATAAACGGACCTATAGATAATAGCTCTGGAGAAGATTTAGCAATAGATATTGCTGAAAAGAATAATTGCCAGGTCATATTGTTTGTTAAAGCAGAATTTATTGACGAAGTTGCAGAACACGTTGAAGATTACGGTATTATAACTGTTTCAAAGCCAATAAATAAGCAGTTATTTTGGCAGGCTTTGAAACTTGCAAGAGTTGCGCAAAGACGTATTAGTATGGCTCATAAGGAAAGCGCAAAACTAGAGCAAAAGTTAGAGGATATGAAAATCATATCTAGAGCAAAGCTTCTATTGATTGTTAATAATGATATTTCAGAGGAAGGAGCTCATAAAACTATAGAGAAACAAGCAATGGATATGCGAAAATCTCGTGTTGAAGTTGCTAAAGATATTATAAAGAAATACGAAGGAGTTTAAGATGACAAAGCATGTATTTGTTACAGGTGGTGTAGTATCAGGATTAGGAAAAGGTATTACAGCAGCGTCATTAGGACGTTTATTAAAAATGAGAGGTTATAAGGTCGCATCACAAAAACTTGATCCTTATATGAATGTTGATCCTGGCACAATGAGCCCATATCAGCATGGTGAGGTTTTTGTTACAGATGATGGAGCGGAAACAGATCTTGATCTTGGACATTATGAACGCTTTATTGATGAAAGCCTTAACAAATATTCAAATCTTACTTCAGGAAAAGTATATTGGAATGTTCTTAATCGTGAGCGTAAAGGTGAGTATTTAGGCCAGACTGTTCAGGTTATTCCACATATCACAGAAGAAATAAAGAGATTCATTTATATGGGTGCAGAAACATCTGATTGTGATGTTTTGATTACAGAAATTGGTGGAACAACTGGTGATATTGAGTCACAGCCTTTCCTTGAGGCTATTCGCCAGGTATCTCTTGAAAAAGGTCGTGAAAACTGCTTATTTATTCATGTAACTTTGGTTCCATGGCTTTCAGGCTCAGAAGAACATAAATCAAAGCCAACACAACATTCAGTTAAGGAACTACAGTCTCTTGGTATTTCGCCAAATATTATTGTTTGCCGTGTTGATCATCCACTTGAGCAGTCTATTAAGGATAAGATTTCTCTATTCTGTAATGTAAAGAAAGACTGCGTTATTGAGAATGATACCCTTGATTGCTTATATGAAGCACCTCTTATGATGCACAAGTATGGTCTTGATGATGTGGTATGTCGTGAACTTGGTTTAGAAAATCCTTCTCCAGACATTGAAGAATGGGAAAAAATGGTAGATAATATAAAAGGCTTGAAGAAGGTGACAAAAATTGCTATTGTTGGTAAGTACGTTGCACTTCATGATGCTTATTTATCAGTTCGCGAAGCATTATACCACGGCGGATATGCAAACAGTGCTCACGTTGATATCGAATGGGTCGATTCTGAAACAATCACAAAAGACAATGTAAAAGATGTTTTAGGTGGTGTAGATGGAATTCTTGTACCAGGAGGATTTGGCGATAGAGGAGTAGAAGGAAAGATAGTTGCTTGCCAGTTCGCGCGTGAAAATGATATTCCTTATCTTGGCATTTGCTTGGGTATGCAGGTTGCTGCAATTGAGTTTGCAAGAAATGTTTGCGGCCTTGAGGATGCCAATTCTCGTGAGTTTAATAGCACAGGAAAGAATTGCGTAATCGACCTTATGGAAGAGCAGATGGCTGTTCTTAGAAAGGGCGGAACAATGCGCCTTGGAGCATATCCTTGTGCAGTTCAAAAAAATACAAAATTATATGAAGCATATGGTTCAGAAAATATATCTGAGCGCCATAGACATAGATTCGAGTTTAATAATCAATATCGTGAGCTTATGACAGAAAAAGGTCTCACAATTTCAGGTACTTCACCTAATGATGAAGTTGTTGAAGCAATTGAAGTTTCAACAAACAAATTCCATGTAGGTGTACAATTCCATCCTGAGTTTAAGAGCCGCCCAAATAAGCCACATCCATTGTTTGCTGCGTTTATTAAAGCAAGCTTGAAGTAGTTCCCTATAAATTTTTTATATAAAGGAGAAAAAAATGTTAGAGAAAAGATTTAAACTCAAAGAGAACAACACTTCTGTAAAGACCGAAATCATCGCTGGTCTCACCACATTCATGACAATGGCTTATATCATTGCCTTGAATCCAAACCTTCTTACTGGTTACGGTGCAGGCGGTCAGGCACTTTGGAATGGTGTATTCCTTGCCACATGTATTTCATCAGCGGTTGCTATGTTTGTTATGGCTTTCCTTGCAAATAAGCCTTTCTGTCTTGCTCCAGGTATGGGACTTAACTCATTCATGGCTATTGTAATCGGCAACCTTGTTGCTATGACTGGTATGGGATATGTAGAGTCATTCCAGGCAATGCTTTGCATCATTCTTATCGAAGGTATTGTATTCTTTATCCTTTCACTTCTCAATATTCGTGAAAAGATTGTAGATGCAATTCCACTTGGCATTCGTCTTGGTATTTCACCAGCTATTGGACTTATGCTTCTTAACATTGGTTTTGGCTCAAATGTTTACATTGCAGATTCAAACTTCAATCAGTTTTTTGCAATGAAAGATTTCTTCGGAGCTCTTACAGCTTCATACGCTAAGCAGACAATGACAGATGCTTACCCAGTAATGGTTCTTTCTGTTATTACAATGTTTGTTGGTTTGTTTATTATTGTAGTTCTTGCATCAAAGGGTGTTAAAGCTTCAGTTATTATTGGTATGCTTGCTGCATCAGTAATTTACTGGATTGGCGATTTCTTCGTACTTGGCCAGAATCCTTTTGCATCACTTGCAACAGCATCATTTGTTCCTGCATTTGGTGATATGGCTACAACAACACTCTTTAAGTTTAATTTTGCTGGTCTAACTCAGATGGGGTGGTTTACAGCAGTAACACTTGTTATCACATTCTGTATCATTGATATGTTCGATACAATTGGAACATTAGTAGGTACAGCTTCTCGTGCAGGTATGGTTGATAGAGAAGGCAATATGCCAAACATGAAGGAAGCTCTTCTTTCAGATTCTGTCGGAACAATTTTCGGTGCTTGCACAGGTACATCAACAGTTACAACATTTATCGAGTCAGCTTCAGGTGTTGAGGCAGGAGGACGTACAGGTCTTACAGCACTTACATGCGGTATTGCTTTCCTTCTTTGCATTTTCCTTGCACCTATCGCAGCAATCATTCCAGCAGCTGCAACATCAGCAGCGCTCATCTATGTTGGTGTTCTTATGATGACAGGTCTTAAGAAGGTAAACTTTGATGACCTTTCAGTATGTGTACCTGTTACTATTATGCTTATTGCTATGCCTGTTTCAGGTTCAATTGGACATGGTATTGGTCTTGCAATGATTTCTTACACAGTAATCAAGGTGTTCACAGGCAAGGCAAAGGAAGTATCTGCTCTTACATATGTAATCTCAGTACTTTTCCTTATCAAGTTCTTCTTGGCAGTATAAGAAATAATATAGACATTCAAAGGCTAGCTCTAATTACAGAGCTAGCTTTTTTATTGAAAGTGAATATCTGAGTTTCTATTGACTAACTATATGGAGTGTGGAGTATTATGTAAATAGATTTTGCACAATTGAAAGGAGAGGACTAATGGCAAATATATTTGGGGATAACACTAAAAAACTCGGTTTTGGTTTAATGCGTTTACCAAGATTAGATCCTAACAAAGAGGATTCAATTGATGTAGAGACTCTTAAAAAGATGGTTGATACCTTTATTGAAAGAGGATTTACATATTTTGATACTGCTTGGATGTATTGCGGATTTAAGTCCGAAAATGCTACAAAAGAGGCATTGGTAGATAGATATCCTAGAGACAAATTCACCCTTGCCGACAAACTTCATGCTGGCTTCTTTAATAAAGCCGAAGAGATGGATGATATTTTCAACAAGCAGTTGGAAAAGACGGGCGTTTCATATTTTGATTATTACCTTATCCACGATGTGGGCGAGGGACACTATAAGAAATATACAGAGCTTGGAAGCTTTGAATGGCTGGCTAAAAAGAAAGAAGCAGGCCTTGTTAAGCATATGGGATTCTCTTATCATGACAGAGCTGAGCTTTTAGACAGAATTCTCACAGAGCATCCAGAGGTTGAATTCGTTCAGCTTCAGATAAACTACCTTGATTGGGAAAGTGAAGCTATTCAATCAAGAAAATGCTACGAGGTATGTGTAAAGCACAATAAGCCAGTAGTTGTTATGGAACCAGTTAAAGGCGGTACATTAGCAAATGTGCCAGATGCAGTGACAGATTTATTCAAGAACTACGATGCTAATGCTTCAATTCCATCGTGGGCTATACGTTTTGCGGCGTCACTCCCAAATGTAAAGATGGTTCTTTCTGGAATGGGAAGTGAACAGATGCTCCTTGATAACACAGGCTATATGGCAGATTTTAAGCCTCTATCAGAGGAAGAACAAAAGCTTGTTGCTATGGCAAGAGATATTATTAACGGTGCTATTGCAATTCCATGTACAGCATGTGCTTATTGCGTAGACGGCTGTCCAATGAATATTCCAATTCCAAAGTATTTCTCATTGTATAACGCAGAAAAACAGGAATCAAAGGATAAAGGATTTACTATTCAACGTGAATACTACGAGCGTTTAAATGCAAATTTTGGTAAGGCTAGTGATTGCATTAAATGCGGTAAATGTGAGAATATTTGTCCACAACATCTTCCTATTAGAAAGAATCTTGAGCTAGTAGCGGAATTATTTGAAAACTAGAAGTCCATAAATATGTACATACCTTCTGATATTATCTTATACATAAGATGATTCAGGAGGTATTTTTTATGAAAAAGAAACTTGATAAGGAATTAATAGTATCATTGGCAGCTATCTCATTTATTGTAGCAGTAGGAATTATTTTCTTTTTATTATTTATATTTGATATACATATTTCTAGTAATAATGCAGGCGGAGTAATAGGCTCATTCTCAGGGCTTTCTAGCTCAATTTGGCTCTATTTACTTTGTAGAAATTGTTGACTAAGTATTGGGGGTTACCTATAATTAAAGTATCTATATATAGTGTATTTATATTAGCGAAAAAGGCTTTTTCACCGATATAATGTACACTGGGTTTTTAAGGAAGGTAATTGATTATGAATAAATTGTTTAAAAGAGCAGTTAGCTTTGCAGCTATAGCTGTAATGGTTTTTGCGTTTAATATTGTTGCTATGGCACAGGGAACAACCACTATTAATGTTTCTAAAAGTTCAGCGGCAGTTGGTGATTCCATCACAGTTTCAATTTCAGCAACTGAAAGCGGCACAATCACAGTTAAGTATACAGCTAGCATGCTTTCACTTAGTAGTTGCAGTGTTTCTGGGTACACATCTGAAGGAAATGCAGTTTCTTTCTCTGGAAAGGAAGGGGATATCGTATTTTCAGCAGCTTCAGAAGGAACAGCTTCTATCATAGTTTCTTCATCCGCAAATTCAGGTAGCAGCACAACACTTACTATCGGAGGCTCATCTAGCACTTCATCTACAAGCACAGCTACTGAGTCTTCTACAGAAGAAACAGCAGCAGAAGCTACAACAGAAGAAGCTACTGAAACAACAGAAGAGACCACAGAGGAAACACCTGTTGAAACTACAGCGACAAGCGGTGTTGGTACATTAAATTCAGATGGCGGATTTGATATAGATGGTGTTGCGTATGTTGTTTCAGAGAGATTCTCCGATTCTGACATGCCAGCAGGTTTCTCTAAGACAACTGTTACAATCGGTTCAAGTACATACAGCGAGCCTACAAATGGCGCTCTTACATTGCTTTATTTAAAGCCAGCTGACAACACATCTGGCTCAGGTGTTTTCTATTTATATAATGCAGAAGCAGGCACTGTTTCGCCATTCTTAATGCTTGGAACAGCAGATAGCTACGTTATTGTTAGCGATAATGGCTCAGCGCCTACATCTTCTTTTACAGCTACTACACTTGATGTGAATGGTGGTACAGCTACTGCATACACAATTGATGGAGCAGAGTTTTTCTATGTTTATGGTTCAAACCAGGACGGTGCAACAGGCTGGTTTGTATACGACAGCACTTATAAGACTGTTTCCAGGGTAGATGAATCTGCACTTTCTGCTTCAACAACTACAGATACTACAGAAGAGGTAGATGAAACAGAAACAACTACCGACAATAATTTATATGTAGAGAAGCTTAACTTATATCGCAAAATCATCATGGGACTTATAGTTCTTTGTGTGGTACTTTTATTTATCATCATCAACAAAGCTATTAGAGGTCATGGTGATGACGATGATTTCGATGGTGATGTATTTGCTAAGGCACCTACAAAATCTTCTCGTAGATTGCCTCGTTCTATAGTTTTTGGCGGAAAAGATCGTGGCGAAAACGATGGCGAAGACGATGAAGAAGATGATGAATACGATGACGACGAAGAGTACTATGACGACGATGACGAAGAGTACGATGATTTTGATGAAGACGATGAAGACGATGACAGAGATTTCTCTAAATCTAGATTTGAGTCAGAATCATATGAGGCTCGTAGAGCATCTAGTCTTAATATGATGGATTTAAACGACCTATAAAAGGAGCGAAAATATGGAATATTCAAGACAAGCAAAACGTGCAATCACAGGAGCATCAAAGCTTTCAAAGTCATTGCAGCATAGCTATGTTGGTACTGAGCATCTCCTTATTTCTATTATTGAGCAGGAGAACTCACTTGCTGCCAAGGTTTTGAATTCTAATGGTGTAGATAAAGCAGCGTTACTCAAGCTTGTGGAGGAGCTTATCTCTCCAGGCGGTGAGATAGCCATTCAGGAGAGAGATGGCTACACACCTAAAATGGAACAATTATTAGAGCATGCTAGTGAAGAAGCAGCAAAATGCAATTCTAAGACTATAGGAACAGAACATCTTTTATTAGCTATGATTCGTATGCAGGATTGTTCTGGTGCGCGTCTGCTCAATTCCTTAGATATTAACCCACATAAACTATTTTCTGAATTAGTTGCAGGAATGGGTGCAGAAGGTGTTGTATACAAGGAAGAGATGCAGGCTATTAATAGTGGCCGTTCACGTAAAAACGAGGCATCTTACCTGGATCAATTCTCTAGAGATTTAACGGAACTTGCTGAAGAAGGGGAATTGGATCCTGTTGTTGGAAGAGATTCTGAAATTCAGCGTGTAATTCAAATTTTATCTAGACGAGGAAAGAACAACCCTTGTCTTATTGGTGAGCCTGGTGTTGGTAAAACAGCAATTGTTGAAGGCTTAGCAGAAAGAATTGTTGACGGAAATGTTCCTGATTCTGTAAAGGATCTCAGAGTACTTTCACTCGATTTGTCAGGAATGGTTGCTGGTTCAAAGTACCGTGGCGAATTCGAAGAGAGAATTAAAAAAGTTATTGCTGAAGTTATTGAAGAAGGCAATATTCTCCTATTCATAGATGAAATCCACACATTAATTGGGGCTGGTGGAGCTGAAGGTGCTATTGATGCATCTAACATTTTGAAGCCAGCTATGGCTCGTGGCGAGATTCAGATTCTCGGCGCTACAACTATCAATGAGTATCGTAAATACGTAGAAAAGGATGCTGCATTAGAAAGACGTTTCCAACCTGTTATGGTTGAGGAACCTTCTATAGAAGAAACAATTGATATCCTCAAAGGTGTTCGACACTTATACGAAGAGCATCATGGAATCACTATTCCGGATGAAGCTGTTGAGGCATGCGTGCATCTTTCAGAACGCTATATAGCAGACAGATTTTTGCCTGATAAAGCCATCGATTTAATGGATGAGGCAGCTGCTGCTATCAAGCTTAATGACGTAAAGAAAATAACAAAAGATGACAGCTTAGATAAACAAATAGACCAGCTTTCAGAAGATATGGAAAATGCCATTATTGCTGGTGATATTGCGCTTGCTAGTTCAATCAAAAAAGAAAAGGATGAGCTTATCCTCAAGAAAGAAGCGGAGCAAAAGAAGCTTAACAGACGTTCAAAGTCAAAACCTGTTGTTCTCACGGAAAATGATGTCGCAAAGGTTGTGGCATTATGGACAAAGATTCCTGTATCTAAATTAACAGAACAGGAGTCAGTAAGACTTCGTAAAATCGAAAGCATTTTGCACAAGCGTGTTGTTGGCCAAGAAGAGGCAGTTTCTGCAGTTGCCAGAGCAGTTCGTAGAGGTAGAGTGGGACTTAAAGAAAAGGGTAGACCAATTGGTTCGTTCTTATTCCTTGGTCCAACAGGCGTTGGTAAAACAGAGATTTCTAAAGCATTGGCAGAGGCAGTCTTTGGTAATGAATCATCAATGATTAGAGTTGATATGAGTGAATATATGGAGAAGCATTCAGTTTCTAAAATGATTGGCTCACCTCCAGGATATGTTGGTTATGAGGAGGGCGGTCAGCTGTCAGAAAAGGTTCGTCGTAATCCATATTCGGTAATTCTATTTGATGAGATTGAAAAGGCACATCCAGATGTATTCAATGTTCTATTACAGATTTTGGATGATGGTCACGTTACAGATTCACAGGGACGAAAAGTTGACTTTAAGAATACTATTATTATCATGACAAGTAATGCAGGTGCTCAAGCAATTATAGAGCCTAAAAAGCTTGGTTTTGCATCGAAAGAGGATGCCAGCAAAGATTACGAGTTTATGAAGAATGGCGTAATGGAAGAGGTTAAGCGAATCTTTAAGCCTGAATTCCTAAACCGTATTGATGAAACAATAGTATTTAGAGCTCTTACAAAGGATGATATGAAAGAGATTGCTGGCTTGCAGGTTAAGCAGTTTATTGCTAGATGCAAAGAACAGATGGATATTACAGTTACAATTCCAGCATCGGTTAAGACATGGATAGTTGATAAGGCATTTGATCCTAAATACGGAGCTCGTCCAATTCGTAGAAAGATACAGACGGCTCTTGAAGACGTAATGGCAGAGGATATTTTAGCAGGCAAAATAAAGCCATCTGATTCAGTAAAAGCAAAGGTTAAAAAAGACGTAGTAGTTTTTGAAAAATGCTAATAATAATTTGTGGGTCTTGTTGTTAAAATGATATTCCTTTGCTATAATCTGAATAAGACAATCTGCAGGTAAGCAGTGGCTACAGGAGGAATAAAAATGGCTGTGATTAGTGAGTTGATTCGCAGTGAAGCAGACGGAACTATCAGCTTTGGGGATTATACATTAGCTGATAAGAAGAAGCTTGAAGACTACAAACACGACGGAGATTTGTACAAGGTAAAGACATTTTCAGATATCACTAAGTTAGAGCGTAATGGGATGTTTGTTTATGAATCTGTACCTGGTACAGCAGTAGAAAAGTTCAATTGTACTTCTGATTCTGTTTCGTTTACAGTTGAGGGCAAAGAAGATGCAATGATCACTTTAGAGCTTGAACCAGAGACAAGCTATGACATTACTGTAAATGGCGCAAGCGCAGGTCAGATGAAGACTAATCTTGGAGGCAAGCTTAATCTTTCAGTTGAGCTTGATCCAGGGGTTGCAGTAACGGTTCAGGTTAGTAGAGTTTAATACTGTAATTTAAACTATTATCTTCCCACAAATAAAGGTGGGAAGATTTTTTTATTTAGAAGGAGATATATTATGGCAAATAAAAAGGTTTCGGTGTTTTTCTGTCAGGAATGTGGAAACGAAACATCTAAGTGGGCCGGCAAATGTCCATCATGTGGCGCGTGGAACTCTTTAGTTGAAGAAGTTATAGATAAGACGTCCGTTAAAAGTCGAGCAAAGGTATCGGATGTAAAACCTACAAAAATCATCGATGTTACTGCATCCAATGAACAGAGAATATCTACAAATATCGAAGAGTTTAATCGAGTATTAGGCGGAGGAATTGTTCCTGGTTCTATGGTTTTGGTTGGCGGTGATCCTGGTATTGGTAAGTCAACGCTTCTGCTTCAGACATGTCAAAAGCTGTGTTTGTCTGGGGTAAATGTCATGTATGTTTCTGGTGAAGAGTCATTACAGCAAATAAAAATAAGGGCAGATAGAATTGGCAAATTTAATGATAAACTGGATTTATTATGCGAAACAAATCTAGATACTATAAAAGCAGTTGTAGAAAGAGAGATGCCAACTGTTCTTATCATAGATTCTATTCAAACGATGTTCAATGAAGCTGTGGGTTCTGCTCCAGGCTCGGTTTCTCAGGTTAGAGAATCAACGAGTGTATTAATGGAAATAGCCAAAGGCAAAGGTATAGCTGTCTTTATAGTAGGACACGTAACAAAGGAGGGTACTGTTGCAGGACCGAGAGTATTGGAACATATGGTAGATACGGTGTTGTATTTTGAAGGAGATAGGCATGCTTCTTATAGAATACTTCGCGGAGTAAAGAATAGATTTGGGTCAACCAATGAAATCGGCGTTTTTGAAATGAGAGATACTGGTTTAGAGCAGGTGAAGAATCCTTCTGCAGTTATGTTAGATGGCAGACCTGAAAATGCTACTGGTTCTATCGTAACATGTTCTATGGAGGGAACCAGACCTATTCTTGTTGAGATTCAGTCGTTAGTTAGTAAAACGGCTTTTGAAATCCCTAGAAGAATGGCTACAGGGTGCGATTATAATAGAGTCAATTTGTTGGTTGCAGTACTTGAAAGAATGAGAGATGCTAAGGCTAACAAAGCTTGTGGTATATTCTTAGGCAGATCCGACGTATATGTAAATATAGCTGGTGGTATTAGAATTAATGAGCCTGCAATCGATTTGGCAATAGCACTTGCTATATATTCTAGTGAAAAGGACATACCTGTTGACGAAGGAACGATAGTATTTGGTGAGATAGGTTTGTCAGGCGAAGTTAGATCTGTGTCAATGGCAGAGCAGCGAGTTAACGAAGCTAAGAAGCTTGGATTTAAGAGGGTAATAATGCCTATGTCAAATATACCTTCTGTGAAAAATATTGATGGGATTATAGTCGTTGGCGTATCAAATATAAAAGAAGCAGTTGATGCTATATCTCGATAATGAAGATGCTTATGTGACCTATATATGGGCGTCAAAATAGAATTGATAAAATAATTGGTACAATTCACACAATTGCGATGCGATTAGTTAAATAGATTTACTTTAAAAAAACACAGAAATTCTGTTGACACGCCCTATTTTAGGTGATATTATAATCGAGCACTGAGGGAAACGAAGTGCTGAACGGAACAAGGAATTGAAAGAATTGTATAAACAATTTTGATTTCCTAAAAAGTTCACAAAATAAATCAAAAAGTTGTTGACAAAAACACAGCATCGTGATAATATAAACGAGTTGCTGCTGAGGGCAACAACAAAGCGAAGATTGATAACTGAACAGTGAAACAAACCTTGAATTAATACAAGTTTTTATTTAAACATGTATCCTTGAAATTCATTTAAGTTTCTTAATGAAACGAAACCTTTATTAGTAAACAAGTCAGTTTTATACTGATTCGGAATTAAACTTTTTAACATGAGAGTTTGATCCTGGCTCAGGATGAACGCTGGCGGCGTGCTTAACACATGCAAGTCGAACGAAGCAGCTTATTACGATCCCTTCGGGGTGACGATTTGTTGACTGAGTGGCGGACGGGTGAGTAACGCGTGGGTAACCTACCTTGTACAGGGGGATAACAGTTGGAAACGACTGCTAATACCGCATAAGCGCACGGTATCGCATGATACAGTGTGAAAAGTTTTTCGGTATAAGATGGACCCGCGTCTGATTAGCTAGTTGGTGAGGTAACGGCCCACCAAGGCGACGATCAGTAGCCGACCTGAGAGGGTGACCGGCCACATTGGGACTGAGACACGGCCCAAACTCCTACGGGAGGCAGCAGTGGGGAATATTGCACAATGGGCGAAAGCCTGATGCAGCGACGCCGCGTGAGCGAAGAAGTATTTCGGTATGTAAAGCTCTATCAGCAGGGAAGATAATGACGGTACCTGACTAAGAAGCACCGGCTAAATACGTGCCAGCAGCCGCGGTAATACGTATGGTGCAAGCGTTATCCGGATTTACTGGGTGTAAAGGGAGCGTAGGCGGTTTTACAAGTCTGATGTGAAAGCCCGGGGCTCAACTCCGGTATTGCATTGGAAACTGTAGAACTAGAGTGTCGGAGGGGTAAGTGGAATTCCTAGTGTAGCGGTGAAATGCGTAGATATTAGGAGGAACACCAGTGGCGAAGGCGGCTTACTGGACGATTACTGACGCTGAGGCTCGAAAGCGTGGGGAGCAAACAGGATTAGATACCCTGGTAGTCCACGCCGTAAACGATGAATACTAGGTGTTGGCTTCCATAGGGAGTCGGTGCCGCAGCTAACGCAATAAGTATTCCACCTGGGGAGTACGTTCGCAAGAATGAAACTCAAAGGAATTGACGGGGACCCGCACAAGCGGTGGAGCATGTGGTTTAATTCGAAGCAACGCGAAGAACCTTACCAAATCTTGACATCCCGATGACAAAGCATGTAATGTGCTCTCTCTTCGGAGCATCGGTGACAGGTGGTGCATGGTTGTCGTCAGCTCGTGTCGTGAGATGTTGGGTTAAGTCCCGCAACGAGCGCAACCCTTATCTTTAGTAGCCAGCATTTAGGATGGGCACTCTAGAGAGACTGCCCGGGTGAACCGGGAGGAAGGTGGGGATGACGTCAAATCATCATGCCCCTTATGATTTGGGCTACACACGTGCTACAATGGCGTAAACAAAGGGAAGCAATTGGGTGACCATGAGCAAATCTCAAAAATAACGTCTCAGTTCGGATTGTAGTCTGCAACTCGACTACATGAAGCTGGAATCGCTAGTAATCGCGAATCAGAATGTCGCGGTGAATACGTTCCCGGGTCTTGTACACACCGCCCGTCACACCATGGGAGTTGGGAATACCCGAAGTCTGTGACCCAACCGTAAGGAGGGAGCAGCCGAAGGCAGGCTCGATAACTGGGGTGAAGTCGTAACAAGGTAGCCGTATCGGAAGGTGCGGCTGGATCACCTCCTTTCTAAGGAAAAAGTAGAGGATTGTTTCACTGTTCAGGTATTAATCCTGAATTAAATATTTGATTTCCGGTGGCGATGCGGTTAGGGGTAACACCCGTTAACATCCCGAACACGATGGTTAAGACCTAATCGGCCGATGATACTATGCTGGAGACGGCATGGGAAAGCAGGTGGCTGCCGGGTTTGCTAAAACAGCAAGGAAACTTGCTTTCATATATAAACATCACCGCTAAAAGCGGCGATCATTTGAGAGCTTAACAAAGTTAAACTTTCAAATGGTTGAAAGCGAAAGCTTTTGATCAAAATAGCAACTTGAAAACTTCATACAGTAGAGATAAATGATTTTAAGATAATCTTAAATATCAAGACATCCGAGAATTAACAAACCAAACAAGTTCTTATTGAACGATTTTGAAAAATATCAAGCTACATATTTTGAGAGATTAAACAATCAAGAGCGCAGGGTGGATGCCTTGGCACTAAGAGCCGATGAAAGACGTGATAAGCTGCGAAAAGCTTTGGGGAGCTGCAAATAAGCAATGATCCAGAGATATCTGAATGGGGAAACCTAACTGGAAAGACTCCAGTTGACCTAACGCCAACACATAACGTTAGGCCGGGAACCCGGTGAACTGAAACATCTAAGTAGCCGGAGGAAGAGAAAGAAAAATCGATTTCCAAAGTAGCGGCGAGCGAAATGGAAAGAGGGCAAACCGAGATGCGTGCATTTCGGGGTTCGGACTACATAATTGATTCGCAAGTTTTAGCAGAATGGTTTTGGGAAAGCCAGCCAAAGAGAGTGAAAGCCTCGTAAGCGAAAAGATGAGCGACATGGTAGTATCCAGAGTAGGACGAGACACGAGAAACCTTGTCTGAATGAGCGGGGACCACCCCGTAACCCTAAATACTTCTTAGTGACCGATAGCGCATAGTACTGTGAAGGAAAGGTGAAAAGAACCCCGGGAGGGGAGTGAAAGAGAACCTGAAACCCTGTGTTTACAAGCTGTCGAACCACTTTATAGGTGGAACGGCGTACTTTTTGTAGAACGGTCCGGCGAGTTACGATTACTGGCAAGGTTAAGCACCAAAGGTGTGGAGCCGAAGGGATACCAAGTCTGAATAGGGCGAGTAGTCAGTGGTTGTAGACCCGAAACCGGGTGACCTATCCATGTCCAGGCTGAAGTTTCCGTAAAAGGAAATGGAGGGCCGAAGCCACATCCGTTGAAAAGGGTGGGCATGAGGTGTGGATAGCGGAGAAATTCCAATCGAACCCGGAGATAGCTGGTTCTCCTCGAAATAGCTTTAGGGCTAGCCTCGTATTAGACTACTGGAGGTAGAGCACTGAATTCTTAAGGGGGCGTCAAAGCTTACCAAGAGATATCAAACTCCGAATGCCAGATAGCCGATGTACGGGAGTCAGACTATACGAGATAAGTTGGATAGTCAAAAGGGAAACAGCCCAGACCTACAGCTAAGGTCCCAAAGTGTGTGTTAAGTGGTAAAGGATGTGGGATTTCATAGACAACTAGGATGTTGGCTCAGAAGCAGCCATACATTCAAAGAGTGCGTAACAGCTCACTAGTCGAGAGGTCCTGCGCCGAAAATGTCCGGGGCTAAAACACAACACCGAAGCTTAGGAATTAACTTCAGTTAATTGGTAGAGGAGCATTCTTGCGTACGACGAAGCTGTACTGTAAAGAGCAGTGGAGGAACAAGAAGAGAGAATGCCGGAATGAGTAGCGAGATGAAGGTGAGAATCCTTCAGGCCGAATATCTAAGGTTTCCAGAGTAAAGCTGATCTGCTCTGGGTAAGTCGGGGCCTAAGGCGAGGTCGAAAGACGTAGTCGATGGATAACAGGTTGAGATTCCTGTACTGCAATAAATCAGAACTGTGGGGACGCATGGATAAAACTTAAGCCAGGAATGGAAAGACTGGTGCAAGCGAAAGAGTGGATAGGTTGGCAAATCCGCCTATCAACACAAAAGCGTGATGCGTATCGAAATTAAAGTAGAGAAGTAAGTAGAGTCTGTGCCGAGAAAAGCCGCTATTGTATTTATTGTACCCGTACCGTAAACCGACACAGGTGGATGAGGAGAGAATCCTAAGGCCGACGGAAGAAGCATTGTTAAGGAATTCGGCAAAATGACCCCGTAACTTCGGGAGAAGGGGTGCCTACATAAGTAGGCCGCAGAGAATAGGCTCAAGCAACTGTTTAGCAAAAACACAGGTCTATGCGAAACCGTAAGGTGATGTATATGGGCTGACGCCTGCCCGGTGCTGGAAGGTTAAGAGGAGAGGTTAGCGCAAGCGAAGCTTTGAATTTAAGCCCCAGTAAACGGCGGCCGTAACTATAACGGTCCTAAGGTAGCGAAATTCCTTGTCGGGTAAGTTCCGACCCGCACGAAAGGCGTAATGATTTGAGCACTGTCTCGACAATGCATCCGGTGAAATTGAAGTACCAGTGAAGATGCTGGTTACCCGCGCCAGGACGGAAAGACCCCATGGAGCTTTACTCCAGTTTGGTACTGGGATTCGGTACTGCATGTACAGGATAGGTGGGAGACTATGATTATGGGACGCCAGTTTCATATGAGTCACTGTTGGGATACCACCCTTGTAGTATTGGATTTCTAACCAGCCGCCGTGAACCGGTGGTGGGACAATGCCAGGCGGGGAGTTTGACTGGGGCGGTCGCCTCCGAAAGGGTATCGGAGGCGCTCAAAGGTTCCCTCAGAATGGTCGGAAACCATTTGAAGAGTGCAAAGGCAGAAGGGAGCTTGACTGCGACACCGACGGGTGGAGCAGGTACGAAAGTAGGACTTAGTGATCCGGTGGTATAAAGTGGGATTGCCATCGCTCAACGGATAAAAGCTACCCTGGGGATAACAGGCTTATCACTCCCAAGAGTTCACATCGACGGAGTGGTTTGGCACCTCGATGTCGGCTCATCGCATCCTGGGGCTGTAGCAGGTCCCAAGGGTTGGGCTGTTCGCCCATTAAAGCGGTACGCGAGCTGGGTTCAGAACGTCGTGAGACAGTTCGGTCCCTATCCGGCGCGGGCGTAGGATATTTGAGAGGAGCTGCCCCTAGTACGAGAGGACCGGGGTGGACGGACCACTGGTGTATCAGCTGTCGACCAACGGCATAGCTGAGTAGCCAAGTCTGGACGGGATAAACGCTGAAGGCATCTAAGCGTGAAGCCCCCCTCAAGATGAGATATCCCATTCCTTCAAGGAAATAAGATCCCTTATAGACGATAAGGTAGATAGGTTCAAGGTGTAAGTGCGGTAACGCATTCAGCTGATGAATACTAATAGATCGAAGGTTTATTCTAAAAGGAAGATGTGTAGCGAATTTTCGGACACTAAGTTTTACTGTGTGAAGTTTTGAGGTTGCTATAAGAGAAGTAGCAAGCAAGAGCTTGCTTTTTTCGTAGAGAAACCACTATTTGGGGGCGTAGCTCAGTTGGGAGAGCACCTGCCTTGCAAGCAGGGGGTCAAGAGTTCGAATCTCTCCGTCTCCACTAAAGTTCTTGCTAAATTGCAAGAACTTTTTGTTTGCCTATGATAGGAAAATTAATGTGAAAATTTTGTGATTTTTCTATTGAAAGCGACTAGATATTGTGTTAATATTTACTAGTCGCGTGGGTGAGGGACTCAAATCAATTTTGGGTTTTTCGCTTACGATTTAGGGGATTGGTCAAATGGTATGATAGGGGTCTCCAAAACCTTTGGTGGGAGTTCGATTCTCTCATCCCCTGTTTCTAAAGCCTTGAAAGCAATGCTTTCAAGGCTTTTTTCGTATTTAAACTTGATATAAATACACTACTTAATTAATTGAATGTGTAAAAACAAAATGTTATAATAATCTAAAATAGTCAGAAAATTCAATTTATAATTTTCTTAAGGGGTTTTACAATACTACGTGCAAAGGAGAAGGAATTATGCTTGCTACATTGGTACCACTGTTTTATGAAGATATGTCAGTTGCATCATATTGCTTATATGCGCAGAAGGAGAATTTATATGAACATCCCCATTTGCTTGGCGCAGGAAAATATGATGGTGCTGGTTCTATAGTAGGAATTGAAGTTTTCGATAGTGTTTCGGAGGATGACCTTGTTGCAAATTGCAGCATAATGATTCCGATTAATAATATTTCATTGTTTTCTAATATTGAACAGCAGTTGACTGGATTTGATGGTAGAATCGTTTTACTAGTTGATCAGACTATTAAACCAGAGGAATCATACAATAAACGTTTACTTGATTTGAAAAGTAAGGGATTTAAGCTAGCTATGAAGGATTTACCGCTTGCTAGTATTGATGATTTTAAGTTTATGTTAAATGATTTCGACTTATTCCTGATTAACAGTGACGCTGGTGATGTTGTTGCTCAGGCTAAAGAGTTCAAAAAAGTTGTTCCTAATATGGATTTTTGCGCAGAGAACCTACACACAAAAGAGGAATTTTATGCTGCTAAAGATTCAGGTTTATTCAAAATCTTTGAAGGTACTTTCTTTAGAGTCCCTATAAATGAAAAGGATACAGAGGTTTCTCCTATTAAGATTAATTATATGAAGCTGATGACAGTTATAAATCAGCCTGATTTTAATCTTAGCGATGTTTCTAATGTTATAGGGCAGGACCCTGCACTTTCAATTGAATTATTGAAAATTGCCAATAAGCTAACAGTTAATTCTAATATAAGATCAATTGCTCAAGCTACAGCATTGCTTGGACAGAGAGAGATTAGACGTTGGTTAAATACTACATTATTCAATGGCTTGGCGGCAGGTAAGCCTAATGAGATTACACGACTTTCGTTAGTAAGAGCCAGATTTGCGGAGAATCTGGCACCTGTATTTGATTATGCTATGAGAAAAGATGAATTGTTCCTAATGGGACTGTTTTCTCTACTTAATTTAATCTTGGATATGCCTATGGAAAAGGCTCTTGAGCAGGTTGGTGTTAGTAATGAGATAAAGAAGGCTTTAGTAGAAGATGATGGCATCTTTTCACCTCAGCTTGAATTCTTGCTTAGTTACGAAGCTGGTGATTGGCAGGAAGTATCCAGATTAATGGTTCTACACGATATTGAAATGCATGATGTGTACGATGCATATGTAGAAGCCTTGAAATGGTATGGCAATATGTTCATTTAGTGATTTTGTACTCATTTAAATACAAATTTACAAAAATTTAATAATTTGGACACTAAATCAATATATTTTGGTTCCTTGGAAACGCACACTCTGAAAATACTGTTAAACGGCGTAAAATAGGCGATATATGGAAACTGAAATTTATAAAAGTGTTCAGATAAACTTCACATAGCAACTTTTTATAAAAATCAAAAAGTTACTGCACGAATTGATAAGTCTGTGACAAAAATTGCATTGACAGCATTTATAAATGGTGTTATAAAGTATCAAGTACGTTAAGGAAGACGTATTGTAGTAAATGGATTTTGGTTTTTATAGGAGTTGATTTGTTTATGAAGTTTAAAATTAGACTTGAGAACACACAGGACGCAGAAGAGTTTGTTACAGCAGCTGCTAAGTGTGGCGGCGATGTCGATCTTCATAGCGGAGTAGTTTATATCGATGGTAAGTCCCTTCTTGGAGTACTTGCAATGGGAATCAAGAGAGACATGGATGTATATGTTTCAGATCACATCGAACCATCATTTAAAAACGCTGTTAAGAAGTTCGTTGTTGCATAGAATAGAATAAGGTATAATAACCCTGTGTTTATCACAGGGTTTTTTATTTATGAAAGTTTCTAGATTAATAACTCCTGAGGGAGAAAAGGCACAAATAAATATTTCGGTTCGCAACTTGGTCGAGTTTCTCCTTAGAGAAGGAGATATCGATGATAGGAAAGGATCGGTAGATCCTTTTGAGGCAATGCAAGCAGGAAGTAGGATCCATAGAAAAATACAAAGTTCTATGGGTCCATTTTATAGTGCAGAAGTTCCTCTTAAATTCCAGATAGAATATGAAGACTATGTTCTCGGTTTGGAAGGAAGAGCCGATGGCCTTGTTTTAGATAGAGATGAATCGGGAAATGTTGTTACAGCCACTGTAGATGAAATAAAGGGAATGTATATGGATGTAATGACATTTGAGAAGCCTGTGCTAGTACATGAAGCTCAGGCTAAATGCTATGCCTATATGGTAGCTTCTGAATATAAATTGGAAACAATTGAAGTACAGATGACTTATGTTAGTCTAGAGACTGAGGAGGTTAAGTACTTTAATTATGTATATACTTTCGAAGAAATAGAAGATTGGTTTTTGACCATTATTGGAATATTTAAGAAATGGGCAGATTTTCAATACTATCATAAAATGGATCTTCTTGAATCCGCTCAAGGTTTGGAATTCCCATATGATTATAGAGATGGACAAAAGAAGCTTGTTAGCGATGTTTATCGAAGCATATATAGAAGAAAGATTTTGTTTATGCAGGCCCCTACTGGTACAGGAAAGACTATTGCAAATGTTTATCCTGCTGTAATGGCCTTGGGGCAGAATCTTGCTGAGAGAGTTTTTTATCTTACTGCTAAAACAGCTACGGCTATTGCAGCTAGGGATGCATATAGTCTTTTGGTGGAAAAAGGATATGAAGGAAAGACAATTATGTTAACAGCGAAGGAAAAAATGTGCCTTTGCGATGAGGCTGATTGTAATCCGGATTATTGTCCTTATGCTAGGGGCCATTTTGATAGAATTAATGATGTTATATATGAAGTAATCACTAAAGAAACAGTAATAACAAGAGATGTTATTTTAGGCTATGCAGAAGAATACGTGGTTTGTCCTTTTGAATTGGCTCTTGATGTTAGCACATGGTGCGAAGGTATTATCTGTGACTACAACTATGTGTTTGACCCAAATGTATATTTAAAGAGATTTTTTGCTGAAGGCAAAGGCGGAGAGCATATATTCCTTATTGACGAAGCTCACAATATGGTTGATAGAGCTAGAGAAATGTATTCTGAAACGTTGATAAAGGAAGAGATTCTTTCTATAAAAAGATATGCCAAGCCAGTCAGCAAAAAGCTTGTTAATGCATTGGAAAAGTGCAATAGAATAATGCTTGAATATAAGCGCGAGTGTGATCATGACATAACTGTATTAGATGACGTTGATATGCTTTTAAATGCTTGTGACAATTTGCAGATGATATTGGAACAGCTATTTAAAAAAGAAATCAAATTTGGAATATATCAGGATGAAGTTCTAGATTTTTATTTCAGATTGAGAAACTTTACAGCGCTTGCTTATCAACAGGATAGTGACCACTATCGAATATACTGTGATTTTGATGAGGATAAAAACTTTAATCTTCATTTATATTGTATTGATCCATCTGCGCAGCTGCAGGATAGACTTAGAATGGCAAGAGCAACAGTATATTTTAGCGCAACATTACTTCCTATAGATTATTACAAAGATTTGCTTTGTAATGACAAAGATGTATATGCAATATATGTGGACTCGGTTTTTGATCAGAAGAATCGTCTTTTGATGTTAGGCACGGATGTAACCAGCAAGTACACAAGACGAGGTGATGACGAATATCAGAAATTTGCCACTTACATAAATACTATCGTAAATGCGAAGCAGGGAAACTATATGGTTTTTGGTCCTTCATATAAGTTTTTAGAGGATATACAAAGCAAATATAGTGACATAATGGGCGATGTTGATGTAATTGTTCAGCAGCAAAATATGACAGAGCAGGAACGAGAAGATTTCTTGCTGGAATTTGAAAAGAAAAGAGACAAATCAATGGTAGCGTTTTGCACTCTTGGTGGAATCTTTTCAGAGGGAATAGATTTAGTTGGTGGAAAGCTTATTGGCTCAATTATACTTGGAGCAGGCCTTCCTCAGGTTGGCAATGAGCGAAAGCTTATGTCGGACTTCTTTGATGAGAATGGTAAAAATGGATTTGAGTATGCATATTTGTATCCAGGAATGAATAAAGTAATCCAGGCAGCTGGACGTCTTATCAGAACTAAGGACGACGTGGGAGTTATTGCGTTGCTGGACGAACGATTTAGATTTGGAAGTTACAGAAAGACATTTCCAAGAGAATGGAATGACGCTGTATTTACATCCGTAGAAAATGTAGAAGACCAGGTAAAAGCTTTTTGGAAAGATAAATAAACACTTTCGTTAAAAAGTAACAAATTTAATTAAAAAAATAGACTGAAAAAGTATTAGGACATGTGAACAAATTGTGATATACTATCTACAACTGTGGGGTGTGCGAGGTTTTGTACATCCTGCGATACAAAATAAATATCACGGAGGTGTAAAGTGGGCAAGGTAAGAAGAGTTTACGTTGAGAAAAAACCACAGTTTGCAGTATCTGCTAAGTCACTGTATTCCGAAATAGGAAGTTACTTAGGCATCAAGGGTGTTACAGGAGTCAGGGTTCTGATTCGGTATGACATTCAGGATGTTTCTGATGAGGTCTTTAAAAAAGCGGTAAAGACGGTATTTTCGGAGCCACCTGTCGATGATGTTTATGAAGAAACATTCGATTACAATGGCAGAGTTTTTTCTGTTGAGTTTTTACCAGGTCAGTTTGACCAGAGAGCTGATTCTGCGGAGCAGTGTCTTAAACTTCTAAATGAGGATGAGAATCCTACTATTCATACAGCTACTACCTATGTTATTGAGGGTAGCATTTCTGACGATGAATTTAGTGCTATAAAATCACATTGTATTAATCCAGTTGATTCTAGAGAGACTTCACTTGAAAAGCCAGAGTCTCTATCTAATAATTTCGATGAGCCAGCCGACGTTAAGACTTTTGACGGATTCATTTCTATGGCTGAAAATGATTTACGTAATTTATATGATTCCTTAAATCTTGCTATGACATTTAAGGATTTCCTTCACATTCAGAACTATTTTTCCAATGAAGAACACAGAGACCCTACTGTTACAGAAATCAGGGTATTAGATACATATTGGTCTGATCATTGTAGACATACTACATTCTCTACAGAGTTAAAGAACGTTACTATCGAAGATGGTTATTACAAAGCTCCTATCCAGGCTACTTTTGATGATTATCTTGATAACTTCAAGATTCTTTATAAGGATAGAGACGATAAGTTTGTCTGCTTGATGGATTTGGCACTTCTTGCTATGAAGCGTCTTAAGGCTGATGGAAAGCTTGATGATCAGGAAGAATCTGACGAGATTAATGCATGTTCAATCGTTGTTCCTATTAATGTAGATGGAACAGAAGAAGAGTGGCTTATCAACTTCAAGAATGAAACACACAACCATCCAACAGAAATTGAACCATTTGGTGGTGCTGCTACATGTCTTGGAGGTGCAATCAGAGATCCACTTTCAGGACGTACTTATGTATATCAGGCTATGCGTGTTACAGGCGCTGCTGATCCTACAGTTTCAGTAAAGGATACAATCGAAGGAAAGCTTCCACAGAAGAAGCTTGTTCGTGAGGCTGCTCATGGATATAGCTCATATGGTAACCAGATTGGTCTTGCTACAGGATATGTAAAAGAAATCTATCATCCAGATTACGTTGCGAAGCGTATGGAGATTGGTGCTGTTATGGGTGCTGCTCCAAGACGTGCGGTTCAGAGATTAAATTCTGATCCAGGAGATAGAATTATCCTTCTTGGTGGACGTACAGGACGTGATGGTATTGGTGGTGCTACAGGTTCATCTAAGGCACACAATACAGAATCTACTGCAGTATGTGGTGCAGAGGTTCAGAAGGGTAATCCACCTACAGAAAGAAAGATTCAGAGACTTTTCAGACGAGAAGAAGTTTCATATATTATCAAAAAATGTAACGACTTTGGTGCCGGCGGTGTATCAGTAGCAATCGGAGAGCTTGCTCCAGGTCTTACAGTTGATCTTGATAAGGTTCCAAAGAAGTATGCAGGTCTTGATGGCACAGAGCTTGCTATTTCAGAATCTCAGGAGAGAATGGCTGTAGTTGTATCACCAGCTGACGTTAATAAGTTCTTGCAGTATGCTGCAGAAGAAAACCTTGAGGCAATTGAGGTTGCAGTTGTTACTGAGGAGCCACGTCTTGTTCTCAACTGGAGAGGTAAGGAAATCGTAAACCTTTCAAGAGCATTCCTTGATACAAACGGTGCTCATCAGGAGACAGATGTATATGTAGAGCTTCCTGATAGCAATGATAAATATACAGATAAAATTGGCATTGAAAAGGTAGCAAAGGACATTGAAAATAATGATTTAAAGGCGGCATGGCTTGATACACTTGCTGATCTTAATGTTTGCTCACAGAAGGGACTTGTTGAGATGTTTGATGGCTCAATTGGAGCTGGCTCAACACTTATGCCTTTCGGTGGTAGATATCAGCTTACAGAAACTCAGGCAATGGTTGCTAAGGTTCCTGTTGCAGATGGAAATACAGACGCTGTTACAATGATGGCTTATGGATTTAATCCATATGTAAGCTCTTGGTCACCATATCACGGTTCACAGTTAGCAGTACTTGAGTCAATCTCACGTATCGTAGCTACTGGTGGTGACTACAAGAAAATCAGATTTACATTCCAGGAATACTTCCGCAGAATGAGCGAAGATCCAAAGAGATGGAGCCAGCCATTTGCAGCACTTCTTGGTGCTTACAAGGCTCAGATGGAGTTCGGTCTTCCTTCTATAGGTGGTAAGGATTCAATGTCAGGAACATTCAATGAAATTGATGTTCCACCAACACTTGTATCATTTGCTGTAGATGTTGCAAAGCAGCAAGATATTGTTACTCCAGAGCTTAAGGAAGCAGGAGATAAG
This sequence comes from Pseudobutyrivibrio ruminis HUN009, assembly GCF_000703005.1. Classification (NCBI taxonomy): domain Bacteria; kingdom Bacillati; phylum Bacillota; class Clostridia; order Lachnospirales; family Lachnospiraceae; genus Pseudobutyrivibrio; species Pseudobutyrivibrio ruminis. The sequence goes on along the minus strand of NZ_JNLH01000001.1, from coordinate 2,504,239 downwards.
CTTTTCTTACTTAGAATTCTTCGTGATAATTATGACCAGCCAAATTACAGTCAGGCAAAGGTTGTTTATGAAGTAGTAAGACAGATGGTTGAGCTTGGAAATATCAAGGCTGCATATGCTCTTGATGCATATGGATTAGTACCAGCTGTTTCTAAGATGGCTTTCGGTAACAAGCTTGGTGTAAAGCTTGTTGATGAATGCCAGAACGGATTGTTATTCGGATGTGTAATTGGCGATATCGTAGTTGAAGTTTCAGAGGATGGCGCACTTGCTATCATTCAGGAGCTTGAAAAGAGAGGATTCTCTGATTGTGGCTACGAAGTTGGAGAAGTTACAGATGATGCAACATTCACATACAAGGATGTAAAGATCTCTATGGATGAGGCTCTTGCTGCATGGACAGGAACACTTGAAAAGGTATTCAAGACACGCAGCCATGATGATACATCTCTTGTAAATACAGAGCTTTACAAGGCTAAGAACTTCTACATCAGCAAGAACAAGATTGCTAAGCCAAGAGTATTTATCCCAGTATTCCCAGGAACAAACTGCGAATACGATTCAGCTCGTGCCTTTGAAAAGGCAGGTGCAATCACAAATGTAAAGGTATTCAAGAATCAGAATGCCGAGGATATCAGAGAATCAGTAGATGAGTTTACAAGAGCAATTGCTCAGTCTCAGATTGTTATGTTCCCTGGTGGATTCTCAGCTGGTGATGAGCCAGAGGGTTCAGCTAAATTCTTCGCAACTGCATTTAGAAATGCAAAGATGAAGGAAGCAATTACAAATCTTTTAGAGAATAGAGATGGTTTGATGTTAGGTATCTGTAATGGATTCCAGGCTCTTATTAAGCTTGGTCTTGTACCTTATGGTGAAATCCATACACAGGCAGCTGACTCACCAACTCTTACATACAACACAATAGGACGTCATATTTCTAAGATTGCCTACACAAAGGTAGTCAGCAACAAGTCACCATGGCTTGCAGGTGCACAGCTTGGAGAGACTTATTGTTCACCAGCATCTCACGGTGAGGGTCGTTTCGTCGCATCAGAAGAGTGGATTAAGAAGCTCTTCGAAAACGGACAGGTTGCTACTCAGTACGTAGATGAAAACGGCAATCCTACAATGGATGAAGAATGGAATATCAACGGTAGCTACTATGCAATCGAAGGTATCACAAGTCCAGATGGTAGAGTATTTGGTAAGATGGCTCATGCAGAGCGTAGAGGAAGTGGCGTAGCACTTAACATTTATGGTAATCAGGACATGAAGATTTTCGAATCTGGTGTAGATTACTTCCGCTAAATAAACCGTAAACTCCAAGGTAAACTTTATACCTTGGAGTTTTACTAAAACGAAAATCAATGTGATTTTCTAGAGATTAGTTTAAATAGCTCCCTTCATATTTTTTTTAAATGCCATTTGATATTTCTTGCTATTCTAGTGAGTATAGCGAAAGCGATACTAGAATAGTTAGAAATATCAGATGGTAAATAAGAAGAACTGGGGAGGGAGCGAGAGAAAAAAAGGGTAGAAAAGAGGAAAGATGAAAGCATTTTTAATTTTGGAAGATGGCACAGTATTTGAAGGCACAAGCATAGGATCTACCAGAGAGGTCGTTAGTGAGATTGTTTTCAATACTTCTATGACTGGATATTTGGAAGTTCTGACAGATCCTTCTTATGCAGGCCAGGCCGTATGCATGACATATCCACTTATTGGTAATTACGGTATTACAGATGATATGGAAAGTGGCAGACCATGGCCTGATGGATTTATTGTTAGAGAGCTTAGTAGAATTCCATCAAACTTCCGCTGCAAGGGAACTATTCAGGATTTCTTGGTTAAGCACAATATCACCGGAATTTCAGGTATCGATACACGTGCTCTCACAAAAATCTTACGCGACCGCGGAACAATGAACGGAATGATTACTACAAATGAGCACTTTAATTTCAATGAAATCAAGCCAAAGCTTCAGGCATATAGAACAGGTGACGTAGTTTCAAAGGTTACTTGCCAGGAGAAGACAGTTCTACCAGGAAACGGAAAAAAGGTGGCACTATTAGATTTTGGTGCAAAGAGAAATATTGCAAAGTCTCTTAATGATAGAGGATGTGAGGTTACTATTTATCCTGCTCACACTCCTGCAAAGGAAATCCTTGCAACAGAGCCAGACGGTATTATGCTTTCAAACGGACCTGGCGATCCAAAGGACTGCGGGCCTATCATTGATGAGGTTAAAAAGCTTTATGACAGCAATGTACCAATTTTTGCAATTTGCCTTGGACATCAGCTTATGGCACTTGCAACTGGTCTAGATACTCACAAGCTTAAGTACGGACACAGAGGTGGCAACCATCCTGTAAAGGATTTGGAGACTGGCAAAGTATACATTTCATCACAAAACCACGGTTATGTAGTTGATACAGATGGACTTGATGAAAAAATTGCAGTACCTGCATTTGTGAATGTAAACGATGGAACAAATGAGGGACTTAAGTATACAGGAAAGAACATTTTCACTGTTCAGTTCCATCCTGAGGCATGCCCAGGACCACAGGACAGCGGATATTTGTTTGATAGATTTATTAAGATGATGGGAGGAGAGCAGTAATGCCAAAGAGAAGTGACATTAAGAAAGTAATGGTGATTGGCTCAGGTCCTATCGTCATCGGACAGGCGGCAGAGTTCGATTATGCTGGAACACAGGCATGTCGTTCACTTAAGGAAGAGGGCATCGAGGTTTGCCTTGTTAACTCCAACCCTGCCACAATCATGACTGATAAGGAAATAGCTGATCAGGTTTACATAGAGCCTCTTACAGTAGATGTTTTAAAGCAGATTATTATTAAGGAAAAGCCAGATTCACTTCTTCCAACACTTGGTGGACAGGCTGGACTTAACCTTGGTATGGAGCTTGCAGAGTCAGGATTTCTTGAGGAGCAAGGTGTAAAGCTTATCGGTACAACTGCTGAAACAATTTTCAGAGCTGAGGACAGACAGGCATTCAAGGATACAATGGAAAAGCTTGGTGAGCCTGTTGCAGCATCCCTTGTTGTAAACACAGTTGAGGACGGTATTAAGTTTACTAACACAATCGGATATCCAGTAGTTTTAAGACCTGCTTATACACTTGGTGGTTCAGGCGGTGGTATTGCAAACAACCAGCAGGAGCTTGTAGAAATCCTTACAAATGGACTTAGACTTTCTCGTGTACATGAAGTGCTTGTTGAGCGTTGCATCGCCGGTTGGAAGGAAATCGAGTACGAGGTAATGCGTGATGCCAATGGCAACTGCATCACAGTATGTAACATGGAAAACATCGACCCAGTTGGTGTACATACAGGTGACTCAATTGTAGTTGCTCCTTCACAGACACTTGGTGACAAGGAATATCAGATGCTTCGTACATCTGCACTTCGTATTATAGATGAGCTTGGAATCACAGGTGGATGTAACGTACAGTATGCACTTCACCCAGAAAGCTTTGAGTACTGCGTAATCGAGGTAAATCCACGTGTATCTCGTTCTTCAGCTCTTGCATCAAAAGCTACAGGATACCCAATCGCAAAGGTAGCAGCAAAGATCGCACTTGGTTATACACTTGACGAGATTCCAAACGCAATCACAAAGAAGACTTACGCATCATTTGAGCCAATGCTTGATTATTGCGTAGTAAAGATTCCAAGACTTCCATTTGATAAGTTCATTACAGCTACTAGAAAGCTTACAACTCAGATGAAGGCTACTGGCGAAGTAATGTCTATCTGCAACAACTTTGAAGGTGCCCTTATGAAGGCAATCCGCTCACTTGAGCAGCATGTAGATTCCCTTCTCAGCTACGATTTCTGCGATATGACAGATGAGGAACTTAACGAAGCACTTAAGGTTGTTGATGATAGAAGAATTTACTGTATCGCTGAAGCCCTTAGACGAGGAGCATCATACGAGACTATTCACAATATCACAAAGATTGATATGTGGTTCATTGATAAAATTAAGATTCTTGTTGAAATGGAGCTTAGACTTCAGCAGGAAGAGCTTACAGTTGACCTTCTAAAGGAGGCAAAGAGAATCGAGTTCCCAGATAGCGTAATTGCACATTTAAATGGCAAGATGACTGAGGACCAGGTTCGTCAGATGCGTTATGACAACGGCATAGTAGCTGCATACAAGATGGTTGATACATGTGCAGCGGAGTTTGATGCCATGACACCTTACTACTACAGTGTTTACGGAAGCGAAAACGAAGCTGTAGAGACAAAGGACAGAAAGAAGGTACTTGTACTTGGTTCTGGTCCTATCAGAATCGGTCAGGGTGTTGAGTTTGATTACTGTTCAGTTCATGCTACATGGGCGTTTGCAAAGGAAGGCTGGGAGACAGTTATCGTAAACAACAACCCAGAAACAGTATCAACAGACTTTGATATAGCAGATAAGCTTTACTTCGAACCTCTTACAAACGAGGATGTAGAGTCAATTGTAAATCTTGAAAAGCCAGATGGAGCAATCGTTCAGTTCGGTGGCCAGACAGCTATCAAGCTTACAGAGCACCTTATGAAAATCGGTGTGCCTATCCTCGGTACAAAGGCAGAGGATGTTGATGCAGCAGAGGATAGAGAGCTCTTCGATGAAATCCTTGAGCAGACACAGATTCCAAGGGCTGCCGGTGGCACAGTATTTACAGCAGAGGAAGCAAAGGAAGTTGCTAATCGACTTGGTTATCCAGTGCTTGTTCGTCCTTCATATGTACTTGGTGGACAGGGAATGCAGATTGCTTTCAATGATGAAGAAATCGAAAAGTTCATGGACATCATCAATCAAATTGCTCAGGATCATCCAATCCTTGTAGATAAGTACTTACAGGGCAAGGAGATTGAGGTTGATGCCATCTGCGACGGTGAGAATATTCTCATTCCTGGTATCATGGAGCATATCGAGCGTACTGGTATCCACTCAGGTGATAGTATTTCGGTATATCCTGCTCACACAATCAGCCAGGATATTAAGGACAAGATTGTAGATTATACAGAGCGACTTGCAAAGGCTCTTCACGTACTTGGAATGATAAATATCCAGTTCATCGCCATGGACGGAGAGGTATATGTAATTGAGGTAAACCCACGAAGCTCACGTACAGTTCCATACATCAGTAAGGTAACAGGTATTCCAATTGTTGACCTAGCAGCAAAGGCAATTCTTGGTCACAAAATTACAGATATGGGATACAAACCAGGTCTTCAGCCAGTAGCTGACTACATTGCAATTAAGATGCCAGTGTTCTCATTCGAGAAGTTACGAGGAGCTGAGATTAGCCTTGGACCTGAGATGAAATCTACTGGTGAGTGTCTTGGTATTGCAAAGACATTCGAAGAAGCTCTTTACAAGGCCTTCCTTGGTGCAGGGGTTGTACTTCCTAAGCATAAGCAGATGATTATCACTGTAAAGGATGCTGATAAGCCAGAGGCCCTTGAGGTTGCAAAGAGATTTGAAAAGCTTGGCTACAAGATTTACGCAACACGCTCAACTGCAAAGTATTTGCAGGACGGTGGTGTAGATGCACTTCAGGTTAACAAGATTTCACAGGAATCTCCAAACGTTATGGACCTTATCCTTGGTCACAAGATTGACCTTGTTATCGATACACCTACACAGGGACACGGCGATAAGACAAGAGATGGATTCCTAATTCGTCGAAACTCTATCGAGACTGGTGTAAACTGTATCACAGCAATCGATACTGCAGTAGCACTTGCTACATCACTTGAATCAGCTCCTACGGAATACACTCTTGTGGATGTGGCTAAGATATAAATATATGATTGATTTAAAGCTATCTTGCATTGATATGCAGGATAGCTTTTTTTATTGCTTGACATAGTTAGGATTGGGATGTATATTAAAAATATAAATTGCACGCAATTAAATAGCATATAAAAACGATTATAATTCAGGAGGTAAATTATGGTAGCAGTTAGATATTATTCAAAATCAGGAAATACAAAGCTTCTTGCGGAGGCAATTGGAAAAGGTGCTGGTGTTATTCCTATTTCTGTTGATGAGGATAGCGCAAAGATTACAGAAGACCTTGATGTTTTATTTATTGGCGGTGCTTTGTATGCCTATGGCCTTGATAAAGTGATGAATGAATATTTAGCAGGCATTGATGGAAGTAAGGTTAAGAAGGCAGTAGTATTTTCAACTTCGTGGATTTCAAAGCACTCTATTGATTTAATTAAGAAAGCTTTAGTTGCAAAGGGAATAGAAGTTGCTGATGAGACTTGCTATGTTAGAAATAAGCCAAATGATAAGCAGCTTGCAGAGGCAGAAGCATTTGCTAAGAAGTTTATATAAATTGAAAAAAGGCGTGAACTAAGATTAATAAAAGGATGCTATCTAGTGTTATACAGGTGGCATCCTTTTGTTGTTGTCTTTGGGGCAGTGTTAGAAGTTTTTTAGGGCCTTGTACAGTTATTTTTACCTAATATCGGAAAATAACTGTATTCTAATGCTCTCAGAGTGAACTTGATTTTTGAAAATACAGTTTTTTTGATAGAGTTTTAAATAAAAACTGTATGCTAATATTTGCGATACAGTTTTTTTCAGATGAAATGTATTAAAAACTGTATCAGCGGAATAGTGATAAATGTTACGTACAGTTATTTTAAAGAATTGTATCAAAATAACTGTCATATCAAAAAAATGAATAATTCATGTACAGTGATTTTTTACTGTGTTAGGAAAAAAACTGTACTAACTAGTTCTGTAAAATCATATTCAGCAAGAAGAGAAGCAAGTGGACAGAGATTATGGTATACTTTAAAATAAATGTGGATTATATGCAAAATTTAAGAAAAGTGTTGACCTTCCATCTTATGGAAGGTTTATATTTCAAGCATAGACAAGGCCAAGTCAAAAAAAATACATGGGAGGAATGACATGGAAACAGTACAGGTAGCATCAATGATAGGAATGTGTTTTACACTATTAATTTCATTTGGTTTGCCAATAGGATTATTGTTATATGCAATGAACAAGCTAAAAGCAAAAATGATTAGCTTTTGGATAGGGGCTGCTACATTTGTAGTATTTGCTCTTGTATTAGAGCAGTTGTTGCATGTTGGAATGATTAACCAGTTCGGTGAAGCACTTACTGGAAACATCCTTATAAAAGCAATTTATGGTGGTCTAGCAGCAGGAATCTTTGAAGAGGTTGGTCGTTTTGTTTCAATGAAATTGTTTATGAAGCGACTCCTTAATAAAGAAAATGCATTTATGTACGGTGTTGGTCATGGTGGAATAGAGGCAATGATTATAGTAGGACTGACTACTGTATCAAATCTGATTAGTGCTTATATGATTAATACTGGTTTGATGGAGAAGTCATTGGAGTTATTAGACAGCGATATCAAACAGCAGACTATTGATCAGCTTTCATTATTGTGGACTACTAGCCCAGTGGATTTTTATATGGCAGGGGTAGAGAGAGTTGTTGCCATTACATTACATCTGTCACTTTCCTATATTGTTTATAGGGCAGTCAAAGATGGAAAGATTCAGCTACTTTTCTTATCAATTGCATTACATGCCTTTGCAGATTTTGTAACTGTTTTGGTGGCAGGATATGCACCGGTTATAGTAGTGGAAATCGTATTGATTGTAATAGTTTCCATTATTGCAGTATTTGTTTATAAGAAATTTTCTGCTGAGCAGACAATTGCCTTAGGAGAATAGTTTATGGTCGAAAAGGTTTATAGTACCAGATGCGGGAATATTCATTATTGGATAAATACTAATGGTGAGTGTCAGGATAAACAGCTAGTGTTTTTACCTGGGTTAACTGCAGATCACAGATTATTTGATATGCAGATTGAGTGTTTTGAAGGGAAGTATCCTGTGTTTGTATGGGATGCACCAGCTCATGCCACTTCATATCCATTTGATATGGATTTTTCCTTGGCGGATAAGGCTACTTGGTTAAATGAAATCCTTGTGGAAAATGGTTTCGATAAGCCTGTTATCATAGGGCAGTCTATGGGTGGATATTTGGGTCAGATGTTTATGCAGCTTTTTCCTAATAAAGCGGTCGGGTTTGTATCCATTGATTCCGCTCCATTGCAAAAGCAGTATTATACAGGAATTGAATTGTGGTTACTTCATAGAATGACTCCGGTGTATCGCTATTATCCCTGGAAAACTCTTTTACGGCAGGGAACAAAAGGGGTGGCAACCTCTGAATATGGACGTGCCTTAATGAAGGAGTTTATGATGACCTATGACGGTGACCAGGAAAGATACTCACGTCTTGCAGGCGGTGGCTATAGGATTTTGGTAGAGGCTGTGGAGGAAGAGCTTCCTTATGAGATTGCTTGCCCTGCCATGCTTATATGTGGCACAAAGGATATGGCAGGCTCTACTAAAAGGTACAATAGAGCTTGGCATGCTCGCACCGGATTGCCACTTCATTGGATTGAAGGGGCGGGACATAACGCAAATACGGATAAGCCCGACGAAATTAACAGGCTAATAGAAGAGTTTTTGGAGACAGCATGAAGATTAATCAAGTAGAAGAACTAGTTGGAATTACAAAAAAGAATATTCGCTTTTATGAAGACCAGGGATTGATATGCCCAGAGAGAAATAGGGACAATGGATATAGAGAGTATTCCTTGAAGGATGTGGGACTTCTAAACAAGATTAAGCTCCTTAGAAGCCTGGATGTTCCAATTGAGGATATTCGCAAATTGGAAACAGGACAGGTATCTATGACAGATTGTTTGGATAGCCACATATCTCTTTTTACGCATCGTCAGAAAGAGCTGGATATCATGAAAGAGATGTGTAAAAAAATCATAGAAGCCAATGTTCAGTTTGATAATCTACAGGCTGATTCTTATCTCGAGGATATGAGGAGACTTGAGAAAGGGGGCGTTAAGTTTATGGATGTTAATAAAACTGATATTAAGAAAACAAAGCGAGGTCCAATTATAGCAGCCACAGTAAGTATTATATTTTTCGTTGCTATGATTGCTTTTATTGGATGGGCTGAAATTACAGATCCTGAGACACCAATTGGATTTGTAATTGCTATTATAGTGTTATTTGGAGCAATGATTGTGGGAACACTTCTTGCTTTAAAAGAAAGATTAAAGGAAATAGAAGGAGGAGAAATAAATGAAGCTCGTAAGTATTGAAACAATTCCAGGACAGGAGTTTGAGGTGATTGGAGTAGTAAAAGGAACTATCGTACAGTCTAAAAACTTTGGTAAGGATTTCATGGCTGGTATGAAGACACTTGTTGGTGGTGAGATTAAAGGCTATACAGATATGATTGTTGAAGCCAGACAGATTGCTACAAAGAGAATGGTGGATGAGGCTGAGCAGCTTGGGGCAGATGCTATTGTAGGAGTGAGATATGCTTCGTCATCTGTTATGCAGGGAGCAGCAGAGGTGCTTGCCTATGGAACTGCTGTAAAGTTCTTATAAGACACATTGAGCCAGAAGTTAAAGCTTCTGGCTCTTTTTATATTTATGATGTATAATTGTGCAAAATTTAAATTTATTCTAATGGAGATACGCTATGTCATATTTAATTAAAGACACAACAAAAGAAGAAAGAGAGCAAATTGTAAAGGAATCTCTTGGTAATATTGAGGCAAACTGTGATGGATGCATGGCAGGCCTTGCTGAGATGTATGAGGATTACATAGAAGGGAAAAAGGAGCTTCGAGAGATTAACATGGAATTCAATGCCAGATATGTAAAGGATGACAACATGGAAGGCAGAGATGGCAGAAGCTGCGTAATGTAGGAGGAAATATGACAGATTATAATTTACTAGCAGACCAGATTAAATCACTAGCTGAGGATGAGCCAAATTTCATCCCAGTTCTTTCAAATGCATCGGCAATTTTGTACGATGCAATGCCAGATTTAAACTGGGCAGGATTTTACTTGATGAATAAAGGATCTCTTTTATTGGGACCATTTCAAGGCAAGGTTGCATGCATCAGAATAGCTCTTGGTAAAGGTGTGTGTGGCACTGCAGCAGGAAATGATGAGACACTTGTTGTACCAAATGTGCATGAATTTCCAGGGCATATAGCCTGCGATAGCGCATCCAACTCAGAGATTGTTGTTCCTATTCACAAGGATGGCAAAGTAGTGGGGGTGCTTGATATTGATAGTCCAAAACTTAATAGATTTTCAGAGGATGATAAGCTTGGATTAGAAAAGTTTGTAAAAGCTTTAGAAGAAGTAATTACCTTTGAATAAAAAATGAGTCATTATTACTCAACCTATAGTAAAATAAGTTGGGTAATTTTTTTATATTTTTTTGTAAGATACGAATCTAATTCCTGTCTATATAGATGTAAGGCCTACAAATAACAATTCGAAGGGAGCAAATATGAGAGACGAGGAGATAATAGAGTTATATTTCAATCGTAATGAACGTGCAATTGAAGAGACAGATGTTAAGTATGGCAATTATCTGGCATCTATAGCAGGAAATATTTTGAAGTGTCCAGAGGACGTAGAAGAAACACTAGATGATACATACATGAAGGCTTGGAAAAGAATTCCTCCAACAAGACCTCAGATATTTAGAATTTTCTTGGGAAAGATTACTCGTAACATTGCATTTAATAAATACGAGAATATGACAGCGAAAAAAAGAGGCGGTGGAGAAATAGCTGAAGTACTTGATGAGCTTGAGGAATGTATACCAGATTCAAGTGATGTAGAAGGCTCAATTTTAGGGGCAGAACTATCGCGAATCATCAGGGATTTTGTAAATGGTTTGCCTGAAAGGGAAGCATATATTTTCTCATGTAGATATTTTTACACCGAGGATATCAGTACAATTGCTAAAAAGTTTGGAATGACTCAGAACAACGTATCAGTGACTCTTAGCAGATTAAGAGGAAAGCTACAGAGAACATTAGTAAGGGAGGGATATTTAGCATCATGAGAAGTAGAGATTTGTATTTAAGTATGGTTGGAATCGACGATACAGTATTAGCAAAAGCATATAGATATTCAGATGGAAAAAAGGTTGTAAAATTTCATAGGAGATTATCATTTGTTGCATGCATCTGTTTTGCATTACTTGCAACAGCCACAGCTGCAGCAGCTATACATCATTTCTGGGGAAGAGGAATGAGTGGTGCGCTAAAATCATCTGATGCGCAGCAACAGGCTTTAACTGAGCAGGGCCAGGCTATCGTATATCCTGAGCTTACTGATTATTCTTCATACCAAGTGACAGATCAGGGAATCACTATAGCTCCTGACACAGTAGTTGCAGATGATAAATTTGCTTATGTTTCATTTAAAGTTTCAGGATTTAGCATTTCTGATAAAGAAGAGCCAGGAGTGGATATAGATTATTATTTAGGTGATGAGAAAGATTCAGAGTCTTCATGGGTAAATGGAAGTAGCTACTTCTATGATGGAATTATAATTGATGACAATGGCATGGGCGTTTATGAGGATGGAACACCACTTGAACAGGATGGCTTCATTGGCCATTACCTTGATGAGAATGGAGATTTGGAATATGTAATCCAAATTCAGGCTGTTGATGGATTAAATACAATCCTTGGAAACACTCTTCATATTGAGTTTTCATCACTGGGAATATATCCTGGTAAGGCCGAGTATGAGGCGCAAGTAAAAGGTGATTGGAGCTTTGAATTACAGCTTCCAACAACTAGCAACGCTCAGACTATAACAGTGAATAAAGATGTACCTGAGAGCAATTTTACAATCACAACTATTGACATATCACCTGTTTCAATAACAGTGAACTATAAGGTGAATGGAAAAGTAGAGGCATCTGAGGATGGCACAGGAATACCTTCGTTTACAGGATTTGTTATGAAAGATGGCACTCGATTTCCTTATGTTGGAAACGGAGGTTCCAGCGGATTTACGGATGAAACCGAAGAGTATGCAGTGTGTGCAAGCTGCTTTGATAGAGTTATTGATATTTCAGAAGTACAATCATTGCTATTATGGCCAACTGACTGCGGTGGAGTGGATCAAGTAGAAGTGGAAATACAGTAAAAATATAAATAACGTAAATAAAATGGGACATTCTGGATGGAATGTCTCATTTTTTTATAAAAAAAACACAAAATTGTTGTAATATGTTGCCACATTAAGGTTGTACACAATTCAATTTTAGCATATCATAGAAAAGAATTTTTTTTCGAAAGGAGTATTATATGGAAAAGTCTAAAAAGGAAGGACTTAATCTTCATTCAATTTATGTGAAGATACTTGCACTGATAATAATCAGTGTTGTTGCATTCTTTGTGCTTAACATTGCTTATATTATTCCTAGAGCAAAGGCTACTATCCAGAAAGTAAACGAAAACAATATGCAGGATTTAGCTACTCTATGTTCTGAAATCGTTGAGCAGGAAATTGCAGCAAAAGGACTTGAGGGAGTAGACTATGAAGTACTTAAACCTATTTTTGAGGGAAGAGGTTTAAATGGTATAGATTCGAGCTCGATTTATGTCGTAGATCAGGATGGCATTTTCTTATATCACAAGAAAGAAGATAAAATCGGTACAGAGGTATTTAATGAGGATGTGAAAAATATACTGGCACAAATACCAACCGGTTCCTATGTCCCAAGTGGTATTATTCATTATGTAGATGAGAATGGCGTTGCTAAATATAGTTCATATCAGGTTATAGAGTCAGCAGGTTGGGTTACAGTTTGTGTGGCAAATGAATCTGAGATTATGGCGGAGATTAACCAGATTAGAAATCTTGGAATTCTTTTGTCATGTATAGTCGGTGTTATCGTACTCGTTATTGGTATCATTTCAGCTAAAGGAATTACTGGTCCAATTAAAATTATTACAAACGTAATTGGTAATGTATCAAAACTTGATTTTTCTGCAAATGATGAATTGGAAAAAATTGAGCATAAAAAAGATGAGACTGGAATTATGGCTAGAGCAGTAGGCGATATGGAAGAGAGTCTTCGAAGCATTGTGGAACGTATTGCAAATACTTCTGTTGATTTGGAAGGACATGCTCTTAGACTTAAAGACATCACTGCAGAAATTGATTCTGCCAATGCAGACAATTCAGCTACATCTGAGGAGCTTGCTGCGAGCATGCAGGAAACAAGTGCTACTACAGATGTAATTAGTGAAAGAACAGTTGCAATCAAAGAGAATGCTGATGCTATCGCAGATGAAGTTAAGGTTGGCGCAGACAATGCTGTACAAACTCGCAAGAAAGCCAGCGCAGTTTATGATGAGACAGTAGCAGCTAAGGAAAAGACGGAAAGAATTTACGAAGAGATTAATGCACAGGGACAGGAAGCTCTTGAGAAATCAAAGGCTGTTGAAAAGGTTAATTCTCTTGCTGCTGCAATTCAAGATATTGCAAGCCAGACAAATCTCCTTGCATTAAATGCATCAATAGAAGCAGCTCGTGCAGGCGAGGCAGGTAAGGGCTTTGCTGTTGTAGCTACTGAGATTGGAGGCCTTGCAACTCAGTCTAGCGATACAGTTGCAGGTATTATGGAAATTGTTTCAGAGGTACAGAATTCAGTAGACTTGATGAATGAGTGCCTAACACGAACACTTGCATATATCGAGAACGATGTAGCAAAAGATTACGATAGCTTCCTTAAGATGGCAGATAACTATAAGCTTGATGCAGAGAATTTCTCTGATGTATTAGGAGAGATATCTGATAAGATTGGAGAACTTCAGGAGTCTACAACAGCAATTTCTATTTCAGTTGATGAGATTTCTAAGACTGTAGGTGAGGCAGCAGAGGCTGTTACAACAGTGGCAGAAAAAGCTACAGATGTGGCAATGCTTTCTGACGGTGTGGTAAAGGTCGTTGGAGAGACAGAAGAGAATTCTAATGAGCTTAGAGATATTAAAGATTCATTTACAATTTGATGAAGACAATAATAAAACCAATCCCTGTCATGGGGATTGGTTTTTTGTTTTATTTGAATAATGACATTAGCTTTTGGAAAAATCCTTTTTTGCGTTTTTTATAGGTGAATTCTAGTTTGCTATATTTAGATAGAGGGTCTGCATGTGATTCAAGCTTTGTCAGGAATACTTTAATCCAAACTACATCCTCGTCTTTTCCTTGGAAGTCATCAAAGCTGCTTTCGGCATTGTTGAGACTGTCGTAGCGAACTTTCATTTTTTGTAAGCGAGCGATTGTATGATCCCACTCTGGTAAAACATCTCGTACATCAATTACGGCATTTTTCATTTCTTTTATATATCTGACCACACCGTTTTCCTCAATTTTAAAACGCTTTGCCAATACAGAATCGAAGTACTTGTATTCATCATAGAAGTTTTCATTCACAATTCTGTTTGTATTCATAGTATGTCACCTTTCGTATATTATCTACGTTTATCAGGATAGGCTTCGTAAAAGGCATTTTTATCCTCGTACATGTTTTCATCTGCATATCTCATTGCCAGTCGAAGATTTCCGCTATTTGCATCGTAATAATGTCCTATAGCAAAATTTAACCAATCTGGATCACAGGCCTTTTGTCGCAATAGGGCAAGCTTTTCTAAAAATTCCTCTTCTGTGCTGTTAAGGGATATGATGGCGAATTCGTCACCGCCTGCTCGATATATTTGATCACCTATGAAAACTTCCTTAAGCACCTTGGCAGCATCCTTTAATAATTCATCCCCTGAATTGTGTCCGCCATGGTCATTTATGGTTTTTAATCCATTTAAATCGCAGAAGGCAACTGCAAATGGTTTAGGATCAAGCTTTAGTTTTAGTGAAAGCTCATCAACATTTACATTCATGCAATTTCTGTTTAGAACGCCTGTAAGAATATCAACGTTGCTAAGATATTCTAGCTTTTCCAAAATCATGTGATTAGCAACTTCAGCAGTAAGGAAGAAGCTTATTAGCTCTAAAGTATCCTTTAGACGAGTTGTTTCATTTGTATCAAAATTGGAAATATAAAGATATCCGATGATAACACCATGATGAATAAATGGCATTAAGCACAAGGCCTTACCCCCGGCATCTTTGTAGGTCTTTATCCAATCAGGTGCCTGTGATTCATAGTAGGACATATCTTTATTATTTTGGATAATAATATTATTTGTTTCAGAGAGAAGTTTCTCCCAGCATCCAACAATTTCAAAAGAAAAATTGGAAAATATATCTTTAATACAGTAAGCATTATTACGTACTGATTCACTAATAATTTCAAATTTTTTTTGGTCTGAGTCTACCGTTAAAATACAAGCAGATTCAGAATTAGCATATTCCCTTAAATCTCGTGTGATAATGTCCATACTATTGGAAAATGCATTTTCATTTCGCATCTCCAAACAAACCTTTATTACGAAACTGGAAATATCAGGAGAAACAGCACTAAATTTCCCTGTATCCATTTCTTTGTTTAGAGTGTACATAAACTGGCAGTACGCTATTGTTTCATCATGTTCGCAGTTGACTGGTAATAATATATCTTCAGTCCAGTAACCGTACATTTTTGTAGTATCTACATAGGTGTGAATATGCTCTTTTCCCCAAGCGGCTCTGAAGCATATGTCTTCGAATTTTGGTTCTTTAGGGAGATGAGCTGTATATAATTGCCCTTCAATTACCTCGTCAAAATCTTCAAAGGTAACTTTATTATTACCTTCCTGTTCAATAAACATGTCGTAGTAGCTTCTTTTGAAGATATCGTTTATGGCGTAAAAACGAATGTCACCACAGGTGCCATCAGATTTTTTCTCTACAGACATGATTGTGCATGGAAGAGAAGATAGATTTGCTGTTTGTTTTAGTAGTGAATATAAATTGTTACCCATATCTTACCTATAGAAATAACATTGTATAAGGATTATTATTTATTCTATTTAATATTTGTGCATACTTTGTGAAAAATGTGGTGTTTTTCAAATGATTTTATATTGAAATGACTAGAGTTTTATTTTATTCTATCCCATAATAGAATTATCTACTAAATTGATAGGAGATATATTAAAATGGACGATAGACTAAAAAAACAGTTGGATTTTGCATTAGAAATAGACAAAGAGAAGAACATATTTAGACAAACACATTTGTCAGGCCATGGCAGAAATGAAAATGACGCGGAACATGCTTGGCATATGGCTATCATGGCGTATCTTCTTAGAGAGTATTCAAATGAACCAGTTGATATAGGTAAGGTAATGCTGATGTGCTTGATTCACGATATTGTGGAGATAGATGCAGGGGATACCTATGCATACGATGAGGAAAACAAAAAGACTCAGGCTGCCAGAGAGGAGGCTGCAAAGAAGCGTATATTTGGAATGCTTCCGGAGGATCAGGCAAAGGAATTGATGGCGCTGTTCGAAGAGTTTGAAGCTTATGAAACAGCAGAGGCTAAGTTTGCTCGTTCAATGGATAATGTACAGCCGCTAATGCTTAATAATAGCAATGGTGGGGAAGATTGGCGCAAGCACGGAGTTACTGCTACACAGGTGCATGGTAGACAGGATAAGACAGCCTTGGGTTCAAAAAAGCTTTTTCAGGTAGTTGATGCAATTATTACCGACAATGTAAGTCGAGGAAATATAAAAGACGAATAGTTTTGGAGGAAAAATGAAAGCACTTATTGCAATGAGTGGTGGCGTAGATAGTAGTGTTGCCGCTTTAATGATGAAGGAAAAAGGATATGAGTGCATTGGCTGTACAATGAAGTTGTATGCCAATGAGGATATAGGAGTATGTGATTCTCATACATGTTGTTCTTTAGATGACGTTGAGGATGCTAAGGCTGTAGCACGCCGTTTAGGTATGCCACATCATACCTTTAATTTTCAGGATAAGTTCAGAGAGACTGTAATAGATGATTTTATTTATTGCTATGAAAATGGTATGACACCTAATCCTTGTATTGAATGCAACAAGAACATGAAGTTTGATGAGCTTTATCGCAGAGCCGAGATTCTTGGATGCGAAAAAATTGTTACAGGACATTATGCCAGAATAAGAAAGACTGACAATGGATATCAGCTATTGAAGGGATTAGATCCAAACAAGGATCAAAGCTATGTTTTATATGCTATGACTCAAAAGGAACTGGCACACACTGAATTCCCATTAGGAGAGATTTCTAAGGATGAGGTTAGAAAAATCGCTGAAAGCCACGACTTCATAAATGCAAATAAGCCGGATAGTCAGGATATTTGTTTCGTTCCAGACGGGGATTATGTTTCAGCATTAAAGCGTTTTACGGGTAAGGAATATGCACCAGGTGATTTTGTTGATCAGGACGGCAATGTCATGGGCACCCACAAGGGAATTGTGGGATATACAATAGGTCAGCGAAAGGGACTTGGTATTTCAGCAGAACATCCTCTTTATGTAACAGCACTTGATGTGCCTAACAACAGGGTAGTCCTTGGTAAAAATGAGGATCTGTTTACAACAACAACTATTGTTAAGAATATTAATTGGATTGATCCAACAGATGACCGTCCAACATTTAAGTGCAAGGCTAAGGTTCGCTATAGAATGACTGAACAGCCATGTACAGTAGAGAGACTTGATGCTACTTCAGCAAAGATTGTTTTTGATGAGCCACAGCGAGCAATCACTCCAGGCCAGGCAGCTGTTTTCTATGATGGCGATGTAGTACTTGGCGGTGGAACAATTTTAAGAGACTAGAGTTAAGCGGGTTTTTAAGAGGAGAAATAATGACTAGAGCGGATTTTAGAGAGTTACTTGAAAAAAGAATTGTATTTATTGATGGTGCTACAGGTACTGAGCTTCAGAAAAGGGGAATGCCTGCAGGTGTTTGTCCTGAAAAATGGATTATCGATAATCCTTGGGCTATTCAAGAACTACAAAGAGCTTACTTTGATGCAGGTTCTGATATTGTGCTGGCGCCTACTTTTACAGCCTCTAGAATCAAGCTCTCAGAATATGGATTAGAGGGCAAGCTTGTGGAAATGAATAGACAGCTTGTTCGTTTAACAAGAGAAGTGGCAGGAGATAAAGGCTTTGTTGCAGCAGATATTTCCATGACAGGCAAGCAGCTATATCCTCTTGGGGACCTTATGTTTGAGGATTTAGTGGACTGCTATAAGGAGCAGGTAGAAGCCATTCTTCAGGAAGGTGTTGATCTTTTTGTGGTAGAAACTATGATGAGCCTACAGGAGTGTCGTGCAGCAGTTCTTGCCATTAAAGAAACCTGCGATTTACCAATCATTGTTTCTCTTACATTTAATCCAGATGGAAAGACATTATATGGAACGTCACCAGATACAGCCATGATTGTTCTACAGTCCATGGGTGTAGACTGTGTTGGTATGAATTGTAGTACTGGGCCTGATGCAATGCTTGAGCTTGTTCAGCAGATGGCAGCTGTTGCAAATATTCCTATTATTGTAAAGCCAAATGCAGGATTACCAGAGCTTGAGGATGGCAAGACTGTTTATAAGATGAGCCCTGATGTATTTGCAGATGCCTGTGAAAAGCTTTATGAAGCTGGGGCTTGGCTTTTCGGAGGATGTTGCGGTTCTACACCGGAGCATATATCAGCTTTGGTTTCTCGATTAAAAGATAAAAAACAACATCAGATAGAAAAGAAGCCTATGAGGGTTGTTACTTCTGAGCGAATGAATACCTGGATTGATTTAGACGGACCATTTATGGTAATCGGTGAAAGAATTAATCCTACAGGAAAAAAGAAGTTTCAGGCTAGCCTTTTAGAAGGCTCTTTATCAATGGTTGTGGATTTCGCCAGAGAGCAGGAAGAAAAGGGAGCCAACATTCTCGACGTAAATATGGGTATGAATGGCATCGATGAGAAACAGATGATGCTTGATAGTATTTACGAGGTAACATCGGCAGTTGATTTACCATTATGTCTGGATACCAGTCATGTGGATGTTATGGAAGCTGCACTTCGCATTTATCCGGGGCGCGCGCTTATCAACTCTATATCTGCTGAAAAAGAAAAGATGGAGCCAATGCTTAAGCTCGCAAAGAAATACGGAGCAATGTTTATCACACTGCCTTTATCAGGTGCTGGACTTCCAAAGGATATGGAAGAAAAGAAAGAGCACATTTCAACTGTTCTAAGTGCAGCAGAAGCTATCGGCTTGGAGAGGGATGCAGCAGTGGTGGATGTACTTGTTCAGACAGTAGGTGCTGAGGGCACAGCTGGATTACAGTGCTTTGAAACTATAGAATACTGTAAGAAGGAATTAGGACTCCCTACAGTATGTGGCTTATCCAACATATCCTTTGGAATGCCAAACAGACAGTTTGTAAATGCCACATATCTTACCATAGCTGTTAGTAAGGGCCTTACAATGGCTATTGCAAATCCAAGCCAGGATATGCTTATGTATCAGGCCGCCGCGGCTGATACACTTATGAACAAGCCTGGAGCCTTGGAAAAATATGCATCACTTCCGGTGTTGTCAATGACAGCAGGTGGAGCTGCAGCACAGGCTAGTGCCAGTAAGCCAGCCGCTGATGCTACATCTTCAGAAAGCGCAGTAGCAGAGTGCGTTATTAAAGGCAAAAAGGACCAGATAGTTTCTGAGATTCAAAAGCTTTTAGATGCTGGAATGGAGCCACAGGAAATTATTGAAAATCATCTTATCAAGGGAATAAATGTGGTAGGTGATTTATATGATAAAAAGAAATACTTCCTACCACAGTTAATAGCTGGTGCAAATGCAATGGAAGTTGGTATGAAGCATATCGAGCCGCTTCTTGCCAGCGATTCTAATGAATCAAAGGCTACGGTTGTTATTGCCACGGTGGAGGGAGATATCCATGATATTGGGAAAAACTTGGTTGCTCTAATGCTTAAAAACTACGGTTTTAATGTTATAGATCTGGGCAAGGATGTACCAGCTGCCACAATCATCGATAAGGCAGTAGAGGTAGATGCAGATATTATCGGTTTGTCGGCCCTTATGACTACCACAATGATGCGCATGGATGATGTAGTTAAGCTTGCTAAGGAAAAGGGATGTAGAGCTAAGATTATTATTGGTGGAGCATGTATTAATGAATCCTTTAAGGACGAGATTAATGCTGACGGATATTCGGCTGATGCAGCAGAATGCGTAAAATTGGTTCAAAATATTATGGAGAAATGGGCATAGATTTTTTAACTAAAATCTAGTAATGTATTATTAGTGATATGTGAAATCAAAACGAGGGAGTTTGACTATGACAAAAGAAGAATTAGCTGAGAAGCTTCAGGGATGCCATTATGGTCTTTCAGATGTAGAGGATTCTCTTATTGAAGAGGCTAGAGTGAATGGTCTTGTTATCGGATATGGTAGCTTAAATACTGTTATTCAGTTTGAGGGAGCTACATACGAAGAGGGCGATGAGATCTCTGATGAAAGCGAAATGATGTATGTGGACTATGAAAGTCCAAACACAATCAAGGCTTATTGGAAAGGTCTTTGCAAGGGAGAAAAGGGTGGTAATCCTGATTACTCATGGAGCTACGAAACATCTTTCCCAGTAGCTCATTTCAGAATGATTGGTCGCCGCACTAGAATCAACGACGAAAAGTATTGTGAAGGAATCGTTTTTGAATTAAAAGATCTCCAGGCAAAACATATTGATTTGGAAGGTACAATGTCATATTTCTAAGATTAAAGCAGACTTTAATGTCTGCTTTTTGATTGTTTCTTTCAGGTAATTCCTCTATATAAAAAAAATATTGCGAAAATTAATAATTCTGTTGACATTGTGTGCTTGTTTTGTTATCTTTATGGAGTCGCTTGAAGCGGTAAAACGCTTATAGCTCTGGGATCTTAGCTCAGCTGGGAGAGCATCTGCCTTACAAGCAGAGGGTCACAGGTTCGAGCCCTGTAGGTCCCATTTAATTTAATAAATATGGCGAGATAGCTCAGTTGGCTAGAGCACGCGGTTCATACCCGCGGTGTCGAGGGTTCGAATCCCCCTCTCGCTACTAAAAATAAAAGCTAGACCAAATGGTCTAGCTTTTATTTTTATTCAGCTCGATGTGGATTCAAACAGCCGGCAGGCGAGAATCGAATCCCCTTTCATTCTTTATCATTTTCTTTGTTCGACTTCCGAAACTCACTGAGTTATAATTGTTGCAAAAGCAAAAACTAGGGGGACGGTACATGAGAAAAAGATTATTTGTATTTACGTTGTGCCTTACAATTGCAGCAAGCACCATAGCATGTGGAAAAGATAATGTCTCAGGAGAGGTTGAGCCAGAGGAGCTTGAGGATGCCATTGAGGAGAATAAATCCGAAAACGAAGCAACTGAAAATAAAGATGATTCTTCAAGTGAAGAATCCGAAAATCTTCCAACTATCGAGGTGGTAGAGGGCTATAATTATTCAGATGAATACAATGCAGCTTTTGAGCTTGATGATAGAGTAGGAGCTAATTATAGGGCATCAGGTGCCTCAGAGGTAAGTGAGTTTGCATCCTGGAAAGAAGGCTATAAGGCTTTAGTAGAGGATTTGAGTAGCGAGGATAGTGTTGGGTTTTCATTGATTTATGTTGATTCTGATGACATTCCTGAGCTTATCTACAAGGTTGATGATTCAGATATAGTAATAGCTACATTTACTGGCTCTACAGTAAACCTACTGAGTGGTCAGATTGATTCGGTTTCCTATGTAGAAGGAGACAATGTGCTTTTAGCCACAGAGCATGTTGATGCTAATACATACAATAGTGTAGTGGCAATTAAAGATGGTTATTGGATTAATATTGCTTATGGTACTCAGGGGCCACTTGATCCATGGGCAGAGGATAGCTTTGATGAAAACGGAAATGCGATAATTTCTTATTGGGAGATAAATGGAGAGGAATTGGCCAGTCAGGATGAATATGATGAGCTGTTTGGTAAATACTATGATTCCTCATTTGGCAAAGAAATTACAGAGTTTACTTCTGATGCCTCCCAAATACTAGAACAAATTGAGGCGCTTTAATGTTAAAAGATAAAGATATAAGAGAGCCTCTATTCGATTTTTTAGAGGGATGCTATGGTAAAACACGAATCATCGAGGAAAAGATGATGGGAAAATCAAGGGCAGATGTGATTATGATAATTACCGATGCTCTTGTAGGAATCGAAATAAAATCTGATGCGGACACATATACGAGGCTTGAAGGTCAGATAAAAGACTATGATAAATACTTTGATTACAACATAGTGGTAGTAGGCTCAAGTCATGCAATGCATGTGGAAGAGCATGTTCCAGATTACTGGGGGATTATCACAGTTGACGAAATTGATGAAAAGCCTGATTTCTATTTTCTAAGAAAGCCTGAATACAATAAAAAGGTAAAGCTTAATAGAAAGCTGGAATTGCTGTGGCGACCTGAATTGGGAATCCTTTTACAAAGACTGGGGATGCCGGAATACAAGTCTTTAAGCAAACCTGCAGTTCGTAAAAAGATTATTGAGTGGACAAAAGCTCCAATTGCAAAAGCTGAGGTGGCTCGTATAAAAAGAGTTGCAAAGGAAGCGGGAATGGAACCGGTGATTCCAGAAACCAAGGTCGACCCTGCAGATGTTAGTCATGAGATTAGTGAGCTCTTATTTGAAAGAGATTATGAAAAGCTGTTGGCTGAGATTGCAGCCTTTAGAAAAGCACATTCTCCAAAAAGAAGAGGCCCTAAGAAAAGGACCTCCATCAAAAGAACTAGGCGTGCTGGTAAATAGGAAATTTTAATTCAATAGTGAATGTATCCAAGGTGGTTTTAGCGATGCTAGAGCCGCCTTGTCTTTTCATTAGGCTATTGATGCTAATAAGTCCTATTTTTGCACTTTCATTTTTTCGCGGAACAGATCGAATCTTGTTGCAAATCGAGAGTGTAGCAAACTCACTGTCACATTTTAGTGCCACATGAACCGGTTCGGCTTCATCGGCATATTTGTCTATGTTCGTAAATACGTTGTTGAAGATTCTAAGAATATCATCCGTATTTACGTTTATCTTAAAGGCTTCAGTTGGTTCACCATACTCAAAGTTGAAACCCTGCTCTATTAGTGGAAGTGATAATTCACTTATTATCTGCATTAAGAAATCAATTCCATCGTAGCATGAGAGAGTTTCTTTTGAACGCTCTGGATGAGGATCAAATGCAAGGAAGTACTCGAAAAGTCTATCTGACATTTCTTTAATCTGAAAGCAAGTATCCAATGCGGTATTTACATACTTATCCATTTCTTCTTCTGAATGATAATGGTGCTCTTTTAGAATTTCCAAATAGCCCATCTGTGTGGTGAGAGGAGTCCGCAAGTCGTGGGATAGTGCTGTGACAAGGCTGTTATTGGCCTGTATAGCTTTCTTTTCGTTTTCTATTTGGTTTGCAACAGCAATACTCATTGAGTTTATGTTATCTGCTACATTGGAAATCTCATCATTTCCTTTAACGGGAATACGATAGCTTAAATCTCCACCTGCCAGGATTTCAATTCCAGAAGTAACTTCATTAATGTATCTGATTTTTTTTCGAACCAATATAGTGATTATGACAATAATGAGTAATGCACTTATTCCAATATTAGCAAACTGAATTTTCGAGTATAAATCATATTTGAAGTCCTCAAACACATGCATCTTGCACTCCCCATCAGATAGGGTGATGGTGTAAGTGTATACATATGGATTATACTCATAGGATTCCTCAATCAGTTCGGCGTCAGCTTCTGATATTTCTGCAGCTGAATCATAAGAATAGTCCACGTAAAAATTGTATATGATAATGCCATCACGCTCTAAATAAAAGTACATAAGTGGATGTGACTTAGACCATTTATAAATAAGAGTTTTGTCTTCACTAGATATTTGGTTTTCATCAATATACTCCTGAAAATCTTCTACTGATGAATCCAATCGAGATGGTATATAGACCTCATCTGCCCATTTTGAAAAATAGATAAGCTCATTAACCCGCTGCAGCAAAAAGAATGAAACACCACCGATTATCAAGGAAACAACTATGGATAGCCATAGTTCTAGATATAAGGATTTAGAAAAGAACTTCTTAAATTTTTTCATTGTAGTTTATATCCCTTTCCCCATACTGTAAGAAGATGAACTGGATTAGATGGATCATCCTCGATTTTGGTGCGAAGATTTCTGATGTGAACCATAATAGTAGCGTTGGAACTGTAGAAGTATGGCTCATTCCATATAGTTTCGTATATAAGCTGGGCTGGGAAAACACGCCCCGGGCTTTCTATTAAAAGCTTGAAAATCTGATATTCCAACTCAGATAAATCGATAGCTGTTTCCTGTCCATCTGGGCTGATAACAAAGACTTCATTTCTGTCCTTTGCCACTTTAAAAATGTTATAAGTGTAGTAATTGTCTGAGACAGCTTCCTTTTTGCCCTGATATACATAGTAGCGGCGGAGCATGGATTTTACACGGGCAGTAAGCTCACTATGTGAAAAAGGCTTTGACAGATAATCATCGGCCCCAATAAGAAGGCCCAGAGATTTGTCAGAGTCAGTTCCCTTTGCTGTAAGAAAGAGTATTGGCATTTGATATGTTTCTCGAATTTTCTTGCATACATCCAGTCCAGAAATGCCGGGCATCATAATATCAAGGATTATTAAATCGATAGAGTCGTCCACCATAGTAAGTGCAGTTTCGCCATCGCAAGCCTCTAGAATCTGATAGCCTTCACTTTCTAATAATATATGTAGAATATTTCTTATTTCCTCGTTGTCATCAACAACCAGTATCTTTTGATTTCCCATATTCACTCCTATAAAAAGATAGCTTTATCTGTTTGTATAGTAACACAAAAGCTGTGAATAAATAGTAAAAAGTCATTTCTTTAGATTTCTTTAGATTTACTTAAGGTATTTCTTAAGAATCAAATGGCACAATAGCATCTGTTGATAGAAATCACATGGAGGAAAAAATGAAACTTAAAGAGATACTTAACAAATTGAATTTTACCAACAAATTATATGAAGAAGAATTTTTAGATGAAGAAATAGATGAAAGCTTAGATGAGGAAATGTCTGCAAAGGACAGAACTTTCTTTAAGAAGATGAATAAAAAGGTTGTAGCTTGCATGATAATAGCAGCCCTTGTTATTTCATCTGTGGCAGGAGTAGCCGGGTTTAAATATGTAAAGGCTAAGGGACAGGATTCTGAAAGCGAACCAATTACAATTGAGGCAACAAAGCAAAACATTGAAAAGACTCTTAGCGCTACAGGAACGATTATTTCTGCAGAGGAAAGCGGACAGTTTGCAACTACAACAAGTTCTTATCCCGTAGAGGAAGTATATGTAAAGGTTGGAGATGTTGTAAAGAAGGGAGATCCTCTTTACAAGCTTGATATGACAACTATGGAACAGACACTTTCATATCAGCAGCAGGCTCTCAATATCCAGAATCAGCAAAATGAGATTTCTCAGCAGAATGCAAATCAAGCACTTGCAGACGCACAGAGAAACGGTGCTAATCAAATTAATGATTCAAACAGAAATCTTGAATCAGCTAAGCAGGATCAAAATACTGCAAATCGAAATAAACAGAATGCTAATAACAGTCTTACAGCAGCAAGCAATAGTGAAAATGATGCAAAAAAAGAAATGGATGCTGCAAGCGCAACATTGTCTTCAGCACAGCAAAAGGTGGACAATTTAAACTCAAAAATAACTGATTTACAGAATCAGATAAATAATCCAGGAACAGAACAGGTACAGAAGACTGATGAAAATGGGCAGCTTATGGTGGATGCAGAGGGAAATCCGGTGTACGAAACTAAAACAAAGGATACCGCTGATCTACAGAACCAGTTATCTCAGGCAAAGACAGATTTAGAAACAGCAAAAACTGAGCTTTCTAATGCACAAAGCGATTTTGAAAGCAAGCATACAGCATATAAGAATGCTGTAGCAGCAACAGAATCAGCTAAACAATCTGTACAGTCTGCAGGAGATTCAGTTTCATCTGCAAACCGTTCAGTGGAGTCTGCTCAATCTAGCTTAAATAATACTACAGACTCAGCTAATTCAAATGTTTATACTCAGTCTCAGGCTATAAAGTCTAATGAGTTAAGTTCAAAGTCAAATACTTTATCTGCACAGCAGGAAATTGAAAAATCCCAGGAAGAGCTTTCAAAGGCAACAGTATATGCTTCCCAGGATGGAACAGTTACCAATGTAAACATCGTAAAGGGACAAACATACAGTGGAACAGATGCAGTTGTAATTGATAATGTTACAAGCTTAAAGGCAACAGCTGATATTGATGAGGCTCAGATTCCAAGCGTCCAGGTTGGGCAGAAGGTTCAGATTAAAACAGATGCTACAGGAGATGAGGTGTTAAACGGTACAGTTGTATTTGTTTCTCCTACGGCCACAAAGAACAGCACTAAAACTACAGATGCTACATCTACTACCGCTTCTGTATCAAAGAGCAGAGCTACTTATAGAGTAGACGTCCAGATTGAGGATGCTAATGAAAACCTACGTCTTGGCATGACTGCTAAAATGACATTTATTACTGCATCTTCCGAAAATGCCATTGCTGTACCATCATCAGATATTAAGACTTCAGATGATGGAAGCAAGTATGTAGTGATTCAGACAAAAGACGGAAGCACAAAGAACGTTACAGTGACAACAGGAATTTCAGATGACTTCTATACAGAGATTACTGGCGGAGACCTTAAAGAAGGTGAAATGATTGTTGAGTCTGATATAGATGAAAACAGTGCAGATGCTACATTAGAGTCAATGGGAACTGACGGAGGAATATATTTTGAGTAATGATATTTTGCTATCAGCAAAAAATATAAGAAAAAGCTACTATATTGGAACTCCAAATGAGTTGGAGATTTTACATGGAATAGATTTGGATATTCATAAAGGTGAGTTTGTTTCAATTGTAGGGCAATCAGGCTCAGGTAAAAGTACCCTGATGAATATTCTTGGAATTTTGGATAGGCAGACCTCGGGAGAATATATTCTTGATGGAATAGATATTTCAAAGGCCCCTAATAAGGCATTATCAGCTCTAAGAAATAAGCATATTGGATTCGTTTTTCAGACATACAATCTAATCGCTAGAACAGATGCTATAGCCAACGTGGAGATGCCTATGCTTTATGCAGGAGTTCCGGAAAAGCAACGTAGAAAAAGAGCTATAGAGCTATTAAAGATGGTAGGCATGGAAGAACGTATGCACCACACTCCTGATGAGCTATCAGGTGGACAGAAGCAGCGTGTAGCTATAGCAAGAGCCATGGCGAATGACCCAGATATAATTCTTGCAGACGAGCCAACAGGTGCACTTGATTCTGGAACAGGTAGACTTGTTATGGATATATTCCATGAGCTTCATGAAAAGCAGGGCAAGACCATTGTGCTAATTACTCATTCCAATGAGCTTGCAGCAGAGACTCCAAGAATTGTAACTATTAGCGATGGAAATATTATAGCTGAGAAAAAGATGGCCTAGGTGGCTTGAAAGGAATAGATATGATTAAAGAAAACTGTAAGCTTGCTTTGCTTAGCATTAAGGCAAACAAGATGAGAGCCTTCCTTACAATGCTAGGTATTATCATTGGCGTTGCAGCAGTTATTGCTATCATGACGGTAGGTAATTCTATGACAAAGGGTGTGCAAAAACAGCTGGAAAGCTATGGTGTTCAAAATATTACCATATACGTTAATCCAATTGATTATAACCAGGAGCTTTCAGAGGCTGATTATCAAAATATGAAAATCACTCCAGAAACACTTCATAAACTTGCCAATCAGTTTAAAGGAAAGATTAGTGCAATCTCTGTTGAGTCTAGTGCTGGCTCTGGTACAGTCATTAAGGATGCCAACAAGGCTAATGTAGAGATAACTGGAGTCAGTGCTGGTTATTTTAAAGCCAATAACATAAAGCTTAAGGGCGGTAATCTATTTAACGAGTTTGCATACGAGCAAGGAAAGAATACTGCTATTGTGGCGGACAAATTTGCAGAGCAGCTTTTTGGAGCAAATTATTCATTGGATGATGTGCTTGGAAAAGAGTTCGAAGTTAATGTTGACGATGAATACATGAATATTACTGTAATAGGAGTGTATGAGTATCAGCAGTCGGGCAGTATGATGCGTGGTAGCAATAAAAATATTAGCACTAGTGTATACATTCCACTGAAGACTGCATGGAATTATTCTCATGACGAAACAATCTTTGATGCTACGGTGGTTGCGGCAGAAGGTCAGGACCCGGTAGCTTTATCAACAGAGATTAAATCATATTTAACTGATGTTATGTCAAATACATTAGGAGATAAGTTTTATATTGATGCCTATAGTAATCAAACTATGATTCAGGAGAATACAAAAACTATGAATCAAATGACTCTTGCTATTTCAATGATAGCTGCAATTGCACTGATAGTTGGTGGAATAGGTGTAATGAATATTATGACAGTATCAATCACTGAGCGAACCAAAGAAATCGGTACAAGAAAAGCCTTAGGAGCCCCTGATGGAATGATAATGCTACAGTTTATAAGTGAGGCTATTATCATTTGTCTGATAGGTGGAGTGATTGGAATAGTGGTAGGACTTTTGCTTGGAAATATAGCTGCGCATTTTATGGGATATACACCAGAGGTCTCAATTGCAAGTATATATATGTCGGTAGGATTCTCAATGGCAATAGGTGTATTCTTCGGATACTCACCAGCTAAGCATGCAGCAAATATGAATCCAATTGATGCATTAAGATACGAATAAAATGAATATTATGCATATTATTAATAGCTTCGATGAATATCGGGGCTATTTTTGTTATATTTTTATTGAATTTCCTCTTTATTTTTTATAATTATGTGGTATTATGTTTTAGTATAAAAATACATTATTGAAGAATAATTATACGAAAGAGAGACGGATTATATGAAAAAGAAAGCTACAATTCTTGCATGTATGCTTGCCGCACTTTTCATTGGCTGTGGAAGTGCTGACAACACAAAAACTATTTCATCTATCGATGATTTAGAGGGAGCAAAAATCGGTGTTCAACTTGGAACAACTGGTGATATTTATGCCAGTGATTACGAAGGAGACGAGGCTGGAACAACAGTTGAACGTTATAATAAAATCACTGATGCGGTTCAGGCCTTAAAGCAGGGAAAGATTGATTGTGTTATTGCAGATGAGCAGCCTGCTATTGCAAGTGTTGAAAACGAGGGTTCGCTTGTAATCTTAGATGAGCCATTTGCATTGGAAGAATATGCAATCTGTATTGCAAAGGATAATGATGAGCTTTTAGAGCAGGTTAATGGTGCTATTGCTGAACTTCAGGAAGATGGCACACTTGATTCAATCATTTCTAACTATATTGGAGATGATACAAAGGGCAAGTTTCCATATGAGTCACCTGAGGGAGTTACATACGAAAACGGCACAATCGTAGTCGCTACTAATGCTACTTTTAAGCCATATGAATACTATGATGGTGGCGAAGTAGTTGGTATCGATATGGACATTATGCATGCCATTGGTGATAAGCTTGGTATGAGCATCGAAATAGAAGATATGGAGTTTGATTCAATTATCAATGCAGTTAGCTCTCATAAGGCAGATGTTGGTATTGCTGGAATGACAATGACAGAAGAGCGTGCAAAATCTATTAATTTCTCTACATCATATATCACATCAAAGCAGGTTATGATTGTTAAGGATGCTAATGCAGCAGCTGATGGACAGACATTTACAGAAAAGCTTTATGCGAACTTTGTAAAGGATGGCAGATATCAGTATCTTCTAACAGGTCTTAGAAATACACTTTTAATTGCTCTTTGCGCTGTAATTATTGGTGTAATGATTGGTTTCTTTGTAGCGGTTATCCGTGTCTCATATGATAAAACAGGAGCGCATGTAATCCTTAATGGAATTTGTAAAGTATATCTTACTATCATTCGTGGAACACCAATGATGGTACAGCTTTTGATTATTTACTATGTTGTATTCAAGTCAGTTAATGTTTCTAAGGTGCTTGTAGCAATTATTGCTTTTGCTATTAACTCAGGTGCTTATGTGGCAGAGATTATGCGTGGTGGTATCATGTCTATCGACAATGGTCAGATGGAAGCAGGACGAAGCCTTGGACTTTCTCATAAGCAGACAATGACTGCCATCATCTTGCCACAGGCTATCAAAAATGTTTTACCAGCTCTTGCAAACGAGTTCATCATGCTTATTAAGGAAACATCAATTTGTGGTTACATCGGTCTTACAGATTTGACTCGTGGTGGTGACATTATTCGAAGCCAGACATACGAAGCTTTCCTTCCACTTGTTGCTGTAGCATTCGTATACCTCATTATCGTAGAGTTGCTTACAGTACTTGTTGGTAAATGGGAAAAGAGCTTACGCAAAACAGAAAGAAAGGCTGATTAAGGAGAGATAGCATGAGTGAAGTATTAATTAAAGTAGAAAACTTATCAAAATCATTCGGAAAGAATGAAGTTCTTAAAAATGTAAATATGCAGATTGAAAAGGGCGAGGTTATTGCTATCATCGGACCATCAGGCTGTGGAAAGTCTACATTCATTCGTACATTAAATCAGCTTGAGAATCTCACAGATGGAAAGATTTATCTTGATGGCGAGGATATCACAGCAAAGGGAGTAGATATAAATGATGTAAGACGTCGTGTAGGTATGGTGTTCCAGCACTTCAACCTTTTCCCACATCTTACAATTCAAAAGAATCTTACACTTGCTCCAGTAAAGCTTGGTCTTATGACAGAGGAAGAGGCAAACAAGAAAGCTGCAGAGCTTCTTGAGCGAGTTGGACTAGCAGATAAGGCATCAGCTTATCCAGACAGTCTTTCTGGAGGACAGAAGCAGCGTATTGCTATTGCACGTACACTTGCTATGAATCCGGAGGTTATTTTGTTTGATGAGCCGACATCGGCACTTGATCCTGAAATGGTAGGTGAAGTCCTTAACCTTATGAAGGAACTGGCTGATGATGGTATGACAATGGTAGTTGTAACTCACGAAATGGGATTTGCAAGAGAAGTTGCTGATAGAGTACTGTTCTTTGATGAAATGGGAATCAAAGAAGAAGGAACTCCAGCAGAAATTTTTGATGCTCCAAAGTCTCAGAGATTACAGGACTTCTTGTCAAAAGTACTTTAGTTTTTAAGATAAATGACTATAATAGTATTGAACATTAAATGATAATGGAGCAATACGATTATGGAATCAACACTTAGACGTACATGGGCCGAGGTTAATCTCGACGCCATCGCATATAATTACACAAAGATTCGTGAAAAAATAGGCAGTGATGTCAAGTTTCTTGGCGTAGTAAAGGCCGATGCATATGGACACGGAAGTATTCAAGTTAGTCAGCTCCTTGAGGAATTAGGAGCTGATTATCTTGCTGTCAGCAGTGCAGATGAGGCTTTAGAGCTACGCGTAAATGGCATCAAGATGCCTATTCTTATTTTAGGACATACTCCAAAGGAGCAGGTCCCTCGTCTTATCGAATACGGAATCACTCAGGCTATCACCTGCAAAGCAAAGGCAGATGAGTACAGCGCAGAAGCGGTGAAGGCCGGAGGGGTTTTAAAGGTTCACATCAAAGTTGATACAGGAATGTCCCGCTTAGGGTATCTTTGTGATAATGGCTATTTTGATACAGGTGTCAGCGGTATTGTTGAAGCTTGCAAGATGCCAGGGCTTGAGGCAGAGGGAATATTCACTCACTTTGCAGAGGCAGATGAGTTTGGTCAGGCCAATGATGATTACACAAAGCATCAGTTTGAGTTATTCACTAGAGTCATTTCTGCTGTAGAAGAACAGCTTGATAGCAAGTTTAAGATCAGACATTGTGCCAATACAGGTGCAGTTGCCAGATTTTCTGAAACATACCTAGACATGGTGCGCCCAGGCCTGTTATTATATGGATACGGTGAGTTCGCTCATCAGATGGGACTTCGTCCAGCCATGACTATGAAGACAACTGTCAGCACAATCAAGATTTACCCAGAAGGAACTGCTGTCAGCTACGGCGGAATGTTTGTTACAGACAAGCCAACACGTATTGGTGTTTTGCCATATGGTTATGCAGATGGATTTCTTAGAAGTCTTTCTAATAAATGTTCACTTTACACAAAGGAAGGTCCAGCAAAGCTTAGGGGTAAAATTTGCATGGACATGTGTATGATTGATATCACAGATATGCCTACTGTTGATGTAGGAAGTGAAGTTGAAATATTTGGGGAGAAGAACAGTATTGATGACTTAGCTGCTTGTGCAGGTACTATTCCTTACGAATTAACTTGTGCAGTTAGCAAGCGTGTTCCTCGAGTTTATTATCGAAATGGGGAAGTTATTGATCGTGAGTTAATGCTTAGGATGTAGTAATTGAGGATTATATGAGTACTTCTTTCTTAGATAAAGTAGTAAATGCTATTGAAAATCGAGAAATCAAAGCGTATTATCAGCCACAGTATGATGCCAGTACTGGTAGAATTGTTAGTGCAGAAGCACTTGTTAGATGGGTGAAGCCCAATGGCGAAATAATTAGCCCAGACAAATTCATACCGAGACTTGAAAAGACAGATGATATTAATATCTTAGATTGGTATATGGCAGAGGAAGCCTGTCGAACTATCCATGAAATGGGAGATAAGGCAGTTCCAATTGCTGTTAATTTCTCTAGATGGCATGTAAAGGAAAAAGATTTTTATCGTAAGTTACAAGCCATTCTTACAACATATAAAGTAAAGCCAGAGATGTTTGAGGTTGAAATTACAGAGTCAGCCCTTGCTGTGGAAAATTTAAAATCCATAGAAGAATGGGCCAGAAACATCGCAGACACCGGTGTTAAAATCGCTATAGATGATTTTGGCGCGGGCTTTACATCATTACAGTTTGTAAAGAATCTGCCAGTTAGTTTTTTGAAAGTTGATAAAGCTTTCTTGGAAGATAATTGTCAGGATGATAGGGGACGTGGTACCCTTGAAACTGTATTTTTCTTTGCAAGACGTCTCAGTCTAAAGACTATAGCTGAAGGTGTAGAAACCATGGAGCAGCTTAAGTTTTTGCAGAATATGGACTGTGATAGAGTTCAGGGATATTTATTCTCGAAACCACTTAAAAAAGAAGATTTCCTTGTTGTTGCAATGATAGATAATGCTCCTATGGTTGACGATGATGATTTCCTTAAGAAGCAGGGAACATTTAGTACTCACAGCCTGCTTTTAAGAGCTATGAAGACAGAATACGACATGATAATGTTTGGAAATCTGTATAAGAATAGCTATTATATGATGTATCAGAACCCAGATATTTTCTTTGATGCGCCTACAGCAGGTGTTATTGATGATATGACTGAGAGCGCTTTAAAGATATGTGTTGGAGAATCTTATAAAGTTTACGAAGATAATCTTACAAGACCAGCGCTTTTGAAGGCATTCAATAAAGGAAAAACAAGGGTAGAGGTTGTTGTAGAGCACAATGTAGCAGGTGTTCCACTTAAGTTTAGAACTATAATTCATCTTATGAAACATCCGCACAAGGATGATGTATTGATGATAGGTTTTTCAAGAAAAGTTGAAGAATAAGAAAGAGACCTTTTAAAAGGCCTCTTTTTCTTTATCAAATAGAATTCTATATACACCAATCAAACTTGTGATAAGTGAGAAAACATCGAATGCAAATACAACCCAGTTCTTAAGGAAGAAATCATAAGTTCCAAAACAAAGAATACTGCCGATGCATCCAAGCTTTATCATTAAATCCTTTTTAGATCTAAGTGAAAGTGTAATCATAGTTGCTGCAGCAAAAGGGAGCCAGTCAATCCATCTGTTTTGAGTAGTGATGAAGGTGAATACACCCTGAAAGCCGATGAAGAATATCTGAAGCGGAATAGTAAGATTCCATTTAATGCAGATAAGGTTTCTAAGTAGGCTAACCATGTTTCCTACAACTGCGGCAATACCACCAAGGCAAGCGTAGGATATAGAAAAAAGAACAAACTGTAGGTTCTGTGCCCATAGGATTGTTTTTTTGTGCTTAAGGTATCCGATTAACACCATAAGGATACAAGCCAAAATTGAAAAGATTCGTCCGACTAAAACTAAATTCATTTATTAACTCCTATCAAAAATCATATTTACATATAATATAACAATCTTATGATTTTTTGAAGTTTTTACCTCTTTAAATCGCTAAAGAATTAAGGTAGAATAGATTAACTAGAAAATGTGACAACATGTAAAAGGAGGAAATATGGGCAAGGTATTTAGATTTCACAAAGATGTAGATACAGATCAGATTATCGCTTCCCAGTATCTACTTTTTCCCACAATAGACGAAATGAAAGTGCATACATTTGAGTCCCTAAATGGTGATTTTGCATCTGCGGTAAAGCCTGGTGATTTTGTTGTGGCTGATGAAAACTTTGGATGTGGCTCATCAAGAGAGCAGGCGCCAAGTGTTCTAAAAGCACTAGGAGTTAAAGCAGTTATAGCTAAGTCTTTTGCTCGTATTTTTTATAGAAATTCCATTAATATTGGCATGCCGGTTATTGTCAGTAAAGAGCTTTATGATGTAGTGAAAGATGGTGATGAAATGGAACTGGATTTGAATGCTGGCATCATCAAAGCAAATGGAAAAGAGTATTCTTGTACTAAGCTACCTGAAAAGATGCAGGAAATTTTGGATCAAGGCGGTCTTATAGCATCTTTGGATAAGGAGGATTAGATATGGGAATGACAATGGCAGAAAAGATTATTGCCGCGGCAGCAGGTAAAGAAAGCTGCAAGGCTGGTGATATCGAGACAGTAACACTTGATAGACTGATGAGCAACGACGGCACTACTCATCTTACAATAGACATGTACAACAATTTAAAGCATCCACGTATTGCAGATGTGGATAAGCTTGTATGGGTTATTGACCACAATATCCCTGCTGATAGCCCAAAAACTGCAGCGAGCCATAAAAAGATGAGAGACTTTGCTAGAGAGCATGGAATCACTTTTTATGAGGGGGAGGGAGTATGCCATCAGGTTATGATGGAAAAACACGTACGCCCTGGTGAGTTGATTTTTGGAGCAGATTCACATACATGTGCTTATGGAGCTTTGGGAGCTTTTGGTACTGGCGTTGGTTGCACAGATTATTTATATGCTATGGTTACAGGAACATCATGGCTACTAGTACCTGAGACAATTCGCTTTAATCTCCATGGAAAGCTTAATAAGGGTGTATACGCTAGAGATTTAATCCTTACTATAATTGGTAGAATTTCTGCTAATGGAGCTAACTATAAAGCCATGGAGTTTGCTGGAGAGGGGCTACATGACCTTTCAATTGCTGATAGAATCTCAATCTGCAATTTGTGTGTAGAAGCAGGCGCAAAGACTGCTCTTATGGAGGTCGATGATGTAGCGATGGAGTATTTAACGGCCCATGGACGTGAGCCTAAGGCATTGTTCTCATCAGACGAAGATGCAGTGTTTGCCGAAGTTTATGATATCGATTTATCGGAGATTCAGCCAATTGTTGCAAAGCCTCATTTTGTAGACAGCGTTGTACCAGCATCGGAATGTGAGGGTACAAAGATTAACGAAGCGTTTCTTGGTAGCTGTAACAATGGACGTATAGAGGACTTGAGAGTTGGTGCACAAGTAATCAAAGGAAAGCATGTTGCTGAGGGGGTTAGATTTTTAGTAGTTCCGGCAAGTAGGGAAGTTTACAAGCAGGCTCTAAAGGAAGGACTTCTCGATATATTTATGGCTGCTGGCGCTATGGTTATGAATCCTAATTGTTCAGTGTGTTGGGGTGCGTGCCAGGGAGTTATCGGTGAAGGTGAAACACTTATCTCTACAGGCACTCGTAACTTTAAGGGAAGAGCTGGCCATAAGGATTCCTTTGTATATCTTGCATCAGCGGCAACCGTTACTGCATCCGCGGTAGAAGGATTTATAACTACTGCAGATAAACTTTAGATCAGACTAGATTGGAGAGAATTTATGAGTGACAAGTTTACGGCTAGGATTTGGGTCCTTGGAGATGACATAGATACAGATATAATCTTACCTACAGAGTATTTGGCGTTTAAGACGGTGGAGGAAATGAAGCCTTATGCTTTTAGTCCACTGCGTCCCGATTTGGCATCACAGATTCAGCCAGGAGATATGATTGTTGCAGGTAACAATTTTGGCTGCGGCTCTTCAAGAGAACAGGCTCCAGAGGTTGTAAAGGCCCTTGGGGTTTCATGCGTTGTTGCAAAATCTTACGCAAGAATTTTTTTCAGAAATGCCATTAATAATGGATTACTTTTAATTGAAAATCAGGATTTGTATGATGAGGTAAAAGAAGGTGATATTGCTGAGGTTACACCAGGCAAAGAAATCGTGGTAAATGGTAAATCCTACGAAATAGCCTCACTTCCTGATAACCTGCTGGAAATACTTGAGGCTGGTGGCTTGGTAAAAGCTATGAGAAAGCGTAATGGATTGGATTGATGGTGAAAAAATGGGAAAGACATTAGTAGAAAAAATAATTGGAAATAAAGTAGGGCATGATGTAAAACCAGGAGACATTGTTACTGTAGATGTAGACTGGTGCATGATTGATGACATCATGGTTCCATTTGCTGTTCAGAAGTTTGAAGAGATGGGTTTTTCTAAGGTAAAAAATCCTGACAGCGTTGTTCTTATTTATGATCATTTCCTTCCTGCTACTCAGGTAGATGACACTCGTCATTTCAGAGAGGGAGATGAATTTGCCAAGAAATACGGTATAAAAAATGTTCATAGAACAGACGGTATTTGTCATCAGCTTATGACAGAAGCAGGATATGTTAAGCCTGGTGATATTGCCTTTGGAACAGACAGCCATACAGTTACATATGGTTGTGTTGGCGCCTTCTCAACAGGTATCGGATATACGGAGATGGCGGGCATTCTTGGAACAGGTCAGCTTTGGATAAAAGTTCCTGAGACTATCAAGATTGAAATAGATGGTACATTGCCTGGAAATGTTACATCAAAGGATATAATTCTTAGAATAATAGGGGATTTGACTGCATCTGGAGCTACATATCAGGCTATTGAATTTACTGGAAGCACAGTAGATGCCATGAGTGTAGCTAGCCGAATGACAATGTCGAATATGGCTGTGGAAGCTGGGGCAAAATGTGGTCTGTTTGTTCCAGATGATAAGACTTGTGACTATTGTAAGATAAAATATGACGATAGCATAAAGGCTTTGAAGCCAGATAATGATGCCAAATATTCAAGAATTCTCAGATATAGAGCAGAGGATATGGTTCCGGTTTTGGCATGTCCATCTTTGGTGGATAACATTCATCCAGTTTCAGAGCTTAAGGGGACAAAGGTGGATCAGGTATTCCTTGGCTCATGCACAAATGGTAGATTAGAAGATCTTAGAACAGCAGCCACTATTTTAAAGGGCAAGCATGTTGCACCATTTGTTAAAATGATTGTTACTCCTGCCAGCCGAAAGATTTATAGAGAAGCATTAGCTGACGGCACACTTGAAATCCTTTCAGACGCCGGTGCGATTATTACTACTCCAGGTTGTGGTTTGTGCTGTGGAAGAGGAGGAGGAATTCTTTCAGATAATGAAGTGGTGGTTGCCACTAACAATAGAAATTTCCTTGGAAGAATGGGAACTAGCAAGGTACAGATTTATCTTGCCAGTCCTGCAACAGCTGCAGCAACAGCAATTGCAGGCAAGATAACAGAAGCTTAATTATCGGCTTCCATAAATTCACGGATTTTGCTTTCATTAAGGTTTTCGCCGATTACGATGAAGACCTGCTGACCTACAGACATTGGTGTTAGTTCAAATTCATTTTTTGTAACATTGAACTGATACCAGGTATCGTCTTCATTAAAGAAGCCTTTTGCTCGGAGGATTTCGCCAAATGAAGAATCAGACATAAGAGTGAGGATTTTTTCTTTTAGGCATTCCTTTTTCAATGGGAGCTCAAGAAAATAAACTGTTTTATAACCACTGTCATCAGTGGTTATTTTTTTTATGTATGATCGTGAAGCATAGCTGCTGTTTGAAATTAATTCGAAATCGTTATCATCTAAATCATCCCAATTTTTTTCAAAGACAATAGAATCTACATTTATATTAAGGTTTGCCTTTTCTGCCGCAGATTTTAAGTGTGACTTGGTATTTGCGATATGTTCATTGTCTGTAAGCTGAGTTCTGCTGAGAATGATGCGCCCAGCGTTTGCTATTTGGCTGGCTAAGAAGAAATCTGAATCATCAGAAAGATTATCTTCTAATCGTGCATCAACGATGGTTAAAACTGTACCGATTTCATACCATCTATCAAGTGGCTCATCTCTGAGAACATCAAAAAATTCATCAACATCAAAAATGCCTGATGGTTCAATGATGACTCTATCATAACCACTCATAGCCATGGCGATAAGCTTTGTTTTAAAACGACGTTTGTGACAATCAGCGTCACATCCACCAGCTACCATTTCAAGCTCGCAATTTTCCCCTCGCAAATCATTGAGTAGGAGCATATCAACATTTACTGCGCCGTAGTCGTTTTCTAATATTCCAATACGTTTGCCATGGGAAATGAAGTAATTTGCGTATTTTTTAAGAAAGGTAGTTTTGCCGCTACCCAAGAATCCTGTAATTAAGTCTACTTTTATCATGGTATACCTCGTATCATAGTTATGTAACAATTTAGGTATATTATAAAGGACAACACATTGGTAGTAAATTATTGTTTAAAATTCTAAAAGCATGTGATAGTATTTATACATTGTTTAAAAAGGAGTAATTAATAATGGGAATTGTAGTACTAGGAGCAGTTTTTATTGATATTAAAGGTCACTCTACAGCAAGCTATATTCCAGCAGGTAGAAATGTTGGTACTGTAGAGGAAGTACACGGTGGCGTTAGCCGAAACGTTGTAGAGGATATTGCAAATGTTGAGCTTCGTCCTACTTTTGTTAGTCTTGTAGATGAAAGCGGTATCGGTACAGGCGTACTTGAAAAGCTTAACAATCACAAGGTAGACACCAGATTTGTTCGCCGCACTCCTGATGGAATGGGAAAGTGGCTTGCAGTTTTTGATAATCACGGAGACGTTGTTGCATCTATATCAAAGCGACCAGATCTTTCTGTAATCAATGATATTCTTGATGAAGAGGGAGATGAGATTTTCAAAGATGCAGATAGTATTGCTCTCGAGATTGATATGGAAAAAGATTCAATCAAAAGAGTATTCAAATATGCAGAAAAGTATAATCTTAAGGTATATGCAGCTGTCTCAAACATGAGTATTGCTGTTGAACGCAGAGATTTCTTGAAGAACGTAGAGTGCTTCGTTTGCAATCAGCAGGAGGCAGGCATCCTTTTCATGGATGATTATTCAGAAAAAACACCTGAGGAGATGGAAGAAATCCTTGCAAAGAAAATTCAGGGTGCTCAGATCAAAAAGATGATTGTCACGCTTGGTAGTCAGGGTGCAGTTTATGCAGATATTGATGGCAACACAGGATTCGTACCAGCTAGAAAGGTAGATGTTAAGGATACAACCGGTGCTGGAGATTCATTCTTCGCTGGCGTAACAATTGGTCTTACATACGGCAAAACAATTGAAGAGGCTTGTGAAATTGGATCAACACTTGCAGCATCTGTAATTGTAACTTCAGATAATGTATGCCCACGATTTTTACCTAGTGAGTTCGGCTTAGAAGTATGATAGAATAGTCATGAATAATTTAGGATAATTGATTGGGCTAGAGTAATGTTAGAAAATGATAATCTAAAATACAGACAGATGTATTTTGATATGGATGGTGTTATCAAGCAAGAGACATACGTTTATCACAGAGAATTAACACCAGAGGAGCAGGAGAACTACGACAATTTAGTAGCCGATTCTGACCAAATGACTATTTTTGACTTTATTACTGATTAGACCTTGGATTGCCAAGGTCTTTTTTGCATTATATAAAAGGAGAAATGCTATGAGTTTAACTAATTCAACACTGCAGGAATTTACAGAGAAGCTTGCTTCAAAGACATCAGTACCAGGAGGCGGTGGCGCAAGTGCTATGGTTGCCAGCATTGGAATTGCTCTTGGAGATATGGTTGGGGAGTTTACTGTTGGAAAAAAGAAATATGCAGAGGTAGAACCTGAAATAAAAGAGCTTATGGAAAAGGCTCAGGATATTAGAGTTAAACTTTTAAAATGCATTGATGATGATGCAATTGCCTTTGAACCTCTTTCTAAGGCCTATTCTATCCCAAAGGAAGATCCTACCAGAGATGAAATAATGGAAAAGTGCTTGAAAGATGCTGCACAGGTGCCATTTCAGATTCTTCAGTTGGCATGTGAAGCTGTTGATTTGCAAAGGGAATTTGCAGATAAAGGTTCAGTGCTTATGATTAGCGATGCGGCAACGGGGGTTGCTATGCTTCAAGGTGCAATTAAAGGGGCAGCTGTCAATGTAAAGATAAACACTAAATCCATGAAAGATAGAGATTATGCTACAGATTTAGATTCGAAAGTGACAGCACTAGTTGATGAGTATGTAATAAAATCTGATGAAATATATAAAAGCGTTATGGAAAGATTATAAACTGGAGGAATCATGGCGAAGTTATTAAAAGGTAAAGAAGTAGTAGATGCATTAAATATAAAAATGGCAAATCAGGTGGAAAACCTTAAAACAAAGGGAGTAAATCCTACACTTGCTATTCTTAGAGTGGGTGAGAGAGCAGATGATCTTTCCTACGAAAGAGGAGCAATAAAGCGTTGTGAGCAGGTGGGAGTGACAGTTAGAGTAGAGGCGCTTGACGAGGACGTTTCTGAAGAGGCCTTTTTTGAAAAGCTAAATGAGCTAAACGAGGATGACTCTGTTCATGGAATTCTTATGTTTAGACCACTTCCAAAGCATATTGATGGTGAAAAGGCTAGAAATATGCTTAAGGCTGAAAAGGATGTGGATGGCTGCACAGATCTATCCCTTGCAGGTGTATTTACAAACACGAAACTTGGTTTTGCACCTTGTACAGCAGAGGCTGCAATGGAAATACTTAAGCATTACGAAATTGCACTTTCAGGTAAAAAAGTAGCAGTTATAGGTCGCTCTCTTGTTATTGGAAGACCAGTTGCAATGATGCTGATGCATGAAAATGCTA
The DNA here is from genome assembly GCF_000703005.1 of Pseudobutyrivibrio ruminis HUN009. NCBI lineage: Bacteria > Bacillati > Bacillota > Clostridia > Lachnospirales > Lachnospiraceae > Pseudobutyrivibrio > Pseudobutyrivibrio ruminis. The sequence goes on along the minus strand of NZ_JNLH01000001.1, from coordinate 2,463,017 downwards.
CTGTTACAATTTGCCATACAAGGACAGTAGATGTTCCTTCTATCACAAAGGATGCAGATATCGTAGTGGTTGCTTCTGGTCAAATGGAAAGCGTTGGAAAGGAATTCCTGAAAGAAGGCCAGACTGTAATTGATGTTGGAATAAGCTGGAATGATGAAAAGGGTAAGCTTTGCGGCGATGTAAAGTTTGATGAGGTTGAACCAATTGTAGAGGCCATTACACCTGTGCCAGGAGGTGTTGGAGGTGTTACAACAAGCATTCTTGTAAAGCATGTTGTGGAGGCAGCAGCTAAAAAGACTGTTTAATTTTATAATGTGTGAATTTTTTATACAAAAACTCCGATTAATTATGTAGAATAGTTATTATAAGGGGTTAAGGGAGACGAATTATGATTATCGAGCAGCTAAGGTCAGGGCAGGAGGTCACACTAGAGGTATTAATTGGTGGCTCATCATTTGAATTAAAGACAGAGGTGGTTGGAACTAATGCAGAAACAGGGGCATTGGTTAAGCCCTATGTGTATAACGGACAGGTTGTGGATTTCGCGAATGGTTCTCCGCAGAGCATGACATTTTCACTTCATTGCATAGATCCACACACTGGCGGTAGAGTTGTGTGGAAAAATGTAGCTGTTAACGTTATCAAATTCAGAGGTGTGGATTACTATGCCGTAGATGCCAAGGCTTTTGGTAAAATTGCAGCATCCAGTGAACGAAGAGAGGATGTTAGAGTGCATGTGAAAAAGCCAGGCTCTGCTCTTATGGAAGATGGTCGACGATTCTCCATCTCAGTTTTGGATATTAGCGACAGTGGAGTTTCCTTTATTGGTAATGCTAATAGAGTCACAATAGGTGACATTGTAGAGGTTAACTTTGCTGATAATGCTCATAATTCAGATTTTAGCTTGGCAGTAAAGGCTCGTGTAAATAGAGCTGAAGCTGAAAACAATGGCATATTGTACGCTGGTAAAATTTTAGAGAGAGATAATAAGCTTTTAGCGTATCTATGCTTTAAAGGCATGGACGAAAAGTTAGATAGATAGCGATAGGGACGAATTATATGGCAGACGATAAGTTACGACAAGAGCTACTATATATGGTTCGACTTACTTCTAAATACGATTTCAGTCGTATGGAGGTTGTTGAAGGTATACTGAGGCTAGAAAATGAAAGACAAATTCTAGGCTCTGTTTTTGGTAAGAGATTCAAAACAAGAATATTTGATATAGCAGCTGGCCAAGCTGTGGATGAGACCTGTGTTATTTGCGGACAGCACGCTGATAATAAAGTAATATGCCAGCATTGTCTTTCAACAATAGGTGAAAGCGATTATGCTAAAAATAAAATCAAGACTAAAGAAAACGATAAAAAGCTTAAGCTTCCTGATTTTGGAAAGATAATAGATAAATTAAAATCTATTACTATAAAGAAAGAGGGAAAAGAAGAAGGCAAAGAAACAGTTAAAGAAAAGGCTCCTGGCAAGATTAGTGTTGGCAAAGTAAAACGTTATGTGCAGGGAGTTTTAATTGTTTGTTTAACCTTGATTTTATTTATCCAAATATGGATTTTTGGATTATGGCTTACTATTCCGGATTATAATCCAACAGAGGAAGCTAGGGTTTCTTCAAATCAGGTGGTTCCTGTGGAATCCGCGGATGATGCTTATTCACAGTTGCTGCTAGATTTCCCTGAGGAGGAAGGATATACAGTTACATTTTCCAGAGAGGATGCTGATTATGTGGGAAGGTTTTTGCTTAATCCTGGAGATTGTTGCTTGGAAATAGAAGATAATCTTACTGATGAGGAAAGATACGATTATTTCTTTAAGGAAGATGTTTACGTTTTCTATATTTCATATTTAGAGGAGAATACAGGAAAGGTGGGGATTGCCGAGGTAAACCATGCAGGTTCTATCTTGATAGAAGGTTCGTTTAACGATGGACGTCGTACAGATTCCTTCTATAAATTCAGATAGAATTATCATATTCTACATATTACATTCACAGCCTGGACATAATTCTTTGGTACTATTTCAACTGCGATTTGTAATGAATATGGTTTTTCTCGGAGGTTTTTATGAGACTTAGACCAGATGAAGAGGCAAGATTAAATAGTATCTTGGCGCCAATTAAAAGTGACTTAAGAGTTCAGAAAATGAAGAACTACATCCAACATGGGAGAATAACAACTTTTGATCATGTGGAAAGTGTCACAAGACTTAGTTTTTGGATTAATAAAAGACTTCGTATAGGAGCAGATGATAGAGTCCTTACAATAGGAGCTTTTTTACACGACTATTATTTATACGATTGGCATGTTACTGATGAGGGACATGGGCTTCACGGTTTTTCTCATTCAAACACTGCAAAAGAAAATGCCATTAATGATTTTGGGATAGGAAAAAGAACACAGCATGTTATTGAGAGCCACATGTGGCCACTTAATATCACGAAGGTTCCTAAAAGCAGAGCAGCTTGGATTGTATGTATAGCTGATAAATGCGTATCAACCCGAGAAACACTACTTTGTAGATAAAATTAAATCAAGAATATATTACGCTAGGGCCATTGTATTTGCTTGCAATGGCCCTATATTAATGCTATAACTGTATTAAGGGAAATAGAACAGTTAATGTTCATCGAAAGGACGAATGATATGAAAAAAAAGGTTATAGCTATTGTGCTTGCAGCGATAATTGCGGCTGCAGGAATTTTCGTGTGGAAATCAGGAATTATATCAGGAGGTGCAACTGGTTCTGATGATTCTGCAGAGGTATATGTTATGTCTTTGTCTGATATCATGGGAACTAACAGTGGATATTCCACAAATGTCTTTATGGGCGTTGTGGAAGGCCAGGAGTCTACAGGCATCACAAAAAGTTCTGATAGAGAGTTAGATCAGCTTTTTGTATCTGAAGGCGACACTGTTACAGTTGGTACACCTCTTTTTTCGTATAAAACAGATTCTTTGGTAGCTGAGAATACTCAGTATGGCTTTGAAATTGAAGGCTATAACCTTAGTATTGCTGATTACAACAATGATATTACCAAGACTCAGACTGAGCTTGATAAAATCAAAGGAAATACAGACGAGGATAAAACTAAAAAGGAAGAGCTTACCAACCAGATTAATTCATTAAATACAGACATTGCAATTGCTCAGAACAATATTGAAATGGTAAATGCAAAGATTGAGGCTAACAATAATAAAATTGCAAATTCTACTGTAACTTCTACTGTTGATGGCACAATCACAAAGATCGCAGACGATACAAATCCATACACAACAGATGGTTCTTTTATCACAATTCTTGCATCTAAAGAGATGAGAGTAAAAGGGCAAATTAACGAACAAAACGTTTGGGCAATCAATGTGGATGAGCCTGTAACCCTACGTTCTCGTGTGGACAGCAGCCAAACATGGAAAGGAACTATCACTAAAATCGATACTGAGTCAAAGCAGGAAAACAATGATTCAAACTCGTATGGTGGTTCTTCTGATGCTAGCTCCACAAAATATCCTTTTTACATAACACTTGAGGATAGCGAAGGTCTTATGATGGGTCAGCATTTGTATATTGAGCTTGGTCAGACAGATGCTCCTGAGATGGATTTTACAGATGGAACATATCTGTATGATTACTACATTGCCTATGATGAAGAGGGCAATCCATTTGTATGGGCAGACAACAAAGGACATCTAACAAAGGTTTCTATCGAACTTGGAGACTATTATGAGGAGCAGATGGTTTATTCTGTTTCTGGAATAGACAACGACACATTAATAGCTTTCCCAATGGAAGATTACACAGAGGGAATGAAGACTGTTAGCGAATACGAGGGAGAATAAGAATGATTGTAAAACTTGAAAACATTTACAAGGTTTACGGTGAATCTGGCACAGAAACCTCGGTTCCAGCTTTGAACGATGTGTCACTTACTGTAAACGAAGGTGAATATGTAGCAATCATGGGACCATCAGGTTCGGGAAAGAGTACCCTGATGAATGTTATTGGTTGCTTGGATAAACCTACATCTGGTGTATATTACTTTGAAGATAAGGATGTTTTAAAGCTTAAAGATAGACAGATGTCTGATTTGCGACTTCACTCTATCGGGTTCGTTTTCCAAAGCTTTTATCTTATGAACGAGGAAAATGCAATTGAAAATGTGGCTCTTCCCCTTTCATATGCAGGAGTACCTAAAAAGGAAAGAGAAAGAAGAGCAATTGAGGCACTTACAAGAGTAGGCCTTGCTGATAGAGTAAAGTTCCGTCCAGATCAGCTTTCTGGAGGTCAGAAGCAAAGAGTTGCCATAGCAAGGGCTATTGTTAATAATCCAAAGGTGCTTTTGGCTGATGAGCCTACTGGTGCGTTGGATCAAAAATCTGGTGCAGCTATCATGGACCTTTTTGAAAAGCTTAATGAAGAAGGCACAACAATAATAATGATTACTCATGATGCCAATATTGCCAGTCATGCGAAAAAGACATACAGAATTGTGGATGGCAAGCTTTATCATGGATTAGAGGAGGATAAGGAATGAAAAAGATAATTAAACCTGTCCTCATAATAGTTATAATTTTAGCTTTGGCCGTTGGTGGCTTGTACGGAGGCTACAGATACAGCCAAAGTAAAAAGACTGCCGAGGTTGTTTCACTTAGCATGTATGCTATGGATGGCTACTGGGGAGATTCAATCAATAGCTATGGAGATGTAACATCAGACAAATCCCAAACAACTTATCTGTCTTCAGGAACAGAAATATTATCTGTTAATGTTCAGCCTGGGGACCATGTTAATGAGGGCGATGTCCTGATGACAGTCAAGAAAGAAACACAGGACATTAAAGGCAAAGAGCTTGAAGTAGAAAAAGCTAGACAAGCCTATGTAGCAGACACAGTTACCCTTGAAAGACTTCAGAATACAGCACCTATTCCTGAATATATTTCAAGCTCACCAGACACTCGAACAAGAGAGATTCTTATTGGCAAGGAATATAGATTAAAGGTTGGATCTACTTTTGGTGAGTACAAGGAAGATCATATTGTCTATGAAGAGTTTTTTGATCAGTCAGGAAATCTTACATCTACTCTTTATTATGACGAAAAGGGAAATTCTTTGGACGAAGTAGACGACACTGATAAAATCAACGCAATTGTAAATGCGGACCATTCTCTTTTCGAATGCTACGAAAATTATGAAACAACAGAAGTTACTGTAGGTACATTCTATTACAATGCAGAAACAGGAGAGATGATTGGTCACGAAGGTGTTGATGGCGAAGGAAACGTTGTCGAACGATACAATGCGCCTGTAGGTTATACACCAACTCAGCTTAAGGACAAAATCGAAGAGGTTTCCAACGCACTTAAGAAACACGATCTTGATCTTAGAAAGAAGGAAAATGAGCTGGAGGTTATGAAGAACACCAATGACAATGGTGAGATTCTAGCAAAGGTCTCTGGTACAGTATCGAAGGTTCAAAATAAGGACAATTACAACAACACCCAGCCATTCATGATAGTTACAGCTACAGATGAGTACTATATTTCTGGTAGTATCGGAGAATTCTATCTGGATAGTGTAAATGTTGGAGATACAGTTACTATTTCTTCTTGGGATACAGGCCTTACAGCAGATGCTGTTATTACTTATATCAGTGATACTCCAAATACAGATAACAATAATTTCTATTCTGGAGATGGAAATACAAACAGCAGCAACTATGAGTTTAAGGCAAGCTTCGATAGAAGTAGCGGTATTGAAATAGGTTCAGCAGTAGATATTACAATCACGCCAGCTGGTCAGGAAGATACCGGCCTTTACATCTCAACATACTTTGTTCGTAAGGATGCCGGTGGCAATTATGTTATGAAAATGAATGCTGACAATAAGCTTGAAAAGGTTTATGTAAAAGTTGGTAAAAGCCTTTGGGGGTCAATGATTGAAATTAAAAGCGGTGTTACTATGGATGATTACCTTGCATTCCCTTATGGAAATGGGGCAGTTGAAGGTATGAATTGCAAAATAGTAGATTCTTTTGCGTATTAAGGGAGGACTTATGTTAGAAAATTTACGATTAGCCTTTAGAGGTATATGGACACATAAGCTTAGATCCTTTTTGACAATGCTGGGTATCATTATTGGTATTGCGGCTATTATCGCCATAGTATCTACTATCGAAGGAACCAATCAGCAGATTAAGGAAAATCTTATTGGTTCTGGTTCTAACACAGTTGATATTCAGCTTTATCAAAATGATTGGCCACTTGATTTAAGCTACAGCGAGGCACCATTTGGAGTTCCTCAGGTAAGCGACGAAGCTATATCTGAAATCAGGGATTTGGATGAAGTCAAATCTGCAAGTAAATACGCTAACCGTCAGGTTTATGATGGAGTATATTATTTAAACAATTCCATGAATGGTGGCTATGTAAAGGGCGTTGAAACAGACTATTTTTCGACAGCCAATCTTACAGTTAAAGATGGTAGACTCTTCACTGAAGAGGAGCTTAAAAACTATAAAAAAGTATGCGTTGTTGACGATGGTGTGGTAGAGGATCTGCTTCATAATGATGAGCCAATTGGAAAAATCCTTGAGATTCAGGGTGATTCATATGTAGTAATTGGAGTTGTTGCATCACGTTCAACATTTGAGCCTACAATCAACTCAATTTCGGATTATGAAACTTATATGCAGGATGAATCTGGAACAGTTTATATCCCACTTTCAACCTGGCCTATAAGCTACAAATATGACGAGCCAGAAAATGTTTTAGTTAGAGCTAATTCTACTGATGATATGACTGCGGCAGGAAAGAAGACTGCAGATATTATGAACTCATACATCAGCCCAACTGATGACACTATAAAGTATCAGTCCAAGGATTTGTTGGAACAGGCACAGCAGCTTCAGCAGCTTTCATCATCAACAAATTCAATGCTTATTTGGATTGCCGCAATCTCACTTTTGGTTGGTGGTATCGGCGTAATGAATATTATGCTGGTATCTGTTACAGAGCGTACTGCAGAGATTGGTCTAAAGAAAGCTATTGGAGCTAGAAAAGGAAAAATCATGGGACAGTTCCTTACAGAAGCTGCCGTACTTACATCCATGGGCGGTGTGCTTGGAGTTGCTAGTGGTATTGGACTTGCTCAAATAATATCCATTATGAGTGGCACACCTGTTGCAATATCTTGGCCAGCTGCTTTTATAGCAGTAGTATTTTCTATGGTTATTGGTATTGTATTTGGTATTTTGCCAAGTCATCAGGCAGCTAATCTCAATCCTATCGATGCATTAAGAACTAATTAATTAAAAAATGAAAAACTCACCATTTATGGTGAGTTTTTTTGTTGGACAATATAAATATATATGTATAATTGTCGATACAAAAAATAGCAAGGATGCTAACTACTAGAACTATGGATGGTTCATTTTTATTGTTCACAATAAATCGGTGAGGACGGGTTATGGTAGTTCAGCACAATTCTGCAGCTAGTAATGCTAGCCGAATGTTAAATATAACAGATACATCAATTTCTAAAACCTCTGAGAAGTTGTCCAGTGGATTTAAGATTAACCATGCTGCTGACGATGCAGCCGGACTTTCTATTTCTGAAAAAATGAGAAAGCAGGTAAGAGGGTTAACAAGAGGATTGGATAACGTTGAAGACGGTATTTCTTTTTGTCAGATAGCAGATGGAGCACTTTCTGAGGTTAACGATATGCTTAACAGAATGAAAGAGCTTTCTATTCAGTCTGCTAACGGCACAAATTCACCTTCAGATAGACAAGCCATCAATGAAGAAATTCAACAACTGAAGAGAGAATCTGAAAGAATATTTACCACAACTACGTTTAATCAAAGACAAATCTGGGAACGTAATCCTGTAAGTGAGACTGTAACAAAGGAAATTGAATATAGACCAATTACTTTTAGCGCCCCAAGTTGTGATTATAAAGTTACCAATGAAAATATTGCATCATGGCCAAATGGCGGTTTTAAACTAAAAGTTGTTGAGGCAAATGAGGCTACAGGTGAACCTGGTGGACTAGCCTTTACTTGGAAATCATCAGATTCTAAACCTGTTGAGTATACATCTGCTACAATACCATGGCCTAATCCTGAGACTGCAAGTCAGACTCTTGAATTGGCCAATGCTTTTACTGATGAACAGAAGAGTAACTCTGCATTAAAGGGCGTCAATTGTAAAATCTATTATTCAACTGATTCTAATACAACTATTGATGAAATTAAGAATTACTGTAAACAGGTATCAGTATCTGCTTCCCCAAGTAATTCTATTAGTACAACAATTACTTCCAATGGAGGAGTATCGGCAAGTGCTTCTTTATCGGTATATGCCATACAAAAAACAAATATAAACCTTAATGGATACTCAGACACTTCATTTGCAGAGCCTAATGGTATGACAGCAGTTGATTCTTCAAATGGATTAACTTTTACATTTGATTTTACAAGTAGAGAAGACCCAACAAAGAAGATTGCTGTAACAACAAAACCTTCTAGTGTAAGAATATATAAATATATATCTAGGTTTGATCCGGTAGATAGAGTATCTGTAGATGATCAAACTTTACACTATACAAAAGCGCACAAAAACTCTATATATGAAAACTTCTCCCGTGATGGATGGTGGGGAAAATATGCTACTTTTGATATAAATGGCAATTTTGATGGCTATCAGAATTACACATTGAACTACAGCATTGACTCACAAAATTTGAAAAACTCGCTATTTGATGATGACAGCATAAAAGAAATTCTTTCAGGAAATTATACAAAAAATGTTGGAAATGCAAAAAATGTTGGCGGATTAATGGATGATAAGAATAACAATAATGAAAACATTGCAATTACGTTTTATTATTCTATGAAGGATGCTGATGGAAATAGTTATGGAAATTTTAATTTGACTGTTTCTGGTGATGAAAGAGAGGGCGCGGATTCTTTTATTAATCGCATTAAGGCCATTACAAATAGTGATTTATTTGCAGGAAGTTCAAACTCGGATAGTACAAGTGAAGGAACAGGTACTCGTACTAGTGTGCAATTTCAATTGAATAGCGTTAATGATTATATACCTAAATCTACATTAGAAAAGACCTTTGAACAGCTTGTTGGTTATGAAGATTTGGCGAAAAATATCCATTCAGGTCCTGATTCAGATATGGATGAAAAGCTTGGCATATTCTATAAATGCTTGTCAAATTTTACTATAGGACTTGAAGATGTAGACGTGCTTACAGTTGAATCATCTGAAAGAGCCATGGGACTTATAGATGCAGCGGCAAAGATGGTTGTTGAACAGCGTTCTGTATTTGGAGCATATCAGAATAGACTTGAGCATACTGTAAAGAATCTTGGTAATGTAGCAGAAAATACAACTGCTGCGGAATCTAGAATTAGAGATGCAGATATGTCTGGTGAAATGGTTAAGTATTCGAAGGATAGAATTCTTGGCCAGGCAGGTGAAGCAATGCTTTCACAAGCTAATACTAACGCTAACAGTGTTATGAATTTGTTGCAATAAGAGGCTTGAATGTGATTCTTAGAACAATTAAAATCAACATAGGAATTTTAAAAGCTAGGGAAAATTCCCTAGCTTTTTCATATATGGAGGTTATATGAGTAAATTTATTTCATGGAATGTAAACGGTCTTAGAGCAGTAGTGGGAAAGGGCTTTTGGGATTATTTTGATGAGGTAGATGCAGATATTTTTTGCCTTCAAGAAATCAAGCTCTCCGAGGGACAGTTTGATTCTGAAAAGGAAGGATACCATGTATACTGGAATTATGCAGAAAAGAAGGGCTATTCTGGCACAGCCATTTTTACAAAGAAAGAGCCTATTTCTGTAAGCTATGGTATTGGAATAGAAGAACATGACCATGAAGGAAGAGTTATAACTCTCGAATTCGAGGACTTTTACTTTATTACATGCTATACACCTAATTCTCAGAATGAGCTTAAGCGTCTTGATTACAGAATGACCTGGGAAGATGACTTTAGAGCCTATATGTGTGAACTCAACAAGAAAAAAGGCGTAATCCTTTGCGGCGATTTAAATGTTGCTCATGAGGAAATAGATATCAAGAATCCTAAGACAAACCGTCGCAATGCGGGCTTCACAGATGAGGAGCGCGGCAAGATGACAGAGCTTTTGAATGCTGGATTCGTGGACAGCTTCAGATACTTTTATCCAGACCAGACAGAAATCTATTCATGGTGGTCTTACAGATTCCATGCCAGAGAGAAGAATGCTGGTTGGCGCATTGATTATTTCATAGTGTCAGAGGACATAAAAGAAAGAATGAAGGATGCCAAGATACATACAGAAGTTATGGGCTCAGATCATTGTCCAATAGAATTAGATTTTGAATAGGCATTAGGCAGGCAATATGCTATCATAGATTATATCAGTGGGAGGTGTTTATTATGGCAGATAAAAAAGAAGGTACATTTGTAGTACATGTTAATAAATGTGAAAACGACACATGGCAGGGACAGGTCACATGGGCAGACCGTGACGAAAAGCTCAGCTTCCGCAGCGCCATGGAGTTAATGTCAATTATTGATGCTGCTTTAAACGCAGACGAAGAATAAAACTAACGGCTAGCCATCTGGCTAGCCGTTTTTTTACTTATTTGCCTTTGCAAGGAACTTTTCATTATTGATGATAAATCTTTCGTGAGTACCCATTCCAACAACACCACTTTCATCTGAGCACACAACCTCAAAAGAAAGCTTACGGCCATCTATCTCAATAAGAGTAGCCTCACAAATAATAGTCTTACCAATAGCAGATGGAGCCATATGGCTAACATCTACCTTTGTACCCACCGTACCAAGTCCTTCCTCAAGCTCTGGCTGAACCATTTTCCAGCAGGTTTCTTCCATAAGAGCAATCATCGCAGGCGTTGCAAACACCTCAAGAGCCCCACTAGTAAAAGCCTTCGCAGTATTATCAATGGTCACAACCGTCTCAGCGGTATTCTTCATCCCAATTTCCAACATAGTATAAGTCCTTTCCCTACAAATAAAATTTCTCAACCTCTCCCTATAATACCATACATCACCCCGTACAGACTATCAGTAAAGACTAATTCCTCATCTAATTGTATGCATAAATAGTTTGTGGTATAATTGAACACCGCAAGATTAAGATTATATACGGAGGACGAGATGAAAGAGATTCTTGGACAAATAAAAGAAGTCGTCATCGCTGGTTTTAAAGCAGCTGGTTACGATGAAAAATATGCAATGGTAACACTTTCAAACAGACCTGACCTTTGCCAGTTTCAGTGTAATGGTGCAATGGCAGCAGCTAAGGAGTACAAAAAAGCTCCTATCGCAATCGCTAACGAAGTAGTTGAAAAGTTAGCTGACAATGCAATGTTTTCTAAGTGCGAGGCATGTCCTCCAGGATTTATAAATATGAACCTTTCTGATGAGTTTATTGCTGCATTTGTTAGCGGCATGGCATCAGATACAGAGCGTTTTGGCGTTGATAAGGTAGCCACACCAAAGAAGGTTATGATTGATTACGGCGGACCAAACGTTGCTAAGCCACTTCACGTTGGTCACCTTCGTTCAGCAATCATCGGTGAGTCTATTAAGCGAACAGCTCGCTTCATGGGTGATGAAGTTTACGGTGACGTTCATCTTGGAGACTGGGGTCTTCAGATGGGACTTATCATCACAGAATTAAAGCTTCGTAAGCCAGAGCTTGTATACTTTGATGAAAGCTTTGAGGGAGAATACCCTACAGAAGCTCCTTTCACTATTTCAGAGCTTGAAGAGATTTATCCATGTGCATCTGGAAAGTCAAAGGAAGATCCAGCATACAAAGAAGCTGCTATGACAGCTACATACGAGCTTCAGCATGGCAGAAGAGGATATCAGGCACTTCTTTCTCATATTCTCAATGTTTCAGTTACAGACCTTAAGAGAAACTACGAAAAGCTTGATGTTACATTCGACCTTTGGAAGGGTGAAAGTGATGCACAACCATACATCCCAGATATGGTTCAGAAGATGAAAGACGATGGTTTTGCATACATTTCTGAGGGTGCATTAGTAGTAGATGTCAAAGAAGACACAGATACAAAAGAGGTTCCACCATGTATGATTCTTAAATCAGATGGTGCATCTCTTTACAATACAACAGACCTTGCAACAATGGTATGGCGTATGAAGGATTACAATCCAGATTCAATCATCTACGTAGTAGATAAGCGTCAGGAGCTTTACTTCACACAGGTATTCCGTTGTGCAAAGAAGACAGGCATCGTTCCAGCTGATAAAAACTTATATTTCGTAGGCTTTGGTACAATGAACGGCAAGGACGGTAAGCCATTCAAGACACGTCAGGGTGGCGTTATGAGACTTGAGTATCTCCTTCAGGAAGTAGAAGAGAAGATGCTTGAGAAGATCAAAGAGAATGGTACAATGGATGATGAACAGGCAGCAAAGACAGCATCAGTTGTAGCTCTTTCAGCTGTTAAATATGGTGACCTTTCAAACCAGGCTTCAAAGGATTACATCTTTGATATAGACAGATTCACATCTGCTGAGGGTAACACAGGCCCATATATCCTTTATACAATCGTTCGTTGCAAGTCTATTCTTGCTAAGGCTGGAGTAGACAATGTCGATGGCGATATCTTGCCAGCTCACTCAGAGTCAGAGAGAGGATTACAGCTTGAACTTACAAAGTTCATGGCAGCTCTCACATCTGCTTATGAGGACATGGCACCACACAAGATTTGTGCATACATCTATGATTTAGCTAATGCATTCAATAGATTCTATCACGATACAAAGATTTTAGCTGAGGAGGATGCCGCTGTTAAGGCTAGCTATCTCAAGCTTCTCATGCTTACAAGAGGAGTTCTTGAGAAGTCAATCGATCTTCTTGGCTTCAAAGCACCGGAGCGTATGTAATGTCTGATCAAACATTTTTACCAATTGATTTCGTTAATCGCATGGAGCAGGACTTAGGTCCTGACTTCCATGCGTTTTTACGTTCTTATGATGAGAACAAAATATCAGCCCTTAGATTCAATCCAATTAAGGCAGACGATGCAGCAAAAGCTGCCATCGGCAATATGTTGACAGGCTCAGTAGAGTGGAGCCCAAATGGATATTATTACGATGAGGACACAAGACCAGGTCTTCATCCTTATCATAGCGCTGGGGTATACTATATTCAGGATGCCTCGGCACAGCTTCCAGTAGAAATGCTTTCACCAAATCCAGGGGATTTTTGCCTTGATTTATGCGCTGCACCTGGCGGTAAATCTACTCAGATTGCAGGATATCTTAATGGTGAGGGAATTCTTGTTTCCAACGAGCCAATGAAGAATCGTGCAAAGATTCTTTCAGAAAATGTAGAACGTCTTGGTATCAAAAACTGTATTGTTACATCAGAATATCCAGATAAGCTTGCGGAGCGTTTCGTGGAATACTTTGACAAGATTATGGTGGATGCACCATGCTCTGGTGAAGGTATGTTCAGAAAAAATCATGATGCTTGTAGCGAATGGTCTCTAGAGTCTGTTGAAATGTGTGCAGCAAGACAGGCAGAGATTCTAGACAGAGCCTACGAGATGCTTATCCCAGGTGGAAGAATGTGCTATAGCACATGTACTTTTGCCAGATTAGAGGATGAAGAGGCTGTTGCAGCATTCATTTCAAGACATCCGGATATGAAGCTGATTAAAGAACAGCGTTTATGGCCACATCAGGTAAAGGGAGAGGGACATTACGCAGCTTTACTTGAAAAGGCAGATGCTGATAATCGATATGAAGAATGCAAAGATAATAGGGAAACCTATTCCTTAAAGAAAATAAATGATAAAATATTAAATGACTATTTAATATTCATTAAAGAGACTATGATAAATCCAAAGGAGTGGAGAGGCAATTTGTTGTTGCTTAATGATTTGCTTTATATGTTGCCAGAAAACTGTCCGGATTTTGATGGTCTTCATGTATTAAGAGGAGGCTTGTTCTTAGGCACATTAAAAAAGAACCGCTTTGAGCCAAGTCATGCTCTGGCTTTGGCACTTAAGCCATTTGAGGTGACTAACAGTCATAACTTATCATCAGATAGTGCTGAAATCGATGCATATCTTACAGGGCAATCTATCAGATGTGATGTGAAGGATGGATGGACTCTTATTACAGTTGATGGATATTCAATTGGGTGGGGAAAGGCTGTAAAAGGCCAAATTAAAAATCATTATCCGAAAGGACTTCGTAGGTATGATACATAAAATATACATGCATAAACAGGATATTTATGAGTATGTAATGTTTACAATAGCAGCTGCTGTAATGGTTATTGGAATTTACTTTTTTAAATTCCCAAATCATTTTTCCTTTGGTGGTGTCAGCGGTATTTCTATTGTGTTGGCTGCCCTTTTGCCACATACTCCAGGAAACATCAACCTGGTTATCAATATCTTTTTGTTAGTGCTTGGATTCTTCGTTTTCGGAAAAGAATTTGGAATCAAAACAACATACATCACCTTGCTTGTTTCTATAGGACCAAGCCTTCTTGAAAAGATTCATCCAATGGATGGCCCACTTACTGACGAGCCAGTATTGGAGCTTATGTTTGCAATTGCTTTGCCTGCCTTTGCATCTGCAGTTTTCTTTAATTTAGGTGCATCTTCTGGTGGAACAGATATAGTTGCAATGATTCTTAAAAAATATACAAGTATAAATATTGGAACGGCATTGTTCTTATCAGATGTATTTATCGTTATTTGTGCTTGCTTTGTATTTAATATTCAAACTGGTTTGTTTTCATGTGTAGGCTTATTGGCTAAGTCTTTAGTTGTTGATGAGACTATAGAAAATATTAATCTGGCAAAATATTTTACAATCATATGTTCAAATCCAGATCCAATTGTAAAATACATTACAGAGGAACTGGGAAAGGGCGCCACTATATACAAGGCGGAGGGCGCTTACGGTCATCAGGAAAAGACTATTATTCTTACTATCCTTAAAAGACAGCAGGCTGTAGATCTTAAGAACTATATCAGAAGAAATCATCCTGGTGCATTTATTGCAATTACAAACAGTAGCGAGATTATAGGTAAAGGCTTTAGAGGGTATAACTAATGAACACAACGTGGGGAATACTTGCGCATGTTGATGCAGGTAAGACAACATTATCGGAGGCGGTTCTTTACAACGCAGGAGCTTTGGCGTCCACCGGTCGAGTAGACAAGGGGGACGCCTTTTTAGATACTGATCAGCAGGAGAAGAATAGAGGGATAACTATCTTTTCGAAGCCTGCTGTTTTTGACGTGGAAGGGGGAAGTATTACACTTCTTGATACTCCAGGTCACGTGGATTTTGCAACTGAAACTGAGCGTGCTATTTGGGCTCTGGATTTTGCAATCCTTCTTGTAAGTGGCACCGATGGTGTTCAGGCCCACACAAAGACTCTTTTCGATTTGCTTTCTAAAAACAAAGTTCCAACTATTATTTTTATAAACAAGATGGATATGCCTTCTGTGGCGGCAGATTCTCTACTTCCTAATCTCAAAGAAAAGCTTAGTGGCAACTGCGTTCTTCTTTCAAATTATGAGGATATTGCTGCAGAAGATGAAGAGGCAATGGAGGAGTTTTTTGAAACAGGTAAGCTTTCCGATTATCGTATTTACGATATGATTATTTCAAGGAAAATCTTTCCTGTATTAACTGGATCAGCCCTTAAGGATTCAGGCGTGAAAGAGCTTCTCGACTTTATGAAAAAGTTAAGCAACTATTCAGGTGAGAGGAAAGAAAAGGAAACTGAGTTTGGTGCAAGAATTTATAAAATCGAAAGTCTGGCACGAGATTCAAGACTTACCTTTACAAAGATTACCACAGGTAGCTTAAAGGTAAAGGATACACTTCCAAATGGAGAGAAAGTAGATCAGATAAGACTTTATTCTGGAGCGAAATATACTCAAATAGATGAGGCAAAGGCCGGTGATGTTGTTGCGCTAATTGGTCCTAAAGCTACATTTGCCGGTGAAGGTATGGGAGTGGAGGATAACAGGCCAGAGCTAACTTTAAATCCTGTTCTAAAATATACTCTTAATTTTAAAGACGATACTGTACCTCGTCTTGCTTATCAAAAGCTTAGTGCATTTAATGATGAGGATCCATCTCTTAATGTTAGCTGGAATGATAAGCTTGAGGAAATAACCTTTAATTTGATGGGTGAGGTTCAAACTGAAATCATTCTTAACAGAATCGAAAACGAGCTTGGCATTAAAGCAGAGTTTGTAGAATCAGGTGTTTTATACAAAGAGACTATTGCAGATAAGGTTGAAGGCGTAGGACATTTCGAGCCACTTCGTCATTATGCAGAGGCTCATATTTTGATGGAGCCTGTAGAGCCAGGTAGTGGTATACAGGTGGACACTGATGTTTCTACTGATGATTTGGCTATTAATTGGCAAAGACTTATAACTACACATATTCTTGAAAAGGAGCACCTTGGAGTTGCTATTGGTGCACCTCTTACAGATATAAAGTTTACTGTTATTGGCGGAAGAGCCCATATCAAACATACTGAAGGTGGAGATTTCAGAGAGGCTACCTATCGAGCTATCAGACAAGGACTAATGGAGGTAGGGACAACAATCCTGGAGCCATATTTCAATTTCGAAATTTCCGTTCCTTCAGAACAAATCGGAAGAGTAATGACTGATGTGGAAAACATGAATGGTTCATTTGAAGTTCCGGAGGATAATGGAGACCTTAGCATTATCAGAGGATATGCTCCTGCAGCTGCAATCAGAAACTATCAGTCTGTTCTTGTGACATTTACAAAAGGACAAGGCCAAATTAACCTTACATTTGCTGGTTATTCAGAATGCAAAAATCCAGATGAGGTAATGGAAGCCTACGGATATGATCCAGAATCAGATATAGAAAACCCTGCTTCTTCTGTATTTTGTTCCCATGGTGCAGCGGAAGTTGTTCCATGGTACCAGGTTAAGGATAGATGCCATGTGCCTTGCAGACAGGATAAATCAAATACAGCCATGGATAATGATATTCCTATTAATTCTAAGCGCATGAATCACAACGAAGATGAATGGCTTGATCCAGATGAGATAGACAAAATCCTTCAGCTTGCTACACATAGTAATCAAGGCAAAAATCCTAAAAAGGGATGGCATTATGGGGACAGCAACCGACCAAGAAGAGTTGATTCTGACTATATATATAAAGCTCCAAAGGAGGTAAAGGCAAAGGATAAATATCTGCTTGTGGATGGATATAATCTTATCTACGCTTGGCCTGAATTAAAGGAAGTTCTGGAAATAAATCTGGATGGTGCTAGAGGAAAGCTACTAGATATTCTTAGCAATTATAAAGCCATGACAGACTACAATGTGATTGCAGTTTTTGATGCATATAGAGTGAAAGGCCATGAGGTCACAGCATCTGATTATTTAAATATACATCAGGTTTTCACAGCGGAGGCTCAGACGGCCGATGCATACATAGAGCGCTTTACCCATGAGCATGGTAAAAAATACGATATCACAGTTGTAACCTCTGATGGCTTAGAGCAGGTGATTATCAGAGGAGCTGGGGCAAGACTTCTGTCTTCTAGAGAGTTTATAGAAGAAGTGGAGAGAAAAGCCAAAGAACTTCGAGAAAACTACAACATAAAATAATAGTTTACAAGAGGAAAATAATGAATTTTTAACAATTAATTCATATTAATTATTTATAATCGATGTATTGATGAGGCATAAGTAACCATACTATCAGTTGGAGGGTGAAAAATGACTAGATATCATTTTAAGGATACAGAGAGAAAGGTACTTGAGAAACTTAATATTCCTCTTGTAATCTACCAGCTTATAGATAAAAGAGTTGTGACTATTCTTGTTACAGATGGAATGTGTAAGCTTATGGGAGATTCCCGAGATAATATTGCCAAGTTATTCGACGAAGATATGTATCGGGATACACATCCAGATGATAAGGCAAGGGTTGCAGATGCCGCATTGAAATTTGCTTTAGGCGGAGATAATTTCGATTGTGTTTACAGAACACTTTCACATATCACTAATGACTATGTAATTATACATTCTCATGGTGAACATTTCATTACAGAGGATGGGACTATGCTTTCCAGTACCATATATATGGTGGAAGGCATGGGCGAAGATTTTGAAAATCCCCTTACAGAAAAACTGGCTTCTAATTTCAGAGACATGATGTCAAAGGAAAGTCTGATAAGAGATAATTTTTATGATACTCTTACAGGCTTACCAAACATGTCATATTTTCTTGCTTTGGCAGATGCAGGTAAGCAGGCGATATATGATGAGGGTAAAACTCCTGGTATAGTTTTCTTTGACTTCACCGGTATGAAATACTTCAACGAAAAATTTGGCCTCAAGGAAGGGGACAACCTACTTATTGCATTTGGAGACATTTTAAGGAAATATTTTTCAAATGAAAATTGTGGAAGAATGGGTTCTGACCATTTTGCTGTGTTTACACAGATGGAAGAAATTGAAGCTACACTTCAGAACATTTTCAAAGATATGAAGCACGCAAATGATGGCAAAACCTTGCCGATTCATGTAGGTGTATACTCCATGGCATTTGAGGATGTTCCAGCCAGCAGTGCCTGCGATAGAGCAAAGATTGTTAGTGACAAGGAAAAGGGTGCTTACCTTTCCAAGTATGCCTTTTACGATGAGAATACACATGTTGTTGCCACTCACTATGAATATGTAATTAATACATTTGAAAAAGCAATCAGAGAAGGTTGGATTCAGCCTTACTATCAGCAGATTATGAGATCTGTAAATGGCAGAGTCTGTGATGAGGAAGCTTTGGCACGTTGGATTGATCCAGCAAGAGGAATTATTCCACCTAATCATTTTATTTATGTTCTGGAAGATGCAAAGCTTATTCATAAACTTGATTTATACATTTTGGAATGCGTATTAAGAGATTTGGAAGAAGTGGTTAAGAAGGGATTGCAGATTGTTCCTGTTTCTATCAATCTTTCGAAATACGATTTCGAATTATGCGATATTGTAGAGGAAATAAAAAAGCGAGTAGAGGCCTCAACAATTTCTTCTGAGATGATTACCATAGAAATTACAGAGAGCGTCTCTACATTGGATGAGGAATTCGTTTCTGAACAGATTAGAAGATTCCACGATGCAGGTTTTAAGGTTTGGATGGATGATTTCGGTAGCGGATATTCATCCTTAAATATTTTGCAAAAATTTGATTTTGATTTAATCAAGCTAGATATGCGTTTTATGCGTGAGTTTGGTATGTCCAAGAAAAATCATGTCATAGTAAAAGAGCTTATACAAATGATTACAAAGCTGGGAATTGATACAATTGTAGAAGGTGTCGAGACAATAGAGCAGGTTAAATTTTTGCGAGAAGTTGGGTGTAGCAAAATGCAGGGATTTTACTTTGCAAAGCCTATCCCACTTGATGAATGGTATACAATTTATGGTGCCAAAGTTGGTAATATTATAGAGGCTTTAGAAGAAAGCGAATATTATGCAACCGTTGGCAAAATCAATATTATAGAACCAATCGTAAATAATGATTATAATTGGGATGCTAATGAATTCTTTGGACAGATTCCTACTGGTGTTTTAGAAATTCGGGATGATAGCTCATACATTCTTAGATACAATCGTAACTTCGCAAGGTTCCTTATGAAGATGGGATATCTGGATGAAGTAGATTTGGGAAATGCCATGATTCAACAGAAAAAGGAGCCTATAAAGGAATTCATGGAAGCAGTGGATAAATGTAATGATATCGACAAGTGGGTTCACGTAGAGAATTTGCAGGAACAGGATTATTACACTAGCTTCTTTATTAGGAAAATAGCTGTTAACCCAATTCATGGATATAAGGCCTACGAAGTGGCTATTTTATCAATTGCAGAGGATTGATATTGGTTTGACACTCCATTATAAATGTGGTATTTTCTTTAAGAAATTTATATCGTTCATAGGATTTAGGTGCCCATAGTATTTATGTATGTATGGGTGAAAAGGGAATCTGGTGAGAATCCAGAGCGAAGCCGTCACTGTGTTAGGGAGCTCGCTTTCATATCACTGAGTATTCTTGGGAAGAGAAAGCGTGCGATGATCGAAGTCAGGAGACCTGCCTATTTCTTGTAATTATGATTTGCGGGACTCAAATCATTATTCGCATGAATCTTGGAGGCTAATTGCCTCATGTTTTTGTGTTTTGAATGATTAGAGACTGCCTTTGGCGGTCTTTTTCTTTTCGTGAGTTCTTTTGCAAATTTTTAATTTGAACGATTTTATAGGAGGAAATCATGAAAAAGAGAAGTTTACAGGTTTTAGCACTTTTCATGTCAGCAGCATTTGTATTTGCTGCTTGCGGTAAGACTGCAGATGTGGCTGAGACTACAGAGGAAAGTGTAGAGACAGAGGAGATTGATGATCAGGTGGCAGCAGATAATGTAGCAGCACTTATTGATGCAATTTATGTTCAGGAAAGAACAGATGAGACAGATGCTCAGTGTACAGCTGCAAAGGAAGCATGGGACGCTCTTACTGATGCTCAGAAGGAGCTTGTAGAAGGTGAATATGCAGATCCAGATTATTTTGGAAGAGATACAGGTGATGCTTCTAAGGATGATTCTTTAAACCAGGATGATATTGGTGAGAATGAAATCCTTGTTGTTAGTTTTGGTACTTCATTTAATGATAGTCGTGTTGCTGATATTGGCGGAGTTGAAAAGGCAATTGCGGCAGCATATCCTGATTGGTCAGTAAGACGTGCATTTACAGCACAGATTATTATCAATCACATTCAGGCTCGTGATAATGAAAAGATTGATAATGTGGAGCAGGCTCTTGATAGAGCAGTTGCAAATGGTGTTAAGAACCTTGTTGTTCAACCAACACATTTGATGCACGGCGCTGAGTATGATGAATTAACAGCAGCAGTTGAAGAATATGCTGATAAGTTTGAATCTGTAAAGATTGCTGAGCCACTTCTTGGTGAAGTAGGAGCAGATGCTACAGAAGTAAATGCAGATAAGGAAACAGTTGCAAAGGCTATTACAGCTGAGGCAGTTGCTGATGGTGGTTTCGAAAGCAGAGAAGCAGCAGCTGAAGATGGTGTTGCATTTGTATTCATGGGACACGGTACAAGCCACACTGCAAAGGTTACATACAGCCAGATGCAGACACAGATGGATGAGCTTGGTTATGATAACGTATTTATCGGTACTGTAGAGGGTGAGCCAGAAGAGACCTCTTGCGAGAACATCATCGCTGCAGTTAAGGAAGCTGGTTATACAAAGGTTGTTCTTCGTCCACTTATGGTTGTTGCAGGTGACCATGCAAACAACGATATGGCTGGTGATGATGAGGATTCATGGAAGTCAATGTTTGAGGCAGATGGTTCATTTGAATCTGTAGAGTGCCAGATTGCAGGCCTTGGTGAAATTGCAGATGTTCAGGCTATCTACGTTCAGCACACATCTGATGCAACAGGCGTAGAGCCAGTAGAGTCTGCACATACAGACGAGCTTAAGGAAGGCGAGACATATCTTGCTGACTTTACAACAGACAGCAGCATGTTTCATGTAAATGAAGCTGAAAACGGCAAGGGCGAGCTTACAGTTAAGAATGGTAAGATGTCTATTCACGTATCATTAGTTTCAAAGAAGATTGTTAACCTTTATCTTGGTACAGCTGCAGATGCAGAGAAAGACGAAGCAAATTGGCTTCAGCCAACAGAGGATGAGGTAACATACTCAGATGGAACAACAGAAACTGTATATGGCTTTGACATTCCTGTTGAAGCATTAGATAAGGAATTTGATTTAGCATTATTAGGAGAAAGTGGAAGCTGGTATGACCATAAGGTTTCAGTTTCAAATCCTGAATTAGCAGAATAATAATTTATGAAAAAGAAATTCATTTTTGCTGCAGCGCTGGCTATTAATTTAACAGCCTGCAGCTTTTTTAATAGTAACGAAATAGAAAATACAACAGATGAGATTACAGATGGTGAGTATAGCTGTAATGTTACTCTTACAGGTGGTAGCGGAAAGGCTACAGTAGAATCGCCAGCCACAGTTGTGGTGGAGGGAGAGGAAAAGACTGTTAAGCTTGTATGGTCAAGCTCTCACTATGATTACATGGTGGTTGATGATGTTAAATACGATAATGAGGCAGCGGTAGATGAGAACTCCGTATTTACGATACCATTTTCGGAGTTTGATGAGCCTTTTATTGTAATTGGTGACACTACTGCTATGAGCACTCCTCATGAGATAGAGTATGAGCTGACGGTGTATGCTCCTGGCGAAAATGGGAACGACGAAGCCAAAGAATCTACAGATACAAAAGCAGATTCAGATGATACTTATAGTTTGGGCAACCTAAAATATAAAGAATCATTGGATCTTGATTACGCCAAGGATTTTACAGTTGATTATTATATCGATGATAACAATGGAGAGTATGCATTCATAACAATTACAGGGGCAAGTGTTAATCAGTACTTCCTAAGACCATTACAGAATTCTGAAGCTGAGATTACAGGATTATCGGATAACATTCAGGTTCTTTCTGATATTGATAAAACATATCTTGTTTCCACATCAGTAATGGATTTGATAGTTAATACAGATAGCCTCAATAGCATTAAGTTTTCTGGCACTGATTCAAAGGATTGGTACATAGAAGAAGCTGCGTCTGCTATTAAAGCAGGGGATATTTTATATGCAGGAAAGTATTCTGCTCCTGATTATGAGCTGCTTGTATCAGATGGATGCAATTTTGCTATAGAAAACACCATGATATACCACAATCCGGAAGTGAAGGAAAAGCTTGAAAGCCTTGGAATACCAGTTATGGTTGAGACTTCAAGCTATGAGACATCACCATTGGGAAGACTTGAGTGGATTAAGCTTTATGGCGTGCTGTATGGCAAGCTTGATGCTGCGACGGAAGTATTCGATGCCCAGGTTGCCCGTACAAAAGCTGTTATGGATATGGAAGAGACTGGACTTACAGTTGCATTCTTTTCTGTAAATTCCAATGGCCAGATTACAGTTAGAAAAAATGGTGACTATATTTCTTCTATGATAGATATGGCAGGGGCTACTTATGTACCGGAGAATCTTTCTAATTCAGAAGACGCCTTATCTACAATGAAGATTTCAATGGAAGATTTTTATATTGGAGCAGTAGACGCTGATGTTCTTATTTATAACAGCACTATTGAAGGAGAGCTTGAAAGTGTGGAGGATTTAGTTTCATCTGCACCATCCTTGGCAGATTTTAAAGCTGTGAAGAATAAAAATGTTTATTGTTTAAGCGAAGGCTATTTCCAAAAGACCACAAGTGTGGCAGAATTTATAGAGGAACTGCATTTAATACTTACAGATTCCTACAAATCGGGAGAATGTTTTTACAAACTGAAGGAGTAGCTATGAACTCAGAGAAAAAGAGATTTACATGCCTTTTTATTTCAATGGCATTACTATTATTAATTTGCTTTATTTTTAGTCTTGGAGTTGGCAGTGCGGATATTACCGTAAGTGAGATTATCAAATCTATGATTTCTCCAGGAGATGTTCAGTTTGGAAAAATTATCATATCAATAAGACTTCCTAGAATTATTGCTGCAGTAATTCTAGGAGGCGCTCTTTCAGTATCTGGATATTTGCTTCAAATTTTCTTTGGAAATCCTATTGCTGGTCCATACGTACTTGGAATTTCATCAGGTGCCAAGCTGTTCGTTGCAATTTGCATGGTTGTCTTGGTAGGGCAGGGTGTTTACATAAGCTCATTTATCATGGTTGTAGCAGCATTCATAGGTTCACTAATTGCTATGGGAATAGTAATGATGTTGGCCGGTAAGGTTAGAAATATGTCTTTGTTAGTGGTATGTGGAGTAATGATTGGATATATTTGCTCAGCAGTCACAGAGTTTATTATTACATTTGCAAATGATTCAAATATTGTAAATCTTCATAATTGGTCATTAGGAAGCTTTTCAGGTATAAGCTGGGAGCATGTAATTATTTCAGTAATTATAGTTACAGTAGCTCTTGTGCTTTCATTTGTAATGTCAAAGCCAATTGGGGCGTACCAGCTTGGTGAAGCCTATGCTAGAAATATGGGAGTTAACATCAAACACCTTAGAGTGATATTGATTCTACTTTCCAGCATTTTATCTGCAACTGTAACTGCATTTGCCGGACCAATTTCATTTGTTGGTATAGCAGTGCCTCATATAATGAGAGGAGCAATGAAGACAGCAAAGCCTATAATTATGATTCCTGCATGTTTCTTTGGAGGGGCCATAATTACTTTACTTTGCGATTGTATAGCTCGTACCGCATTTGCACCTACGGAAGTAAGTATTAGTGCAGTGACAGCTGTATTTCTTGCTCCAGTAGTTATTTATATGTTGGTTGCTAGGAGGGCTCTAAGCCGTGGATAAAAAACTTAGTACTATAGCCCTTGAAGTGGGATATAAAAAAGGACAGCCTGTTGTAAAGCAGGTTTCTTTTGATGTAAAGGCTGGGGAGATTATTGCGGTAGTTGGAGCAAACGGAGCAGGCAAATCAACAATACTAAAAACAATCACAAGACAGCTTAATAAGCTTGATGGTAATATTCGCATTTGCGATATAGATGATTCTGAGATTAACGAGGAAGCTATGGCGAAAAAGGTTTCCATGGTTACTACAGAGCGAATTCATCCAGAGCTTATGACCTGCTATGATGTGGTGGCCACAGGTCGCTATCCATATACAGGCAGACTGGGAATTCTCAGTGATGAAGATAGAGAAGCTATCGCATATGCCATAGACTTAGTTGGTGCCGACACCATAGTAAATGAAGATTTTTCCAAAGTCAGTGATGGCCAACGACAGCGAGTAATGCTTGCTAGAGCCATATGTCAGGATACGGACATTATGATTTTAGACGAGCCTACATCCTTTTTGGATATTCAGTTTAAGCTGGATATTCTATCTATTATTAGAAGGCTAGCCAAGGAGCAGAACAAAGCAGTGGTAATGTCCATCCATGAGCTGGAATTTGTTCCTGCAGTGGCAGATACAGTAATTGGTATATACGATAATAGTGTTTATAAAATAGGTTCGCCGAAGGAAATTCTCACAGGAGAAAACCTTGAAGTTATGTATCACATGGCAGCAGGCGAGGGAAAGATTATGGCAGAAGGCTTGTGGCAGTATGCCAATGCTCTTGAGAGGTTGATATGTCAAAAGTAATAATGGTCCAGGGGACTATGTCAAATGTAGGTAAAAGCTTGCTTGTAGGAGGACTATGTAGAGTCTTTGCACAGGATGGATTAAAGGTAGCGCCTTTTAAATCCCAGAACATGGCTCTCAACTCTTTTGTTACGGCTGATGGGCTGGAGCTTGGCAGAGCTCAGGCTATGCAGGCAGAATGCGCTGGGGTTGCTCCTAGTGTATATATGAATCCTATACTACTAAAGCCAACAAATGATGTAGGCTCTCAGGTCATTGTAAATGGTGAGGTAGTTGGCAATATGAGTGCCAGAGACTACTTTGCATATAAGAAGCAACTCGTGCCAGATATTATGACTGCCTACAACAAGCTTCAAGAGTGGGCCGATGTTATTGTAATAGAAGGGGCAGGTAGCCCAGCAGAAATCAATTTGAAATCAGATGATATTGTGAATATGGGCATGGCAAAGCTTGTGGATGCACCAGTTATACTTGTTGGAGATATAGATAGAGGCGGTGTATTTGCGCAGCTCCTTGGCACACTAGAGCTTTTGGAAGAGGATGAAAGAGCCAGAGTAAAGGGCCTTGTAATAAATAAGTTTAGAGGGGACAAGAGCTTACTAGATTCAGGAATCACTATGATAGAGGATATGGGAAAGGTGCCGGTAGTAGGTACAGTTCCATATGTTCATCTTATGATAGATGATGAGGATAGTCTTAGCGAGAGGCTAGATAATAAATGGGATAGTAGCTCAGAGTCATTAATTGATATAGCTGTTATTCGTCTTCCTAGAATATCCAATTTCACAGATGTGGCTCCATTTGAAAGCATTAATGGTGTAAAGATTAGGTTTGTGAATAATCCTAGGGAGATAGAAGGAGCAGATTTGGTAATTATCCCTGGCAGCAAGAATACCATTTCTGATATGAAGTGGATGAGAGAATCGGGAATGGAAGCTGCAATTAATCGTTTCTCTGTAAATGGTCCGGTTGTTGGAATATGCGGTGGCTTCCAAATGATGGGAAATACCATATTGGATCCAGAGGGCGTGGAGAATGAATCAGAGGATGGACTTGCATTATCTTCAATCAGAGGCTTAGGCTTGCTTCCTCTAATGACCACATTACAGTCATCTAAGCATCGCTCTCAGACAGAAGATTGCTTTGATGACCTTACAGGCATCTATGAATCATTATCAGGTGAAGAGTTCGTAGGCTATGAGATTCACAATGGTATAACAAACATAGATTATGATTCTATAGAAGATACATTTCCTAAGACTGAGTCTCCTGATTTGGTGGAACGAGATGATGAAGGAAATATCATCCTTGTACAGAACGGAAATATACTTGGAACTTACGTACATGGTATCTTCGATAATGGAGATTTGGCATATAGGCTGGTAGAGGCCATTGCGTCTGGAAAGGGAGTTATACTTCAGGCACAAGATTATGATTTTAATGCAATAAAGGAAGCCGAGTATGACAAGCTTGCAGATGTTGTAAGAAATAATCTAGATATGGATTTTATATATAGTCTAATTAAGTAAAGCAGGTAAATATATGGAAATCGAATACGTTTTACCAACGGAAATAGAAAAGCGTAGTTTTGAAATAATCGGTAAAGAATTACAGGATATGGGTATCACCCTAGATAGGGAACAGGAACCAATCACCAAAAGAGTGATACATACAAGTGCAGACTTTGATTATGCAAATACAATGCGCTACTCAGATGGTGCAATAGAAAAAGCAAAAGAGCTAATACGAAATGGTGCTCATATAGTTACAGATACTAATATGGCCTTATCTGGCATTAATAAAAAGCGTTTAGCAGAATATGGAGGCCAGGTCCATTGCTTTATGGCAGATGAGGATGTTGCAAGGGAGGCCAAGGAACGTCAGGTTACCCGAGCCACTGTATCTATGGAACGAGCTGCCGGTTTAAATGTACCGGTAATATTTGCTATAGGTAATGCACCAACGGCGCTAATATCCTTGTATGAGCAAATGACTGAAGGTAAATTCACTCCTGAGTTTGTAATAGGAGTGCCAGTAGGCTTCGTTAATGTGATTGCAGCCAAAGAACTATTCTTAAATTCAGATGTGCCATACATTATTAACGAAGGCAGAAAGGGTGGTAGTAACATAGCGGCGGCTATCGTAAATGCCATACTGTATAATATAGATAAATAATAAATTGAGGTGAAGAATGAAAAAAGGCTTTACCACAGGAAGCTGTGCAGCTGCAGCAGCAAAGGCAGCTACATATATGCTTTTAACAGGAACTAAAAAAGAAAAAATCAGTATAGAGACTCCTGCAAAGATAATGTTTGATGCAGATATAGTAGATATTACTATGAATGAGAATCATGTGAGCTGTAGTGTTGTAAAGGATGGTGGAGATGATCCAGATGTTACAACAGGAAGTCATGTGGTTGCAGCAGTCTCAATTGAGGATAATGGGACAGAAAGCAGTACCGATTCTAATCTCTCTATCATGATTGATGGAGGAGAGGGAGTAGGAAGAGTTACTTTGCCAGGACTGGACCAGCCAGTAGGCAATGCAGCAATCAACCATGTCCCAAGGAAAATGATAATAAAAGAAGTATCAGAGGTATGTCAGCTTCTAGACTTCAATGGATGCTTGAAGATAATCATATCGGTGCCAGAAGGGGAAGAACTGGCAAACAAGACCTTTAACCCAAGGCTTGGTATTGTTGGAGGAATATCCATACTTGGTACAACAGGAATAGTAGAGCCTATGAGTTCAAAAGCTTTGATAGACACTATTAAAGTGGAGCTTAATCAAAAGAAGGCCCTTGGTATGAGGAATGCCATTATAACCCCAGGCAACTATGGTCTAAAGTTTATGGCCGATAATTACGGATACGATCTTGATAAAAGTGTAAAGTGTTCCAATTTTATAGGTGAGACTGTGGATATGGTTTGTGACCTGGGATTTGAAACAATGCTTATTACAGGACACATAGGTAAGCTTGTAAAGGTTGCAGGGGGAATAATGAATACCCATTCCCATGAGGCTGATTCACGAATGGAAATTCTTGCCAGCTGTGCCATAAGAGCAGGGGCAGATGCAGCAGTAGCTATAAAGATACTAGATTGCTTTAATACAGAAGAGGCATTACACATAATAGAGAATGCAGGTCTTTTGAAGGAGACCATGGATATTGTACTTGAGAAGATTTTGTTCTATCTCAACTTTAGAGCACAAGGTCGTATAAAAATCCAATGTATTTTATATTCAAATGAGTTTGGCTTATTGGCAGAATCAGAAAGGGCCAAAGCTATATTAGAGGAGATTAGATGATTTATTTTGTTGGAGCAGGATGTGGTGCAGCAGACTTAATTACTGTAAGAGGTATGAACCTTTTAAAGAGTGCTGATGTTATCGTATATGCGGGATCGCTTGTTAATCCACAGCTACTGGATTACGCCAGTGAGGATTGCCAAATATATAATAGTGCCACTATGACATTAGATGAAGTTATGGATGTGATGGTAAAGGCTGCAAAGGAAGGTAAAAAGGTAGTTCGACTTCACACTGGAGAGCCAAGCATCTACGGGGCAGTACAGGAGCAGATGCATGTTTTGGATGAAAAGGGGCTTTCCTATGAAAGCTGTCCAGGTGTTAGTGCATGCTTTGGTGCAGCAGCCAGTTTAAATCTTGAATATACACTTCCAGAAATCAGTCAGTCTCTTATTATTACAAGAATGGAAGGCAAGACTCCAGTTCCTAAAAAGGAATCAATCGAAAGCTTTGCGGCACATGGAGCATCAATGGCCATATATCTTAGCAGTGGAATGATGGATGAGCTTTCAAAGCGTCTTATAGATGGGGGATATTCAAGTGATACACCTGCTGCCATAGTGTACAAAGCGTCTTGGCCAGATGAAAAGAAATTCATTTGTACCGTAGGTACTTTAGCTGAAACAGCAGATTCAAACGGTATCAAAAATTTGGCAGTGGTTTTAGTAGGGGATGTTATTTCTAAATCCGGATATGCGTTATCCAAATTGTATTCAGCAGATTTCGAAACTGGCTTTAGAAAAGCAAGGAGTTAGGGTGAAAGCAAAAATAATAGGGGTTACATATTTTACCAATAACGGAAAAAAGGTTTTTGATAAGCTTAAGGCTGAATGCAAGGATTTAATTATCGAAGAAAAGCCAGATGATATTGAGTTATCGGTATGGACCAAGGAAGCCTTCGAGTGCCATACACCTCTTATTTTTATATGTGCAACAGGCATTGCTGTTAGAACAATTGCCCCATTTGTAACAAACAAGCTTTCCGACAGTCCGGTAATTGTTATTGATGAGCTGGGCAAAAATGTAATTCCAATTTTGTCAGGTCACTATGGTGGAGCAAACGATATTGCAAACACATTGGCAAGAGCACTTAATGCAGGTCTGATTATTACAACTGCAACAGATATTAATAACGTATTTGCGATAGATGTATTTGCAAGAAACAACGGATTTAAAATAATAAATAAGGATGGAATAAAGGATATCTCTAAAAAGGTTTTAAATGGTGGAAGGATATCAATTAAGTCAAAAATAGATAGCACTATTGTTGGCCAGGTTCCTAAAGAAATAGAAATGGTAGAAAAGGGAAAGGCTGATGTGATTATCTCAGATGAGGTAGCTAGTGGTTTCACCTTAGTACCTAAAAGACTGGTTCTTGGTATGGGATGCAAAAAGGGAAAGAGCTTTAAGGAACTTCTAACCTTTGTCACTTGTGAGTATTCAATCGAATATTTAAGAGAGCATCTATATGGTATTGCTACAATTGATGTAAAAGAAAATGAAATCGGATTGATTAAGCTGGCTCAGTTTTTTGGAGCAAAGTTTTTAACTTATACATCAGAAGAACTTGAAGCAGTTGCAGGAGATTTTACTGATTCAGAATTTGTAAAAAACACTGTTGGGGTTTCAAATGTTTGTGAGAGAGCAGCAGTGCTTGGGGCAGGACTATCAACCAGAGACTTGGTACTGGAAAAGACTGCTGATAATGGTATGACTCTTGCAGCAGCAACTAGAAAGACAATAGACTTAAAGTTTTAATCAGGAGGATTAATGACAGGACATATTTATATCATTGGCATGGGGCCAGGCTACAAAGAAATGATGACATACGAAGCATATCAGGCTATGGCTATGTCTGATGTGATTGTTGGATATACAGTATATATAGACTTGGTAAAGGAACATTTTCCAGATAAGGAATTTTTCACTACACCAATGAGGCAGGAAATCGAAAGGTGTAAGGCCTGCTATGATTATGCCAAAGAAGGAAAGAAAGTAGCGTTTATTTGCAGCGGAGATGCAGGAGTCTACGGTATGGCGGCACCGATGTATGAGCTTTTGCCAGAATATGAGACTCAGAATATTACATCAGATGACATTACTGTTATTCCTGGAGTGACAGCTGCAATTTCTGGTGCAGCCCAGCTTGGGGCACCAATTAATCATGATTTTTGCGTAATAAGTCTTAGCGATTTACTTACACCATGGGAGACCATCGAACGCAGACTTAGGGCTGCTATTCAGGGAGATTTTGCAATTGCAATTTATAACCCTTCTAGCAAAAAGCGACATGACTATTTAAAAAAGGCATGTCAAATTATGCTTGATGCTGGAGCAGATAAAAACAGAGCCTGTGGTTTCGTTGAAAATATAGGACGAGATGGCACAAAGACTGTGGTTTGCACTCTTGATGAGCTTAAGGATGCTCAGGTGAATATGTTTACTACTGTGTTTGTTGGAAACAGCAAAAGTGAAATTATTCAGGGGAAGTTAGTTACAAAAAGAGGGTATGAAATCTAATGAAAAAGGTAATCATTTTTGGTGGAACAACAGAGGGAAGAATTCTTGCTGAATCATTAGCTCATGAGCAAATTGGTTCGGTTTATTGTGTTGCCACTGAATATGGCAAGCAACAGCTTGAGTCTTCTGAATACATCCAGGTTAGATGCGGAAGAATGGATTTCAAGGAAATGGCAAAGCTGTTTTCTGAGGTAAATCCAGATGCCATTATAGATGCCACACATCCCTTTGCAGAGGTTGTTAAGCAGGAAATAGAATCGGCGATTTTCGCATACAAGGATGTACCTTTTTTCAGAGTTGTTAGGGATGAAGAAAATGTAGATTACAGCAACTGCACATTTTTTGATTCCACAGAAGAATGTGCTGATGCCTTAGAAAAAATAAATGGAAAAATTTTTCTAACAACAGGTAGCAAGGAGCTGGCTGTATTTTGTAAAAATGAAGCAATAAGAGAACGCATTATAGCCAGAGTGATTCCTAGTGAGGAGAGTATTCGTATCTGCAGTGAAAATGGGCTGAAGGGAAGTCAGATCATTGCAATGCAGGGACCATTTTCAGCTGGTATGAATCTTTCATTCCTCCGTGAAAGTGAAGCGAAAGTACTTGTAATGAAAGAGGGAGGAAAGGCTAGCGGAGAGGCTGCACGTATTGTTGCTGCAAATAAAGCTCAGATTCCTACCTACATCATCAGAAGGCCAGAAGAAAAGGTGAAAGGGTATTCACTTTTTGAGACGAGAGATAAAGTACTTCAGTTGTTTGGAATCGAAGCAACTGAATATGGCGTATTAGAGGGAGTTGATACCAAAATCTATGTTACCTTAGCAGGCTTTGGCATGGGATTTGGTTCAATCACAGCAGAAGTAGAACAGGCTATCCTTGAAGCAGATTATATTTTGGGCGCTCCAAGAATGCTTGTAGGTATAGAGACAGATAGCAAGAAATTCCCTTATTATTTGGCAAAAGATATTGTACCAAAGCTAAGTGAGCTAGCTACTGATATAAAGTTTGGTACGAAAAAAGCAGTTGTATTATTTTCAGGAGACACAGGCTTTTACAGCGGCGCTAAAAAGCTAAAGGAAGCACTTGATAAAGAGCCACTTCTTAAAGCAAGTATTCTTCCAGGAATATCATCAATTAGTGCTTTAGCTGCCAGAATTGGTGAGTCGTGGCAGGATGCAAAGCTTCTAAGCACCCATGGTGTTGAAGAACAATTGTGGATGCCTTTACTTACTGAGCAAATAAAACACAATGAAAAAGTGTTTGTTATAACATCAGGCAGTAAGGATGTTAGGGCAATAGGTGAAATCCTAAAGAATCTTGATACAGCTGGAACCCCAAGATTTTCAATACTTGTTGGAACGAATCTATATGCTGATGAAAAGGTTCAAAGACTTTCAATCGACAAGTGTGGCAACTTCAATGAAGACGGACTTTCCACAGTATTTATTAAAAATACCAAACCGGAAGCGAAGGTTCTTACTCCAGGACTTTCGGATTTAGCTTTTGATAGAGATAAAGTTCCTATGTCCAAGGAAGAGATTAGAGCACTTTCCATTTGTAAATTGCAGATTACAAAAAATGCCGTTTGCTACGACATTGGAAGTGGCAGCGGTTCTGTTGCTGTTGAAATGGGATTGCTGGATTCATCGGTACAGGTCTATGCAGTAGAATTCAAGCCAGAGGCATGCCAGCTTATTCAAAAGAATATTGATAAGTTTGGTTTGAAAAATGTTCATTTGATTTCTGGTATCGCACCAGATTCACTTCAGGATTTGCCTGCTCCAACTCATGTTTTTATTGGAGGAAGTGGAGGTAGACTTGAGGATATTTTGCACGTACTGATGAAGTACGAAAAGCCAATTAAGGTAGTCATCAATTCCGTTACAATCGAAACTATCGCAGAGATTAATTCTGTGATTAAGAAATATAATTTTAATGATGTTGATGTAGTGCAGATTGCTGTAAGCAAAGCTAAAAAAGCAGGAGACTACAACATATTACAGGGACAGAATCCTGTTTACATTGCTACATTTACACTATAGATATTGGAGACAAAATGACAATTCCAAGAATTATGATTGCTGCGCCAAATAGCGGCTCCGGCAAAACTACAATTACATGTGGAATGCTACAAGCTCTGAAAAATGCAGGGAAGAATCCCTGCTCATTTAAGTGCGGTCCTGACTACATTGATCCTATGTATCACAGGCAGGTACTTGGCATTTCGGCTGGCAATTTAGACACCTTCTTTACGGATAAGCAAAAGACGGTCTCTATTTTTGCTGAGGAGGCCGAAGGCGACATCGCTGTTATTGAAGGAGTGATGGGGTTATTCGATGGAGTTGGTGGCATACAGGAAATGGGCTCTAGCTATGATGTGGCTCATGCCCTGGAATGTCCAATTATTCTTGTGGTTGATGCCAGAGGAGCAGGCAGGTCCGTGCTGGCTCAGATAAAGGGATTTTTAGATTACGATAAATACAATCTGATAAAGGCAGTAATTCTCAATAAAACATCACCAAGCTTTGGTAATATTCTAAAGCCTCTCATAGAGGAGGAGCTTGGAATCAAATGTCTTGGAGTGATGCCTAATGACAGTCAGATTCTTGTTTCAAGTAGGCATTTAGGATTAGTTCTTCCAGAAGAAATATCAGACTTAAAAGAACAGCAAAACAAAGTGGCTAACCTTTTGACGGAAAATATTTCTATGGATGAGCTTTTTAAAATAGCAAGCTCTGCTAGTAATCTGGTTGAAACAGGTGACCAAGATAAAATAGAATATAACGTAAATACGAATCCTATTAGACTTGCAGTAGCTAGAGATGAAGCTTTCTGTTTTTACTACAGAGAAAATCTCAGAATGCTTCAAAAAAATGGTGTTGAGTTGGTAGAGTTTTCACCTTTAAATGATAAGTCTCTTCCAGAGAATATATCAGGCTTGTTGCTAGGAGGCGGATATCCGGAAAACTATCTTGATGAGCTTTCGGCAAATTCTAAAATGAAGTCGGCTATTAAAGAAGCACTGGAGTCTGGAATACCTACGCTGGCAGAGTGTGGCGGATTCATGTATTTGTTAGATGAAATACTGGATAAGGAAGGCGCAAGCTTTCAAATGGTTGGCGCATTAAAGGGGAAGGCTTATTGGACTGGCAAGCTGGTTCGATTTGGCTATGTTATAATCAATGATAATAGTGGTATGGAAATAAAGGGGCATGAATTTCACTATTATGATACAGATAATAATGGTGAGGATTGCGTTGCTACAAAGCCTACCGGAAGCAGGTCATGGGCATGCATTCATCATAAAAATGGAAGCTACATGGGATTTGCCCACATGTACTATCCATCCAATCCTAAGTTCGTATCAAATTTTGTGGAGGCTATGAAAAATTATGGGAGAAACTAGATTTTTAATTGACGACATTCTTGAAAACAAAATTAAGCTAGAACCAGTCAACAAAGATGCTTTTGCAAAAATGAAAAAGGAATGGGACAGAGTATCAAAGCCAATTGATAGTTTTGGAACTTTTGAAAATATCCATTCAAAAATTGCTGCAATTCAAGGCTTTGAAAGTCCAGATTTATATCATATGCGTCTTGTTGTGTTCTGCGGAGATCATGGTGTTGTTGAGGAAGGCGTTAGCCAGACAAGCCAGGATGTTACACGTATCTGTGCTACTAATATTGGCAAAGGGCTTACAACTGCTGGCACAATGGCAAAATCTCTTGGTATAGATATTGTATCTGTTGATGTGGGAATAAATAGTCCAAAGGAAGTTCCCTACACATTAAACAGACGAGTAAAATATGGAACATGCAATTTCCTAAAGCAACCAGCAATGTCAGTGGAAGAATTCTGTCGTGCTGTTCAGGTTGGTATGGACCTTGCCAAGGAAAGCAAGGAACAAGGATTTACATGTCTTCTTGTTGGGGAAATGGGAATTGGCAATACCACATCGGCTGCTGTAATGGCAGGGTATTTGCTTGATTTAAATGCAGAGGCTGTTACCGGTCGCGGGGCAGGTCTTGATGATGAAGCCTTCAGCAAGAAGCGTGCAGTAGTTTCTATGGCACTTTCAATGTACAGTGGATTATCACCAGTAGAAATCTGCAGTAACTTTGGCGGATTGGAGCTGGCTGCAATGACAGGTATGATTTTAGGCGGCGCTCTCTACAAAATCCCGGTTATTTTGGATGGTATGCTCAGTATGGTTTCTGCTCTAGTGGCAGACAGACTTCTTGATAACACAAAGGATTACATGATCCCTTCTCATATCAGCAAGGAGCCAGTTGCAATGAAGCTTGCATCTAAGCTTTCTCTGGAGCCAGTCATCGATGCAAAGATGGCAGTTGGCGAAGGGGCAGGTGCAGTGATGGTAGTGCCAAGTCTTCGTCTTGCAGATGTAGCTTTTCATGATGCACTTAAATTCGGTGATTCCGGAGTTGATCAATACGAAAATTTTTCAGAGGCAAAATGATTACATTAGTTTATGGTGGAAGCAGTAGTGGTAAATCTGAATATGCAGAGAACCTTGTTTGTTCCACAGGATATAAAAATAAATATTACCTTGCGACCATGAAGCACAGTGATGATGCTAAGGATAGAATCATGCGTCACAGAAATCTCAGGCAAGGCAAAGGCTTTGTAACTTTAGAGCATGATGTGGATATCGTAAATGCCATATCTGAAATCGACAACATTGACTCGGGAGATTTCTCTACAAACAAGGCTGACTTAGATGGAGAAATAGTTCTACTGGAATGTATGTCTAATCTGGTGGCCAATGAAATGTTTAGAGATGGCGAGATTAATTCGGCGGGTGATTGTGTTGCAAAGATACTTTCGGATGTGAAGGAGCTTGAAGAAAGCGTTTCTTCCCTTGTGATTGTTTCAAACAATGTATTTGAAGATGGCATATCCTATGATGTTGGTACAAAAGAGTACTTAAGAGCGTTAGGTGCTATCAATCGAAAGCTTGCTGCAGTTGCAGAAGAAGTATACGAAGTAGTTGTAGGAATAGGAATAAAATTATGAAAATTATAAAAGCATTTATTGTGGCTTTTTCCATGTATTCGAGAATACCAATGCCAAAGTTTAATTGGGAATCAGAGGATATGAAATATCATTTGATATTTTTCCCTTGGGTAGGAGCCGTAATTGGTGGACTTGAATATTTACTATATATTTTCTATGAGACATATCAGATTCCAAGCCTTGTGATGGCGTTGCTTGCAATCGCCATTCCTTTGGGAGTAACTGGTGGATTTCATTTGGATGGATTTATGGACATGGAAGATGCTATGAGTTCATGGCAAACCAGGGAGAAACGCTTAGAAATTTTAAAAGACCCACATATTGGAGCTTTTTCTGTAATTAACGTAATTACGGTAGGGATACTTTTTTTTGCAATGGTTTTATTGATGTCAAAACAAGTATTTACAATCTGGTGCTTTAGCTTTTTTGTTTCAAGAGCGTTAAGTGGTATCTGTGTTGTTCGTTGCAAAAAGGCAAAGGAAGATGGATTGCTACACACAGAAGCTAAAACTGCAAGTGATAAGGTTGTTTTTGTAGCATTACTTATCCAGCTTATATTAGTTATTTTGTTTAGCATATATTTAAATCCTTTATATGGCATTTTTATGGCAATAATGGGAATTGAAGTAGCAATCATAGATATGAGAAAAGCAAAAAGGTTGTTAGGCGGCATAACCGGAGATGTTATGGGATGGTTTGTTGTAAATGCAGAAGTGTTAATAGCTGTTGTTCTTGGATTAACAAGTATTAATTGGTGATTATATGGTTTTAATAGTAGGCGGAAGCTATCAGGGAAAAACAGAATATGCTACATCTAATTTTGCTGGTTATAAATTCTTCAATCAGCTTCATCTTTTTATTAAAAAAAGAATGGATGAAGGCATGGGGCAGGAAGCTATTTTAAAAGAAATCCATGAAGCTATTTCAGAAGGCGACTGGGTTCTTATAGCAGATGAACTGGGAAACGGCGTTGTTCCAATGGATGAAAAGGATAATGAATGGCGCGAGGTTTCCGGACGCATTCTAATCGAGCTTGCAAAGGAAGCCGAGGAAGTCCACAGGGTAGTGCTTGGTATTGGTCAAAGGATTAAATGATGGATAGAACAATTACTCTTATAAGGCATGGCCGTACATCAGGAAATCGTGAGAAGAGATATGTGGGGGCCACTGATGAGGCCCTTAGTTCAGAAGGGGAACTTGATATAAAAACAAGAGCTTATCCCAAAGCTGATATTGTTTTCTCAAGCCCAATGATTCGCTGCTTGCAAACAGCAAGTATTATTTATCCAGATATGGAACCTATTGTTATTCCTGAATTCAGAGAGACTGATTTTGGTAGATTTGAGGGAAAGAATTATCAGGAACTTTCAGGAGATAAGGAATATCAGGCCTGGATTGAATCTAATGGAGAAGCTCCTTTTCCTGGCGGAGAAAGCAGAAGCCAGGCTTCATTAAGAGCTATGAAGGGCTTTGAAAAGCTTTTGGCGCAAAGCCTAGATTATGAAAACATTTCGGTTGTTGTTCACGGTGGCACAATCATGGCCATTTTAAGCAATATATTTGGGGGAGATTATTATTCATATCACGTAGAAAACGGCGAGGGATACACATTTGATTTATCACATGACGGCCTTTATAGTGGGCTTTGTACTAGATCTTTTAATAGGTGATCCATACTGCTTACCACATCCTGTAAGATGGATAGGAAAGCTGATTGATTATCTGACAAACAAACTCCTAAAACAGGAGTACACATCTAAAAAGAAAAATAGAAATGGTTTAATTCTGGTTATTCTTGTAATTCTAGCTACGATAGTGATATCAGGCTCTATTTTAGTAGTATCTTACACGATTAATTCATATTTTGGAATTATAATAGAATCTGTAATGAGCTATCAGTGTCTTGCTTCCAAGAGCCTCTATACTGAAAGTATGAAAGTATATTATGCTTTAAAGGAGAGAGGGCTTGAAGCTGGAAGAGAGGCAGTGTCTATGATAGTCGGACGAGACACAGCTTCTTTGGATGAAACTGGTGTGACAAAGGCTGCAGTGGAAACCGTGGCAGAGAACACATCAGATGGTGTGATTGCTCCGATGGTTTATTTAGCTATTGGTGGACCTGTTTTGGGTATGGCTTACAAAGCTATCAACACCATGGATTCCATGATAGGTTACAAAAATGACAGATTCTGCGACTTTGGGAAATACGCCGCAAAGCTGGATGACATTGTAAATTATATTCCTGCTAGAATCAGTGCACTTTTGATGATTTTATCCTGCCTGTTTTTGGGGCCAGGCTATAGCATGTCAAATGCATTTAGGATTTTCAAAAGGGATAGATACAATCATGCCAGTCCAAATTCCGCACAAACAGAAAGTGCTTGCGCTGGAGCGCTTGGAATTAAGCTGGCT
The DNA here is from genome assembly GCF_000703005.1 of Pseudobutyrivibrio ruminis HUN009. Lineage (NCBI taxonomy): Bacteria > Bacillati > Bacillota > Clostridia > Lachnospirales > Lachnospiraceae > Pseudobutyrivibrio > Pseudobutyrivibrio ruminis. The sequence continues at coordinate 2,424,404 of NZ_JNLH01000001.1, read as the reverse complement.
GGCCCAGCAAGCTATTTTGGTAAAATTGTAGAGAAGCCATTTATTGGAGATGGACTTAGAGCTGTAGAGCTTGAAGATATTAAAAGAGCGAATAAGCTGATGCTTGCTACATCGGTGGTTTGCGAATTATTATTTGTTTTTATTTTAGTTTTATTGTTGTAAGGAGATTTTGACATGCATGGAGGAGACATCTACAGAAACAACATACACTTCGACTTTTCAGTTAATATAAACCCTCTTGGAGTTCCTTCGGAGGTGCAATGGGTATTAACTGAAGCGGCATTACATGCTAATAAATACCCTGATATTTATCACGAGCAATTGGCAAAAGATACAGCTGCCATATTTGATTTATTAGAAACCGAAGTTGTTTTTGGAAATGGTGCATCCGAATTGATAATGGCCATATGCCATACATTTACACCTAAAAAGGCTATGCTTTTAGCACCTAGCTTTTCAGGATACGAACATTGCATTACAGGAGCAGCACCGGATTGTAATATTATTTATCATTACCTCAGAGAAGAGGATGATTTTGCATTAAAGGAAGATTTACTAGATAAAATCAAGGATGAAAAGCCAAACATCCTATTTCTGACCACACCGAATAATCCTAATGGCTTGCTTATAGAAAAGACATTGCTGGATGAAATCATTTCCCTATGTGAAAAGCAGGGGACAGTAGTTGTAGTGGATGAATGTTTCTTAACACTTACAGGAAAAGAAAAGGAATTGTCATTGGCTTACAATATACGGAATTATAAAAATGTTATTGTGCTTAGAGCCTTCACAAAAACCTTTGCTATCCCAGGTGTAAGAATAGGATATGCAATTTGCAGACAATCATTAGCTGATGCTATTAAGATGCATTTGCCTGAGTGGAATTTATCTATATTCGCTCAAATGGCTGGGGCCGAGTGTTTGAAGCATCAGGATTACATTTCAGAATCAGTTAGAATAATTAATGATGAAAGAACGTACTTATCTTCTGAATTAAAAGATTTAGGATTTAAGGTTTATCCATCAGATTCCAATTACATTCTATTCAAGTGTGATATATCAGATTTAAAAGAAAAGCTTTTAGAATTCAATATTTTGATTAGAGATTGCTCTGATTTTAAGGGACTTACTAAGGGCTTTTACAGAGTTGCTATAAAGCAGCACAACGAAAACGAAGGGCTGCTTTCAGCAATAGAAAGTATCGTTAAGGGTTAACTATCCAGTTCCTTAATGTATTTTCTCATAGTGTTCATTACAAGCTTCTTATTGCCACTCCAAAGGGGTGCGATAAGGAGCTTTTTTGGTCCATCTCCAGTGAGTCTGTGAATAACTGTTTCCTTTGGAAGAACCTTGAGACATTCACCTACAACCTGGCAGTATTCCTCCAGTGATAAAACATGAAAAGGGTTTTCCTCATAGATATCAGCAAGCTTTGTTCCAGTCAAAATATGAAGAAGCTGTAGCTTTATTCCAAATAAAGTGGGAGAGAGCTGGCCTAAGTATTTTACAGATTCAATCATGTCAGCAGTGGATTCTCCTGGAAGCCCCAAAATCACATGGACTACAACTTTAAGCCCTGCATCAGTAAGTCGTTTGTATGCATCTTCAAATACACTCAATTCATAGCCTCTGTTAATGAAGCGGGCTGTTTCTTCATGGATTGTTTGCAGTCCAAGCTCTACCCAAACTTCCTTTTTCTGATTCAGCTTACCTAAAAAGGCTATCATTTCATCAGAAAGACAGTCGGGACGAGTTCCAATAGATATGCCAACGATATATTGAAAGCTGATTGTTTCTTCAAAAAGCTTCATTAAGCGTTTTTCATCACCATAAGTATTAGTGAAGGATTGAAAATAAGCTATATATTTTCGCTCTGATTCTGGGATTTTATTTGATATTTTTTGATCTACCCTGGATTTGGCTTGGATAATCTGTTGCTCTATGTCTGTATTATAGGAGCTGGCAAAATCACCAGAGCCTCCTTCGGAACAGAAGATACATCCACCGGTGCTTAATTTTCCGTCTCTGTTAGGGCAGGAGCAGCCAGATGAAAGTGACAGCTTGTAGACCTTTGTATTGTATTTTTCCTTTAGATAATCAGATAAACTTGTATATTCCATACACTGATTTTATAAAGTTAAGTAAAATCTTTCAACACAAACTAAATAATGGTCGAAAAAATAATAACTTAAACGTTTACGAAACTTTTACGAAACTATTGACAGCGAATCAATTGCATGCTATCTTACTGTCTTGTAGTGTGTAACTTGTAACCAATCAAGGCACGAACTATGCATAAACTTATTGTATTTATGTGGGTTCGTGCCTTTTTCTATGCCCATAAATCCTCAAATGTTGCCAAATTGGTAATTTGAGATTCATTAAAAGGCTCATTCACATAGATACGGGAAAATGTATAGTGAAAAGGAGTACTTTAAATGAAAGACAAAATTTTTGCAGTATTGCAGCGTGTTGGTAGATCATTCATGTTGCCAATCGCAATCCTTCCAGTAGCAGGTTTGTTACTTGGAATCGGTGGTTCATTCACAAACGAGACAATGCTTGAGACTTACCACCTTACAAAGGCATTAGGCCCTGGAACAGTTGGAAACGCTATTCTTACAGTTATGTCTGATGCAGGTAATATCGTATTTGCTAACTTACCAATCATCTTTGCTATCGGTGTTGCAATCGGTATGGCAAAGAAGGAGAAGGAAGTAGCAGCTTTAGCAGCAGCAATTGCATTCCTTATCATGCATGCTTCAATCGGCGCTATGATTACAATTCACGGTGGCCCAGAGGCACTTCTTGAGGGTGCAACAACTTCAGTTTGTGGTATCACTTCATTACAGATGGGTGTATTCGGTGGTATGATCGTAGGACTTGGTGTTGCTTCACTTCACAACAAGTACTACAAGATTCAGCTTCCACAGGTATTATCATTCTTCGGTGGTACAAGATTCGTACCTATCGTTTCAGGTTTGGTATACACATTAGTTGGTATCGTAATGTTCTTCGTATGGCCATTCGTACAGCAGGGTATCTACGCAGTAGGCGCTGTTGTTCTTGATTCAGGTTATTTTGGAACATGGGTATACGGTCTCATGGAGAGACTTCTCATCCCATTTGGTCTTCACCATGTATTCTACCTTCCATTCTGGCAGACAGCTGTTGGTGGAACATTAGAAGTTGGTGGACAGGTAATTGAAGGTGCACAGAACATCTTCTTTGCGCAGCTTGCTGATCCTACAGTTGATCACTTCGCAGTATCTGCAACAAGATTTATGTCAGGAAAGTTCCCACTTATGATTTTTGGTCTTCCTGGAGCAGCTCTTGCTATGTATCGTACAGCTCTTCCAGAGAAGAGAAAGGAAGTTGGTGGACTTCTTCTTTCAGCAGCACTTACATCTATGCTTACAGGTATCACTGAGCCAATCGAGTTTACATTCTTATTCGTAGCTCCAGCTCTTTACGGTATCCACTGTGTATTTGCAGGTGCAGCATACATGCTTATGCATATGTGCGGTGTTGGTGTTGGTATGACATTCTCAGGTGGTCTTATCGACTTAACACTTTTCGGTATTCTTCCAGGCAATGCTAGAACAAGCTGGATTTGGGTACCTATTGTCGGAGTAGGTTATTTTGTAGTATATTATTTCTTATTTAGCTTCCTTATTAAGAAGTTTGATCTTAAGACACCAGGTAGAGACGCAGAAGAGGAAGTTAAGCTTTACAGACGTAGTGATTACAATGCAAAGAAAGAGTCAGTTTCTGACGAGACTTCTGCAAAGATCACAAATGGTCTCGGCGGCAAGAAGAACATCTCTGATGTTGACTGCTGCGCTACAAGACTTCGTTGTACAGTTTTCAAGCCAGAGCTTGTAAACGATGCTTTACTTAAGAGCACAGGTGCTTCAGGTGTAGTTCACAAGGGTAACGGCGTTCAGATTATTTATGGACCACACGTTACAGTTATCAAGTCAAATCTTGAAGATTATCTTGAGACTGCTCCAAATGAAGAATATAATGGGGCTAACGAGGCAGTAGCTGAAGAGGCTAAGGCAGAAGAGACAGCTGAGCCAACAGGAAAGCTTGTTAAGACAGTAGTTCTTGGCAGTCCACTTACTGGTACAGCAGCTGATTTATCAGAGACTCCAGATGAGGTTTTTGCGCAGAAGATGATGGGTGATGGCGCTGTTATCACACCAGCAGATGGAAAGGTTTACGCTCCAGCTGATGGTACAGTTGTATTCGTATTCGATACAAATCACGCAATCGGATTCAAGACAGATGATGATGTAGCTATGCTACTTCACTTTGGTATTGATACAGTTAAGCTTAAGGGCGAAGGCTTTAACGTACTTGTTAAGGCTGGACAGCAGGTTAAGAAGGGTGATGTATTGATGGAAGCTGATTTAGATTTCATCTCAAAGAATGCACCTTCAATCGCTACTCCAGTTCTTTGCACAGAGCTTAAGAGTAATCAGAAGCTTCGTCGTATCGGCGATGGTTCAATTAAAGCAGGAGAGGATTTACTCGCAGTAGACTTTTATGAGTAAATGTATTTAGGAGATCAGATGTATAGAGTTGAAAAAGTTCTAAATCACAATGCGCTGATTGGCATCTTGGATAATACGACCCAAGAGTACCTTATTATGGGCAAGGGAATTGGCTTCGGCAAGCATGTTAGTGAAACGATAGAAGTATCAGAAGAACATAAGGTTTATTCCTTAAAAGAATCTACCGAACGTGGTGGAAAAAAGGAATTAGCAACTAGTATTGACCCTGTATATCTTGAAATCGCAAATGAGATTCTGGACAGAGCGGAGGCAGCATTTAAGACAATCGACAGAGACGTTATGTTGCCTTTGGCTGACCACATTGAATTTGCCGTTAAACGTAGCAAAAACAATGAGCAACTTAGAAACCCCTTAACGGACGACATTAGAGTTTTGTTCCACGCTGAATATAAAGTGGCAGAAAACGCTAAAGGTCTTTTGAAGGAGCGTCTTGACGTAGAGCTTACCGACGACGAAATCGGATATATAGCTTTGCATATACATTCATCTATTATGGATCAGGCAGTTTCGTCTGCTATGCAAATGGCTGAGGCTGTCCGAGAATGTGTCACCATGGTAGAGAAGGAAACGGGAAAAAAGATAGACACAACTTCATTGTCCTATAATAGGTTGTTGAATCATATAAGATACATGATTGCCCGAACTATGAATGGCGAGGTGATTAAACTTGATATGAACGATTATATCAACGCCTCTGCTGCTAATTCATTTAAGATGTCTCAGAAGATATGTAAAGAGCTAGGAAAGAGCTTGGGAAAAGAAATTCACCAGGCGGAAATCGGGTACTTAGCGATGCATATCGAAAGAGTCGCTCTTGATGAAATGAACTAGATACTTTAGGTTGCCTAGTAATAGGCAACCTTTTTTTGTATCCATTTTCCAAAGAATATATAAATAATTGTACACAATTAATACAATGATAACTATAGAACTTTTCACAATTCTGTGCTATCATATTTCGTTAGTGGGTTTATAATATATTCTTTGGAAAAGAGAGGTTTTTAATATGACAAAGATTGATATAATTTCAGGATTTTTAGGTGCAGGAAAGACTACTTACATCAAGAAAATGCTTGAAGAAGCATACAAGGGTGAGAAAGTAGTTCTTATTGAAAATGAGTTTGGTGAGGTAGGTATCGATGGCGGCTTCCTTAAGGATGCTGGTATCACTATTTCAGAGATGAACTCTGGATGTATTTGCTGTTCACTGGTTGGTGACTTTGATAAGAACTTACACGAGGTTCTTGAGAAGTTCTCTCCAGACAGAATCCTTATCGAGCCATCAGGCGTAGGTAAGCTTTCAGATGTTATGACATCTGTTATCAAGCTTGAGGATACAGCAGATGTTAAGCTTACAGGTCTTGTTACAGTTGTTAATGCACTCAAGGCTTCAAAGCAGATGAAGGCTTTTGGTGAGTTCTTCAACAACCAGATCGAGTTCGCCACAACAGTTGTACTTTCACGTTCACAGACAGCTACAGAAGATCAGCTTGAGTTCTGTGTAAAGCAGATTCAGAAGCTTAATCCAAAGGCTGCTATTATTACAACTCCATGGGATGAAATCTCAGGAGAAAAGCTTCTTTCAGTTATGGAAGGACAGGACAACCTTGCTTCAGAGATGAAGCATCTTGCAGAGGAAGCTCACGAGCATGAAGAGGAAGAGCATGAGCACGAGCATCATCACGATCACGACCACGACCATGATCATGAAGAGCATGAGCATCATCACGACCACGACCATGACCACGAGGAGCACGAGCATCATCACGATCATGACCATGATCACGAAGAGCATGAGCATCACCATCATCATGAGCATGATGAGAACTGCACATGCGGTTGCCACGATCATGAACATCATCACCATGCTGATGAAGTATTCAATACATGGGGAATTGAGACTCCTCACAAGTTCGAAAAGTCTACAATCGAAAAGGCTATGAAGGCATTTGCTGACACAACAGACTACGGTACAATCATCCGTTCAAAGGGTATGGTTGAGGATGTTAACGGCGGTTGGATTTACTTCGACTTCGTTGACGGTGAATACGAGCTTAGAGCTGGCGATCCAGACTACACAGGACGTCTTGTTGTTATCGGTGCAGATATTGATGAGCACAAGGTTGAGGAGCTTTTCGGTCTTTAATCAGTAGTTCGTTAGATTTAATTAATAGAGGTTAATATGGCAAAAGATATACCAGTTTATGTCTTTACTGGATTTATGGATAGTGGAAAAACTACCCTTATCCAGGAGACATTGTTTGAAAATGACTTCACTCAAGGTGGAGACGATAAAATCCTCATTTTGTCTTGTGAGGATGGAGATGTTGAATATGACATCGAAAAGCTTAAGACAATCAATGCAAAGGTTGCTACAATCGAATCAGAGGATGAGTTCAATCTTGAAAATCTTACAAAGATTTCAAAGGAATATGATCCAGATGTAGTTTTCCTTGAGTACAACGGTACATGGGGCGTGGATCACATTTATGATGAGCCACTACCAGAAGGATGGGTACCAGCGCAGTCACTGGCTACAGTTGATGCTACTACATTTGAAAACTACCTTAATAACATGCGTACCATGATGATGGAGCAGCTCTTTAAGGCAGAGGTAGTTATCTTCAACAGATGTACTGATGCCACACCAAAATCAAAGTTCCGTGGTCAGATTAAATCAATGAACAGACCAGCACAAATCGTTTATGAGCGTGCAGATGGATCAATTGATGATACACCAGAGGAGCTGCCATTTGATTTAAATGCAGATGTAATCGAGATTTCTGATGCAGATTATGCTTTGTGGTTTATGGATTGTATGGATTCGCCAAAGAAATACGATGGCAAGACAGTCCACTTCACTGGTTTAGTCTACAATCCAAATGATGGAAAGCTTAGAAGAGATGTATTTATTCCAGGAAGATTTGCAATGACATGCTGTGTTGAGGATATTCAGTTCCTTGGCATGAAGTGTAAGTGGGATAAGGCATCTACTTTAGGTCACAGAAGCTGGATTGATATTACGGCTACAATCAAAGTAGAATTCGCAAAAGAATACAAAGGAAAAGGCCCTGTTCTCTATCCAGTATCGGTAGAGCCTACAGAAAAGCCAGAAGATGAATTGGTTTATTTTAGTTAAATAAAGTTACATCAAATGTAACCCCACACAACATTCATAATAAAGGCAATTATCTATGATGTGTGGGGTAATCTTTTGCTTAATAATAATTTTAAATATTTAAACTTTTATAAGCACAAATTTGCTTTAGCACTTTACAAAGCTAAAGAAATGATATACATTATATAGAAATGTGAAAAGGGAAGGAGTCTATTTTATGTATCAAATCTTAAAGAAGGAAATGCTTTCAGATAAGATTTACCTTATGGTAGTAAAAGCCCCTAGAGTTGCATCAGGATGTCTACCAGGTCAGTTTATCATTGTAAAAATTGATGAAGAAGGAGAAAGAATTCCTCTTACTATATGTGATTACGATAGAAACGAAGGCACAGTTACTATTGTATTCCAGACAGTTGGTGCTTCAACTGAGCGTATGGCTTTACTTAACGAAGGAGATGCATTTGATGATTTCGTTGGTCCTTTAGGTCAGCCTTCAGAGCTTTGCATCGAGGCAAACCTTGAAGAGACAAAGAAAAAGAAAATCGTATTCATCGCAGGTGGTGTTGGAACTGCACCAGTTTATCCACAGGTTAAATGGCTCAAGGAGCACGGTGTTGATTCAACAGTTATTATCGGTGCTCGTACAAAGGATATCCTTTTCTATGAGGATGAGATGAGAGCAGTAGCTACAGAGCTTTATCTTGCTACAGATGATGGAAGCTATGGATTCCACGGCAATGGCTGTCAGCAGCTTCAGGCTCTTATCGATGAAGGAAAGAGCTTCGACCACTGCGTTGCAATCGGTCCTATGATTATGATGAAATTTGTTTGCCTCCTTACAAAAGAGCTTGGCATCCCTACAGTTGTATCTATGAACCCAATCATGGTTGATGGTACAGGTATGTGTGGTGCTTGTCGACTTGTAGTTGGTGATGAAGTTAAATTCGCTTGTGTAGACGGTCCTGAGTTTGATGGTCACTTAGTTGACTTTGATCAGGCTATGGCTCGTGCTAAGCAGTACAAGACTGAAGAAGGAAGAGCTCTTCTTAAACTTCAGGAAGGTGACACTCATCACGGTGGATGTGGAAATTGCGGAGGTGACAAATAATGGCAGATATGATGGTTAGAGTACCTATTTCTGAGCAGGATCCAAAGGTTCGTGCTACAAACTTTGATGAGGTATGTCTTGGATATACAGAGGAAGAGGCCGTTGCAGAAGCAAGCCGTTGCTTAAACTGCAAGAATCCTAAATGCGTAGGCGGATGTCCTGTATCTATCAATATTCCTGCATTTATCGAGCAGGTTAAGAATCGTAACTTTGAGAGAGCATACGAAATCATTTCTGAGTCTTCAGCACTTCCTGCAGTTTGCGGTCGTGTATGTCCTCAGGAATCACAGTGCGAAGGTCAGTGTGTTCGCGGAATCAAGGGTGAAGCCGTTGCAATCGGTAAGCTTGAGCGTTTTGTTGCTGACTGGGCTAGAGAAAACGGCATCAAGCCAAAGAACACATCTACTCCAAATGGTCACAAGGTTGCAGTTATTGGTTCAGGCCCTTCAGGTCTTACAGCTGCTGGTGATCTTGCAAAGGCTGGATACGATGTTACTGTATTTGAAGCACTTCACGAAATGGGTGGTGTATTAGTATACGGTATTCCTGAGTTCCGTCTTCCAAAGGACAAGGTTGTCAAGGCTGAGGTTGAGAACGTAAAGGCTCTCGGCGTTAAATTCGAAAAGAACGTTATCATTGGTCGTTCTATTACAATTGATGAGCTTATTGAAAAGGAAGGCTTTGAAGCTGTATTTATCGGCTCAGGCGCAGGTCTTCCAATGTTTATGCATATTCCTGGCGAACAGGCAAACGGAGTATTCTCTGCTAACGAATTCCTTACAAGAAACAATCTTATGAAGGCATTCAAGGAAGGATACGACACACCAATCGCCCGTGGTAAGAAAGTAGTTGTTGTTGGTGGTGGTAACGTAGCTATGGATGCAGCTCGTACAGCACTTCGTCTTGGAGCTGAGGTACACGTTGTATACCGTCGTAGCGAAGCAGAGCTTCCAGCAAGAGCAGAAGAAGTACATCACGCAAAGGAAGAAGGCGTAATCTTTGATCTTCTTCAGAATCCTGTAGAAATCCTTGTTAACGAGGAAGGCGCAGTTCGTGGATGCAAGATTATCAAGATGGAACTTGGTGAGCCAGACGCTTCAGGTCGTCGTAGACCAGTAGAAATCCCTGGCAGCGAGTACGAAATCGAGTGCGATACAGTTATCATGTCACTTGGTACTTCACCAAACCCACTTATCTCTAGCACAACAGCTGGACTTGAGACAAACAAGAAAGGCTGCTTAATCGCAACAGAAGATGGCGCAACCACAAAGACTGGCGTTTACGCTGGTGGTGATGCCGTAACTGGTGCCGCAACCGTAATCCTTGCCATGGGAGCCGGCAAAACAGCCGCAGCTGCCATCGACAAGTACTTCCAGTCAAAATAAACTCAAATTCCCATGCCTCTGGTAACTCCAGGGGCATTTTTGCACCCCGCTATATTATATTTACTGTCAGCCCCAGCCCCTAAGGCAGTCCCTGCCACCAAATCCCTGCACATTGCATTCAGATTATGATTTTCTAAGTGGGCAGTGTCGCTTTCTTTATATGCAGGTGTTCTTTCAATTCTTTGCACTGCTAACGCCTATGTATGTAGCTAGGCAGACACTCTCTATTTTTAGAATTTATCTCCACAACAAACTTAGGAATAATTGCGGCGACATTTGTAGTGAGCCTAGAAAATTAGAAAGGGGTATTTTGAGATGATTATGCGCGAGGCGCCATGGACGGCGCCGAGAGCCCGACAACGAAATGGACTGAGTTAAAGGGCGGCGCATAAACATCCAAAATCCCCTTTCTAAATTTTCTTGGCAAACGGAGTATGAGCGCAATTATCCTAAATTTGTGTGGAGATAATAATAAGCCTAAAGGTGTCTGTCCTCTACATACATTGGCTTCGCATTGCAAAACCAATGAAAGGACACCTGCTAAAAGCTCCCTTTGCCCACTAAGAAAATCTATAATCTTCGCAAAATCGTGCAGGGATTTCGGTGGCAGGTACCTTCTTAGGGGCCGGGGCTGGCGTAGTTTTTTGGTGGCGGGGTGCAAAATGCCGGAAGATGTGAGAGGGGCATGGGAATTGGGGAGACAATAAGAAAGGGACTCCCGATTGGGAGTCCCTGTTATTTTTGTAGTGAAAACAGTTCTTAGTCGAACTGTCCAAAGGCGTACTTGAAAAATGAAACTGGTTCAACGCCTTCCTTTTTCTTTCTTGCACAATACTTTTCGTAATCAGCATACACGCTGTACATTTGGAATGATACTTCTTCGAACATTCTAATTACCTCCTAAAATCTCTCTTTATCTTTGTTACAGCTGATATATTAAACCCATATTTGTCATTTGTCAACAAAAATAATTTGAAGATATTGTGAAAATTGTATAAACGGAATTGTATTGAGATAGTTTCCAGACTTTAGTATAATTTAGCTATAGGAAACTGAATATATAAATTATAGTTTTTGGGAGTTTAGTATGAACGAGCGCATATTAGAAGGAGCCTTAAAGGTTTTCAGAGAAAAAGGTCCGAAATTTACAATGGATGATATTGCTTCTGAGATGAAAATGAGCAAGAAAACCATTTATACCATCTTTACAGATAAGAACGAGCTTATGTGTGAGATGATGAATTTTGCATTTGACCTTATTAAAGAATCAGAGGATAAGATTTATTACGATAATAGTCTTACTAGAATAGAGAAGATTCGTAGTATTTTGTCTGTTTTACCTGAGTCTTACTATGGCTTTGAATATACAGCGATGCATCAGTTGGCTACAAAGTATCCTAAGGCATACGAGATTATGCAGGAGAGATTGGATAGCGGCTGGGACAAGACACTCGATCTTTTAAAGGGCGGTATAGCTGAAGGCGAAATCAGAGAGATTGACCTAAATATCTTCAAGCTTATGTATGAAGCTTGTGTTGAACAGCTTTTAATGGGAGATTTCCTTCAGGGAAGTTCTAAAGATTATCCTACAGCTTTGGCGGAAGTTGTGGATGTAATGGTAGACGGTATAATTGTAAAGGGAAAATGATAAATGGCACAAAGAGTATATTTAGACAGAAAGTGGAGATTTAATGAAAAATTTGAAGAGGAAATGATAAGTCAGCCTATGAAGGAAAGCACACTTATCAATATTCCTCACACTGTCAAAGAGACACCTTTTTCATATTTTGATGAGGGTATCTACCAGATGGTTTCAGCTTACCAAAAGAGTATTTTTGCTCCTGCGCAGTGGGCTGACAAACTTCTTATTCTTACATTTGAAGCAGTTGGACACTGCTGTGATGTCTATATTAATGGTCGTCATATGAAGCATCATGAGTGCGGCTATACAGCATTTTCAATCGATGTATCAGATGTTCTTAATTATGGTGAAGAGAACCTTATCACTGTAAAGGTTGATTCCAGAGAAAGTCTTAACCAGCCTCCATTTGGTTATGTAGTTGACTATATGACTTATGGTGGTATCTATAGAGATGTTTATTTCGAAGTTAAAGAACAAACCCATTTTAAGAGCCTGTTTGTTCAGCCTTCATTGCTTGAGCGAGTTTCTACAAGCAAGAGAACTCCAAAGCAAATCAAAATGATGAAGGTTCAGGGTATTATTAAAACTGAATGTATCCTTTCTGAAAACATTTATGAGCTTGCTGTTGATGAGCATGTTTTTATTAAGCAGTATTTAGACGAGGATTTGTTGATATCTCAGCCTGTTGGTGGCCTTGAAAAGGTGGAGGATGGATATCTACTGAATCTTACCACAGCACCTACCACTGTTAAGCTTTGGGATGTTGAAAGCCCACATCTGTATCAGATTAAGACACAGCTTGTTATTGATGACAATGTTGTAGACGAGCATGTTGAAACTATCGGTTTCAGAAGCTCAGAATTCAGAAAGAATGGCTATTACTTAAATGGTAGAAAGCTAAAGCTTAGAGGATTAAACAGACATCAGTCATATCCTTATGTTGGATATGCAATGCCAGAGTCTATGCAGCGTTTGGATGCCAAAATTCTAAAAGAAGAGTTGGCGCTTAATGCAGTTCGTACTTCACATTATCCTCAGTCACATTATTTCATTGATGAATGTGACAAATTAGGATTGCTTGTATTTACAGAGATTCCTGGATGGCAGCATATAGGTGATGCTGATTGGAAGAACATCGCTGTAGAAAATACAAAGGACATGGTTCTTCAGTATCGTCATCATCCTTCAATCATCCTTTGGGGAGTTCGTATAAACGAATCACAGGATGACGACGAGTTTTATACTAGAACAAACGAGGTTGCACACGAATATGACCCTACACGCCCTACAGGCGGCGTTAGAGCCCATGCAAAGAGCTCGTTGCTAGAAGATGTCTACACATACAATGATTTCGTTCATTCAGGCGCTAATAAGGGTTGCTCAAAGAAATCAGATATCACTTCAAATGATGAAAAGCCTTATTTGGTTAGTGAGTACAATGGTCATATGTACCCAACAAAGACTTTCGATGCTGAGGAACACAGACAGGAGCATGCAATTAGACATGCAAATGTCCTTGATGCAATTGCAGGGGAGCCTGATATTGCAGGTTCATTTGGATGGTGCATGTTTGACTACAACACACATAAGGACTTCGGCTCTGGTGATAGAATCTGTTATCACGGGGTAATGGATATGTTCAGAAATCCAAAGCTTGCGGCTTCAGTGTACTCAGCTTTTTCTGATATAGAGACAGTATTGGATATCACTACAAGCTTTGATATTGGTGAGCATCCAGCCTGCAATAGAGGAAAGTCATACATCATTACAAATGCAGATTCTGTAAAGATGTATAAGAATGATGTGCTTATTAAGGAATACTTCCCATCAGATAGCAAATATGAGAATCTCAAGCATGGTCCAATTCTCATTGATGACTTTGTTGGTGATGCTGTAGAGCAGGATGGAGAATTCACAAAGGGCCAGGCAAAGCTCATTAAGAAGGCTTTAAATGATGTTACACTTGGTGGTTTCAAAATTACACCATCGCTTGCATGGACAGCCTTTAGATTGGTTGTTTTCCATCATGTGAGTCCAAGCAAGGCGGTTCCAATTTACAACAAGTTTATTGGTGACTGGGGCGGTGAATCTAGAGAATACAAATTCGAAGCTATCAAGGACGGTCAGGTAGTAAAGACTGTTAAAAAGGCGGCTGTTACAAAAGCTCATATTAATGCCAAAATCAGCCACACACTTTTAACAGAGCTACACACATATGATGTGGCAGAGGTTCGCATCACAATAGCTGATCAAAATGACAATCAGCTGTATTTCTTTGGTCAGCCAATTTCCTTCGAGGTTGAGGGGCCTTTCGAAATAATAGGACCAAAGGTGGTATCCCCAATGGGTGGTTCCACAGGAGTATATATAAAATCTATAGGTGAAGATGGAGACGGAAAGCTTACAATCTCATGTGATGGATTGGAGCCAGTGGAAATCGGTATATCTGCAGAATGTTTAATTAATTAAGGGGTAAAAAGATGGAAGACAAAAGTAAAGTAATTTTTGGAAACGTAATCTCAGATAAGGATTACAAAAAAGCATGTAAAACAAAGGAAAAGAACATCAAGAAATATGGTGATGATTCAAATGTAGATTACAATATCGTAATTGCGAAGAATGATCACATTGGTGACTCTCTTGGTGTATATGACGTTCTCTTAAAGGACGGCGAATCTAAGGAATCCTTTGATACTGAAAAGGGTGTTATCGTTGGAAATATCCGTATGGGATTTGGTCATTATCGTATTTCCATGGCTATGGCATCAGCTGCAAAGTCTATGGGCTACATACCATATTGGATGGATTTAAATGGCTATCCACAGACTACCTGCACAAAGGTTATCAGCGCTCAGAATGATTTGTATTCACTTGGTTCAAGACTTTCAAAGAACAAGCTTTTCAACAAGTTTATTTGGGAGCCAGCAAACTATGAGTGGTTTAGAAAGCTTTCTTACAACTCTTCAGACCAGAAGAATGCCGAGCTTATGGCTACAGTTTACAAGAATGTTCCAAAGGAAATCCCTGTAATTGGTACACATGCATGGCCAGCTCAGGCTGCTGTACATGCAGGAATGAAGTATGTTGTAAATGCTATTCCAGACAACTGGCCAATGGCCCTTCATTTTGCTGAAGGAGCAGTTCATGCTATTCAGTGTAAGAATGCATATATGGGATACAGAATCTGCAATGGTATGGCGGGAGATACAGTTTGCAAGCCAATGCCAAATGATTCTTTAGTATACACAGGTCACTACATTGATCATGAGCTTGTTTCTAATATCGAGGTAGATTGCCAGGCTCGTCTTGATAGAAAGAAGAATGGCAAGCCAATGCGTTTCCTTCTTACAATCGGTGGCGCTGGTGCACAGAAAGAAATCTTTGCTGCAATCATCAAGTATTTATTGCCTGAGATTAAATCAAATCGTGCAGCATTATATGTAAATGTTGGCGATTACAAGAATGTATGGGATGATTTGATGGCAGAAATCCCTCAGATGAAAGAAGTTGTTACAGAGCACTTCAATGAGTTTGATGCTACAACTAAGTTTGCTGAGGAAGCTTTGACAGGTGATGTTGAAGGAATCCACGGATTCTATCACGAAAACATTTTTGAAGCAGTTTACTGCACAAACTTACTTATGAGAAGCTGCGATGTACTTGTTACAAAGCCATCAGAGCTTGCATTCTATCCAGTGCCAAAGCTTTTCATCAAGCGTGTTGGAAAGCACGAAATGTGGGGCGCTATCCATTCAGCAGAAATGGGTGATGGAACACTTGAGTGTAGAGATATTCCTCATACACTTCAGATGATAGATTTATTTATGCAGGACGACAGACTTCTTACAGATATGTGTGAGAGCATCAAAGTTAATAAGACTGTTGGGGTTTACGATGGTGCGTATAAGGTTGTTGAGCTTGCCATGGGGCTTAAGAATAAGAACTAATTAGGAGGAGAGTATAATGGCAGAAAAAAGAAGTTTATCGGGAGTTGAAAAATTTGCCTATGGTATAGGAGCTGTTGGAAAAGACATGGTTTACATGCTTTCAGCTTCATACGTACTTTACTATTTCCAGGACATCATGGGTGTCAATGCAATTGCGATGGGTATTATCCTTTTGGTTGCCCGTGTATTCGATGCATTCAATGATCCAATCATGGGTGTAATTGTTGCAAAGACAAAGACTCGTTGGGGAAAGTTCCGTCCTTGGCTTTTAATTGGAACTATTACAAACACAGTTCTTTTGATTTTAATGTTTTCGGCACCACCAACAGCTACAGCTAAGGGGCTTGTTGCTTACGCAGCTGTTACATACATCATGTGGGGCGTTACATACACAATGATGGATATTCCATACTGGTCAATGGTTCCAGCTTTTACAGATAGCGGTAAGGAGCGTGAGGGCTTATCAGCACTTGCTCGTTCATGCGCTGGTGTTGGTTCTGCACTTGTTACAATTGTTACTGTTATGGCTGTTGCAGCACTTGGTTCTAAGGCAGCTGCTAATAGCACAGACAATATCACAAAGACATTTGATTCTAGCAACACAGAGTTCTGTCTTTATGTTGTTGAGCGTGATGCAGATGGAAATGCTACATCAAACACAGGAACTGTTATTGGAAATGATATTGTACTTAATGTAACAGGTATCCAGAAGGTTTTTGACGGTATTGTAGATGAAGAAAACGGTTACAATGGCGTTGTATCTTTAAATGGTGATAACACAAATTATAGCTTTACATATGGTGACACTACTTATGTAGAGGGAGATGATTGTGATATTAACGTAGCTATGGATAGCGTAGATTCAGGTAAGGTAGCTATTGCACTTTACGTTCCAAGTGATGCATTTGCAAAGTATATGGACGGAGAGGTTGATCTTAGCAACGTAACAATTGATATGACTTCTACAATGGAAGTTGAGCGTCTTGGCTTCAAGTACTTCTCAATTATCATCGGTGCATTATTCATTCTCTTTATTGGCATCACATGTGCATGCATTAAAGAAAAGTCTACAGTAGATATGCAGACAGCATCAATTGGTCAGATGTTCAAGGCTCTTATCCAGAATGATCAGGCAATGACAATTGTTATAACAATCGTTCTTGTAAATACAGCACTTTACATTACATCAAACCTTTTGATTTACTTCTTCAAGTATGATTTAGCAGGAAGCAACTGGCAGGGTAATTACACATTGTTCAACACATTTGCAGGTGGTATGCAGATTCTTGCAATGATGATTTTATTCCCTCTTCTTAGAAAAGCCTTTACAACACTTCGTATTTTCTATATTTGCGTAGCAGCAGAAATAGTAGGATACATCGTTCTTCTTGTAATGGCACTTAGCGGTGTAACAAATGTATTTATTTTCTTCTTACCAGGCTTCCTTATCATGTCTGGTGCAGGAATCCTTAACGTTGTAGTTACTGTATTCCTGGCAAACACAGTAGATTACGGTGAGCTCAAGAACTATCGTAGAGACGAATCAGTTATTTTCTCTATGCAGACATTCGTAGTTAAGCTTGCATCTGGTATTGCAGCTCTTGTTGCATCAGTTTGTCTTGCTATTTTCAACATCCAGAAGGATAGTGCAGCAACTCTTGATGTGGCTGGTCTTCAGGAAAAGGTTGCAAACAGTGGACTTCTTGAGTCTATTGATGCAAATTCAGTAATCGGACTTAGAATGATTATGACAGTTGGACCAACAATCGTTCTTGTTATCGCATTCTTGTTCTTTAGATCAAAATATATTTTGACTGATGAAAAGCTTGCTGAGATTTCAGATGAATTAAAAGCTCGTAAATAAATAATATGTTAAGATTAATCTTGTAATTTTTACAAGAGTTGGAGGTTTTTAGATGATTAAAGCTGATGGAAAGGTATTTTTCTTAAATACCAAGTCAACAACATACGCATTTCGCGTAATGGAAACAGGTCAGCTGGAACATATGTATTACGGAAGGCTCATCAATTGCGATGAGCCATCTGTGCTTAAAGAAAAGCGTGCATTTGCTCCAGGAAATACTATTACATACGATGATGCACACCAGGATTTAACATTAGAGGATGTTAGACTTGAGCTTTCTGCAATTGGTAAGGGTGATTTAAGAGAGCCTATGCTAGAAGTAGTTTGTGCTGACGGAAGCACATCATTGGACTTCGTTTATGATTCATATGAGGTTATTTCAGGAAAGCCTGAGTTCAAGACTTTGCCAAGCTCATACGACGAATCAGGCAAGGTAGAAACTCTCAACGTAACCATGAAGGATAAGAATCACGGATTCACTTTGATTCTTTCATATTCAGTGTTTGAAGAGTGCGATGTAATTACTCGCTCTGCCAAGTTTATTAATACTTCAGATGAAAGCGTTCGCCTTACACGTATGCTTTCTATGCTTATGGATTACGATCATCCTGGTATGAAGATTACTTCATTCCACGGTGGCTGGACACGTGAGATGAATAAGAGTGATGTGATTCTTCCAGCAGGTAAGTTTGTTAATGCATCATTTACAGGCACTAGCTCAAATAGATGCAATCCTTTATTTATGATTTCTGAGCCAGATTCATGTGAGGAATCTGGTGATGTATGGGGATTCAATTTACTTTACTCTGGCAATCATTATTCAGCTACAGAGGTTTCTTCATTTAAGAAGACAAGAGTTGTATATGGAATCAATCCTCAGAACTTTGCATGGGATTTAGCAGCAGGAGAGGAGTTTGAAGCACCAGAGGCTGTTCTTACATATTCAGCTGCTGGTTTCAGACAGATGAGCCTTAATATGCATGATTTCGTTCGTGAGCATATTACACGTGGCCCATGGAAGAAGAAGGAACGTCCAGTTCTTATTAATAGCTGGGAGGCTTCTTACTTTGATTTCACTGAGAGTTCACTTCTTAAGCTTGCAAAGACAGCTAAAAATGCCGGCGTAGAATTGTTCGTTATGGATGATGGCTGGTTCGGAGATAGAAATGATGACCATAGAGCCCTTGGCGATTGGGATATTGTTAATAAAAAGAAGCTTCCAGGTGGCTTAGAGGGTCTTTCTAAGAAGGTAAATGACCTTGGTCTTATGTTTGGTCTTTGGGTTGAGCCAGAGATGATTAACGTTGATAGTGAGCTTTACAGAAAGCATCCAGATTGGGCTATCGATATTCCAAACATGGATCATTCAGAGGGACGTTTTCAGCGATTACTTGACCTTTGCAATCCAGAGGTTGTTGATTACATGATTGAGAGAATGAGTGAGATATTCTCTACACCTGGCCTTGCTTACATCAAATGGGATATGAATAGGAACTTCTCAGATTACTATTCAAAGTATCTCCCAGCTGATAAGCAGCTTGAGGTTAGCCATAGATATGTTCTTGGCTTCTACAGACTGTTAAAGACATTGGCTGAGCGCTTCCCAGAGATTCTGATGGAAGGTTGTGCATCTGGCGGTAACAGATTTGACCTTGGTGTGCTTTGCTATTATCCACAGATTTGGGCAAGTGATAATACAGATGCTGTTAGCAGACTTGCTATTCAGGATGGATATTCATACGGCTATCCACAATCTACATATACAGCACATGTTTCTGCATGTCCAAACCATCAGACACTTCGTGTTACACCACTTGAATCACGCTTTGCTGTAGCAAGCTTTGGTGTGCTTGGATATGAGCTCAATCTTAACGATATGAAATCAGAAGATATTGCAGCTGTTAAGGCACAAATCGAGCTTTACAAGCAGTATCGTAAGACATTGCAGTTTGGCGATTTCTATCGCCACAGAGCGGACAACATTTATCAGTGGAGCATCGTTGATAAGGATAAATCTACATCTGTTTCAATGCTTATGCAGCGTGAAATCGTAGCAGGAGACCAGTACTTGAAGCTTGAGATGGCGGGCCTTGATCCACAGACAAAGTACCACTTCTTTGGACGCAAGCTTGAATATAACGTAAAGGGATTTGGTGATTTGGTAAATACAGTTTCTCCAATCCATATTAAGCAGGATTCACTTGTACATAATCTTGTTGCGAAGTTTGTTAAGATGCCTGGTGAAATAGAAGATTACGTGGCTTATGGAGATGCACTTAATTCCAACGGAGTTAAGCTAATGCAGAGCTTCGTAGGTACCGGCTACAACGAAGAAGTTCGCTACTTCCCAGACTTCGGAGCACGCCTCTATTTCGTAGAGAAAGCAGAATAGCATAAATACAAAAAGAACCAGTAACTATCAAGCTCTATGTGTTACTCAAGGAGAACTTTCCATGTTCGACGGAGTAATACATAGGCTTGAGAGTGTAACTGGTTCTTTTTAATTTACTGGTTCTTTTTTATTTTACTCTGTTACAGTACTTTCGATACTGAAGTAGTTCATCTTGTCGTTGAGGCTTACGGCAAGGTCCTTGAGTTCGGCGGCAGCTTCGTTGATCATAGCGAATGTTGTGTTGAGCTCTTCCATAGAAGCAGTAGTCTCCTGAGAAGATGCTGCATTCTGCTGAGAAATAGCAGAGAGCTCTGAAATAATATCGTTGAAGCTTGCCTTAAGGTTGTTAAGAAGTTCAACCTTATCAGCAATTGTCTTTGTACTAATATCTACGCTGTTTACGTTGTTAACAACGCCGTCCATATCTGACTTAGTGCTGTTAAGCTGAGCGTTTTGCTTGTTAAATGCTACGTTAAGCTTTTCAATAGTATCAACACTCATCTGTGACTCTTCAACAAGCTTGTCTACAATGTCATTAATTGAAACAGCTGCATCCTTTGATTGGATAGCAAGGGAACCAATTTCAGAAGCAACAACGGCAAATCCTCTACCGTATTCTCCAGCTCTGGCAGCTTCGATAGAAGCGTTAAGAGAAAGGAGATTAGTCTGCTCTGAGATAGAAGTAATAGCGCTTGAAGCATCAGCAATGTTCTTAACAGCGTCATTTGTAGCCTGAATCTGAGTGTGAATTTCTGTCATAGCAACCATAACCTGTTCGTTCTGAAGCATAAGCTCATTGATTGCATCTACAGTGTGGTTTGCATCTTCAAGCATTTCTGTAGCAGCCTTTGAAAGCTCCCTAACACTTGAAGTGATATCATCAATGCTTTCACCCATTTCTGTTGTATTTGATAATGAGCTTTCAACGTTTTCAGCCTGAGCTACTGCGCCCTTGCTGATATCCTCTACAGCGTTTGCTACCTGATCTGCAACATGGAGTGCAGTGTCAGCAGAAGTTGCAAGACTTTCTCCTGATTTTGTAACCTCGTCAGACAGATTAAGTGTTGTTTGGATAACATCTGAAAGCTTATCACGAAGTTCTGCAGAGCTTTCGGCAATGACTCCAATTTCGTCAGTTCTATCAAATGTTTTGTCATTTATATAGAATGAAAGTTCACCATCCTCTAATTTCTTTAAACCATCAACAATGTCCTGAATAGCCCTTGTAGACTTGTTTACCATCCAGTGACCGATTGAAAGGTTAAGGAAGAAGAAGAAGACATAAACTCCCATGATGATTAAGCGAGCATGCCATAAAGCAGCTTCTACTGAATCAGTTTCCCTACCAGCAAATACCATACCAACAATTGAACCATCAGAATTAGTAAGAGGTAAGTAGTATGCATACCATTTGCTATCACTGCCATCTATAGTAAAGTTTGTTGCAAGATATTCTTCACCATTTGTAAGAACTTTTTCTACAACAGTATCTGAAGCCTTTGTGCCTTCCATACGTTCGCCTGTTTCAGAATTTACAAGGGAAGTGATGTAACGTGTGTCTCCGTAGAAGACTGTGAAATCCATTCCAGTCTGCTCGTGCAAGCTATCAAGCTGCTCTTGAAAATCATCGTGTACAGCGAAATTCGCCTTAAGAATTGTTCCATTTGAAGCAACTGACCAATCACCGTTCCATTCGTGGTCCATTGCATCCATCAAGAATACTGCAGATGCATGAAGCTCTTCTGTAAAAGAATCATAATATGCTTTCTTAACGAAAGAGATTCCAATAATAGCGATTGTTGTGGCCATAAGCAATGCTAATGCAGATGCTAATAATAATACCTGGCGCACTAATTTCTTATTTTTTTTCATGATAAACCTTTCTGATTGCAATACAATCAAACTCGACAATAAAATAAGCATGGGACATATAATATGACACCATGCTTAGAATTCGAGTGTATATATTAAGTAGTTGCAACTGGCTGACATTTTAAAGTCCCTATAGTTTTGCGTCACAAGCTTTCGCTTGTTTTGCCCATATAAAGTGTTTGTTCACAAATATTTCACAATTTGCTCGAAAACAGTCACAATTATATACGCTGTTTTTTAGGTTGGCAACTACTTTTGTTAATTATTTATCATTTTTGACAGTTTTGCATAATTTAAATCGTATACAGAATAATTTTATTGTACATGCTTATCAATATAATTGCTGCGGTACTTGCTGTATACAATCTTTTGAGATTTGTATAGGCCAGTGTAGCCTGATACCCAATAGCTGAAGGCTACAGCAAGCAAGAAGTAAGGCATCGGTTCATAGCCGAATAGCTCAAAGCATATTAGTAAGCTTGAGATAGGACAGTTGGTAACACCACAAAACAGAGCGCCCATTCCTACAGCTGCCATTAGAGCTGGAGGGAATCCTATTAAACCACCGATTGCTGCACCAAGTGTGGCACCAATGAAAAGAGTAGGAACAATTTCACCACCTTTGTATCCGCAGGACAATGTAAGGGTGGTAAATATCATTTTTAAAAGGAATGCGCCAAGCCCGATAGATGCACCTGTGAAGCAGGACATTATTATAGAAGATCCTGTGCTGTTATATGTTTGATTTCCTACTAATAATGTAAGAATCAAAACTGAAGTACCACCAACAACGGCTTTAATATAAGGATTGATGATTTTGCCACTAAGGAATTCTTCGTACTTGTGAAGCATAGTGCAGAACAATATAGAAGCAAAGCCGCATATTATAGCAAATACACAGATGATAATAGCTGTTTTGATAGTAAACTTTGGGATGACCTCTATTGGATAGATTTCAGCACCAAGTCCAAAGTATGCAGCGATGTATCTTGCAACCAGTGATGAAATAACACATGGAACAAGTGCTGCATAGTGCATGATTCCAACGGAAATAACTTCCATGGAGAAAATTGCAGCTGCCATTGGTGTGCCGAATAAAGCTGAAAATGCTGCACTCATACCACACATTATCATAGTCTTTTTGTTAGTGTCACTAAGGTGAAGGGCACGACCCACACCATTTCCTATAGCGCCGCCCATCTGTAAGGCAGCTCCCTCACGACCGGCAGAACCACCTACTAAGTGTGTAATCAATGTAGCTATGAAAATCAGTGGAGCAAGTCTAAATGGCAGACGCTCATCTGACTGAATCGCAGCAATAACAGTGTTTGTTCCGCTGTCTTTAACCTTTAGAATCTTCTTATATATAAATGTGATTAGCACTGCACCTATCGGCAAGAAATATATAAGCCATGGATTGGATTCGCGGACAGATATGACTTCTCGCATGCTAAGTCCGAAGGCGGTAGCAAATAATCCTACTAGAACACCTATTACGATAGCTGCGATTGTCCAGCTGAAAACAGACATTGCTCGATGACCGTTGTGATCGATTTTGTGAAATAACGTTTCTTTAAATTCTCTATTATCCATATTTTCCCTCTTTATTTGATATATCTTGTATGCTAACACTCTGTATTTTTTCACGCAAGAAATACATTGACTTTACTTGATAAAATATACAAAATTATTTTAGAAACAATATTTGGGAGACAATATGGAAAACGTATTTATTGTAAACAAAGCGAGTAGAACAGGAAAAGCTGAAGATGTTTGGAATAAGATAGAAGAATATCTTGAAAGTGAAGGTGTAGATTACGAAGTTCACTTTACAGCCAAGGCTTATGATGCAACTGAATTTGCAAAGAAAGCCACATCTTCGGGAGAGGATGTTCATTTATTTGTTATGGGTGGAGATGGCACTTTAAATGAAGCGCTTAATGGAATAGTAGATTTTGAACATACCTTATATACACCGCTGCCATCAGGCTCTGCTAATGATTTTGTTAAAGGCATAGGATTGGAAGGAAGCACGCTTGATATTTTAAAACGAGCTCTTAAGGATGAGGGTTTCAAAAGCATTGATATAGGAAAGGTTACTTATAATAAAGAAGGAGAGGAGCATAGTCGTCTTTTTGGCGTTAGTGCGGGAATTGGTGTAGATGCCTATGTTTGCTTACAGGCACTTGATAGCAAGCTAAAGAAATTTCTTAATAAGTTTGGCCTTGGTTCGGCAACATATGGCCTTCTTACTGTGGGAGATATTTTCACAATGCCATTTTCAGATGCGGTTGTTACCACCTATTTTGATGGAGTAAAAGAGGAACGTAATATTAAAAGTACTATATTCGCTGCTGCCATGAATTGCCCGGCAGAGGGCGGTGGTATACCAATGGCTCCAAAGGCCACAGCTGACTCCGGATATCTTACAGCATTTATTGCCCATGACATTAGTAGAATTAAATGTTTTGGATTATTACCTTTTTTAGTTGCAGGTAAGCATGAGGGAAGGAAGGGATTTGATTTATTAAAATTTAATAAATTGGAGATATCTATGGATGATCAAATGTGTGTACATGCTGATGGTGAACATGTTGGATTTTATAATAAAATTTTATTTGAATGTTTGCCCTCAAAGTTGAAAATTAGGGGCTTTTAAGGAATACAAATTCTTAAAAATGTATTAAATTTTTATTAAGCAAAATATTGTTATTTTCTTGACGACCAAGTATAATAGAAACTGAGGGAAAGAGAAGAAGTTTCTCTTTTAATTTCTAATAATTATTAAGGAGGATGGATATGTTTTTCCAAATCACTAATCTTTGGCAGATCCTTGGATGGTTCCTTGTATTTGCAGGATTAATTCTCATGAACGAACTCGGCCGTCGTACAAAGGTCGGCGGAATGATTATTTTCGTAATCATCCCATGTATTCTTACAGTATATTTCATTCTTGCACACGTTGGTTTATTCGGCGGTGCAGCAAACCCAACTGTTGCTTATATGGATGGTTGGTTCCACTACTTCAAGCTCTACGCAGCAGATATCGGATGCGTCGGCTTCATGATGATCAAGTATAAGTGGGGCATTGGTAAAGAAAAATGGTTTGCTTGGTGGCCATGGTTCATCGTAGCAGCAAACATCATGATTGCTAATGTTTCAGATATGGAGTCTGCTCTTGCAGCATACTCAATCACAGGCGACCTTTCAGGTGCTTGGTGGTGCTCAAACGAAGGTGTATTCATCTACGGTGGATGGTGGAACGTTGTTAACGCTCTTGCTGGTATGATCAACATCTTCTGTATGACAGGTTGTGTAAAGCTTTACACATCAAACGACAAGAATCAGGCAGATATGATTTGGCCAGATATGACAATCTGGTTCATCATCGCATATGATGTATGGAACTTTGAGTATACATATCTTAACCTTCCTACACATACATGGTACTGTGGTGTTGCACTTCTTCTTGCTCCTACATTTGCTAACGCACTTTGGAACAAGGGTGCATGGATCCAGAACCGTGCTAACACACTTGCAATCTGGTGTATGTGGGCTCAGGTAGTACCTCTCTTCCAGTTAAAGGGTACATTCGCAGCTGTACTTCCACGTGTATACGGTGGCGCTACAGAGGCTGGTGTTACAACAATGGATCTTTATGAGAAGGCTATCGCTCTTTACCAGGCAGGCCAGGGCAAGACAGCAGCAGCTAACGAAGCTATCGCAGCAATGGGTATCACAGCTGATCCTTCAATGCAGGGATTTGTAGCTATGATGGCACTTGCAATTAACGTTCTTTGCATCTCTGTTATCATTAGAAACGCAATCAGAATCGGTGGAAACCCATATTCTAACTGCGTATTCGAGGGAACAAAGGACTTCGACGAGGCTATGGCTCGTGCAGCAAAATAATTCATGAGATTTTAAGGCATCCGCTTAGGCGGGTGCCTTTTTTGTATTCATCAATATTTAGTGAATAGTATTTTAAATTCATCTAAATATAGGTATAATATTCACATGAATATGCCTAATTTTGATTAAGGCGATATATTAGGGAGAATCTAATGTACAAAGTTTACTATATTATGCATAGTAGCTTCTTGGTGGAGCTAGAAGATAGATATTTACTATTTGATTATTTTGATAAATCAGTAGTGGCAGATACAGTGCAGTTTCATGGCTGCCTGCCAGAGCTTAATCCTGATAAATACCTTTATGTTTTTGCAAGTCATAGCCATAAGGATCATTGGTGGCTGGAAAATCTCCGTCTTGCTGACTCAAGAGACAATATCAAGTTTATTTTGTCGAAGGACATTAGATTAGGCCGCAACTATCTTATTAGAAATGGCTTTGATTTATCTATAAAAGACAAGATTCAGTTTGTAACATCCATGAAGAAGTATCAGGTGGATGATATGACTATAGAAACCCTTCGTTCTACAGATGCGGGAGTGGCATTCGTAATCAGCGTAAATGGCATGAACATTTATCATGCAGGGGATTTAAACTGGTGGAATGCTGAGGGCCGTGGGGAGCTATACGGTGAAGTATATGGTCGAGAGTACAAGCGAGCTTTGAAATCTATTTTAAACAAGCATTTTGATATAGGATTTGTCCCATTGGATTCTCGAATGGGGGAGGATGGTTATTTCCTTGGCTTGGATTATTTCATCAAGAACATTGATTGCGACAACATCTTCCCTATGCATATGTGGGGAGATTACAAATGGATTGATAGATTCAAGAGTCGCCCAGATATTGCAAATCTTAGGGAGAGAGTTGTGGATATAGATAGGGAAAATATGATTTTTGAGATAGAGGACTAGAATGGTTTTTAGCAAGAGTCTTACAGCGGAAGAATTTAATCCAGAGATTATCATGAATTCTGGACAGGTTTTTAGAATGAAGAAGGAGACTGCCGGCGCAGACGGCATGCCTGATACATATAGCGCCTGTTCAGGAGATAATGATGTTTATTTCTATTTGAATAGAGAAAAAGATACCTGGGATTTTGCCTGTGAAGAAAGCCAGTGGGAATTCTGGTGCAGATATTTTGATTTCGACACAGATTATACTTCCTACAACAACATTATTCGAAAGAGTAATGATAAGTTCTTAAAGGATTCTTTGAAGGATGCTTTTGGTATGCGTATCCTTAGGCAGGATTTGTGGGAAGTTTTCATATCCTATGTGATTTCCCAGAATAACAATATCCCAAAGATTAAGAAATCTATACAGATTCTTTGTGATAGATACTCAGATGGAATACATTTTCCTAAGGCAGATGTGCTTGCCTTCATACCAGAAGCAGAGCTAATGGATGGCACAGCCTTAGGCTATCGCGCAGATTACATAAAAGGAATATCCGAAAGGGTAGCAGCAGGTATGCTTGATATAGAGGCTATTAGCAAGCTTCCTTATGCAGACGCCATGGAAGCGCTACTTAAAATCAAAGGTATAGGGCCTAAAGTAGCAAACTGCATTATGCTTTACGGATTCCATTTTATGGAAAGTTATCCAATTGATACTTGGATGAAGAAAATCATATCAGAAGACTATAAGGACTATAATACTAAGGATGCTTATTTGGATTACATCAACAGTGAGTATCCCGGTTTTCAAGGGTATGTTCAACAATTACAGTTTTATCATAAGAGAAAAGGCTGAGTAATGTTTAAATATCATATTTTTGCACTTTTATTGGGAACCATATTGGATTATGTATTTGGAAACATATATTGTATATGGAATCCTTTCGACACAATTAAAGATTGGGTAAAGTTTTTGGATAGAGCCTTGCTGGGAGATGAGATTATCCTTTTGGAGAAGTCAAAGCAGCGCAGCCTTGGGGCTTGGTTGATTATTCTTGTTGTATTTCCTGTATTTGCTGGAATTCTCTTTTTTGCCATGCTTACATATGAGATACATCCATGGTTTGGCGTGCTTTTTGAAGCATTGGCTACATATTATTGCTTGAATTACAACAGACTATATTATGGCGGATTAGGTGTTGCGGCAGACTATTATGGTAATGGCACTGCAGCTATGAAGCACACTGCCAGTCTATTAATTGGATGTCAGGTGGAGGTTGATACAGAAGATGCTATCACGTCAGAGACTATCACTTATATTGCAAATGAAGCATCAGATAGTGTTTTGTCACCGCTTTTTGTAATGTTTCTATTTGGGCCAGTGGGAGGCTTTGTTTATATGGCTCTTGATATTATCGAAGGTCAAATCGGCACTTATGAATCGGGCACATTCAACTCTCGATACGATTATTTTGGTCAGCCTATTGTAAAGCTTAATAGCATAGTGGACTATTTGCCATCCAGGTTTAGCGGTGCACTTGTTGTTTTTGCTGCAAGACATACATTTGGAGGCTTCAACGGCAAAAACGCTAGATTTATTCATTTAAGAGACAGGAAAAAAGCTATATCTGCATTTGCAGGAGCATTAGATATCGGGCTGGACAATGGCCTAATAGGAGATTTTGATAAACCAATCGAAGTATCAGATATAAATAAAGCAGTAAACCTACTTAAAAACAGTTTTATGTTATGCCAGGCAATTTTCGTGATTTTATTGTTATTTTTCTGAATTACGGGTGGAATTTAAAAATACTTTGGATTATAATTTAACCAAGTATGTAATATAGGTTTAATTGGCTATAAATATTGTGATTAGGAGGAATTGCTATGTCTGCATTTTTATCTTGTTTTGCAAGTTATCTAATTAAAATGATCATACTAGTTGCTTTAGGTCTTTGTGGCGGTTTTATTGGAATTAAGCTCCGCCAGTCTAGCGACAGGAAGAAGGGTGTTTCTGAGCAAGTAACAGAGGCTTCTTCCGAAGAATAATATTTGGAGGACTATTGTTTTGAATACCGGTGTTAATGATTTACGACGCGCCTACTTGGAGTTTTTTGAGAGCAAGGGCCATCTTTGCCTCAATAGTTTTTCTCTTGTACCACATAATGATAACAGCTTATTGCTTATCAATGCTGGTATGGCACCACTTAAGCCATACTTTACAGGACAGGAGATTCCACCACGTAGACGCGTTACAACATGTCAGAAATGTGTTAGAACAGGAGACATTGACAATGTAGGTAAGACGGCTCGCCATCTTACTTTTTTTGAGATGCTTGGTAATTTCTCATTTGGTGATTATTTCAAGCATGAGGCAATTGCCTGGTCATGGGAATTCCTTACAGAGGTTCTCAAACTAGACAAAGACAGACTTTATCCTTCTATTTATGGTGAGGATGAAGAAGCCTTCGAAATCTGGACAAAGGAAATCGGTGTAGCTCCAGAGCGCATCACTCGTTTCTATCGTGATCCAGAGACAGGCGAATGCGACAATTTCTGGGAGCACGGTGCTGGTCCTTGCGGTCCTTGCTCAGAGATTTACTATGATCGTGGAGAAAAATACGGATGCGGCAAGCCAGATTGTAAGGTCGGTTGTGATTGCGACCGCTACATGGAAGTTTGGAACAACGTATTTACTCAGTTTAATGGCGATGGCCATGGCGGCTATGAAGAGCTTGAGCAGAAGAACATCGATACAGGTATGGGTCTTGAGAGACTTGCTGTAGTTATGCAGGATGTTGATTCTGTTTTCGATATCGACACTATGAAGGCAATCCGTGACAAGATCTGCGAGATGTCTGGAAAGAAGTATCATGTTGATGCTCTTGACGATGTTTCAATTCGTCTTATTACAGATCATATCCGTTCATCTACATTCCTTGTATCAGATGGTGTTACACCTTCAAACGAAGGTAGAGGATACGTGCTTCGTCGTCTTATCCGTCGTGCTGCAAAGCATGGTCGCGCACTTGGAATCCAGGGCACATTCATGGCTAAGCTTGCAGAGACAGTTATCAATGAATGTAAGGATGGTTATCCAGAGCTTTGGGAGAAGAGAGAGTACATCTTCAAGACTCTTACAGCTGAGGAAGACCAGTTCAATAAAACTATCGACAAGGGTCTTGAAATCCTTGCTGGTATGGAAGAAAAGCTTGTTGCTTCAGGTTCAAAGGAGCTTTCAGGCGAGGATACATTCAAGCTTTACGATACTTATGGATTCCCTGTAGATCTTACAGCAGAAATCCTTGAGGAAAAGGGATTCAGCTACGATGCTGCTGGATTCGAAGCTTGCATGGAAGAGCAGAGACAGAAGGCTCGTGCTGCTCGTAAAGAGACAAACTACATGGGTGCAGACGCATCTGTTTACGATGATATCGACTTGAATGTTACTTCTGAGTTCGTAGGCTATGACAAGACTACATCAGAATCTACAGTTACAGTTCTTACAACAGAGACAGAAATCGTAGATACAATCGCAGAAGGTACAGTTGGTACAATCATCGTTCCTGAGACACCATTCTACGCTACAATGGGTGGTCAGATTGGCGACACAGGTATCATCTCTACACCAAACGGTGAGTTCGAAGTTAAGGACACAATCAAGCTCAAGGGTGGCAAGATTGGTCACGTAGGTCAGATGGTTTCTGGTATGATTAAGGTTGGCGATAAGGTTACTCTTAAGGTAGACGATGCTCGCCGTGCTCGTATCTGCAAGAACCACTCAGCTACTCACCTTCTTCAGAAGGCACTTCGCGAGGTACTTGGTACACACGTAGAACAAAAGGGTTCTTACCAGGATGCTGACAGAACACGTTTCGATTTTTCTCATTTCTCAGCAATGACAGATGAGGAAATCGCAAAGGTTGAAAAGATGGTAAATGACAAGATTGCTGAAGGACTTGAGGTTACAACAGCTATCATGTCAATTGATGAAGCAAAGAAGAGCGGTGCTATGGCTCTCTTTGGTGAGAAATATGGCGACGAAGTTCGCGTAGTAAAGATGGGAGATTTCTCTACTGAGCTTTGCGGTGGTACACACGTTGCAAACACATCAGAAATCTCAGCATTCAAAATTCTTTCAGAGTCAGGTGTTGCTTCAGGTACACGTCGTATCGAAGCTATCACAGGTGCTGCTGTATTCGAATACTATGCAGATATCGAAGCTAAGCTTAATGCTGCAGCTGCTGCTCTCAAGTGCCAGCCTGCAGATGTTGAGGAAAAGATTGCACATCTTCAGAAGCAGCTCAAGGAGGCAAACTCAGAGCTTGAGTCTATGAAGGCAAAGGCTGCACAGGCTGCTGTTGGTGATGTTATGGATTCGGTTGAAGAGGTTAATGGAGTTAAGCTTCTTGCTACTTCAGTTTCTGGAGTTGATATGAACGGACTTCGTGATCTTGGTGATGACCTTAAGACAAAGCTTGGCGAGGGCGTTATCGTTCTTGCATCTGATTGCGATGGCAAGGTAAACCTTGTTGTTATGGCTACAGATGAGGCTCAGGCTAAGGGCGCACACGCTGGTAACCTTGTAAAGGCTATTGCACCTAAGGTTGGCGGTGGCGGCGGTGGTCGTCCAAACATGGCTCAGGCTGGTGGAAAGAACCCAGCAGGCATCCCAGATGCCCTTGCGGAAGCCAAAGCCGTATTAGCAAGTATGGTCTAAGAGTTGTATAAATTGCGTCCCCATATCCTTGGCAAGCGCGAGGAGGAAGGCTAAACGTAAGCCAGTAAGCAACAAGCTCTTAAATCTCTCGAGCGAGACATTTTAGTCGAGCGGAGAGATACTAAGGCTTGTAGCTGTAACTGGCGATGTATGGAAGGTGGCCTCCGGGAGCAAGATATACTTGGATGACGCAATAATATAAAAATATAGTTGACAAATACTTGATTTATGCTAAAATGCTTGTTAGTGCTTTAGAGTATTAAGTACAAGTCCCCAGATGGAGGGAGGTTAGGAATAGACTATGTCATATGTTACAGTTAAAGAAAACGAATCATTAGACAGCGCTCTTCGCAGATTTAAGAGAAACTGTGCTAAGGCTGGTATCCAGCAGGAGATTCGTAAGCGTGAGCACTATGAGAAGCCTTCAGTAAAGCGTAAGAAGAAGTCTGAGGCTGCTAGAAAGCGTAAATTTTAATTAAAATTTATGTTTAAGAATTTATGAAATCATGGCCTGTACCAGTTTTGGGTACAGGCTATTTTTCGGTTTACGTAAAGTATATTATTTTGGAGGTTATATGGCACGTTCAGTTGAAGAAGAGATTAAGAGACGTCGTACTTTTGCAATTATTTCCCATCCCGATGCAGGTAAGACTACCCTTACAGAAAAATTCCTTCTATACGGAGGACAGATCAATTTAGCTGGTTCGGTAAAGGGAAAAGCTACAGCAAGACATGCAGTATCGGACTGGATGGAAATCGAGAAGGAGAGAGGTATTTCCGTTACTTCTTCTGTTTTGCAGTTTGAGTACGATGGTTATTGCATTAATATCCTTGATACACCTGGACACCAGGATTTCTCCGAGGATACATATAGAACACTTATGGCTGCCGATTCTGCAGTCATGGTTATCGATGCATCAAAGGGTGTTGAGGCACAGACTAGAAAGCTTTTCAAGGTTTGTGTTATGAGACACATCCCTATTTTTACATTTATTAATAAGATGGACCGTGATGCAAACGACACTTTCGAGCTTCTTGACGATATTGAAAATGAGCTTGGAATTGCCACAGTTCCTGTTAACTGGCCAATCGGCTCAGGTAAGGGATTCAAGGGTGTATATGATAGAAACGAGCGCACTGTGCGTATGTTCTCTGATACACAAAAGGGTACAAAGCAGGGTGAGGAGCGTATTCTTTCTATAGATGATCCTGCTCTTAAGGATGAAATCGGACAGGAAAAATACGACCAGCTTATGGAAGAACTTGAGCTTATCGATGGAGCTGGTGCTGAGTTTGATCAGGAGCTTGTTACAAAGGGTGAGCTTTCACCAGTATTCTTTGGATCAGCCCTTACAAACTTTGGTGTTGAAACATTCCTTGAGCACTTCCTTCAGATGACATACAGTCCACTTCCTAGAAAGAGTGATGCTGGCGAGATTAGCCCATTCTCTGAGGATTTCTCAGCTTTCGTATTTAAGATTCAGGCTAATATGAATAAGGCTCATCGTGATAGAGTAGCATTCCTTCGTGTTTGCTCAGGTACATTCGATGCCACAAAGGAATATCTTCACGTGCAGGGGGGCAGAAAGGCTAAGCTTTCAGCACCTCAGCAGATGATGGCTGATGAGCGTAAAATCGTTGATAAGGCTTATGCAGGCGATATTATTGGTGTATTTGATCCAGGTCTTTACAGCATTGGTGATACATTTACATCTGCTAAAAAGCCATTCAAGTTCGAGGGTATTCCAACATTTGCTCCAGAGCATTTTGCCCGCGTACGTCAGATTGATACAATGAAGCGTAAGCAGTTCATGAAGGGAATCACACAGATTGCCCAGGAAGGTGCAATCCAGATTTTCCAGGAGTTTAATACAGGTATGGAGGAAATCATCGTAGGTGTTGTTGGTGTTCTTCAGTTTGATGTATTAAAATATAGATTGAGCAACGAATACAACGTTGAGATTGCTCTTGAAAACTTACCATACGAGCACATAAGATGGATTGAAGGAGACTACGATTTAGATAAGATTTCTGGTACATCTGATATGAAGAAAATCAAGGACTTAAAGGACAGACCACTTCTTTTATTCGTAAATTCATGGTCTGTTGGAATGGTTCAGGATAGAAACGAAGGATTAGTTTTATCTGAATTCGGTACAAATTAATGACTATAAAAGAAGCTGCTATTGATAGAAAAAATAACCTTAATATAATTCGACTTATTGCCAGTCTTATGGTTGTGTACATGCATGCCTTTGCGATTTGCATTGCAGATCAGTCAAAGGATGTGTTTTACACACTTACCAACCACAAGGCTTTGGCTGGTGGAATTGCGGTGTACATTTTTTTCATCATTAGTGGCTTTTTAATTTGTAGGAGTTTCGACAGAACGAAGAGTGTAGTTAAGTATTTCAAGGCACGTTTTCTTCGTATTTGGCCACTACTTTTTGTGGTTGTGATGGTGATGGCATTTGTACTGGGACCTATTCTGTCGGAATACAGCTTTGAGGAATATATGCAGGGAGATATTCTTGGCTTTCTAAAGAACATCTTCTTTATCCATGACACCACCACTTTGCCAGGCGTATACAATTATCACTATAATCACAGCTTAAACGGCTCTTTATGGACTTTGATGTACGAAGTTATGTGGTATGTCATTGTGGCCGTCATTTCGCCTCTATGGAAGCGATTCAAGGCATCTGGAATACTTATGGTTGTGGCTTTAGGCGGCATCTATATTCTTTACACATACAATAGCCCTGGGGACATCGGGCCACTTACAACAAGCTTTATGCTTAATTTTTCAAAGCTTGGTATGTTCTTTGCTATGGGAATGTGCTATTACCTGTTCGGAGATTACATCATAATTTCTTGGAAGATAGCACTAGTTGCAGTAGTTGGGCTTATCCTTGGAATTTGTTTTACAGATTTCATTATTATATTTTGCATTTTTGGAGCGTACATCATTTTTTATCTTGCCTTCCAAAAGCGTTTTGTAGCCACCTGGTACGATAAAGTAGGAGATTTGTCTTACGGAATATATATCATGGCGTTCCCAATCCAGCAGACTTTGGTTGAGTGCATAGGCACACCTACTGAGATATATCACACCATGTCTATGGATCCATATTTAAATATGTTGTACACATTACTAATCGTTATTCCTTTGGCTTGGATTAGCTGGCATTGCATCGAAAGACCATGTTTGAGGCTAAAATAAAGCTTGACGATGGTTTTTATACCGTGTATATTATTGGGCAGTGACTTATGTCACTGTCTTTTATTTTTTCGAATTTTTTTATCCCATTTTTTGTTGACATTTATAAACAGGTTCACTATTATTATATTAAAGAAACGAACAGTTGTTCCGAACGGAGGTTTTATAAAATGGCAAACGAAGATAAGCTTAAAGCATTAGATGCTGCGATTTCGCAGATAGAAAAGCAATACGGAAAGGGCTCAGTCATGAAGCTGGGAGAGGGAGCTAACATCCAGGTAGAAACAGTTCCTACTGGCTCAATCAGCCTTGATATTGCACTTGGACAGGGTGGTTTCCCTAAGGGACGTATCATCGAAATCTACGGTCCAGAATCATCTGGTAAGACTACACTTGCACTTCACGCAGTTGCTGAGGTTCAGAAGCAGGGGGGTATCGCAGGCTTCATCGATGCAGAGCATGCTCTCGATCCTAAATACGCAAAAGCAATCGGTGTAAACATCGATGATTTATATATTTCTCAGCCTGATAACGGTGAGCAGGCGCTTGAAATCACAGAGACTATGGTTCGTTCAGGAGCTATGGACATTATCGTTGTGGATTCAGTTGCAGCTCTTGTACCAAAGGCAGAAATTGACGGAGATATGGGTGATTCTCACGTAGGTCTTCACGCACGTCTTATGTCACAGGCTATGAGAAAGCTCACAGGTATTGTTGCAAAGACAAACTGCGTAGTTATCTTTATCAACCAGCTTCGTGAAAAGGTTGGTGTTATGTTCGGTAACCCAGAGACTACTACTGGTGGTCGTGCTCTTAAGTTCTATGCATCAGTTCGTATCGATGTACGTCGTATCGAAGCATTAAAGCAGAACGGCGAGGTAATCGGAAACAGAACACGTGCCAAAATCGTTAAGAACAAGGTAGCACCTCCATTCCGTGAGGCAGAGTTCGATATCATGTTTGGCGAGGGAATCTCTCGTGAAGGTGACATCCTTGATGTTGGTACAAATCTTGATATCATTCAGAAGTCTGGTGCTTGGTATGCATACCTTGGCGAAAAGATTGGCCAGGGCCGCGAAAACGCTAAGATGTACTTGAAGCAGAATCCAGAGGTTTGCGAGGAGATTGCACAGGCAATTCGCGACCACTATGCAGAAACTGACGAGAGCGAAGTTGGTCTTGTTGGTGGTGAAAAAGAATCTGATATTCCTACAGAGGTTATTGAATAATCATGGAAGTAGTATCTCTTGTTAAATTAACAAAGGGAAGAGCAAAAATCTGTCTCGCTGGCGGGGCAGATTTTGTTCTATATAAAAAAGAATACGAAAGCTACGGTATCGAAGAAGGGGCGGATTTACCGGAGGATAAATACCAGGAAATCATTACCGAAATCATCATTCCTCGTTGCAAGAAGCGTGCCCTTCACCTTCTAGAAAAGCAGGACCGTTCCGAGAAAAATCTCAGGGATAAGCTTCGTGAGGGCGGATACTCAGAGGATGTGGTGGATATCGCTATCGACTACATCAATGAATATGGCTATTTGGATGACGCCAGAATGGCTGCCAGCCACATCCGTTTTTATCAGGATTCCCGCAGCAAACAGAGGCTCAAGCAGGACTTAATTGGCAAGGGCATATCTAGCGATGTTATCGACAGAGTTTTGGAAGAGGAGTACACCGGGGATGAATCAGCGCTCATAGAGCGTCTCCTTGAGAAAAAGCATTATGATAAGGAAAATGCCACCTACGAAGACAGAGCCAAAATCTATCGCTTTTTAATGGGGAGAGGTTTCTCATCAGATGCTATCAATAGGGTGATAAAATAGTCCCTAGGCTCCACTATATATGGTATACACATGCTTGACATAG
Source organism: Pseudobutyrivibrio ruminis HUN009 (assembly GCF_000703005.1). Lineage (NCBI taxonomy): Bacteria > Bacillati > Bacillota > Clostridia > Lachnospirales > Lachnospiraceae > Pseudobutyrivibrio > Pseudobutyrivibrio ruminis. The sequence goes on along the minus strand of NZ_JNLH01000001.1, from coordinate 2,387,877 downwards.
ACCATTTATACAGTTAAACTAAATGTGTTGATGTTTATAAATGAGGGCATTATAGCTTTTATTTTATATTCCAATTAGAAAATTAAATAAGGAGGTGCTCCTGTGAACGCAGTAACGATGATTATTGTTGCACTTGTCGTTGCCGTTGTTGCAGTTGTTATCACTCTTGCTGTTTCAAACAAGATTCATGAGACACAGGGCAGAAACAAGATTGGTTCTGCAGAGGAGAAGGCTCGTGAAATCATTGATGAGGCAGTTAAGAATGCGGAGGCTAAAAAGAGAGAGGCTATGCTCGAGGCAAAGGAAGATGCCATGAGACAAAAGAACGATCTCGATAAAGAAATCCGTGAGCGCCGAGCAGAAATTCAGAGAAGTGAGCACAGATTATCTCAGAAAGAAGATAACCTTGATAAAAAGCTCGATGCAGTTGAAAAACGTGAGGCTGAATTCGCTCGTCAGGAACAACAGCTTAACAAGCAGCGCGAGGAAGTTGCAAAGCTTAATCAGCAGCGTGTGCAGGAACTAGAGAGAATCTCAGGACTTACCTCCGAACAAGCAAAAGAACAACTTTTAAAATCTGTAGAAGAAGATGTCAAATTAGACGCAGCAAAACTTATTAAGGAAAGCTTAGCTCAGGCAAAGGATGAGGCTGATAAAAAGGCACGTGAAATAGTCGTTAGTGCTATTCAGAAGTGCTCAGCAGATCATGTTGCAGAGACTACTATTTCAGTAGTACAGCTTCCTAATGATGAGATGAAGGGAAGAATCATTGGTAGAGAGGGTCGTAACATTCGTACTCTTGAAACTATGACTGGCGTAGAATTAATTATTGATGATACACCAGAAGCAGTTATCTTATCTGCATTTGATCCAGTAAGACGTGAGATTGCACGTATTGCTTTGGAGAAGCTCATTGTAGACGGACGTATTCATCCAGCTAGAATTGAGGAGACAGTAGAAAAGGCTAAGAAAGAAGTAGAACAGCAAATCCGCGAGGAAGGCGATGCAGCTGCACTTGAGGTTGGTGTTCAGGGTATTCACCCAGAGCTTCTTAGACTTCTTGGAAAGATGAAATTTAGAACCAGCTACGGTCAGAATGTATTAAAGCATTCAATTGAGGTTGCTCAGTTATCAGGATTACTTGCTGCAGAGCTTGGTCTTGATGTTAGATTAGCAAAGCGTGCAGGTTTGTTGCATGATATTGGAAAGGCAGTAGATAGAGAGCAGGAGGGTACTCACGTACAGCTCGGAGCAGATCTTTGCCGCAAGTACAAAGAGTCTCAAACAGTTATCAATGCTGTTGAGGCACATCATGGCGATGTAGAGCCAGAAACTCTTATAGCTTGTATTGTTCAGGCAGCTGATACAATTAGTGCAGCTCGTCCAGGTGCAAGACGCGAGGCTATGGAGACATATACAAACAGATTAAAAGAACTTGAAGAAATTTCAAACAGCTTTAAGGGTGTTGAAAAGTCTTTTGCTATTCAAGCAGGTAGAGAGATTCGTATCATGGTGGTTCCTGAACAGGTTTCAGATGCCGATATGGTCATCATGGCGAGGGATATTTCAAAGCAGATTGAATCACAGCTCGAATATCCTGGACAGATTAAGGTTAACGTAATTCGTGAATCACGAGTTACAGACTACGCAAAGTAAAAAAACTTAGCGGGTGGATATCCACCCGCTTTTTTTGAACCCATTTTTAGGAAAATCATTAAATTAGGGGTTGATTTAATCAATACAAAGTATTAGAATACTACCATAATGAAAAGCAACAGGGAGAATATAATACAAGGAGAATGATTATGGAGAAAATTGAAAGAGTAAAGAGAGAGCTAGTACATAAGGGGGCAATCCTGGACATTTATGAGGACACTGTTAGGCTTCCTAATGGAAAGGAAGAAAAGTGGGATTTTGTCAGCCACAGAATGGGAGCAGCTTGCGTATTGGCTATTCATCCTAGCGGCAAAATCATCATGGTGCGCCAGTACAGAAACGCACTTGATAGATTCACACTTGAGGTGCCAGCTGGAAAGCGTGATTCAGTAGATGAAGATACCAGCATTTGCGCAGCCAGAGAGCTTGAGGAGGAGACAGGATTCAGAGCAGGAAAGCTAGAAAAGCTTTTATCACTTAAATCTACAGTAGCATTCTGCGACGAATTTATTGATGTTTATTTGGCTACAGATTTGAAAGAAATTGGAGAGCAGCATTTGGATGAAGCTGAAGATATTGAAATAGAGCTTTATGATTTGGAAGACCTTCTTGTTATGTGCTATTCAGGCAAGCTCCAGGATGCCAAGACTGTTGCAGCTATCATGGCCTACGCAGCGAAAATGAACTAGAAATAGTCTTAATTTAGGAAAGCTCTTTATGCTTCTCTAAGTTTTAGAATAATGGAGAAAAAATATGGATGAAAGAGATGAGAATAAAGCTGCGGTTCACCGAGTTTTTATATTTTTAGTAGGATTGCTTGGAGTGGGAATTGTTTTATTCGGAGCTTACAATACTGTGCTGACTTTTTTATATCTAAAATGGGGGCTTTGGAATAACAATTACTTCGCATTTACGATAGGTATTTATAGCGTAATATCAGTCATAGGATTGATTACAATCTGGTGTGCATTCAAGCTTCGTATTAAGCTACTTCCTAATGAAATTGATATTGAAAGAAATCTGGAAAAATCAGAAAAGATTGCAGACATTAGAGAAGCCAGGGAGAAAAAAGCCTTAGAAAAGCAAAATGAAATCGATGCTAAGAATCGTGAGAAACGAGCAATTCTTGCTGAAGAACGTGCTGCTAAGTATCAGGAAAATCTTCGCAAGAAAGCAGAAATCGAAAAGAAGAATGTTGAGCGTGGCAAGAAGCCTGAGTTTACAAATTTTGCGGCAAAGCACTATAGCGATAAGTTGGAACTATTCTCTACAAGAAAAATGTATCTTTGGTATTATCTTAGGATTGTCTTTGGATTTGCGCTTATGGTTGGAACAGTGGTGTTTGGTGTTAAATACACCAGCTATGCTGGCTCAACATACAGTGGCATGTTCTATTTTATGCTGTTTTTGATGGTCGTTTTCTTTTGGACAGGGCTTCTTATGTTCTTTGGTGCAATAGGAACGCTGGCTCGTCTAAAGACTAGCTATATTGTGAGCTTCCAGGATAAGCTTTATGTCTTTAGATTGAAGTGGATCAGAATTGAAGAGGCTGCGTCAATTGAAGGCGTGTTTGCTCATTCTGTCTTTGGCAAGCTTATAAACTCAATTGCAATATATGCAGCTATAGGTGAATACAGTAATAAGTTTAGACAAGTTATCGATTCAGAAGATATTAATGACAAGGTGATGGGCATGATGGGCGGCTACGAGTTTGATAGCTTGGTAGAACTGCTGCCAATTAACAGCAAAGCCATGACTGTAAGTGTAAGAAAGCTTTATTATAAAGCTTATGTGAAAGCAGTAGGATAGCTTCTTAGGGGAGATGCTTATATAAAAAACTGGCGCATACCTAAGTGGGCAAGCAAATAGGTATACGCCATTTTCATTTCTGAAGTGGGCAAGCAAATCAGAATATGAAAAAATGGTGCCAAAATAGAATCCCCGCTTAGGGACTCTATTTTGACACCATTGTCTGAAAAAATATTACTATATCAGATAATTAAATGCAAGAATAAAAATTTAATTTTAAGAGGGAGCAAAATGGAAGATTTACAAAGAATTCAGGAGCTGGAGGACAGAGTCCAGAAGCTTGAAGCTGAAGTGAAGGAGCTGAAGAGTGCTGTAGCAGTAAAGCCACAGCCACAACCTCAGCCAATAATGCGGGACAGTCACCCGGGGCAGTACTACAATCAGTATATTCCACCAGTGCAGCAAACACCACAGCCAACTCCACAGCCAGCGCAGCAGTACTATCAGCCACAGCCAGCCAGGACACAGGCGAAGGCGCAGCCTACCAAGCAGAGCATGGAGTCATTTATTGGGAAATATGGCATGGCCATTGGCGCATCACTGCTTATATTCATAGCCATAGTTATGTTTGCTGTTTGGATTATTCCAGTGTTGGGAGATGCTGTGAAGATTGCAGCAATGTTTATTTTCAGCGGAGCCTTTATAGTAGCGGGAGAGCTGAATGCTAAAAAGAAGGGAGTAAACAAGTGGAATACGTCTCTGACAGGATGTGGAACAGGTGCTGTTTTTGTTTCGCTGTTTGTGACCTATGGTTACTTTGAAGCAATCAACATCATTGCACTTTACGTACTGCTTGTATTATGGGCGGCAGCGTTGTGTTTCCTTGGCAGAAAGAAGTCATTCGTATTTACCATAATCGGCCAGACCGGAATATTTGTAGCTGCAGTATTTAGTGCTATTCAAATGCATACCTTGGATGAATGCCTGGTAGTGCTAGTGATGCTTGTACTTGCGGAAGTATCATTCTTTATAAATGACCTATTGGTGAAGAACTACTGGAGTTCATTCTCCACATGGTGCGGAACGATTATCGCATTTACGTTAGTCACAATCAAATACCTGGCAGGTGTCTATGGATTTGGTGGCAATGAAGTAAATCCAGTGGACATAATAATATTAGTATTCACACTTGTGGTAATTATGTATTCATCACTGGTGCAGCTTTTATTTTTGGAAAACGAAAAGCATACCATTACCTTTGTAGTTCAGACAATCCTAACACTATTTCCAATGGAATTTTTGTTGATCTATTCATTAAATGGGTACATTGGAAATCTGGAATCAGAGAGAATAGGAGATTTGCTAATACTTACAATTGCGCTTATCGATTTCTTTGTTGTTGATAGATTCGTTAAGCTTGAAGCTGCAAAGATTGCTACATACACAGCAGAAATTATTTTTGCATTATTTATTTTTATTGCAAACTTCAACATGGTGGTTTGTGATCATGAATCCCTATCTGTAATAGGTGGTATTCTTGCAGTATTGATAGAGATAGGAGCATGTGTATATTCAAGATTCAAGCGCAATTTGGTTGCCAGATTCTACAGCCTAACAATGATTATATTGATTATTGCTGCTGAATTTGATAATTCGATATTTGGACTGATATTGGTTGTTACAATGTTTGCGTTTGCAGTAGCAGAGAGAATTACCGAGAAAGAAGAGCATGTTAATGTGGTTTATGATAATGTGCTTTACCTGTGGATTATAGGAATGATTGCATATACAATCCATTTAATCAATGATATTCATAAAATCTCTGGATCATTTGAATTATTCTGCATTATAATGACAGCGCTGCAGATATTTGCTTACAAAAAGAAATTTGCAGCTATTAAAGTGTCATATGAAAAGACTTGCAATATCATGTTCTATATTGTTAACGTCTTCCTGGTTGTATTCTACACAACCGAAATGATGATATTTACAAAATCGCCATTTGCAATTCTCTACGGCCTATTGATTACTACATTGGTATCAATCAATGTAAAGAGCCTGCTGGATAATTACAAATGGGCTGGGGCATATGTTGCTTTCAAATATACCTATGTATGCTTGATGTTCTTGCTTGCATATGAATCATATGGCATCATGCTAAGCGTGGCATTCCTCGTGATAGCGCTGGCATCGATTATCCTGGGATTCAGGATGAAGTACAAGTCCATGAGACTGTACGGCCTGGTGCTTTCAATTGCAAGCATTGTGAAGCTTGTGTTGATTGATGTGAACTATGAGGATTTGCTGCTTAGAGCAGTGGGATTTTTGATTTGCGGATTCCTTTGCTTTGGAATCAGTTATATTTACAACAGACTGGATAAGCAAGAGATTCAATAAAGAAAACTCAAGTCGGATTAATCTGACTTGAGTTTTTGTTTTAGTTGCGTTCTGCAATTGTATAAAGAAGATGACGTGTGTCTTCCCAACCAAGGCAAGGGTCTGTGATTGACTGGCCATATGTCTGGTGGTCGGAGATAGGCTGGCAACCTTCGATGAGGTAGCTTTCTATCATGACACCCTTAACAAGATTCTTGATATCTTCCGAATGATTTCGATTGTGCATTACTTCCTTCACGATACGAATCTGCTCTTTGTACTGCTTGTTTGAATTTGAGTGGTTGGCATCGATGATACATGCAGGATTAACAAGATCCATCTTTTCGTACATGTTGTGAAGTCTGATTAAGTCTTCGTAGTGGTAGTTTTGCACGCTATTGCCGTGCTTTGATACGGCACCGCGGAGGATTGTGTGGGCTAGTGGATTTCCTGTAGTGGTTACTTCGTATCCAGAGAAGGTGAAGTGATGTGGATGCTGGGCCGCATATACGGAATTTAGCATTACAGAGAAATCGCCAGATGTAGGATTCTTCATTCCCGATGCTACGTCGAAGCCTGAAACAGTGAGACGATGATGCTGATCCTCAACTGAGCGGGCACCGATTGCCACGTAGGAAAGAAGATCATCTACATAGCCCCAGTTTTCAGGGTAGAGCATTTCATCAGCAGGAGTGAGCTCTGATTCTGTCATGGCACGGATATGCATCTTTCTCATTGCAATGAGGCCTGCCACCATATCAGGGGCTTCATTTGGGTCAGGCTGAGAAGCGATTCCTTTGTAGCCGCTGCCTGTGGTACGCGGCTTGTTGGTGTAGATTCTAGGAACTACCAAAACTCTGTCTTTTATATCCTCAGCAACTCGTGCTAGCTTTTCGATGTATTCGCAAACGGCGTCCTCATTATCAGCAGAGCATGGACCAATTATGCAGAGAAAACGGTCATCTTTTCCAGTGATTATGTCGGTCACTTCTTTGTCACGTTGCTTTTTGATTTCCTGGACCTTTGGTGGAACAGGAAGCATCTCCTTGATTTCCTCTGGAGTAGGCATTTTCTTAAGATAATTGAAACTCATTATTTTCCCTCACTTCTATAGATTTAGTCAAAACATGTCTCTTTAATTAAGTCGATTGGCATATCCTTGCCAGTCCAAAGCTTAAAGGCTGCAGCCCCTTGGTATAGAAGCATGTATTTGCCATTCATTGTCTTGCAACCGCAGGCTTTTGCATCCTTTAAAAGTCTGGTTTCAGCAGGATGATAAATTACATCGCAAACTGTAAGTCCAGGATGAAGAAATTCCTTTGGAACAAGGGAACGGTCGTCGTCGCCCATACCAACATTTGTACTATTTATAAGGATATCACTTTCTTGAAGAGAAAAGTTGAGAATATCCATGTCTTCCATGTCGTAAACGAAAAGATCGCAGTTGGTAGATTTTGTAAGTCGGTCTGCAAAATCTACAACCTTCTGGAAAGATGCGTTTTTTCTTTTGAAGATATTAATCTTTTCCACACCTTCCATGGCCGCCTGTGTGATGATAGAAGTGGCAGCGCCACCAGCACCAAGAATAGTGATAGTAGTACCAGTGTATTTGATTCCACAATCCTTCATAGATTGAAGAAAGCCAATGCCATCTGTGGTGTAGCCTACTAATTTGCCATCCTGACAAACGCAGGTGTTTACTGATTGAGCCAGTTCAGCTGCTTCATCGATTTCATCCAGAAGTGGGATGATAGCAGTTTTTAAAGGCATTGTGAGATTGAAATTACAGCAGTTGATTTTTTTCAAACCCTCAACAGCTGTAGGCAAATCTTCCTTACTTACATCAAAGGCCATATATGAAAAATCAAGCCCTAAAGCATCAAAGGCTGTATTATGCATCGCTGGTGAGATGCTGTGTGAAACTGGACTGCCGAGTAAACAAATTAAATTAGTAGAACCTGTAGGATTCATATACAGTTACCTCCTTGTGTAAGATTTTTCATATACTTTATCACTTTTATCAACTAAAGTACATAAATTTTTGACGAAAGGTGTATTTAGTTTGTAAGTTGTGTTAAAATAAATCGGCAAGTAAATACGTAGGCGTAGCGTAGCTGGATAACGCATCGGACTCCGACTCCGAAGACCGCCGGTTCGAATCCGGCCGTCTACAGTTGTTCGGCAAACTATTTGCAGCATGGAGGGCACATGAACTTACAAGATTTAAAAACAAAACTTAAAAATATAATTGATATTTCAAAGGATTTTATCATTAATTATAAAAGATACTTTTTAGCAGGTGGAATTTTCATCGTCATGGCGTTGGTTCTTTTCCTTGGAACTAGCAGTGGCGGTGGTGATAGCAAATCCACATCGGGAGTTTATAAGAGCTTCAAAAAGAATAATAATTCAGAGCTGACTACTCTTATTAATAATTACTACACAGCATACGCAGAGGGCGATACAGACACACTTGCCACTCTTGCAACACCTGTTAGTGATCAGGAAATCAGCTACATTGCTTTCTATAGCCAGTACATCGAGAGCTTCAACGATGTTCAGATTTACACAAAGCCAGGCCTCACAGATAATTCTTATCTCGTAACTACAGAGGTTGAGCTCAAGTACAACGACATCGATACAGCAGCTCCTGGCCTTGATTTCTTCTATGTTGAAACAAACGAAGATGGAAAGCTTTACATCAACAACATTTACGGTTCATTCAACCAGAACAACAACATTTACGAGATGGATACAGAAATCTCTGATCTTATTGCAGTTTACATTCGTCAGCAGGATTTGCTTGATTTAAAGGCAGAGGTTGATGAGGCATACGAGTCAGCACTTGAAAGTGATGAAAATCTTTCAGCACTTATGTCAGATACATTGCCAGCAGCTATCATCCAGTGGAACACAGATTACACTGCTCAGGAAGCGGCAGCAGCTGAGGAAGCTGCAAAGGCAGAGGAAGAAGCGGCAGCAGCTGCAGAGGCCGAGGCACAGGCAGCAGCAGAAGCTGAAGAGGAAGCAAACTCTTACACAGGCACTACAAATGCAAAGGCAAATGTTCGCTCAGCAGCAGATGCTAGCAGCGATAAGCTTGGTTCTCTTGAAAGTGGTACCGAAATCACTATCTACGGTGAGGAGGGAGACTTCTACAAGTTTGATTACAACGGAACAAAGGCGTACATCACAAAGGATGCGGTTAATGTAGGCGACGCAGAGGAAGAGACAACAGAGGATACAGAGGACACAGACGAGGAAGAGACAACAAACGCTGCAGCACTTACAGCTGGTGATAAAGTCACTCTTACATCTACAGTAAATATTCGTTCAGCAATGGATTCATCTGCATCAAAGGTTGCAGTTGCTTATGCAGGCGAAGAGGTAGAGGTAGTTATGAGCTATGCCGAAGGCTGGACAAAGGTTAAGTATGGAAAGAAAGAAGGCTACATCAGAACAGACCTTTTACAAGAGTAATTCAGATTAATGATTAATTTTAATGGAGACCAAGTTTTTTGGTCTCCATTGTATTATGGAGGCATACTTGGAAGAGAGTATTAGATTAAATAAATATTTGAGCGATGCCGGGGTATGTAGCAGGCGAGCGGCGGACAAGGCAATAGAGGAGGGGCGAGTTCTTGTAAATGGCAAGCCTGCAGAAATGGGCATGCGCATAGGGCCAGATGATGATGTGGTTTTCGATGGCAAGCCAGTTTCAAACGCAGATAAAAAGCCGGTGCTTATCGCCTACAACAAGCCTGTTGGGATTGTTTGCACAGCAGAAAAGCGCGAAAAGAACAATATCATCGACCACATCAATTATCCAGAGCGCATTTATCCTATTGGCCGTTTGGACAAGGATAGCAACGGTCTGATTCTTCTTACAAATCAGGGTGATTTAGTAAACAAGATTATGAGAGCGGCTAATGCTCATGAAAAGGAATATATTGTTACTGTTGATAAGGATATAGACAGTGATTTTATTAAGAAAATGTCGGCTGGCGTATATTTGGATGAGCTGGAAGTGACCACCAGAAAGTGTCAGGTTGAAAAGCTTTCCAAAAGGACATTCAAAATCATTTTGACTCAAGGACTGAATCGACAGATTCGTCGCATGTGTCAAATGCTTGGCTACAGGGTTCGAAGCCTCAAGCGCGTTCGTATTATGAATATCGAGCTAAAGGACCTTCAGGAGGACACCTACAGAGACGTTACGGAAGCAGAGCTAAAGGTGCTCTACAAAATGCTTGAAGGCTCTAGAAACTAAGGTAAAAGGGGTAGAATAATGGAACTTAATGAATACAAGAAATTAATCGATGAAATCGATTATCACATGGATAGATACTACAATCAAAACGAGCCAGAAATCAGCGATTTTGAGTATGATCAGCTGATGCAAAAGCTCAAGGCAGCCGAGGCAGAGCATCCGGAATGGGTGACACCTGATTCACCTTCTCAAAAGATTGGTGGCGTTGCCATGCGTGAAGCTGGTGTAAAGGTTACTCACGATGTGCCAATGCTTTCTATAGAGGATGTTTTTGACAAGGCTGATGTAATAGCCTGGATTGCAAAGGTAAAGGCGGTACATCCTGATGCTAAGTTTAGTGTGGAGGCCAAAATCGACGGCCTTAGCATGACTCTTCGCTACGAAAAGGATTCAAAGGGCAAGCTAAAGCTCAAGATGGGAGAGACTCGTGGTGATGGACTTATCGGCGAGGATGTTACCGCAAATGCATTAGTTATCCCAGATGTTAATCAATATCTTGATTTGCCATATGATAGCCTTCAGCTTCGCGGCGAGGTTTATATGTCTCACGAGGATTTCGATAGATACAATGCCACTCAGGAGCTTAATGGTGGAAAGCTTGCTGCCAATCCACGTAATTTGGCGGCCGGTACACTTCGTCAGCTTGATGCAAACATCACCAAGGAACGTGGATTAAAGATGTTTGTATTCAACGTACAGCAGGGGCCAGAGGAGCTTACAAAGAGCCACTGCGACGGCATGGATATACTTGAAAAGGCAGGTGTTGCCACTGTCTTCCATAAAAAGTGTGAAACAGCAGAGGAAGTCCTTGCTGTAATTGATGAAATCGGTGATTTAAGAGGACAGTTCCCATTTGATATTGATGGCGCAGTTGTAAAGATTGATCAGGTTTCTTACCGTAATGATTTTTCTACCAGTGCTAAATACACTAACGGCCATATCGCCTACAAGTACCCACCAGAGGAAAAGGAGACAAAGCTTCTTGATGTGGAGCTTTCAGTTGGTAGAACAGGCCGTGTTAACCCTACAGCTATTTTTGAGCCAATTCGTTTATGCGGTACAACAGTTAGCCGCGCCACTCTTCACAATCAGGATTTCATCGATGATTTGGATATCGGTATCGGAGATACGATAGTAGTTTACAAATCTGGCGAAATCATTCCAAAGATAAAGGAAGTGGTTCACTCAAAGCGTCCAGAAGGCACAGTTACTTACAAGATTCCAAATGTGTGTCCTGTATGCGGTGGTCCTGTTTCCAGGGATGCTGACACAGCAGATATGAAGTGTTTGAACCCAAGTTGCCCAGCTCAGTTGGTTCGCCATATCATCAATTTCGTATCAAGAGATGCTATGGATATCAAGGGATTTGGCGAGGTTTATATTGAGGACCTTGTCAGCCAGGAATATATAAAGGATATTGCAGATGTATTTGCCCTCAAGGATAAGAGGGATGAGCTTATCGAAAAGGGAATCATCGGCAAGGAAAAGAACACAGACAAGCTTCTTGGAGCAATCGAGGCAGCAAAGAGCAACGACGCCTACAGATTGTTTACAGGCTTTGGTATTCCTAATGTTGGAAAGGCAGCTGCTAAGGCCCTTCTTTCCCAATTTAAGGACATTGAAAAGATTATGAGCCTTACAGTAGAGGAGCTTATTCAGGTAAACGATATCGGTGAAATTAGCGCTAATTCTATTTATGATTATCTTCACGATGATGTGAATATCGATATTATTAATCGTCTGAAGGCAGCTGGCGTAAACATGGTAGAAGAGGAAAAGGAAGGCGCAAGTGATAAGTTTGCAGGACTTACATTTGTTATCACCGGTACTTTGCCTACTATGGGCAGAAAAGAAGCTCAGGAGCTTATCGAGCTCAACGGCGGTAAGTGCTCTGGCTCTGTTTCTAAAAAGACTAATTATGTATTGGCAGGCGAGGCTGCAGGCAGCAAGCTTGATAAAGCCAATGCTTTGGGGGTAAATGTTATAAGTGAGGAAGAGTTAATTTCCATGTTAAATAGTTAAATGGTAACCATTTATCTATAAATAAAACACATATGGATACTATAATGTGTGTATGTTAGATTTATCCCGTTTTAATGATTTGAAAAAATACCTGGTGCTTCCATTGCTATTAGCATTCGTAACAGTTGTGCTTTTAGTATTTGGAAGCTCTAGATTCACAGTGAATTCAGAATCCAAGATCAGTCCTATCGATGAAGGCTGGTCTGTTTTTCGTGGGGTTGAAGTTCGGCGTGATATAAACTTAGGCGATTACTATATAGGCGAAAGCAAGCGAGGAGAGACTATTATCACTGAAAATGAAATTTCAGTGGAAAAACAAGGCACAACCCTTATGTTTCTCAGCAAGCTCAACACAGTGGATGTGTATTTGGATGATGAATTGATTTATACATATGGCAGAGAGTACCTGAAAACAGGAAGCTTTGTGCCAAAGAAGTATAATATTGTGACTCTTGATACAAAACCTGGAGTTCATAAGCTTATTATTGTGTATACCTTTACAGAGAATAATTCCATCAGAAGGTTTATGCCTGTTTTTTACGGCCAAAAGAGCGATTTAATAAAGACATTTTACAGTCACCACAGAATATCTATTTTCATTGGTGCCTTTCTTGTGATGTATTCCTGCATTATTTTTGCATTGTGGGTTTATTTGCTGATTACAAGAAAGAATGATATCGAAATTCTGGTAGGAGCAATTTTTGCAAATTTGCTAGGAGTATATATATTTGCCAGAAATGACATCTTTTGTTTTATAGGCAATCGAGAGATGTTTTTCTCTATGGTAGAGTATACTTCCTTTTACTTGATTCCATTGGGATTTAGTATGCTGATCTATTCTATTCATAGTCATAATATTCAAAATAAGATACGTGTAATTGCTGTTGTTAATATAATTTTCCCTATTGTTATATGGATTTTGCATATCTCTAATATTGTACATGTTAACCATTTTTTAAATGCTGTGGGTGTACTTGATATTGTCGAAATGTTTATAATTCTGCCATCTCTTATTAAAAACCTGGTAGTTTACAGAAGAGAACATGCGGATAGTGATATAAGCGTAGGAATGGACGCTGAAATATATCTGTTTATCGGTTTCATAATAATGATGGTAATGTCACTTATCGAAATTGGAACTAAGCCTAGCGTTAAGGTTAATGAAAGTGAGTATATTTCCCATACAGGACTATTTACTTCTATTAATTTCCTTGAGCTGGGCATGCTGTTTTTTATCATGTGTCACTTTATCTATTACTTCATGAACAGCGTTAATCACATCAGTGCAAATCGCATCAAGGGACAATTAGAAGGCTTGGCATATACGGATGCTCTTACAGGACTGATGAATAGAGCGGCCCTAAGTGAGTTTTATAGCGCTCTGCGAGGAAACTATGGAATAGTAAGTATCGATTTGGACCGACTAAAGTACGTTAATGATAATATGGGCCATATGGCTGGTGATAGGATGCTTAAAACATTTGCCAATATCCTGAAAAAATCCTTCAAGTCTGCAGGCATAATAGCCAGAACTGGCGGTGATGAATTCCTCGTTGTATTCCAAAGCGCTAATGAGCTGTTATGCAAAAAATGTATAGATGAAATGAATCGGGAGATGGCTGAGTTTAATAGTGTAAATGATGAATTCACACTTTCGGCATCAGCAGGATTTGCATTTAATCACGAGGTGAAGAGTGGCAGATATCAGGATGTATTTTATCTTGCTGACCAGCGTATGTATAAGATGAAGGAGGCTCACCATGGGTAAAAAGATTTTATGTCTAGGCGTAGCCATGGGAACATTTTTAATGTTGATGTTGGTGGGCCATTTCTTCTTGAAGCCTCATAATTACGACAGCGTTGTTGTGTTAGATGAGGGGTGGAGAGTTTATTACAACGACACCATTTATGAAAATGTGGCATTGTCAGATTTAAGAAAAATAATTGGCAACGGGACTCACAAAGGGGATGTGATACATATGGTGCATCCTAGCGTAGAGGTGAACAAGTTTGTGTCACCTACTATTATGTTTGAGTCCAGATTCAGCGCTTGGATTTTGTACTCCAGCACCCTAGAAGTAGAACATGAATTTCTAGATTCCTATAAGAATGGAAAGTTTATAGGTTGTGAGAATAATTTCGTAAGCCTTCCTAACACAGATAGGCCGGTGGATATTTCCATTTCACTGTTGGTTACTGAGGATGGAGCCTACAATTACTTTGAAGCTCCGGCCTTGGCAGGCTATTATACATTGCTTTTATATAGTATTTATAATAATATATTTATTTTTATGTCGGCGGCTTTTCTTGTAATATTTGGACTTATGTTTTTTGCTGTAGGCTTGGGATTTCGAAGTGATATGCCAGAGATAAACATGCAGATGTATTCTTCACTTGTGTTTATAGCCCTGGGAATATGGCTTTTGGCTCAGTTCAGACTTTTAGATTTGTTTGTGGAGACAAATGGTCATCAGACAGAGATAGAATACATTTCTTTGTATATGGTTGTACCGCTGATGTATTTGGTAATGGGGTCTATGAGAAATTACCTTCATAAGACTTTGTTCCAGTTTTTCTTAACAATTGGAGCAATCATTCCTTTGGTTTTGATAGGATTGCATTTTGTTGGAATTGCTCACATTAATCAGTATCTGTTTATTTATCAGATAGATGCTATGGTCCTGATTGTATTCATGTTTGTAATGATTTTAGTTAAGGATGCAGGCTCAAATCTGATAACACAGACACAGTACATACAGATTATGGGACAGGCTATGCTGGCCATATCCTTTATCTTTAATATTTTCTTCTACTACATGGAAGTGCTGGGATATTCAAAGCAGATAATGCTTTCGAAAAAAGCTGTGCCTCTGGGAGCCATCAGCATGGTATTTGCAACTTTGGTGAACTACAATATTTTCATTTCAGAGTCAATCGCTAGAAAGAAAGAGTACGAATCTCTGGCGCATTTGGCATATGCCGACGAGCTTACAGGCATAGCAAATAGATCTAAATATGAGAAATACATTAAAAGCATTTCGGAAAAGACAGATGATTATTGTATTATCAGCATTGATTTAAATGGATTGAAGGAAATCAATGACAATCAGGGGCATTTGATGGGAGATAAATATCTCTTTGAATTTGGTGGCGAGCTGGAGAAATGCTTTGGAAATGATGGATTTATAGCACGAATCGGTGGAGATGAGTTTGTGGTTATCCTTACCGGAGAGAGCATGTCACAGGTGGATTATTTGATAGATGGAATGAAGCATGCACTTGCAACGCTCAACGAAAAGGACCCAATCATCAATCGAAGTGCAGCTATCGGATATGCGTATCGCCACGAATGCGAGGGCAAGGATGCCAATGCGGTATATCTGCTTGCAGATGAAAGAATGTACAAGAATAAACAATTGATGCATGGCACAAGAAGGTAGGTTGTGTTATTATTAGAAATTATAAATTGAGAAGGATTTTTTTATAATAACAGAGGAGAATAATAGGTATGCCAATCAGAACACAAAACGATTTACCTGCAAAGGCAATACTTGAGCATGAGAATATTTTCGTCATGGACGAAAATCGATCTACCCACCAGGACATCAGACCTATCAGTATTGGGATTCTTAATCTGATGCCATTAAAAGAAGCCACAGAGCTTCAGTTGTTACGTTCTCTTTCAAACACACCTTTGCAGGTGGATGTGACTTTCCTTACAGTAGGAAGTCACGAAAGCAAAAACACAAGCAAGACTCATCTGAACAACTTCTATGAAAAGATAGAAGATGTGTATGACAGATATTTCGATGGACTTATCATCACAGGCGCACCACTGGAGCAGATGCCTTTTGAAGAGGTGGAATACTGGGATGAGATGTGCAAAATCTTTGAGTGGACAAAGACACATGTGACATCCACTCTGCATCTGTGCTGGGGATGCCAGGCGGGGCTTTACTACAGATACGGCATCGATAAATACGATTTGGACGAAAAGAAATTTGGCGTATTCCCACACCGAGTATTGAATCGCAAGATACCACTTGTGCGTGGCTTTGACGATGTTTTCTATGCACCACACAGCCGTCACACTGGCGTGCGCACCGAGGATATCGAAGCATGCGAGGATTTGGTAGTGTGCGCAAAGAGCGAGGAAGCCGGGGTATTCCTGTGCATGTCTAAGGATGGAAGCAACATCTTCGTGATGGGCCACCCAGAGTACGACCGCTACACACTAGACAGCGAATACAAGCGCGATTTGGGCAAAGGCCTTGAAATTGCAATGCCTGAAAATTATTACCCAGACGACGATCCGGAGCAGAAGCCTCTGCTACAGTGGCGAAGCCACGGGAATATCTTGTATTCGAACTGGTTGAATTATTACGTATATCAGAACACCCCTTACGAGTGGAATAAGATTAGCGAGAAATAAAGAATGAATTGATTTAAGTGCCGCTGCCTTTTGGTTTCGGCACTTTTGATTTATCACAAGAAGCCTGTCAGCCCGCTATCTTCCATTGGGCTGTGATAAATTTTGTCTGATTTGACTTAGGATTTATCACAAGTGAACGAAGACAAGGGGCTGCTGAGACTTCTTGTGATAAAAATCAGTCAAAATCCTCAAATTTTTATCACAAACCAACGACAGCATGCGGCTTCCGAGACTTCATGTGATAAAATCTAGTGTAAATTTTCATTTTTTTTATCACAGCAAGTCTGTCCAGCCCGCTATCTTTCGTTGTGTTGTGATAGATAATTTAAAGTGGGGCGTAAGTGAATTATTGGTTAATTATCTTATATGAACTTCATAAGGCAAGATATCTATACTTGAAAAGATGTATATTGTTTTTTTGAAGTAATCCGATATATTATGTAAGTAAGAAAGGCGTATGCCTTGGTGGGTTGACACCTAAAATCTGATACTTTTTCCAGACATAGGTGCTGGAGGTTGGCAGGCAACGGAAAAACCTGATATTTTCCAGACATAGGTGCTGGAGGTTGGCAGACAACGGAAAAATCAACCACTGAATGGGGATGTACATTGCTACGGCATATGCATTCCCATTTTAAATGTTAAGGATAATAGGTGTTATGGACGATAAAAAAGATGAAGCTTTACAAGCTCTAAATGAATATTATGAGCAAATAGATGAGGATGAACAATCGGTTGACGAGAGCTTTAAGAGAGATATTGACGATTTGTTTCAATGATGCTAATATCTTTATTAGTGAACGTACTGGAGAAACTTGTGAAGCCTCTGGTCCGGAAGGCTCCTGAGGGGGCCTTTCGTTATTTATAGGGAAATTATGGATAAACCGTTCAAGACATATGATGAGTTGCTTGATTTTCTAGAGAGCAAAACTGAAGAAATATACATAGACCAGCGACTCTGGTGGAGCCCAGAAGTACTGGTCTATTTTTATGCCAAGGATCAGGTGCCCACTGACTGAAGGCATATATAGTAACTGTCAATAGATATAAATAACCGTGTCGATTATGTTTTAAATGCACAGAAATGGAAAATATAATTTTTCAAACAACTGTATCTATGGTAATATTAGTTCGGTAATTAAGTGGAGGATGAATTGCTGTGGACTTAGAAGTTAAAGAATTATGCGCTTTAGATATAAATATATATAAATGCATCACAGAGAATATTGACACAGATAGGGTCGTTTTAACAAACAAGTCAGTTATTCATATAGCAGATCATCATCCAGATGCATATAATGACGTTCTTATAGAACTTAAGGATACTATAATTAGTCCAGATTTTATTATTAGTGACAGTAAGCATGAAAACACTGGACTTGTTATAAAGAAGATTGAATCTAGTGAAAAACCTGACCAGCATACATTTATTGTTTTAAAGATATGTACAGATTCGCAGAATGGGCAATTAGCTAATTCTATTATTTCTGGATGGAAAATCAGTGACAAACGATTACAAAGCTATTTGAGGAATAAGCAGGTTCTTTACAAAAAAGAGAAATCTTGATACAATATTCATACAAATAAGAGATATTTGAGGTGGTAAATTTCGTTGCAACCACACACCCTATGGGTCAAAAGAGATGCTACAGAGGCGACGGTAGCCAAATATCTTTTAGAACGCAGAGGACTCTGAGAAATCAGGGTCCTTTTGATATTTATAAGTGGTTTATATAGGCCAGAACTCTGGTGCCGCCCAGACTAACTGGTCTATTATTATGTCAAAAATGGTGTTTTGATCATAATTAATGGCTCCATCTACTTACAAATGGAGCGCAATGGAGCGCGGTTTTGGAAAAGCCCTTTTAGCCCGCTGGAGGAGCGGCTTTGAAAAATTTGCGCCCGTGTTATTACGTGTACCAGAATACTCCTTATGAGTGGAATAAGATTAGTGAGAAATAAAGATTGAATTGTGCCGACACTGACGGCACAATTTAGTTATGAAGACTTCTGTCGGAAACGGCAGAAGTTTTTAATTTATTTCGTAAATACGATATAATAGTGAAAAATGAATTTGATCTTTGTTAACAAATCGGCGTTTTTTAGGGCTCTTTTTTCTTTGAAGGTATAATCTTGGGCTGATATGGGAGGTAGTTATACCCTTTTATTATTTATGAGGGACTAATATGAAGTCAAAAAGGTATAACTGGCATAGGAATTTATGGAAGGTTATACCTTATAGTGGGTAATGAGACAATGGATTGAAGTCAAAAAGGTATAACTAAGAGCAATAATGATAGATGGTTATACCTTTTTGTCCAGCAGGTAAGCTTCAATTGTTCTTTTAATAATATCTTCGGTAAGTGGTGAATTAATAGTTTCAAAGGTACATATCAGATTATGGCCTGGAACATAGCCTTTGTTGATATAACTATTAAGTTTGTTCATTGCATTGAATCGATATTCAGTATTGTCCATCATTCCAAAGTGTTCCCAGATTAATTCAATGTCTTCAGAAGCCTTATATATTGTAAAATCTGGGAAATATATAGTTCCATTAATCTCGAGCCCACATTCATATTTAAATGGAATACTATAATCTGATAATCCACGAACTATAAGCGTCTCTGATTTAGATCTTACGGTAATTCCAGCAGATGTTTTAAATCGAAGTGTTTCCTGGTGTTTGTCATTATGTATATAAGGTTGTGATAGCCATTTCTGCTGTTTTATGTAATTGGGATTTAGCAAGGCCTGAAGAAGATTACTATAGCCTGGAATGTTATAGAGTAGATCTGTTGAAGAGATTTTTGGAGTTCTATCTAATTTTAGTTTAATTGATGCTATCTCATTTTCAATTTCTTGCTTGCGAACCTTGTTATATCGCTTCTTGGCAAGGGCAGTTGCTAATGCAATCTTTTCTTTTTTGATGTAGGTTCTTTTTACAGTTCCATGGTTCTTTTCTATTTGAAAATATTTGAAACCATTTGAAGTTTTAACCGCATTAAGTGACCCATTAGGGGCTTTGGAAAGTTCCTTGGTAATTTTAGCTAGCTCAGATTTTAAATCGTCAATTCTTTGCTCTTGTGATGAAGTTTTGTTCATTAATATCCTTTCTAAATTAATAGTAAAATCAGGGAGTTATCACTCGAATGAGCATTTGAAAAACAACAAAAATATATAACAAGATTTATGCTTAATCAAGAACCAAATTATGATATATGTAGATTATTATAGTTACTTTACATATTGCTGCAAAGGTCTCATCGCAGGCTGCAAATGCCCCCGCATTGTTTATTTCGTAAATATTTAATAAAATAAATTCAGGAGGATGGAGGGTAGATAATGATGATATTGAGAGATTTCAAAAAAGAAGATGCTCAGATAATAACCGGGTGGCTCAGATCGGAGGAGGAATTATACAAATGGTCTGCTGACAGATATAATAAGTATCCGCTTTCAGGCGAAGATATTAATGATAATTATGCCTCTCAGCTTGAAACGGGGAGATTCATTCCTCTCACTGCAGTGGATGATAATGAGGATATTATTGGACATTTCATCATAAGGTATCCGAGAGATGACGATGACAGTTCTGTTCGATTTGGTTTTGTAATTGTGAGTCCTGAGTTTCGGGGAAAGGGATACGGAAAAGAGCTGCTCAAGCTTGGAATAGAGTATGTAAAGGAAAATATGACTGCCACAAGAATTGACCTGGGCGTATTCGAGAATAATGAGAGCGCAAGGCATTGTTATGAAGCGATAGGGTTTACGGAGTATGCAAGAAGAGAGTGCCAGATGCCAATCGGCATCTGGAATTGTGTGGATATGGAGTTGTTTATAAAAAGTTTTTAGCAACAATAGGAGGAAAGGTAGAGCTTACTGATAGAATTGCTTATTATCTTGAGATTGGAAAAGTTAAGAAGGTAACTAAGACAAAGAGGTACTCTATTGACGTAGGTGTAATAACTGAAGATACAATCACAAAATATAGTTTGTTCAGAAAAGCATAGAGCCTTTTTCAAGGAAAAAATTGGTAAAACATTTTCTTTTAATGTACAGTTTCAGAAATGGCTAAAAGCAAATGTTGGAAATACAAAAAGAGTTTACCAGGGCAAAATAGATATGAGGATTCTGACCTAGATGTATTAAGTAGATAATGGTGTAACAACATGATTTTATAAAATAGAAATGTGCAGAAAATGCAAATTGCAAATGCAGAAAGATTTTGAGTTGTTTGCACTGCTTAAATATTATGGTACTATAATAGTGATCTGGGCGAGAGCTCTTTGGATCACCGTAGGCGGGAAGAATTTCCCGCCATTTTTTAGGTATTGATAAAAAGCGATTATAAAGTTTTTTCATAGATCAGCGACTATTGGGACGCCTAGAATTTTTGGTCTATTATTATGCCCAGATTGTGGGGACATTGCCCCCACAATCTGGGCATAATAAGTAAAAGCCTTAAAGGATAAAGAACTATAAAGTGAAAATTTTGCAACATGGTGTTGCAAAATTAGTGTACCTCATAGGGCTAGAAAAATCAGTTGATTTGGCGAGGGTATTTCAGGCTAAATGAAAAAATACCTCAGCGAAAAGCCAGTGTTTATGAGGAGTTGAAATTTCAAAGTACATGGTTATTACGTGTATCAGAACACTCCTTATGAGTGGAATAAGATTAGTGAGAAATAAAGATTAATTGTGCCGACACTGACGGCACAATTTAGTTATGGAGACTTCTGTCGGAAACGGCAGAAGTCTCTTCCTATTTCAGCCAGAATTCTGTATATACAGTGTTTATGGGAATAAGTGAAAAAATCACTGTAATAGGAAATGTGTACATACAGTTATTCTTAATGATGATGCGATAATAACTGTATAAATGTATTAGATAACTTCTGTTTTAGCAATATTGGATAGATTTTTTAGCTTCTAATAACGGTCTAATAACTGATAGTACAGTGATTATTATAATTATAGAGAAAAAAACTGTATGAGGCCAAATTTGAAAATATTTTTGTACAGTGATAATGTCATTAAGTTCAAAATAACCTGTAGAAGGTACGATGCATTTTTTTATTTTACAGATTAATCTGTTATACTATTATTAGTATATAGTTGAAACTAGGTAGAGGAGATTAGTAATATGAATCAGGAATCATTTTCATTTGTAATATATATGATTCATGCTTGTGCTAATAAATGGGGAAAACTTCCTTCTGAAGTTTATTCATTACTTAGTAGTGTTGATTGTATTAATAATTATTTGGTAAAGCACTTTGATATTATTCACACGCAAAGTACGTCATATGTTATCGATGACATTACAGATTATTTGAATGCAAGAGGAGTGAAAATATGATTGTCTACCATGGTGGAATAGATGTAATTGAAAAGCCAGATATCAATCATTCTTATAGACCTTTGGATTTTGGTAAAGGTTTTTATATTACCACAGTTAAGGAACAGGCAGAAAAATGGGCTAAAAGAAAAGCTGATATTTTCGATAAGGATGTGGCTGTTGTCAACTGTTATGATATGAAAGAAGGCACTGATAGTTTTATAATTAAGACTTTTCCTGATGATTTGACTGAATGGATAGATTTTGTTTGTGCTTGCCGTGATGGAGCTGAAGAATACAAACAATATGATATCATTATGGGAAAAGTAGCTGATGATAAAGTTTTTAGAGTAGTGGATATGTATCATCAAGGCATTTGGGATAGAGATAGAGCTTTAAAAGAAATTAAGGTATATGAAACTTATGATCAGATAGCTTTTATTTCTCAAAAAGCTATAGATAGTCTGTTGACTTTTAATTGTTCTTATGAGGTAAAATAATGGATGATAGAGTACTGGAACAAGTATATCAGGAAAGCTTAGAAGAAAGGCTGATTTCTTATATAGCTGATGAAAATAATATTTCTTTAGAGAAAGCCATGGCTATATATTATGGGAGCAAACTTTCTAATAAAATAAATCAAGGTAATGAGGGAATACAATACTTGGATTATAAGGTTCTTGCGGACATATTGAAAGAGACAGAACCGGAGCTTTTTGATAAGTAAATAAGATATATTATTTTGCCCTGAGCAATCAGGGCATTTTTTATTTTACCCAATTAAGTGTATAATGCATTTATAAATTTTTTAATTAGGAGGACATACTATGATTAAGATATACGGAATGCACACATGCCCTTACTGTGACTTTCTGCAGCCACAGATTCAGGGAAAGGAAGATCAGTTTCAATATATAGATATAGGTCAGCATGTTCAAAATATGCATGAGTTTATGGATATGAGAGATAACAGACCTGAGTTTGACCATTCAAAGGAAATAGGAGATATAGGAATTCCATGTTTTGTATTTGAGGATGGAAGAATCAGTCTTGACCCAGCAGATGCAGGACTTGTTGAATACGATGGTACATCTTCTTGCTCTATCGAGGATCATAAAGCTGGCAAAAAAGGTTGCTAGTTAAATGGCAGAATAATACGTGGCAGTTCTTAGTGTTTTTTAGGAAAACATAATCAAGCTTAATCCCATCAACTGGAATTTCTGTAAGCATATTTAGGTATAGGATGATGGAAAGGGAGAAGGGACATGATTAGTAAGCTTTTAGCGGAAAAGTTTATTGAACAGGTAACAGAATACACTTCATATAATGTAAACATTATGGATGAGGATGGTGTAATAATAGCAAGCAGAAACAGTGAGCGAGTGGGGCAGTATCACGAGATTGCTTACAGGATTGTTCATGGGGAAGAGGATATAGTTGATACTACAACCATTGAGCAGTTTCCAAACGTTCTTCCAGGCATAAACATGGTAATTGAGATGGATGGAAGGCGAGAGGGAGTAGTTGGTCTTACTGGAGAGCCAGAGGAAGTCAGACCTGTAGCAATGATTGTAAAGATGGCAATTCAGTCTATGCTTCGCTATGAAAAGCAGCAAGAAAAAGCTAGACTACGTGAAAATCGAAAAGAACGTTTTATCCATATGTTAACTGAGGTTGAGTATGCAGATTCGCAGGAAATACGTGAGTTGGCTGAGGAACTTGGCTATCCTGAAGAGAGAATAAGAATTCCTATCTTAGCTATTATGGATGGGGTTAATGCATCTGATTTTTTAGTACATCTTAAAAAGAGTCCTTATCATACTCTAAAAGATGTTTCTTTGGCTCTTGATGAAAAGAGAGTTATCATATTTAAGACTATGCCTGACACAGTTAGCGAATTATTCTCTGATTACAAATACATAGTTGGAGAGTATTTAAGCCCAGTTCTTAGGTGGATGAAAGAAAATGATACTCAGGCGAAGTTTTATATTGGCAGTTTCCAAGATTCTTATGCGCGGTATTACTATGCATACAGACATTGCAGATGGTTACAGGAATATATAAAAACAGAGGGAAGCTCTGTCTTCTTCTATGATCATGTAGGAGAGTATTTGCATTTCATTACTCCAATGAGAGATATGGCAAATATGTTTTATATCTTTGAAAGCAAATTCCCGGAAGGAAAGATAGATGATTTCATAGAGACAGTTGGAGCTTTAATTAGAAATAACTTTAACTTTAATAAAGCAGCCCAGGAGTTATTCATACATAAGAATACATTGGTATATCGATACAATAAATACAAGGAATTGATGGATATAGATCCAGTGGCTAAAGCTTCTGATAGAAGCTTTTTGGAGAGTTTCTACACCTATTTGTATAGGAAGAGGAACAAATACAATATATAATGTGTTGTGTTCTCAACACAAAAAATCAATGCTCTTTTTGTAATGATAGTACATTAAATTCTATAACGCCCTCCCTTATCATAAAAGTATCTTATAAATGCTTTAAGAAGGGAGGGCGGTTCCATGACTGGATTTCCGTTAATAATCATCTTTATTTTGGCAATCGTATTAATGATTGTTATGATCTCAAAATTCAAGATTCACCCATTTATTTCAATTATGTGCATCTCTTTGGTATTAGGTCTGTTAGCGGGTATTCCTATTGTTGATGTCACATTAGAGGACGGAACAACAAAGGCTGGTATAGCTACTGTAATTGGTCAGGGCTTCTCTGGCACATTCACATCTATTGGTATTGTTATTATCCTTGGTGCTTTAATAGGAAGTATCTTGGAGAAAACAGGTGCAGCTTTAAAACTTGCTGACATAGTAATTAAGATTGTAGGCAAGAATCATCCTGTACTTGCTATGGAGCTTATGGGTTGGGTTGTTTCAATCCCAGTATTCTGTGATTCAGGATTTGTAATCTTAAACCCTATCCGTAAAGCTTTAGTAAAGAGAACAGCTTCATCGTCTGTTGCAATGACAGTTGGTCTTGCAGCTGGTCTATTTACATCACACGTATTTATACCTCCTACACCAGGTCCAATTGCTGCAGCAAATACACTTGGAATTGGTGACAATTTACTTCTTGTAATTGGACTTGGTTTAGTATGTTCAATCTGTCCACTTATTGCAGCATATTTCTATGCTACATTCATTGGCAAGAAGGTTAAAGCTGATGATGAATTCGATACAAATGCTGTTAGCAAAACATACGAAGAATTAGTTGCTGAGTATGGTAAGCTTCCAAATGGATTCTCAGCTCTTGCACCTATTATCGTTCCTATCATCCTTATGGCATTATCTTCAATTGTTACAATGGCTAAGGTAACAGGCGCTGGTGCTAACATCTGCAAGTTCTTAGGAACACCTATTATCGCTCTTGCAGTTGGTACAATCTTTGCTGTTATTCAGCTTTGCGGAGCTAAAAAGATTGATGAGTTTTATGACATCGTAAATGATACTTTAAAGACAGTTGGTCCTATTCTTTTCATTACAGCTGCTGGTGGTGTACTTGGTAAAGTTATCGCTTCTTCTGATATGGTTAACTACATTTCAGAGCATGCAACAGTACTTTCAGCAATGGGCATCTTTTTCCCATTCTTACTTTCAGCTATCTTAAAGAGTGCTCAGGGATCATCTACAGTAGCACTTACAACAACAGCTGGTATTGTAGCTCCACTTCTTCCAGTGCTTGGATTTACTACACCAGCACAGATAACACTTGTATGTATGGCAATCGGAGCAGGTGCTATGACAGTATCGCATGCTAACGATTCTTACTATTGGGTTGTTACAAACTTTGGTGAGATGACTCCTGAAAGAGGTTACAAGACCTGGACAGTAGCATCACTTGTTATGGGTATCGCAGCTATTATTGAAATAGCTATTCTTAGCCTATTCATACATTAATAATATGACCGAGGAAGTTTTATGAATCAGAAATTAAGGAATGATATTGATTATATTGTTGAAAACACTATAAAAGAAGTTCTGCCTGATGAGGCGGTTACTAGAGCTCTTAACAATTTCTCTTATGGAAAAGGTAAAGTGATTCTAGTAGCCGCTGGAAAGGCGGCTTGGCAAATGGCCGCAGCAGCAAAAAAGGTTCTTAAAAGATTAGATGGCGGCATTGTAATAACAAAATATGATCATGTGAAAAGCAACATTGAGGGGATACAATGCTTTGAAGCAGGACATCCAGTACCTGATCAAAATAGCTTTGATGCGACAAAAAAAGCTATTGAATTAGTGGAAGGCCTAGCAGAAGAAGATACAGTTATCTTTTTGCTTTCCGGTGGTGGAAGTGCCCTGTTTGAATTGCCATTAATTTCTGGTGAAGAACTACAAGATATTACAAAGCAGTTACTTGCTAGTGGTGCAGATATAGTAGAGATAAACACTATTCGCAAGCGTCTTAGTAAAGTAAAGGGCGGTAGATTTGCTCTAGCTTGTGCTCCAGCCAAAGTATTTAGTATTGTGCTTAGCGACATAGTTGGTGATCCACTTGATATGATAGCAAGTGGTCCAGCATATCCTGATTTTTCTACATGTGATGAAGCAAAAGAAATAGTTCGTAAATACAATATCAAGCTTTCTAAGGAAGCTGAAGAGCTATTAGATAAAGAAACTCCTAAAGAATTAAATAATGTTGAAACTCACATAACGGGATCTGTACGAGAGCTTTGTAGAGCTGCTGCTAGCAACAGTGGAAAGTTAGGTTACAAGCCTATTATTCTGACCGATGAACTTTGCTGCGAGGCAAGAGAAGCAGGAAGTTTTCTTGCTAGCATCGCAAAGACTAAAGCAAAAGAAAATGAAAGGCTTGCCATTATTGCTGGTGGAGAGACAGTGGTTCATCTTACTGGTACAGGAAAGGGTGGAAGAAATCAGGAACTTGCACTCAGCGCTGCTATAGGAATAGCTGGAAATAGAGGCATTGCTGTAGCATCAGTTGGAAGTGATGGAACAGATGGCCCAACAGATGCCGCTGGAGGCTATGTTGATAACGAGACTCATCAAGAATTACTGGCTAAAGGAATCAACATACATGATGTTTTAAAAGATAATGATGCATACAATGCATTAAAAGCAGTTGATGGTCTGATAATAACTGGCGCAACAGGAACGAACGTGAATGATGTTGCTATAGCATTGATTGATATCTAATCACTGAGGACTCTGAGTAATCAGAGTCCTTTTTTTAGATATGTCGCCTCTTTTTTCTTTGAACACTATATTATAAACTAATATATATTAAACTCACGGGAGGATTATTAGGTGATAAGTATCTTACTTGCGAAGAAAATAGCAGAATTTTTTATTTTTATCATTTTGGGATTTTTAATTGTTAGATGCAATATTTTGAAATCGACAGACTCAGAGGTAGTTACAAAACTTTGCATCTATCTTATGACTCCTGCAATAATTATTAATGCCTTTCAAATAGACGCTACCGGTAATGTTATAAGAGGATTGTTATTAGCAGTATTTAATGCTGTCATTATTCATATAGTCTGCATTATAATAGCCAAACTATATGGAAGACTTACAAACGCAACCGAAGTAGAAAGAGCATCTATTATATATTCTAATGGTGGAAATCTAATAGTACCTATAGTCGGATCGGTTCTCGGTGATGAATGGGTTGTTTATTCTGCAGCATTTGTTGCAGTCTTTAATATATTCGTATGGACCCATGGAAGAGGAATGTTTGCTAAAGAAGATGGCATTCCATGGAAGAAAATATTACTTAATGTAAATATTATCTCTATAGGAGTAGGGTTATTTATGTTAGTTTTCGACTATAAATTTACAGGAATTGCATCTTCCGTGATATCCTCCCTAGCAGATATGGTTGGTCCGGTATCAATGATTATAGTTGGAATGGTTTTAGGGGGCATGAAAGTACAAAACATCTTTTCTAACAATAGAATCTGGGGCGTAATATGTATGCGTTTGATCATATGTCCTCTTGTCATTCTTTTAATAATGAGCTTATTACCAGTTGAATCTTTTGTCCCAGGAGGAGATACAGTTATGCTTGTCTCTTTTTTGGCAGCATGTGCTCCATGTGCTGCAACAATAAATCAATTTGCCATTTTGTATTCAAAAAATGCCGAATACGCAAGCGCAATAAATATTTTGTCTACTTTGTTATGTATTCTTACCATGCCTATAATGGTTTATTTATTTCAGATTAATCACTAATATAGAGTTCAATTTTTACAAAATGGTTGTCAATACAGCTTGCATCTCTAGGAGACAGTTAACGTTTTAATCACAGGCTGGTGCTATCATAAATCCATGGAGGGGTGAGCTATGGATGCTATGGTACCAGTTAAAGATGATCAAGAAGCTGCAAATGAATACTTCGAATTATATATGTCGCTGCGAGTTGCGCTGAGAGAGGGCAAGATTGAAACCACTGATGTGGAAGAATATCTGGCATATAAGGAACGAATGCTCCCAAAGAAAGCTAGGGAAATTGCGCAGGAGATGATTTTAAATGTTAAAGACTACCAATAGGTGGTCTTTTTGCGTATAGAAACCATGGAGAATTTTTATGGGAGTATTAATTATTATAGGATTAATTTCAATATTTGTACTTAGTGCAATAAACAGTACACCTGAAGCTATTGGAAAAAGAGGCGAAAATGAAATCGCAAAGGACCTTTATAGCATATATTTTTGGGGATACGAGGGTTATTGCCTAAAGAATATTTATGTTCCCAGAGAAGATGGCTCTACTTCGGAAATAGATTTGTTATATATAACATGCAAAGGTTTTTTTGTTATTGAAAGTAAGAATTATAGCGGATATATTTTTGGCGACGATAGAAGGAGCGAGTGGACCAGTACGCTTTATGGTGGAAGAGCTTGGTTTGGCCGTAGTAAGGTTAATAAATATAAGTTTTATAATCCTGTTTGGCAAAATAATACTCATATTAAAGCTTTAAAACATTATTTAGGAGATATATCTGCGATATCGATTATTGTATTTGGCAGCAACTGTGAATTAAAAAATATAAATGTAAATGCGAATAATGTATATATCTGTTACGAGAATGACCTTAAGAAATTAATAAAGAGTATTTGGAATTCAACACCTACAAGATATACTAGGGAAGAAGTAGACAGGTACTACAATAGGCTTTTGCCATTGACGGGTGCTACTACTGAAGCGAAAAGAGCTCATGTTCAAAAGATTTACGAGAAACAACAAGGCGAAAAGTGTCCACGTTGTGGAGGAACTTTGATATTAAGACAAGCTAAAAAAGGAATCTATGCAGGCAATCAGTTTTACGGATGTTCTAATTATCCAAGGTGTAAATATATAAGAAACAATTAGACATGAAAAACGCCCAAGAGAAACCTCTTGGGCGTGATTATTTATAACAAGCAACAAGGATTTTGGGCGGGCGTCCAATAGCTCCCGCATCTCTCGGAGTTACCTCCTGTCAAACCATCGGCGTGTAGACGTGGACGAATTCTTCTACCTCCAAAACCCTTGTATTTGTTATTATCATAATATCATGACTATTTTTTCTTGTAAAGAATAGCCTTATTCTTTAGAAGTCTTTTCCATTCTTTTTCACGAATGGTTTGGAATGTAATCACTGAGTTTTTATACTCAGGATTATCTGTAGATGTTGCGAGTCGAACAACAGCTTTTAGGTGAATATTATCATCTATTAAAATATCCTTTAATGCAACAGCACTATTGGGTTTATTAGCTTCAATAATGTAGTCTGGTTCTTCGACAGTCGTTTTAATATATTCAAGATAAAGCTTGTAGTCATTTGGATGGCGTTGCTTTATGTGTTGTAGTCGTTCATTAGTTAATATAACATCATCTGTTACTATATCTTCTGTGACACAGTTATAAATAGCTTTATGTAGCTTAGCTATAATATTCATTTTTTGATTCTTTCTAGTAGCTGATTTATCAAGCTACTCATATATTGTAACATATAAGATTCGAACATAAAATCGAAAAGTGTTCGAGAAAATGTTCGAAATCGAATACATATTTTGAAGGGTAGTAGAAAAAAACAAATAGTTTTATTTAACGGTTTAATCACAGTGGAGTGCTATCATACATCAATGGAGGTGATATAAATGAAAAAAATAGTAAGTATATTATTGATATCTCTAATGCTTAGTTTAGCAATGGGGTGTGGCAGTACAAATTCTGAAAAAATACAAGGCGATTCGCAAAGTGTCACAAATCATACAGATGAAGAAGATGTTAATAATGATACTAATCAAAAGGTTGAAGTGGATGAAGGTTTGATCGATGTCGAAGTCACTCTTCCTGCTTCTTTTTTCTCTGATTCAGAGGAAGAAGTAACTCAAGAGTCATTAGAGGAAAAAATTAAGGATGAAGATGGTATTAAATCTGTTAAATTAAATGAAGATGGCTCGGTTACATATGAAATGACAAAAAAGAAACAGGGGGAAATGCTTGATGAAATAAAAGCAAGTATTGATGAATCCTGTCAGTCACTGGTTGATAGTGAAGACACATCATTTGTTTCAATTGACTACAACGATGATGTAACAGAATTTACTTGTGTTATGACAAATACAGAACCTAATTTATCGGAAAGTTTTTCAGTTATTTCTATTTACTTGCTTGGTGCTTATTACAATACATTTGCAGGTGAAAGCGATTTTGATGTAAAAGTTCAATACGTAAACGAAGAATCTGGTGAAACAGTTTACGAGGGAAGCTATCAAGAATGGTTGAAAAAAACAGAATCATCCGATAATTAGGCTTAATAATAAAGCATATATCCAGGTTTTATAAGAAGGCGGAGCATAAGCTCCGCCTTTATTAAAGTTTATAATTAGTAACCAACACCAGCAACGCCATATAATGCTTGATCTTCAGTGAAGCCTTCAAATAACAATTGTGCAATAAGTCTGTCACGAGAGAATGCAGACCAACTCATATATGATTTTGCTTTTTTCACTGCTTGGTCATACCAATTAGCACCACAATTAGTAATGGCATATTCTGCCTCTAGTTCGGTATATCCTTCAAATAATAATTGATTATATAATCCACTTTGAGAAAAAGAAGTCCAGCTCAAATATGATTTAGCGTCAGAAAGTGCTTGGGTGTACCAATTAGCACCACAATTAGTAACAGCATATTCGGCTTCTATTTCGGTAAATCCTTCAAAAAGTAATTGTTCATATAAACCTTCCTGAGAAAAATTAGTCCAACTTAAATATGATTTTGCCTTTTTTAATGCTTGCTTGCCCCCAGTAGTGTTAGCAACTGCCTTCAGTTGTTGATCTTTTAGAATGATAGCATTTACATCTGTACCTGGAGCGTATGGCAGTCTACCTTCTTTTGCTCCGTTTGTCAGATAGTGATTGTATAGTGCAGTTGAATCGGTGCCTAAAACAGCAACTACATCTGGATTTGATATAGCATAAAATTCAGCATCGAATACAGAACCGTCACTCATAACAGCTGGAGCTGCAAATGCAGTTTCTGATAAAACAAAAATAGATAAAGCGATTGCAAGAAAACTAAAAAATGTTTTTTTCATGTAAATCCCTCCTTGATAAAAACATTTTTATCTCCCGGATTTTCATTCTACATTCATATATTGTTTATTTTGTGAAATGAAGTTTCAAAATTAATGAAGAAGTTGCTGGATATCAGCTGCAAATATGTTACAAAAAAATTTATGTGCTATAATATCCCTAGTTGATTTAAGAATTAATATATCGTATATACGATTTTACGTAGGAGCTATTTATAATGATTGTTTACGATGGGGTGAAAACAGATTTTCTAAAAAGCTGTGAGAATGATTCTATAGCGCTAGAGATAGAACAAAATATTCTTTCAAAAATGGGTAGACATACTCCTAAAGCAGAATTTCGTTCTTGGGAAAACTCACTTAACTATATGTACAAGGTTCTAAATGACGATGAGATTCCTAATGATTCTGGTATAGCTATCGAGTTCAACATTCCTCAGACTTCTAAACGAGTTGATTTCATAATTTCAGGTTACAACGATTCCCATGAACCAAATATGATTATCGTGGAGCTCAAGCAGTGGGATGAGCTTAAAGCGGTGGATGGGGTAGATGCACTTGTTGAAACATATACTGGTGGTGCAGTCAGAAAGGTAGTTCATCCATCGTATCAAGCTTGGAGCTATGCTCAGTTAATCAAAGATTATAATGCGTCAGTTCAGGATAGACGAGTGAAATTACATCCTTGTGCTTGTATGCATAATTATGTTCGTCAGAAAGACGATCCTGTCGATGCAGAACAGTATAAAGACTATTTAGAAGATGCTCCTGTATTTACAAAGGGCCATGCTTCGGATTTACGAAAGTTTATAAAGCAATCAATTGTCTACGGTGATAAGAAAGATATTTTATATCTTGTTGATCATGGCAAGATTCGTCCATCTAAGAGTTTGCAAAATTCCATTGCATCAATGCTTAAGGGCAATAAAGAGTTCATTATGATTGATGAGCAAAAGGTTGCATATGAAGAAATTTTGCGACTTTCATTGATGTGCCAGAAGGATTTTAAGAAACGTACTATTATTGTAAAAGGCGGTCCTGGTACAGGGAAATCTGTTATAGCTGTAAACCTTTTGGCGGAACTTACATTACGAGACCAGATGGTACAGTATGTTTCAAAGAATAGTGCACCACGCCAGGTTTATCTTCAGAAGCTTAAGGGAGAGATGAAGAAAAGCTCTGTTGATAATATGTTCAAGGGCTCAGGTACATATACGGAAACAGGATTGAACGTAGCTCATACGTTGTTGGTTGATGAAGCTCATAGACTGAATGCAAAATCTGGTATGTTCCACAACAAAGGAGAAAATCAGATTAAGGAGATAATTCATTCAGCATACTGCAGTGTGTTCTTTATAGATGAGAGTCAAAGAGTAACAATGGATGACATTGGCTCTGTTGAAGAGATTGAAAAATGGGCTAGAGAAGAAGAGTCAGAATTGTCATATCTTGAATTGCAATCACAGTTTAGATGTAATGGTTCTGATGGATATTTGGCATGGCTTGACGATGTTTTGGATATTCGAGAAACAGCTAACTATGATTTAGAGGGAATAGATTATGACATACGAATTCTAGATTCTCCTATGGAAGTGCGCAAATTGGTTATAGAGAAGAATAAATCTTCTAATCGAGCGCGTATATTAGCTGGCTACTGCTGGGAATGGTTAAAGGCCGAGCAAAACAATACTAATTATCATGATATCAAGATAGATGATTTTGAAATGAGCTGGAATCTTGGTGGAGGCGAACCATTTGCAGTGAGTGATACTTCGGTAAATGAGGTTGGTTGTATTCATACATCTCAGGGGCTGGAGTTTGATTATGTTGGTGTTATCATAGGTGATGATATGCGATATGAGGGTGGAAAAGTTGTTACAGACTTTACTCGTAGAGCTAAGACAGATCAATCACTAAAGGGAATCAAGAAACTTTACAAAGAAGATCCTGAGCTTGCAAATAGTAAGGCAGATGAAATAATCAAAAACACATATAGAACATTGCTCACTAGAGGAATGAAAGGGTGCTATATATATTGTACCGACAAGAATATGGAAGCATATTTAAAGAAAAGGCTTGAAATGTGCCATAAAAATTAGAGAGTCTACGGACTCTCTTTTTCTATGCCTATAAGAAAAATTATATGATATAATTATTTTAGTTTGGTGTTATATTACTCAGGGAGAATAATAGTGGGAAAGTTAGTAAGGGATAAGATTCCACAGATAATCCAGGCTGATGGAAAGAGTCCAATAATTAGGACTTTGTCTGAAGAGGATTACTTGCAGGAATTGGACAAAAAACTAAATGAAGAAGTGGCAGAGTATCAGGCTGACAAATCCATAGAGGAAATGGCTGATGTGTTGGAAGTGCTTTATGCAATATGTGAAGCCAGAGGACACTCTTTGGAGGAGCTTGAGCAAGTACGCAAGGAGAAGTCTGATAAGCGCGGAGCTTTTAAAGAACGTATTTATTGGGAGGGGAACCGCTGATGAATCTGCCATATTCTGATGAACTTCATATCGAATATCTGAGTCGACTTTTTGATAATACTAGCGAGTGCTATAAGTTCTTTTGGTTTAAGGCTATTCTTGAAAAAGTGGTTACTGGCCATACAGAAATAGCATTTGAAGGACTGGTTGATGACATGATTGCTAGTGCCTGGTACATGGTTACAGAGTATCATCTGAACCTTGGACCAAAGGATACGTTGGAAAGTCTGGTCAATCTCATAAAAGATAAGAATCCAAGCTTTACTTCAAATATCAAAAAGCCTGAGCTTATCGCATATTTATCTGAGACGCAGGATAAAGAAATAAATTCAAAGAAGAGAACATTGATATTAAATGTTCCTTATCGTTTACAAGCACCTTTTGTTCCTGGAATAAAGGGGAAAGCTTGGGATGTTCCCAAAGATACACTTATTGAAAATATTAATAGTCACAGTGGCATCATCTATTACTTCCTAGGGTTAAACGGCCTCTCATCCAAAATCATTGTGAAGGATGAATGGGTTAATTACTTTGTGAAGAATCAGGAGATTATTCGAGGCTGGCTTGAGTACAACATGATTCTATATTTGCAAAGAAGAAATCCAAATGTGCCAGGTATTGCTGATAAGCTGTACCCACCACAGGAACGTAAATTGGATGATGTGAAGAAATACTGGAAGCTGATTCTGACTGTATCGCCAGAGCCAGTGGAAGAGATTTATGGCAAGACTATACTGACTCCAAACGATATATCTATAGATCATTTTGTGCCTTGGTCATACGTGGCGCATGATGAGATGTGGAATTTGCATCCGACTACTAGGAGCATCAACAGTTCAAAGAGTAATAACTTGCCTGAGTGGAATACCTACTTTGAACGTTTAGCGGAGCTTGAGTATCGTTCATATAGAATGATGCGTAAATTCGATATAGTCCGTAAGGAGTTTGAGAAGTGCGCCAAGAAGCATTTCAATGATGACAAAATTAAATATCGTATATACGAATCAGAAATAGAGTATGAACAGTTTCAAAAAGAGCTTGAAGCGGTGATACTTCCGGTATATAAGTCGGCACAGAATTGCGGATTTATGGAATGGAAGTATCTAGAAAATGTAAAATTTTAATTTGGTCATTTTTAGTTTAATTTAGTCATTTGAGGGTCAAATGACTAAATTAAAAATTGTGATGACTAAATTGAATTGTGTTAAAGCAGGGAGATTATATGGAAACTAGACGCAGATTATTTGAAATCATTGAGGTGGCAAAGGAAAATGACAGGGTGAGTGATATTTATGACACCTTTATGTTGCTTGTTATTGTGATAAGTATAATTCCTTTGGCCTTTACATCTACAAATATTGTTTTCAATATTATAGATAAAGTCTCAGCAATTATTTTTATAATTGATTATTTGGTTAGAATGGCAACCGCCGACTATAAGCTAAATCGAGGTCTGAAATCTTTTGTAATGTATCCATTTACACCTATGGCAATTATTGATTTGGTTTCTATTTTGCCATCAATAACTGTAATTAATAGTGGGTGGAGACTTCTGAAAATCTTTAGGTTGTTTAGAACATTAAGAGTGTTTAGGGTGTTCAAAGTAGTTAGATATTCTAAAAGCATTCATATTTTTATCAAGGTATTCCAAAAGCAAAGAGAAGCTTTTATTACAATTATGGGAATAGCCATTGTGTATATTTTAGTTGCAGCATTGGTAATTCTCAACGTTGAGCCAGAAACATTTGGAGATTATTTTCATGCAGTTTATTGGGCGACAATTTCATTAACTACAATGGGATATGGAGATATATATCCTGTATCTGCTGTCGGACAACTGATAACTATGATTAGTTCTTTTATAGGTATTGCAATTGTTGCAATGCCAGCTGGAGTTATTACAGCTGGGTTTATGGAAGAGCTTAGTAAGCACAATAATAATTTGAATTAGAAAGAAAAGATATGGGGGAAGAAAAAATATTTTTTTTTAGTAAAGGTGGATTGGATAAACATTGGATTTATGGAAATAAATTGAACTATAATCTCAGTTGCGATTTTATTCAAAAACTAAATTACGATTATGAGGACTATATCGAATATACGAATCCTAGAAATATAAAAGGGCGGAAGGATGTTTATTATATGGTCCAAGTGGCAGTATGGATAATGGATACTTGCGAAGCATTTGAAAAACTGATAGAACCGCAATTATTGGCAAATTTTGTCTTTTCAGAAACAGATAAAATGATGTCTATTCAAAAGTATTTAAAGGCAATCCGATCTGCGCTTGTTGCACATCCTTTAAGTACGAATAGACATCCTAATTATGGATTTAATGGGGATTTTATATCCATAGATATCGGTTATCCCAAAAAACAAATTTTTTTTGAAGTTTTTAAAAACAAGTTTTCTGTGATTACTTTGGCTGGTATTGTGCCAGCAAAAAGTTTCAGGGATTGCGATTTTTGTATTACAGGGTATCGAAAAGATAAAGGGGCAGAGTTTTATGAGCACATAGGTTTTAACAAATCGGATATTGATACTTGCGTAAAACTATATAAACAAAAAATGTATGAATTGGATGTATATATGAAAAAAATGAAGAGAAAGGATTGGTGGTAGTGTTAAGCTTGAAAATATATAAATAATATAGAATTGAGGGGGTTTTATGAAGATTATTAGTATGACATGTCCTAGTTGTGGGGCATCAATTCAGGTAGATTCAGACAAGAAAAATTCAAATTGTAATTACTGTGGAAATCCACTTTTTACAGACTATAATAATTCTGAAGAAGCAATTAATAATACAAAAGATATAGGAACCAGTAATTCTAATGCTCAGTTTGGAAGGGCAGAACAACCTAAAAAAAGAAAAACATGGTTATGGGTTTTGGGATGGCTATTTGTATTTCCTGTGCCTCTTACAATGTTAGTTGTAAGAAGCAAAAAGCTTAGCAAGCCAATAAAAATCACAATAATTGCCGTAGGCATAATTCTATATATGTTAATTGCATTTATTGGAAACAGTTCTAGTGATTCAAATGATTTATCTTCAGACGGAGTTACAAATAATATTAAAGAATTTTCTATTTATAAAGATGAATTTGAAGTTGTTGAAGGAGAGAGCACAACAGCTTCTAGTATTAATGTTAAAGTAAAGGATAGAGATTCCTTTTCTCCAGAAGATGTAGTATTTAAAAGTGATAACGAAAACGTTGCAACTATAAGATATGAACGAGATGCAATGACAACTACATTATATTATGTTATCGATGGTGTAGCACCAGGTGAAACTGAAGTTTACGCAACATCAAAAGATGGGACAATTGAATCTGAGCATATCAAAGTAGTTGTAAAGGATGATGGCTTGATTGATCCAGAATCAATTGAGTTGCAAACAGAAAAAACTGTTTTAGGATTAGGTGGAACCACATATATATCAATCATCACTACTCCAGAAAATGCGTCGGTAAAAAATGTCAATTGGAGTTCAAGTGATGAAAATGTAATAACCATAGATGAAAATGGCTGTGCAAAAGCAGTAGCTGCTGGGAGTGCAACCATAACTGCAACAGTGCAAGGAAATATTCAGAATTCGTGTGATTTATCTGTTGATGAAAACATGAGAGCAATGAAGGTAAATGTTCAACGCTCTCGTTTGAGTTCAAATAATATAGGTAGTGATTGGTCCTATTCTGATCAAATTGATGGTGAAAATGTATCTGGCACGAAAGAGATTTCTGTGGGGGATACAATTACATTTTATTCTAAGTATGTTGAATCAGATGAGAATCCAGACGTTGGTCAAGGTTCAGCAACTCATATAGTTACAGCAGAAGATTTACAAAATGGATTTTCAGAAACAATCGATTTTTATGTAACTGAAAATGGCGGAAAAAATAGTGGGCAGAGTGTACATTTTTCTGTTACATATAATTTTACAATAGAGTAGTGAGGACATAAAAATGGGAATGCGATTCAGAAAATCTGTAAAAATCTGTAAAGGTGTTAGAGTGAATTTTTCAAAGTCTGGCGCAAGCTTGTCTTTGGGCGGACAAGGACATTCTCTGAATGTTGGTGGACGTGGAGCTAGAGCTACGGTAGGAATACCAGGAACGGGGTTGTCGTATAGTAAAAGTCTTACTAGCGGTCATAGGTCAAAATCTTCAAGAGGATATCACAATTCAACATCTGCTAATAGAGAAACCGGAGCAGCAGTTCCAAGTCAGGTGCAGCTTGTGATGAATGCTGAAGGAAGAGTTGAAATTAGAGATAAAAATGGTGCGCTAATTACAGATCAGTCTGTAATCAGAAAGATTAAAGCTACAGATTCCTATAAGAATATGGTGCGGAATCTTGAGACTCAACGCCAAGAAAAATTAGATGAAATTTATAATAATTCTATAGATGATAATAGTAAGTTTATTGATATATATAAAATGTCTCCACAGGTAGACAATGAAGAACAATATATCAATATCTTAAATAGTTTACGACCACCTGTCTATGTTAAAAAAGAATTTGAAATTATATATCCTACAGAAGAGCACATCCGAAATATTCTTATTGCAGAAGCCAGGGAAAATGTTAAGGGGAATATCTTTAATGTTGGAAAATTGCGTAGGGAATATGTTACAGCTAATCTTCAAAATCGATTAAACACGGCTATCGCAGATTGGGAACAAAAAAAGTCTCAATTTGATATGGAAGAAGCTGCTAATGAGGTTTCTCAGAATGAAAGATTTAACACTGAATTCATAGCTAATAAGCAGTATCTGATTAATTTAATTAATGGAGAAGATGAAGAAGTAACTAATACGGTTGAATCATGGATTTCTTCTTGCGAATTACCAGTAGAGATAGATGTTGATTATGATTGGCATAAAGCAGCGCATATAATGTATTTAGATGTAGATTTACCTGAAATTGAGGATATTCCAAATCAAGAGATAGTTAGATTAACAAGTGGTAATCTCAAAGAAAAGAAAAAGTCTCAAGCTACTCTCAAGCAGGAATATGTAAATTTAGTATTCGGATTGGCGATTTTCATTTCTGCTAATGTTTTCAATGCTAGTCCGAGCATTAAAGGAATAACTATTTCGGGATACACTCAGCGGCGTAATAAAGACGGAGACATTAATGATGAGTATGTTTATTCGATAAAATTTGTACGAGATATATTTGAAAGTAGCATCTTGAAAAATGTAGATCCAAGAGACTTTTGCATGAGATTTGAAAATCGTTGCAATATTACGAGTAGCATGTTAATGAAAAAGATTGAGCCATATGCTGCGGAGGATGGCTATGCTTCAACTGATAGTCGCCCAGTGAATAAAACTGCTTTATATATTGAGAATAATGTACAAGCCAGCGATTATATAAGCAATGAGATTGTAGAAAACAGTATCACTGATATCAAATCGCGAGAGCAACTTATTATGCAGTCATTTGCAAATAGTTTGGAACAAAATAATCTTGCTATTTCTTATAAAACAAAGAGGCTAAATGATGGAAGTTTAGAGGTCTCATATAAAGGGAGAGTTTTAGGCGCTATCAATGTAGAAAACAACAATCATTATATTACATACCAAATGGGAAACAGCGGTAAGTACAAACAATTTGATGGCGAAGACAACGAATTGGCTGAAAATACTGCAAAATGGATTAGATATATTCTGAATTATATATAGAAACGGCTTGATTAGGAGGATATATTACATGGCAAAAAATGCAAAGGAAATATTAAAATTTTTATTTCCGGAATATCAAATTAAAGTGGCCATAGATGAACATGGATTTATTGCAAAATCAGAAAATAACGTGCGTGAAAAGGAAATCTCAGAACAGATTATCAGGCAAAACAATGTTCAGCAAATAACAACACCTTCATATTCTCCTGTGCAAACGCCACTCCCTAAAGTGAATTCGTCTTCATGTACTTCTGGCATATCAAAAACATCAACTAAGGCATATGCTCCGATAAAGGAAGATTCAAAACTTGTATCAAAAGCGAATGATGCGTTTGAGGGCTTAGATGATGCACTAAAGGAGTATTGGGTTGGCTCAAAAAATGATTGCATTTCTATTTGTAAGGCTTTTAAACGTCCATATGTTAAAGGATTTGATAACAAGAAGCCTAAGAATACAATTTTAATTATAGGTGAGGAAAGTAGAGGAAAAATATATTCAATTAAGTGCATCAGTGACTTACTAAAGAAAAAGAAAATATTTAGATATTCTGAAGTTGCAGTTATGAATCTAATTGATTATACAGCTGACACTTCAAATGGATTATTCCTTAGCGATTTATATAAAGTGTTAAACAGTAACACTGAGACGGTCGCTTTTGAAAATATTGATAAAGCAACCCTGCCCCAGCTTGATATTATTTATCAGCTCATTGTTGAAGGTTCATACAAGTTATCAAAACGTTATATGGTAAACAATGGTAGCTTAATTGAAGCAACAGGAGTACTAAATACAGAACTGATATCGGATATTGTATCTAATGGAAAATTCTTCGTATTGACCACGACTGTCGCCCAAGAAAAAATAGTTTCTATTCTAGGAAATAAGATTGTCAAAGAACTAGGAGATGTAATTGTTCTTGATTCAATTAACGAAGAACAAGTAAAAGATTTAGCATACACTTTATGTATAAATATGGCTGGTAAATGCCGCAATAATTTACACATTAAAGTAGAATTTGATGATTCTCTTGTTAATGAATTGGCAAAGCATTATCGGGTAAATCAAGGAGTTAAGGCCTTAGCTGATTATATAGACGATAACCTATACGAAACTCTTGCAGAAATGAAGCTTCAAGAAAAATTGTGGGATGATGAAAAAGCAAGATTAACATACGATAATGGGTATTGTGTGCTGTTGATGGGCGGAGAAATTATAAGGGTATCTGATTATAAAAAGAATTTTAATTCAATGGAACTAGAAGATGCTCGTAAAGAGTTAAATCAAGTTATAGGACTATCAGGGGTTAAAGAGTATGTTTTGAATCTTGAAAACAACTATAAAGTTCAACAGATGCGAGAAGGGAAAGGTTTGAAGAAATCTGACGTCTCTATGCATATGATCTTTGTCGGTAATCCAGGAACAGGTAAAACTACAATAGCAAGAATTGTTGCTAAATATTTAAAAGCGATAGGAGTACTTTCATCTGGTCACTTATGTGAGGTTACTCGAGCAGATTTGGTTGGTCAATATGCTGGTCACACAGCTGTTAAAACTACAGATGTGATAAAGAGCGCTATTGGCGGAGTTCTATTTATTGATGAAGCATATTCTTTATGTAGAGGAAAAGAGGATATTTTTGGGTTAGAAGCTATAGATGCACTTGTAAAAGGAATGGAAGATAATAGAGATGATCTTGTCGTAATATTAGCTGGTTATAATGATGAAATGCAGGAGTTCTTGAAATCAAATAGTGGTTTAAAGTCACGATTCCCTAATATAGTGCAATTTGAGGATTATACTATTGATGAAATGCTACAGATTGCAAATGTAACAGCAAATGCAAAAGGATACAAGATATCTACTACATGTACTGAAGGTTTGCAACGCATTTTCGAAAAACATCAAATAAAAGGGAAAAATGACAGTGGCAATGGTAGATTAGTAAGAAATATCATTGAAGAAGCGATTTTAAATCAATCTCAAAGAATTATAAAAAATCCAGAGGATGATATTGAATTATTAATACCATCAGATTTTGGATTAGATAAAACAGTAGAATTTGATTTAGAAAAAGAGCTTTCAAAAATTATAGGTCTTGATAACGTAAAAGATTTTGTTCGTACTCAGTACAAAATGTGTTTAGCTAGAGAAAAACGATTGAAAGCAGATATTGATGTAGATACATCACAAGCTTTAAATATGATATTTTCCGGCAACCCAGGAACAGGTAAAACTACGATTGCACGTGTTGTTGCAGATATGTTCAAATCAATGGGAATATTAAAGTCGGGCCAGTTAATTGAGACGGATAAAACTGGTCTAATTGCTGAATATGTTGGACAAACTGCAAAGAAAACTGAAGATGTATTTAAAAGCGCATTAGGTGGAGTTTTATTTATTGATGAAGCATACTCAATTACAAATGACGGGGGTAGTTTTGGGCAGGAGTGCATAGATACGCTTGTTAAACTTATAGAAGACTATAAAGGCGAGATAATAGTAATCCTAGCTGGTTATACAAAAGAAATGCATGATTTTCTCAAAGGAAACTCTGGTCTTGAATCCAGATTTCCACTAAGAATAGACTTCCCTGATTATACTGAAGGAGAGTTATTCAAAATAGGAAAGCAAATGATTAATACTCGTGGTTTTTCTATTACACAAGAAGCTGAAAAAGTATTTGAGGAAGAGATAATCAACTTAAAAAAACATTCTACTCAGTCTTCTGGAAATGGCAGAATGGTGCGTAATTATATTGAAGATATCATCCGTAGGCAAAGTTCTCGAATAGCTGAAGAAGATGTTACAGGTGTAGACTTAACGC
Organism: Pseudobutyrivibrio ruminis HUN009; assembly: GCF_000703005.1. Classification (NCBI taxonomy): domain Bacteria; kingdom Bacillati; phylum Bacillota; class Clostridia; order Lachnospirales; family Lachnospiraceae; genus Pseudobutyrivibrio; species Pseudobutyrivibrio ruminis. The sequence goes on along the minus strand of NZ_JNLH01000001.1, from coordinate 2,345,450 downwards.
AAATTATTCCAGAAGATATTAAGTCTTTAAATAATGTATCCAACGAATATGATTTGGAAAAAGAACTATCTAAAGTCATTGGTCTTGAATCTGTTAAAAAGTATATTCGTAGTCTAAATGCACGCTTACTAATGCAGACCGAAAGGAAACGTGCTGGACTAAAAACAGATTCAACTCAAACAATGCATATGATTTTTGCTGGTAACCCTGGAACTGGTAAAACCATGATGGCTCGAACTGTTGCAGATGTTCTGTATCATATGAATGTCATTCAATCAAATAAATTGATAGAAACAGATCGTTCAGGGCTAGTAGCTGGATATGTAGGACAAACAGCAATAAAAACGCGACAGGTGATTGAAACTGCATTAGGTGGGGTCTTATTTATTGATGAAGCATATTCACTTGCTCAAGGTGGTGAAAATGATTTTGGACAAGAAGCAATAGATACGCTTGTAAAAATGATGGATGATAACAGAGATAGGCTTGTCGTTATTCTAGCTGGATATACTGAGGATATGAATTATTTTCTAAGCAAAAATGCAGGTTTGCAATCACGCTTTGCGAACATAATAGAATTCCCTGACTATAATACAGATGAGCTTCTTCAAATTGCAGATAATATGTATTCGGAACAAGGATATACATTGAATAATGAAGCAAAAGCCGTTCTGAGAGAAAAACTAGATGTTGCGCGACAAAATAAACAATTTGGAAATGGTAGATATGTCAGAAATGTATTTGAAAGATCACTTAATAATCAAGCATTGAGACTTAGTACAGATACTAATTTAACAAAAGAAGAGCTTGTTACTATTACAAAAGATGACCTACAGGAGGCATAGATATATGAAAGAGATTATTTTTAATATAATAGCTGCAATTTGGTTTATCGCCGTCCTTTTAGGTACATTATTTTTTGGTACAATATTTACGGTTATGGTTTTCTTTTTTGATATAGTGCAAATGCTGAAAACAGGCTTTTCTGTATCGCCAATAGGATTTGTTTTTTGCTTTATTTTTGGATTAGTATTCGCGATTACAGGATTTGTTCCAGTTTTTAGAAGATGCTACTATAAATTGCCTTGGCTTTATCCATATTGCGTAATGTTGACAATGAATCTGTTTATTATTTCAATTGCCGAAAGTATTCTTGCTAAAGGCTTTTCGGTGATTAGTACTCCACGGCATATTATTACGGTGATATTAATGTTGGTTCAGGTTATCGGCTGTCGAATAGCCATGAGTGTATACTTTAATAAATATCCAATGATTTTGCACAAATATGATAGAGCAGCATAGGAGGAATTCTGATGGACGAAATACGCCAAAATAATTCAAATTCAGATCTCGTAGATGAAAAAAAAATAAGTGATGTACACTCCAATAACTATATCCCATTGGAAGATGAACATGAGTATATTAATGATTTACCAACGGATTCTTCAAATAAATATGAGACAAATGAATCAAAGTTTACAAAAAGAATCAAGCGTGGTGCGGGTATTTTTTTAGCAGTTGGAATAATAACTATGATAGCATATGCCACTATAGGTTCGAGTTCCTCAGTCAATACAAGCGCTGATGCCAAAGCTGCATTAGAAACACATATGTCAACAACACTTACAGCAGGTACTAGAATTTTAGCAAAAGATGAAACCTATATTGGAGGGGATCTTACTATTACACATTCATCCAACGAAGATGAAACAACAATATATGTATGGGATTACGCAGCAGAAGATGGGGATTATGTCCAAATAACAGTAGATGGAACCCCTTTAGGAGACCCTTTTATGATTAAGAATACACCAGTAACATTTTCTGTACCTACTACAGGAGAAATAACTGTAATCGGCACTAGAGATGGAGGTGGAGGCATCACTTATGGTGTTTATTACGAGGTAAATCAAACTACTTATTTTAATGGTATGAATCAGGGTGGTGATAATACATATACATTGATACGAGAGTAATTGTGCTATTGTTTTAGATGTAAACTTTGACATTTTAGAGGATAAATGGTTTATGAGAAAAGTATTAAATTTTATTTTCTGGATTTTTTCGATATTGGATATAGTTATTGCCCTAGCGTATTTTACTGTTCAAGTATCTGCGGGCATACCTTTTTTCATTGCTGCCATCGTTATAAATCCTATTTTACACAAATTAATTCAAGAAAATATTAAGCATCTGAATCCTTTAATTTATTTTCTAGTAGCATTTGTTTTTATTATCTTTGGGTTTGCCGTAGCACCAGTAATTGAAAATGAAGACTCTGAACAAATTGTTACTGAGGAAGACGTTGAAACTGCGAGTATACCAACAAAAGAAGATGTCAAATCAACAACTGATTCATCAAATACAATTAATAATTCAGTGGATTCAACAGAAGAAGCTACACCTGATAATAACTCAGATGAAGAGGAAATTGTTTTATATGAACCATGCAAAAATATTAATAGTTTTCTAGTAAGGTATAATGAAAAAGTAATAACCGATTATGCCATTACTTCAGATAATGTTGGAATTAGTGAGGCTAGTATTTCTTCAGCGAAATATCATGCACAGGCATATTTTGGTACTATGTATGCCAATATATTTAGTTCTTCGGGAACAGGGCAGATATCTGTGGATTTGAGTGGAAATACAAATTTAGTTGATGCCAGGGCTGAATTAGAAGGAATCTGCTTAGCAATAGAAGATGAATTATCCGATGACGAATTAGAAAATATTTATCAGATATTATTAGATGGGAAGTATACAAATAATTATCAAGGATACAAAATTGGAAAATTAAATATTTATGGCTATACTAAGACATCAGATGGAACTAATGGATATGTAGAGTGGAACATTATAGGTGAAGATTTAGATTGGTTGGATTAGTGTAGTTGTCTTAAATATCAATAAGAAATGTATATGGGAGGAATTATATCATGAATGTAAAGAAAATAATAGAATGGATAGGAGTAGCTTGTTTTGCTATGTTGGCATTGGCAGCATTTGCATTAGGAGGGATAGTAAGTGGAATTATTTTCTTGCTAATTGCTTTTATCTGTTCACCATTTAGAGGTTTACTGTTAAATCTTTTACCTGAGAAATTCAATAATAAGGTAATAACAATTGTTGCTGCAGTTGTATTATCTTTTTCTGCTTTAATTGGGATTCCTACAGATTCAAGTGAGCCAGTTGGGGAAACCACAGAGAAATCAGTAGAAAAAGAAACAACTAAAGAAGTTGCAACTGTTGAGGAAAAAGATTCAGATGAAGCTAATTCAGAAACAAGTACAGAATCAGTTGAAGACGTGGCTTCGGATGCTTCAACTATTCAAGAATCCGAAGAAAAAGAAGAGTCTAAAACAGAATCTAAGGCAGAAACAGATGCAACTTCAAATACTGCGAATTCAAATAATCAAGAAGCTGTAGCAAGTACACAAACAGAAGAATCTGCTTCTATTCAAACACCAGCAAATGACGTTTCAAACAATCAAGAATCAACCAATAATCAATCAACAGCTTCAGCAAATACTGGCAATGCAAATAATTTTTCAACTGGAACAGCCCCAGTATCTGGTAGTTATTATATAGTCAATAGTACAAATGGTAAGGTACATACTTCTTCGTGTAGTCGATTACCAGATAATGATCATCAGATAATATACAACACAAAAGAAGAAGTTTTGAATGCAGGCTATAGCGACCCTTGTGGTATATGTAAACCTTGGTAGTTATCTAATAATGTAATAATAAACAGTGTATAAGAGGATACTTTTAAGAGAGTATCCTCTTTGATGTATGAGGAATATCGAATGCAGACAACAAAAAAGTTCTTACAAGAAGAATTTCCGGATATAGCAAAACTATGGCATCCTACGGCTAATGGAAATCTCACTCCAGGAGATGTAACACCATATTCAAATAAAATTGTATATTGGACATGCGACAGTAACCATCTATATCCACGTTCTGTATATTCTCAAACATCCAAAGGGCACAATTGTCCTGTATGCAATGGGAAACTACTTGTTAGGGGAACCAATGATCTTAAAACTAAATTTCCAGACGTGGCTGCGGAATGGGATTATTCGCTTAATGATGATGATCCACAAAACTATTCATATATATCACGAAAAGTGGTTAATTGGAAATGTGTAACCTGTGGTCACGAATGGCGAAGGGCAATAGGGGATAGATGTATTCATGGGAGTTGTTGCCCTCAATGCGCAAATAAAAAAAGATGGCAAACAAGATATAGTAATATGGTTCTAGGTATCACGGACCCAGCTTTACTTGAAGAATGGGATTATGAATTAAATGAAAAAGGGCCTGAATGCTATACTCCCAAGAGCAATGCGACTGTATTTTGGCATTGTAAAAAGTGTGGATATCGCTATCCTGCAAAAATATCAAATAAAGCTAATGGGCGAAAGTGTGCCTGCTGCCAAAGGAAAATAGTTGTACCAGGAAAAAACGATTTAGCCACAACCCATCCTAATTTGGCGAAAGAATGGGACTATGAGAGGAACGAAAATCTCACTCCCCAAATGGTTTTATACGGTACAAGGAAAAAAGTATATTGGAAATGTCCAGCTGGCCATAGCTACCCTGCCGCAATAAATCATAGAACTTCCTATGGGCATGAAACAAATTGTCCTATTTGTAATAGTGGTAGACAAACATCTTTTGCCGAGCAAGCAGTATTTTTTTATGTAAAAAAATATTTTCCTGATGCTATTAATCGTTATAAAGATATATTCAATAATGGTATGGAACTAGATATTTTTATTCCGTCAATTAGAATAGCGATAGAATATGATGGCGAAGCTTGGCATAAAAAAGACAAACGTGAACGAGAGAAAAAGAAATGGGAGATATGTAAAAAAAATAATATTCGTCTTATACGTCTAGTTGAAAAAATGAGCCCTGGAGAATGGATACAGGCAGATGAAGGATTCTCTATCGAAGATGGTCCTATGTATGAACCTGAGCAATTGGAAAAAGTAATTCGCTTTTTATTAGACAAATTACAATTTTATCTTCCAACAAGAAAACTATTTGATATAAATATAAAACGAGATGAGCCTACTATAAGAAAATATATGACAATAATAAAAGGCTCTTTGAAGGAAAAATACCCTCTTATTGCAAATGAGTGGAATTATGAACTTAATGGTAATCTGACACCAGATAAAGTCAAACCAGGTTCCGATATCATGGTATGGTGGACGTGCCCGGATTGTCGAAATATATATCAAGCTACTGTAAGTCATAGAACTGGGAAAAAACCTACTGGTTGTCCTAAATGTAGCATAAAGAAAAATGCAATGGCAAAGTCGCGTGCTGTTGAAATGATAGATCTAGATTCTGAAAAAGTAATACAGGAATTTGTTTCACTATCAGAAGCGTCTAGAAAAATGAACATTAGTCAGGGAAATATCGGCTCTGTTTGTAGAGGAGGCACTGGACGAACCCAGGCAGGTGGATATGGTTGGAGATACAAAAAATAATACTTAGAAATTATTTATGCTGATGTTGATATAGGGAGATTATGTAATCATATATGCTTGGCCTCATTGAGGACAGGCAATTTTTTAGGATAGTGTGTACAGGAGGGTAATTCTGTATATAAGGGGATAGAAAATTAATAATTATATAAACTTGAAACGAGGACCAAAATGCTAATATACAACGGAACGAAAATGGATTTCATGCATGATACAGAGAATGACTTACTAGAGAATAAGTTGTATGAAACAATAAAGAAAAAGATGAATAGAACTACAGGATTGAGTGAGCTTAATTCATGGAGAAATTCCCTAAAAGAAATGTATATTACCATGAATGATTCAGAAATCCCAAACGATGTAGGTGTAGCTATTGAATATAACATTCCACAGACTTCAAAAAGAATTGACTTTATGATTTCAGGATTAGATAAAGATAATAAAGGGAATGTTGTAATAATCGAGTTGAAACAATGGGAAGAACTTACGGCAATCAAAAGTCAGGATTGCATCGTAGAAACTTTTATCGGTAAAGCCGATAGAAGAGTTCCTCATCCAAGTTATCAGGCGTGGTCTTATGCAGCGTTAATAAAGGATTACAATGAATTTGTACAGGAGAAGGAGATAAAACTACATCCATGTGCATATTTACATAATTATCCTCGCAAAGCTAATGATCCGATTGATGCGGAACAATATCAAGAAATTTTGGATGAAGCTCCTGCATTTACTTATGGTCAGCGTGAGCAGTTAAAGAATTTTATAAAGAGCAATATTAAAAAGGGGGAATATGACCAGACCCTTTTAAGAATCGATAATGGAAAGATTAAGCCTTCAAAACAGCTCCAGGATTCAATTGCCAGCATGCTTAAAGGTAATCAAGAATTTGTAATGTTGGATGATCAAAAAGTTGTTTATGAAGAGATTCTGGAAAACTCTCTCAAATCTCAAAAAGATAGAAATAAAAGAACAATTATTGTACAAGGTGGTCCTGGAACAGGAAAGACAGTAGTAGCAATTAATCTATTAGCGGAACTTACAAAAAGAAATCAGTTTGCACAGTATGTAACTAAGAATGCCGAAGTACGAAAAGTGTATTCATACAAACTAAAGGGCTCTTTTAAAAAGAAGAGTGTTGATTTGTTGTTCACTGGGTCAGGAAGTTTTACAAGTGCTCCTAATAATTCTGTGGGAACTATTATTGCTGATGAAGCGCATCGTTTAAACGAAAAGTCCGGCATGTTCCAAAATCTTGGCGAGAATCAAATTAAAGAAATCATTCATGCGGCAGCATGTAGCGTATTCTTTATAGATGAAAGTCAAAGGGTGACTACAAAGGATATAGGTAGTGTTGCTGAAATAGAAAAATGGGCTGAGTTGGAAGGCTCTGAAGTTACAAAGATGGAGCTTACATCTCAATTTAGATGTAATGGTTCAGATGGTTATCTAGCATGGTTAGATAATGTTTTAGAAATAAGAGATACAGCAAATTTCGATTTGGACGATATAGATTATGATATCCGTATTTGCGATACACCTTTTGAACTTGAACATTGGGTAGTAGATAAAAATCACCTTAGAAATCGGGCTAGAATTCTTGCTGGGTATTGTTGGAATTGGCCTAAGACAACAAGAAGTGATTCATCATATCATGACATCCAAATAGGTAATTACGGTATTAGTTGGAACCTTGATAATGGTGATGCGTTTGCCGTTAATGAAGAATCAGTACATGAAGCTGGATGTATTCATACTTCACAAGGTTTGGAATTCGATTACGTTGGAGTAATAATAGGTGATGACATGCGATATGAAAATGGTCATGTTATTACTGACTTTACAAAAAGAGCAGATACTGATTCTTCAATGAAGGGCATAAAGACGTTGAATTCAAAACATCCTGCTGAAGCTCAAAAGATTTCAGATGAGATTATTAAGAATACTTATAGAACACTTATGACTAGAGGAATGAAGGGATGCTATGTATATTGCACTAATCAAGCCTTAGCTCGTTATTTAAAGCAACAGTTGAAACAAGAGGTATAGAAAAGTATATGAACATACAAATCTTCGGCACGAAGAAGTGCAACGATACAAAGAAAGCAGAGCGTTTTTTCAAAGAGCGTGGCATCAAATATCAGTTTATCGATATGAAAGAAAAAGGCATGAGCAAGGGTGAGCTTACATCTGTTGCTTCTGCTAATGGTGGTATCGCAAATATGGTTAACGTAAATGCGAAGGACCAGGATGCTGTTGCTTTGTTTCAGCATATTACTGATGAGGACAAGTTGGAGAAGCTTCTTGAATCACAGCATATTATTAAGACTCCAGTTGTGCGAAATGGAAAGCAGTCTACACTTGGCTATCAGCCTGATGTATGGAAAAAGTGGGAGTAGAACTACTATAAATGTAGTGAAAAATAGAGACTTAAAATGTCATGAGTAGGGGGAATATAAAATGTGGGAGATGGATTACGATGCGGCAGCATCACATTGGGAAAAGAAGGATGCGGACTCTGTTCATATGGAGCCAGCAGCATTAAAAGAAAAGATTGAAGCTTTTATCGGTGCTCATAATACATGTGCATTGGCTACAGCTTCTATGGATTGCGTGCGCAACACACCTATTGAATATAACTATGTAGATGTAAACTTTTACTTTTTCTCAGAGGGTGGCTTGAAGTTCAGAGGGCTGAAGGAGAATAAGAATGTGGGTATTGCCATTTTTGAACCTTACGGTGGTTTTGGTCAGCTGAAAAGTTTGCAGGTGCAGGGAGTGGCGTCTATGGTGGAGCCATTTTCGGATGAGTATCTGAAACTTATGGAGCACAAGAAGATCCCTGTGGAGGTTATGAAGAAGTTGCCGCAACCTATGAATTTGATTAAGGTTGAGCCATCTTCATTTGACTATCTGGATTCAGAGTTGAAGAAGGATGGGTTCGGGAGTAGGCAGCACTTGGATGTATAGAACCAGGCGATTAATACAAGTGCTAATTATTATAAGGAGCACTATACAAGAGATTTTGAAATAAAGGCTACTGATATAGGTATTGTAAATGGTCCGTTTGAGGACGATGTTCTAAAATTATACACATTGATTTGATAATATATAAGAGCTTAATTGTTTATCATTATGATTTTCATTTAAGCTCTTATTGTTATTTTATCAAGATGTATGAGTAGTTATTATTATTGGAGTAAATAGAAATGGTTGAGGGTCTATTAACTATTATTCTTTCTTTAGGGCTATTTGTTTGGTTTAGTTCATTACTCGAAAAAAAAGCTTACAAATTAAATAATAATTCCAATAGAGTTATTGAAAGAAAGGTTATTCTTGATTCTCATTTAAAATATGAGGTTGAGATTACTGAGAAAGAAATATATGCCAAAGTAATAGGGCATATAGATTTTGATATGAATCCATTATTAAATATTCCCGAAAGAATAAACGGGATACCAATTGTTAGTATTGGGGATGGAGCGTTTGAGAATGATAACAATATTGATACTGTTAATATATCAAATACTATTGAAGAAATTGGTACTAGGGCATTTGCAAATAGTTCTATAAGAAAAATAATAATAAATGAAGAAAACAGCATTAGAATAATTGCTGATGGTGCATTCTATTGGTGCAAGAATCTTTACATTGATATGTTTTGCAATCTTCATAATATTTACATAGGCAGGGAGGCATTTAACTATGTAAAGCTTGGTGATATTGTGTTAAATGATACATATGAGTTTACTTGTGGTTCCTTCAAAGGTGCACTAATAGATAGTTTAAAAATTGACATTAGTGGAGAAGAGCTTCCTAAAGAGGCATTCATGTTTTCTTCTGTAAAAAGTGTTCATATAAATGGTCAAACGATTAAAAAGATTTGTTCGGATTGTTTCAGTGGATGTTCAAAGTTAGAGAAAATCCTTATTCCTGATTCGGTTAATTATATAGATGATGATGCTTTTGAAATTAAGGAAACAGCATTTGTTCATAGAAAAGATGGGGAAATAGACTTGAGATATAATCCTATTCATAGGAGTTCGATTACAAAGGCGATATTTTATTGTAACGCTGGTTCTTATGCTCAATCATATGCACAGAATAAAAAAATTAAATGTCGTCCATATGGTGAATTCTTTCAATAATAGAGATAAAAATCGCATATTTAAGATAGATGTTATAATTAACTAATATTTAAATTATAAAAAATGCATGAGGGCAAAGACAATTTTCAAATTCTATAGAAAATGGAGATAAGATAGGGAATTTTTGACTGGTTACTATACTAAAGAGAAGCGTGTCGTTGGTGTTAAGCGGATTATTGGACATAGTAATTAATAAGTTTGATATTTGGAATGGTTTCGTTGAGGTATATTGTGCGGGATAATTCGGGGTTTGGAGGAAACTCTTTATTTGATTCAAATCATGATGGCCATATAGATGCTTTCGAAGCAGATCAGGCTGAATGCTTTTTACATGACTGTGATACATATGATCAGATTGCTTTTAAATCAAGCGGCAGTGATGGGGATAAATCGACTACAAGATACTCTAACAGCTTGAAAGTTGAAAGAATACATGATAAAGAAGTTGTTAACATGGCGTTCTTGAAGCAACTTGGTATTGTTGTTGCTTCTATAGTTGCTGGAATCATAGCCATACTAGTTATCTGGAAAATTATAGATGCTCCTTATGCAGCATATGAAAAATCATTAGCCCGCTTGCAAGGAAGTATTCAAAATATAGATTACGATAAATATGTAGCTCAAAACGATTGGCTATTTTCTATATCAACTACTAGAGCAGAATTTGAAAGTGACAAATATAAATATGATGCGGGAGAGGAAGTTACTCAGAATAATAGTGTCTATGTTGATGGAGTATACGATGTAGGATTTGAGAAGCAATCCAGTAAAGCACAGGCATTACTTATGTGCTCAATGTGTAATCAAGTAATTCAAGAGGCTGAAGATATTTATCATAACAGTGATTATTATGAAAAATACGGTAAGCTATTAGAAGCTGGTGAGACAGTTCCATTTAGAAAGGATGTTACTATTGTAGGTTATGAGACAGAATATCGATTGCAAGTAGGTACTCTTGATGGGGACTACTTTCTAACAATGCGTTCAAATGGTGAGGGCAATTTTGTTTCAAAGACATATATTAATGACCAAGAATATTACTACAAATATGATTTGCGATACACAGATGGGGAGCTTACTACATTTAAGTTACAATCCTATGATACTCCTTATGGATATGGTTATTTCTTTGATGACGGGGAATTAATTTCACATACGAAGAGCAATTCGAACAGCAGTAGCAATGATGCATCATCTTATAGTAATAATTCTTATAGTAATCGTGATTCTTATAATAGCGGAAGATATAAGGATGCAGACAGTTTTGCTGAAGACTATTATGAGGAATTTTATGATTATGATGATTACGAAGACGATGAAGATGCTTATGATGAAGCAGTGGATTATTGGAACGATTGGAATGATTAGATAGTTTAGAGGTGTTTATGAGATATAAAATTAGACAGGTTGAGGTTGTTGAATATGTACTTGAGGCTGATAATGTGAATGAAGTAAATGAGTTTATACAATGTCACACTTCAAGGGAATTGCGAGCTGTATACCCAGATTTAGATACAATATATTCTGCTGAAATACTTGAGAAAACGGTTATGCCAGCCAATTTTAGATACTCGGATAATATTCCGATGATTCCTGATGAGTGGCCTGATTACTATCAAAAGAGCTATTTGCCTGATGAGGATGATCCTGATATACCGTTTAATTAAAGCAATGTTGATAGTCTTATAAGGCAATAAATCGCTTGTTGCTGCTTTACACATAACTTATAATAAAATCGATATTAGGAAAAGGAGGTAGTTGCCTATGTACAATTACTCAAACTTCCTCCACAATGTGGAGGCCTAATCTCGATTCGCGGGTTGAAGCGAAGCTTGCCCGCTCTTATATATTAGCTGCAGGGCTTGCTCTGCAGCACTTTTTAAATTCTATCGGCGAAGCCGATTACAATCCTTCCTTGCTCGCGTTAGCGAGTGGTCTGTGGAGCTCGGGCAGACCTGGCCCTGGAAGGGCCTGCTAGGAATGGTACAATAATAAAAACAAGGAAAAAGGCATGAGTTGGAGAAGCTTCTTGAATCACAGCAGATTATCAAGACTCCAGTTGTGAGAAATGGAAAGCAGTCTACACTTGGCTATCAGCCTGATGTTTGGAAGAAGTGGGAGTAATATGGCAGAAGAGATTTTTGACATCGTGGATGAAAACGGGCAGCCTATGGGCGAAACAGTGACCAGATCACAGGCGCATGCTGAGGGCATTAGACATAGAACAGCACACATATGGGTGGTTCGTGAAAATGGAGATAAGACAGAGGTTCTTTTACAGAAGAGAGCTATGAATAAGGATTCTTTTCCGGGCAGATATGACACTTCATCAGCTGGGCATATTCAGGCTGGGGATGAGCCATTGGAATCTGCTGTTAGAGAATTGCATTCGTCTATATCTATGACGAGGAGGTAGGAATCGATAACCTTACCATTCAAAAGGAAGAGCTGGACAGTGTAGAGTGGTTCGACCTAGAGGAAGTGTATCAGGCATGCCAGCCACCAAGGGATGAGAAATTCTGTGTTCCTATGGGCGGGCTTGAGATGATTCGTAAATACGTTCTACAGACATTCGCACAATAAATATCTCTAAAATAATGTGCGAATGCTCATATTTTATTGACATTCACACATTATTCGATATAAAATTAATGTGCGAAAGGTGGTGGAGAAATGAGCAATATTATTGATAAATTAATTGCAGAATCGACAGATGGCCTTGTAAAAGTAACTGATGTTGAAGCTTATGGCGGAGATCGTCGAGCATTAAAATCTTATGTAAATAACAATAAACTGATGAGAGTCGGTCGAGGACTATATCAGATTACAGATCAATGGGAAGATGATTTATATATTCTTAGCGTAAAATATTCCAAGGGTATAGTGTCTCATGAGACAGCATTATACATTCATGGATTTACAGATCGAACTCCTGCTATATATTCATTTACATTTCCTCAGGGCTATAATGCACCATCTTTAAAAAATGAAAACGTGATTATAAAAAGAGTAGTACAAGAAAAATACTCTTTAGGATTGAGTGATGCACTGTCGTTCAGTGGGAATCCAATTCGAGTCTATAATATAGAAAGAACTTTGTGCGATATTGTTAGGGGCGAAGGTTCTGATATTCAAATTGTTCTTGACGCAATGAAGAGATATGCAAAATATGAAAATAAAAATATCAATCTTTTAATGGATTACGCAGAACAATTACATGTTAAGAAAAAGATTTTGCGATATATGGAGGTACTACTATGAAAAACATCGGCGAAGCCGATTACAATCCTTCCTTACTCGCGTCAGCGAGTGGTCTGTGGAGCTCGGGCAGACCTGGCCCTGGAAGGGCCTGCTAGGAATGGTACAATTATACATGAGGGGGATTTTTTCATGAAAACATTTATTATTTATTATTCCCATGAGGGAAATACAGATTTTGTTGCTAAAAAAATTGCGGATAAGATAGGTGCTGATAAATTAAGATTAGTTCCTGTTAAAAAGTATCCAGAAAAAGGATTTGCAAAATTCTTCTGGGGTGGGAAGAGTGCTGTTATGGCAGAAACTCCTGATTTGGAACCATATTCTATAGATTTAGCTTCTTATGAGCAGATAGTATTTGGTTTTCCGGTTTGGGCTAGCAATATTACTCCACCACTTAGAACATTTATAAAAGAGAACCCTGGGATTAAGGAAAAGAGAATTGCAGCATTTGCATGTCAAAGTGGAGCTGGTGCAGAGAAAGCCTTTGGAAAATTGAAGGAGAGCATTGGGATAGATTCGCTTGCTGCTACACTTATTCTTATTGATCCAAAGGACAAGCCTAGTGATGATAATGATAAAAAAATAGAAGATTTTTGTAAGGAAATCTTTTAAGGTGAAAAATATAGAAAAGCAGTAGAAGGTGAATAGTCTTATGAGCAGTTTAAAATTGATAAATGGATCTTGTGCAGACCAAAAGGTTGATGCAGTTGTTAATGCTGCCAATAGATATTTAGCTGCCGGTGGTGGTATATGTGGTGTTATCTTTAGCAAAGCTGGAATGAGGGAACTATCAGATGCTTGTGATAAATGCAATCCACCTTTAAATGATGGTGAAGCAGCTATTACTCCAGCTTTTAATATGACTAATTGTAAATATATAATTCATGCAGTAGGTCCAAATTTTGGAGCTACTCCAAAAGCATTTAAGGAATTATTTGAAGCTTATTACAATTCGCTGGTTGTTCTTAAGGATAATGGTCTTCATAGTATTTCATTCCCTTTAATAAGTTCAGGAATATTTGGCGGTAGTTTAGCAGATGCTCCTGGAGAGTCAGCTAAACAATGCAAGAGAGCATACGAGAGTTTCACTAAGGATTATCCAGATTATGACGTGGATGTATTACTTTGTGCTTTTACAAGTAGTGAAATGAAATCAGCTGAGGCGCAAATATAGGAAATACGGTAAAATGTCTCAGTAATCATTGCTTTTATTATTGCTATAGTTGAAGTTTTATGAATTATCATGTCAGTGTGGCATAACTTTTTGATTGTTTTTCAAATCCTACGGGCAGACCTGGCCCTGGAAGGTCCTGCTAGGAATGGTACAATTGTTTTTGTTGCTAAAAAAATTGCGGATAAGATAGGTGCTGATACATTAATAGAGGATAAATGGCGGAATAATGCGAAATACAGAATTTGAAAAGAGTCGACGGTTTTACGAGAATCAAGTGGCTCCTATGATACATGAAAAGTTTCCTAAATATGAATCAAGAATAGCGGTAGGCTTAGTTGGCGAGGGATCCGATTGTTTTGGTTATGATGATTACATGTCTCGTGATCATGATTTTGGTACTGGTGTATGCCTATGGCTTACCGACGAGGACTTTGATGAAATAGGATGCCTCTTATCTATAGCATATAATGAGCTTGCTATGCAGTATGGTGGTGAAAAGCTTACAGAACGACTTCAAGAGCGAAGAGGGGTTATGACTATAAGGTCATTTTACTCAAACATTCTTTATATTGATTGCAACACTAAAGACTGTATTCTTACGGAAAATGATTGGCTTAATCTAGAACACAGTTGTCTTGCTACAGCAACAAATGGAGAGGTCTTTAGAGACGATTTGGGGGAATTTACAAGATTCAGGAATCTTCTTTTAAGCTATTATCCAGATAGCATTTGGAGAAGAAGAATAGTAAATGAGCTTCATCAGTTTTCAGCAGCTCTTCAGGTAAATTATGCTAGATGTATGACTAGAAATGATATAGTGGCAGCGGAGCTTTGTAGAGCAAAAGGCCTTGAGGCAGCTATGGAGCTATACTTTTTGCTTAATAGAAAATTTGCGCCATACTATAAATGGACTTATAGAGCATTATCTGAACTAGATAATGACGGTGAGTATGCAATGCTTGTCAAAAAGCTTGCTTCTACTGTAAGTGATGATGCAGCATGGAGATTTAATACATATAATCCTAGAAGCATCAATATGAAAGATAAGGTAATAGCTACTGCTGAAGAAATAGCAAAAGCCATAGTTGAGCTTCTTAAGAATAACGATTTGATAGAAGGTGGCGACTCTTACTTGGAAATATACATCGATGAAATATTAAAGATTTATAAAGGGGAATAAAAGTAGAGGATTAATAGTATGAAAAGATTGGTTATTATCACATTATGTATTGCTTCAATTGGTTTAATGGCATGTAAAGAGGCTGAGCGAGATGAAATAAATGAACCAATTTATTCTCCAACTGAAGAGATAGAGGTTGAGGTACAGGAGCTAGAAGAGCCAGTTCAGGATTACAGCATGTCTTCTTTGATAGTAATGGTTGAAGAAGGGACCACTGAAGAGCAAATCCAAGAGATTTGTAATGCTTATAACCTTGAGGTTATGTATAAGTACGATGTGATATCTGGATATGCATTGTCTATAAAAGATACAATTAATGACCAGCAGTTAGATTCCCTCATTGAATCAATAGAAAGCTATAACTTTGTTACTGCTGTGGAGAAAGATTCGATTATTCAGCTAGATGACATGGAGGAATAATTCAGAAAGGTAATCAATTTACAGGGGAAGAATATGGTAAATAGGAAAAGATGTACGCAAAAAGAAATAGGAATAGTAAAAGAAGTACGGGGTAAAAGCAATCATGTCACCTTAATGACTGTTGCATATTTGATTGATGGCGTAGAGTACGAAATCACAGAAAAGTTAAAATATAAAGGCGAAGCTATAAAAATAGGGCCTATTCCTATTGGACAAAGACGTTTCCCTGTAATAGGAACAAAAAAGGTGTTGGATGAAGTAGAAATTTGCTATAATCCTGAAAATCCTGCCGAGGCTTATATAGTCGGAAACGATGGAATTTGGACAGCTTAAATATGGATATGGAAGTGCACTAGTCAACTAAAAGTAAGACAAAGTGTCTACTTTTAGTTGACTAGTGCATTTAGGTTTAGCGGCAACAGCAAGACTTATTTACTTACTCGAAATAGTATAGAGTCATGATTTATTAAAGTGGAGGATAATTATGGCATTTATTGGAATTGTATTAGTAACATTATTGATGATGGCAGCATTCTTTGCAGTTGTGGGAGTTGTACTGTTTCTCATTGGCCTGGCTATCACAGCTATTATCAGCAGTGCTGTCCTTGCTAACACTGGCAAGCCTCTTAGTGAATCTAAGAGAAAGAAAACCTTAGTTATAGTACTTCTTATTGCTGCTGCGCTGGCGCTGATTCCATCAGGCTTTGTAATCTATCAGTTTGTAGCTATGTTTTTGATGTAGGTGGCTGCCTTAGGGCTTTTGGGCGAGCTGGAGTTGGAAAAAGGTTAAAGAACTTTAAGCATATGGAAGTTAAGTATTATATTGGGTTAGAATGGGGGATATCAAATAAATGCCTAATGAAAATGGTACATGGGTAATGTATGGAGTGGAATGGGATGATCCAGAATGTTTACATACAGTTGATGAAGCAATTGAATATATAAATGAAATCGGATTTCTGCCTCTATTTAAGAATGAAATTCCCGGATTTTCACTAGAAGAGCGCACAGTTCCTGAATATTGGTGGAGTGGCAATCCAACACTTGATCCATGGGAATGGAGAGAAATAATAGCACGTCGTGGTGACATTGCCTATGGTAAGTTTTTCAATAAGAAAGCTGGATTTATTTCAAAGGGATGGTTTCCATATTTTGCTAACTACAGGCGTGATGGCTATGATTTTGATGCTCTATGGGATGATGAAAAAGCTTCAAGACGCCAAAAGAAAGTTATGGATGTTTTAGAAATCTGTGATGAAATATATTCTAATGAATTGAAACAAAAAGCAGGCTTTGGCAAAGGCGGCGAAAAAGGCTTTGATGGTACAATCACTGACCTTCAGATGATGACATATCTTACAGTACGTGATTTTAGGCAACGCAAGAACAAAATAGGCGAAGCTTATGGCTGGCCTATCGCCATATATACTAAGCCTGAAAATATCTATGGGCGTGACCATGTGTCATCTTTATATAGTATGAACCCGGCAGAATCTGGAAAAGCTATAGCTGAGCATATTATGGAAGTATATCCTATAGCCACTGAAAAACAGATTAGAAAGATTTTACGGGGAGTGATAACTATATATAATACATAATCGACGAAAGGGAAAGAGTAATGCGCAAATTAAGATTAGTTTATGCTCTTTTAGCCATTCTTTCAGCATTGTATTCAATTGCTGTATATATGGTGGGAAGTGGTACATTTTCATTTATTATATGGGCCTTTGCAGCTATATTTTTCGGCTTTATGTATCTGATGGACAAGAAAAACTTATGGCCTAAAGTACCTAAAGCGATAAGACTTGCTTTCAGAATTATTGTAGCCACTGGCATCGGCATCTTCATCATATGCCAAGGGTGCATCCTCACTCAGTTTTTTTCAAAAGGAGAGAACGGAGCAGATTACATTATTGTCCTGGGGGCGCAGATGAAAGACTGGGGACCAAGTGTAGTATATAAGGCAAGGCTTGATTCTGCAGTTGATTATTTGAATAGTAATCCTGACACGAAGGTAATTGTTACTGGCGGCCAGGGCGTCAACGAATCCATTTCCGAAGGTGAAGGCGGGAAAATTTATCTTATTGAACAAGGCATATCAGAAGATAGAATAATAGTTGAAAGTGAGTCACGAGATACAGATCAAAATATCAGCAATGCAATGAATCTGGTGGAGGTATCTGATGATATGAAAATCGGAATCGTCACAAACAATTTCCATGTATTCAGAGGAGTGATGATTGCAAGGCGCTACACCGATGCTGATGTGACAGGCATTGCTGCGTTTACGGAGTACCAGTATCTTCCAAACAATATGGTGAGGGAGACCTTTGGGATTTTGAAAGATATTTTTTAGAAGATAGTATATAATCGTTATATTATTAATTTAAAGAAGGAATAGTTTATTATGAATTTATCTATTATACATCATGTGGCTATAATCGTTTCTGATTATGAAAAGTCCAAGGATTTCTATGTTAATAAGCTAGGATTTGAAATCATCAGAGAAAATTTTAGGCCTCAGAAGAACGATTGGAAGTTAGATTTGAGGATAAATGAGTCAACTGAACTGGAAATTTTTGCACCTCAAAATCCGCCTAAAAGACCATCATATCCAGAAGCTTGTGGCCTTAGGCATTTAGCGTTTGCAGTTGATGATATCGTAAATACGGTAAATGGATTGAATGCCATTGGAATCGAATGCGAGCCCATCAGGACTGATGAATTTACAAATAAAAAAATGACATTCTTTTTTGATCCAGATGGATTACCACTAGAATTACATGAATAGATTGAGAGGATAGTTTTATGTATTATGTTCCAGATGGCACAGAATTAGCAGGCTTTTATGAATGCTCTGAATGTGCAAACAGATTTTTATCAGTTCAGGTTGGTCCTAGTTTGGTTTGTCCTTACTGTGGCAAGGAGCCAGATATGGAAATCGGTCCAGATGAGCCAATGCCAGTGGTCAAGGAAACAGCAAAGCTTTTGCAGGTTGTTAGAGGCGAAGAAGAGGTTGAGCGTATGGACGCACTTCTTTCATTAGCTGTCACCGGTGGCGATTATAATTGGATGTAGAAAGAATGGAGATATAAATATTTATGGGATTTTTTTCAGAGATAGATGGAGAGCTTAAGCCATCGGATGAATATTTAACTACTCATAAGCTGGAGGGCTATGAAGACTGCGACATGGAACACGACGACTACGAAGTAGAGGATGACGAAGTGGCCATGTCACTTATGAGGAAATGCAAGGATTGCGGCAAGGCATTTACGTTGGCTGGCGCCATTAAGGAATTTGATTCCTATTTTGATGGCGAGTTTTTCTACATGGAAGAATTCGTCGGCCAGGTTTGTGGCAAATGCGCTATTGCTGATGTAGAACAGGATTTTGATTAGGCGAGGCTGAGGCCTCGCCTTTTTTTCAATCACATCATCCGAATAGATGATGGCAAGGTGGTTTCATCAGATTTCTGTAATTGCGCCATGGATTTACGCATTGATAAGGACTATAATCTAGGTAATAGATTAGAGGAGGATAATGAAAATGCAGTTTGAAACATTACAAAAAGACATGGTTGCAGCAATGAAGGCAAGAGATAAGGCAAGAAAAGATGCCATTTCTTCATTGGTTTCTGATGTAAAGAAGGCCGCTATCGACGCTGGCACTAGAGATAACATTGCAGATGATTTGGTAGATCAGGTTATTCTCAAGTCATTAAAGACAGCAAAGGAGCAGCTCGACACATGCCCAGCTGAGAGAACAGATTTAAAGGAAGAGTACCAGTTTAGATATGATGTAATCAAAGAGTATGCTCCAACAATGATGAGCGAGGATGAGATTCGCGCATTCCTTCAGGCAAACTTCGCAGAGGTGCTTGCTTCAAAGAATAAGGGCGCAATCATGAAGGAAGTAATGCCAGCTCTTAAGGGCAAGGCAGACGGAAAAGCCATCAATATGATTGTTGCTGAGCTTTGCAAATAAGTTTTTTGCTTGGAATTCTTGGGATTTGTTGGGCAAAAGTATTAAATTTGTTATTTTTTTCGTTTTAATACTTGCTGAGATTTTGTTATTATACAATCAATAAATAATGTGGAAGAAAAGATGCCTCTAAGGTATTAAATTCAGTAATTATTGAATTTTAATACTTAGGGGCATTTTGAATATATGCTTTAAAGGGCAATTATGGTATTAAAAATTAAATATAATGTATTTTAATACTTTTGATTTTCAAAAATAGATTTATATCTATGGATTAAGCAGTAAAATAGCTAAATACTTTGAACTACAATGGCGTAAGACATCATTATCTTTGAAATGATACATAACTCCTATTTAATAACTGCGATTATAAAGAAATTATTAAAATTGCAGTTCTCACCTAGAATTATTAGCAATAAAACAGTACTATTGTTATATTAATTGCGTACAATAAAAGGAGGATAATTACTTATGGAGTTTAATACAAACATTTTTGAGCAGTACGATAAAAAGTGGGCATTGCTTACTGCGGGAGATAAAGATAGATTTAATACAATGACAATTAGCTGGGGCGGCCTGGGAACTCTTTGGAATAAGCCAGTTGCTACAGTTTATGTTAGAACATCACGCTACACAAATGAGTTTATGAAAGACAACGATTATTTCACTGTTAGCTTTTATCCAGAAGAATACAAAAAGACTTTGGGTGTTCTTGGATCAAAATCTGGTCGCGATATGGACAAGGTTCATGAATCTGGTCTTACTCCTGAGGAAGTTGAAAATGGAATTACATTTGCAGAAGCAGAAGTTACTCTTGTCTGCAGAAAACTTATTTGCCAGAGACTTGAGACAGATAATATGATTCCTGAAATTGCAAAGCAGTTTTATGAGAATGAAGCTCAGCACGAGATGTATATAGGAGAGGTAGTGGGAATCTTTTAGACTAGATTATTATGAGATTCTTGAGCTTAAAAGTAACTAAATAATATTGCTTTTCTTATTGAGAAAAATGCTCAATAAGGTGAGCTAAATATCCTTGAATATGATAAGGAGTTCTGTTAATCTACTTGTAGTTAGTAAAGGCTAACCATGTGTAAATCATTGCGGAACTCCTTTTTGTATTGTTAAGCGCAGCTGCTACCTGCCTTAACAATATGGAGTTCTAAAAAACAAATTCATGTGAAAGGATGGATAGGTATGGATTACTTAGAAATTGAAAAGGTTATTGGTAGAGAAATCCTCGACTCAAGAGGAAATCCTACTGTTGAATGCGAGGTCACACTTGTTGATGGAACAGTTGGACGCGGAATGGCTCCTTCAGGTGCATCTACAGGAGAGTTTGAGGCACTTGAGCTTCGTGACGGCGATAAAGGAAGATATTTAGGCAAGGGTGTTACTAAGGCAGTTGCAAATATCAATGGACCTATTGCAGATGCAATTTGCGGTTTAGATGCTTCTGATATCTATGCAATCGACGCAGCTATGATTAAGGCAGATGGCACAAAGGATAAGTCAAACCTTGGTGCAAACGCAATCCTTGCAACATCAATTGCTTGTTGTAGAGCTGCAGCTACATCGCTTGATATTCCTCTTTACAGATTCCTTGGTGGTATTCAGGGAACTAAGCTTCCAGTTCCAATGATGAACATTTTGAATGGCGGTGCTCACGCTGATAGCGCGGTTGATACACAGGAGTTCATGATTATGCCTGTTGGAGCTCCTTCATTCAGCGAGTGCTTACGCTGGTGTGCTGAGGTATTCCATGCACTTAAGGCAATCCTTAAGGAGATGGGAGATGTTACAGCTGTAGGTGATGAGGGTGGTTTCGCTCCTAATTCACTTAAGAATGATGATGAAGCTATCGAAGTTATCTTGAAGGCTATCAAGGCTGCAGGCTTTGAACCAGGCAAGGACTTCATGATTGCTATGGATGCTGCATCTAGCGAGTGGAAGTCAGAAAAAGGCAAGGGCTTCTATCATCAGCCAAAGTCAGGTAAGGACTTTACAACAGACGAGCTTATCGATCACTGGGCAGCACTTGTAGACAAGTACCCAATTATCTCTATCGAAGATGGTCTTGATGAGGAGGATTGGGAAGGCTGGAAGAAGATGACAGCCAAGATTGGTGATAAGGTTCAGCTTGTTGGCGATGATCTTTTCGTAACAAACACAGAGCGTCTTTCAAAGGGTATCGAAAACGGATGCGGTAACTCAATCCTTATTAAGCTCAATCAGATTGGTTCAGTTTCAGAGACACTTGAGGCTATCAAGATGGCTCACAAGGCTGGCTACACAGCAATTTCATCACACCGTTCAGGTGAGACAGAAGATACAACAATTGCTGATTTAGCTGTAGCTTTGAACACATGCCAGATTAAGACTGGTGCTCCTTCTAGAACAGAGCGTGTTGCTAAATACAACCAGCTCCTTAGAATTGAAGAGCAACTCGGTGACGCAGCAGTTTACCCAGGAATCAAGGCATTCAATGTAAAATAATTCCTATTTGCATTAAAAAAGCAGGTTTTCTCACTTTCGAGTAAACCTGCTTTTTATTATGACTTCTTGCTGACAGAAAAATGAAATTGTCAGCAAGAATCCTGCTTTGCAGGACAAGAAAATAGATGAATCTATTTTCTTGGTATTTACGATTTCTGTTTTTCTGATGAAAAACAAAAATCTATGCTTTATTGGATTTCTCACAGATGTAATTCCATTCGCAGTCACCACAAATCTTGGTTCTGAGACCAGTATCAATTATCTTTGTTTTTACAGTTGAAATGAAGTCCTGGTATGTCATCTCTGTACCATTTTCTATGCCACATGTCTCTAGCACAGCATTATCGTATTTACGAACTTTATCCTGTGAAGTACAAATGCCAGATTCGTTATTAGGACAGTTCTTGCAGACTATATCAGTCTCAACCTTCAGCGTAATCAGCTGAGCTGGATCATCCTCCATCTCATAAATGATGCGCCCCATATGATCAGTGAAATCCTCGCTATATCCCTTTCCCTCATAGAATTGAAAGCACATTCCATGGTGTGGTCTAAGTATTTTGCTCATGATGCCTCCTCCCTTTAGGATTTCTAGTATAGCACAATGTTAAGGCTTTGGCAGAATTGCCTTTTTTGTTCTTTCAACCTGCAACGCCACAGCATATCAGTCTAAGGCCCAGCATCAAGGCCTTCGGCGCTTCGCCTCTTGACCCTGTTCCTTTGACTGATATGAGGTAGTCAAGCAGGTTTGAAACTGGGACTGTGGCAAAGCCACTAGTACCGGTGAAGGGTCTTGGACACGAAGAATATAGAAAAGGCTGAATCTTCGTGTCTACAAAAAAGCAGAAAGACACGAAGAATTGTGAAATCCTGAGATTTTCGTGTCTGAAAAAGATCGGAAAGACACGAAGAATTGATAAAGCCTGGAATTTTCGGGTCAAAAAAAGAGTATGTAGACACGAAAAAAAGAGTATTTAAGTAATTTACGTGTCGAAGGTAGAGATTTTCGACACGAAGAAATGGAGTATAGAGGAATCTTCGTGTCGGAGCAAGGGACCAGCGACACGCGAAAGTAGGAAAAGTGAAAATCTGCGTGTCTTCTAGAAGGGTGAAAAGCACGCGGAAAAGTGAAAATAATGAAAACGCGTGTCTAACAGAAGAGAGAAAAACACGCGGAAATAGAAAAAATGAGAATCCGCGTGTCTGGTAGAGGAAGAAAAGACACGCCAAAAGAGAGAAAATGTAAAACGTCGTGTTTGGAAAGTGGAAACTTGACACGCGGAATCGAAGTTATGAAGTGGTAACGTAAAAGTAGACACTACACGCATTATGTAGACATCTGTATTTTATAAAGGTAACATCTATTTATAAAAGTATTCTTGTTTACATAATCAAAGACAGTGAGGTGCTATATGCGATACTCTAAAGAACAAAAATTAGACATAGGACGCCAGATTTATAACCATGAATTAACCAGAGCGGAGGCAATGGAAAAATATGGTTGTAAAGGAACTTTTCTGGATACAAGCATCAGAGCTTATAAAGAATCCATTGGGGTTCCTACATCTACAACAATCAATGGAAAAAAATCTAAATGCAGCAATATAACTGAGCTTTCTTCCAAAGAGGCTGATATTGATGCATATATGGCAATGTCTAAAGAAGAACTTATTGATGAACTTATCAAAGCCAAAGCAAATGAACTGCGAGCAAAAAAAGGATACGAAGTGAAAGGAGTTGGTGTAGACAAGGAGTTCATTTCTTTAAACAACAAGAATACGAAATAATTTTTGAACTGTCTGGCAAGTTCCCTGTAAAACATTTATGTAAGGTACTTGATGTTAACCGTAGTGGCTTTTACAAGTGGAAAAAGCGCCTTGAGCATCCTTCTGACAAAATGAAATCATTTGTCAGTGACATGCTTGTGTTCAAAGAATATCATGCTAAGTATCCATCTCACGGATACCGTTGGCTTAATGCAAAAATAAGACTTGATACAGGTCTCATTATGTCTGATCAACGCGCTCACAGGATATGTAAAGCGGCTGGGATAACAAGTATTGCAAAGCATTATAGATACAAAAAGCCAGGAGATCCATACAAAGTATTTCCAAATCTTTTATTAAGTGGCATGAATATCAATGGTCCAATGGAATGTGTTGTAAGCGATATGACCGCATTCTGTCTTGGTGGAGTTTACTATGAGCTAACACTTTATATGGATTTATGGAACAATGAGATTCTTACTTATTCATTGTCATCAAAGCGTGGAGATAGACGAACGTATATCAGCGGCCTTAATGAGCTTATAAATATCAAATCTCAATACCCTGACCTTCAGATGATTCTGCATACCGACCAAGGGTCCGTTTATGCATCTAAAAACTTTAATGAAATACTGCCACTTTATAACATAATTCACTCTATGTCCCGTGCGGGAACTCCTACTGATAATGCTGCTATGGAAGCGATTAATGGTTGGATTAAGGCAGAGATATTTAGTGATCTACATATAACAAGCAATGCCACTATTGAAAAAGACATTGCCAGCTACATAGTGTTCTTCAATGAAGAACGCCCTGCCTACTCTCTGAGTTATCTGACTCCAAAACAGTATCGAGAGTATTACAGTGGAGAAACTATGTGTAAAAACACGTAAACCTGTCTACTTTTGCTTGACTAGTGCAGTTAAAGCTAATTCGCGTGTCTGAGGCCTACAAAAGTGACACGCGAAAATACTGAAAGAACAAATCCGCGTGTCTCAGCTCGGTTAAGTAGAACAGTGGCTTCGCCACAATTCCAGTTTCAAGCCTGCTTGACTAACATGTATCTGCCAAAAGTTATGAAGTCAAGGGAGCGAAGCTCCAAAGGCTTGCCCTTGACTGAAATAACTTGGCAGATATGATGTGTCTAGCAGGTTGAAACAAAAGATGTTCATTTATAAAGTAATGAATTAGAATATCTTTTATAATTGGTTCAATATATTACGGAACAACAGGAGCAACAAATGAACAAAAGCCAAGCGCGTAAAATCCTGGGGCTGGATGGCAGCGAGGATAAGCGCGAAATAAAAAAGAAATATAGAAAGCTGATGCATGAGCATCATCCGGATAATAGCGATTCTGATGATAGTAAGCTGGCGGCGAAAATAAACACAGCCTATGAGCTGATTATGAAGGATTATGCCGACAGCGCAACCAATTCTGGAAAACAAAGCAACAAATCGAATCGCAGCGCCACGAAAAGAACATCTCGCCCACAGCACAGGCCTTGGTCCGCAAAGGAAAACAAGAATGCCTTCTGTGCTAGGCCCATACTACATGAGGTGGAGGATTTCGAAGGGAATAACTTAGGCACTATCGAGATTGCCAGAGGCAAATACATATGGACAAAGGACGAAGAGTTTTCCATGTTTTTGAAAAGCCTTTATGAAACAAGCAAGGAGCTACTTGATAATGCCAGACCATCCTTGTTCTTTGAATTGCCAGAGATAATAAAACAAAAATACCTGGCGGATCTCGCTTACTTGCTGACAGGCCAGTTTATAGATAGCACGTTGACTTTGAATGAACTGGCACTTGTGGATGCAGATTCATATAAAGTAAATGCCATGATAGAGCTGGAATCTGGAGTCACCACGCCAAAGGTAGGCAGCGTGCTTTATCCTGCAGGGGTTTCAAACCACAGATTGTATCTAAGAAATAAAGCAGGAGAGATAGTTGGATATCTTAGCTTCAAAGATGACAGGCTTTACTATGTAGTTATCCCGCTTTTTGAGCAGAAGAAAGCACAGGTGAAAATGATTGTGGCAGACAGTGTTCAGAGGAATCGACGAGGAAATAAGTATGCTGATATAGACCTTTGGATTAGAGTGTTGCCAACAGAAACATCTGAAATTGAAAGCACAAACAATCAGATTAGAGATTTGCTAGAAAAGTATGCTCACGAAGGTTTCTAACATATCGTAAATGCATTAGCCCATATACGCAAACTATCAGAAAAACAAAAATCTATGAAATAATAGTGAACTTTTACTTATACCCCTAGCATGAGATTTTTGTTGTGCTATTATGTTATAAATGATGTACACAATGCTAAATAAATGAGGAGAAATAATATGAAAAATAAGGTATTTACTATACTGACTTGTTCGATGTTATTACTTTCAGCTTGTGGAGCAAACAATACTGATAATAGTGTTGATACTGAAACTGCAGGGGAGGTGGAATCAGCAGAGACACAAACAACAGAGGATGATGCCGCAGTGGCTGAAACAGGAGAGGTTCTTTCAAGTTCACTGTTTTCAATTACAATGCCTGCTGAGCTTGAAGGCGTATATGAGTCAGAAGTTGAAGATCAGCAGATTACTCTTTACCACAAAGAATCAAAAGATGCTGGCTTTAATGGTATGGCATATACGATATGGGCTAGAGAGATGCCACCAGAGTTCTACGGTGGTCCCTACATGAAAAAGGGTGAACTTACTGATGCAGATGGAAAGCAATACGAGGTTGTATTAGGATATGCAACTGAAGTTCAGTGGGACTTTGAAAAGTACACTGAGATGCCAGAGGACTTCGAAAAGCTATACAATACAGCAGAGGATGTTGTTGCTAACATGACAGGCGTCAATGGTGCAACTTTTGAATACTTAGCCGGCACAAAGGGTGAAGATCTTTATGGCGATGTAGTTGCAAAATACCAGACAGCTCTTGATGAGGGATGGGATGCATCGAAATTCGAAGATAACAATATGAGCCCAGAATTCTATAGCATTTCGCTGACTGATGGTGCATCAGGTATCGGAATTGCTTACTATGATACTGATAAAGATGGTGTGGACGAATTGTTCGTTGGAACACTTGTTGATGACGAGCTTAGAGGTTCAATCTACGATATCTACACAATGGTGGATGGAGCACCTGCTCATGTGGCTACTGGAACAGCCCGCAATCGATTCTATGTTTACAGTGAAGGTATGATTGTGAATGAGTATTCAAGCGGTGCACTTGAAAATGGAAAGCTTGTATATTGCATGGAGCCAAACTCTTCTGAACTGATGTATCAATGGGGAACCAAAATCGATGCTTATACAAATGAAGATCAGCCTTGGTTTATAAGTTATACAGAAGATGAATGGGAAAATGTTACCGAGGATGAATTCAATGATAGAGAAGCTGCATCAGAGGATTACACAGACCTTGAGTTTAAGGCTTTATCAGATTTATAAATGATAAAAATTAAGGGTACGTACTTTAATGTACGTACCCTTTTTGTTTTAGTTAAGAATCTTAATTCCACCAAGAATAGGAACTGGTTTTTCTTCGTCATTGCAAGCACCAACTAATGCCATAATCCAAAGAACAACCATAACAATCCACCAAACCCATCCAAGTACTGGAATAGCACATGCGAAGAAGAAGAGGTTGATTACAAGAGCTTGATTGATGTGGAACTTAGCTCCCTCACGATCACCTACAAGAACTGCGATTAAGAATCCAATCCATGTAAGATATGCAACAATACCTGTTGTGTGTGCGCTCATGCTAGCTGATGAGCTTGTTGTGATAGGTGTTGCATTAAGCAAATCAGCTTTTTTCTGCTGGAATTCTTCCTCTGTGATAACTCCCTGGTCAAGCAAATCCTTATACTTTTGGATTTCTTCTGCTGCTGAAAAATTACTCATATCTTTCCTCCCTAATTTAAAATATCTGTCAATTATTGTATCACTCTTTGTATGTTGCGTCAGTAATAATTTAAAATTTTTATCAATCTAAAAATATTCCTTTTTCAACTACTTAAACGTTTACGAAAATCTCACCATTTATTAGAATATAACTAGTTTAATAACATATTAAGGAGAAGGATATTATGAGAAAATTTGATGGTTACATCCATGGAATTAACTTGGGAGGTTGGCTGTCTCAGTGCGTTCACACAAAGGAGCACTATGATTCATTTATTCACGAATCAGATATCGAAACAATCAAGAAATGGGGCATGGACCATTTCAGAGTTCCTGTGGATTACGAGCTTGTAGAACGTGGCGCAGGAGACTATAAGGAAGAGGGCTTCCAGTACATCCAAAATGCAATCGACTGGGCTGGCAAAAATGGCCTGAATATGGTTCTTGATTTGCACAAAACAGCAGGCTTCAGCTTTGATGCAGGTGAGGCAGAGACAGGCTTCTTTGAAAACGAGGATTATCAGGAGCGTTTCTATCTTCTTTGGGAAGAGTTTGCAAAGAGATTTGGCAAATATTCTGACCGCCTCAGCTTTGAGCTTCTTAACGAAGTTACTGAAAAAGAATACTGTGATACATGGAATAGAATTTCACGTACATGTGTAGAGCGTATCAGAAAGTATGCTCCAGACATCAAGATTCTCATCGGCGGATATTACAACAACGCAATCGAATCCCTTAAGGACATTGCGCCACCTTATGATGAAAACATTGTATACAATTTCCATTGCTATGAGCCACTGATATTCACACATCAGGGAGCACATTGGATTCCAACAATGGACAATGATTTCAGAATGCCATTTGATGTTACATACAAGGAGTACAAGCAGAATACTCGAAACAATCTTGAAGGCTTCACTATTAACTTTGATTCTTACAACGAGAATGATAAAATTGGAATAGAGTTCTTTAGAGACTTAGTGAAGGAAGCCGTTCGTGTGGCAGATGAAAGAAACGTGGCTCTTTATTGTGGAGAGTTTGGCGTAATCAATCTTGCATCTCCAGAGGATAGTAAGAAATGGTACGAAATGATTTGCAAGTGCTTCGATGAGTATGGCATCGGCCGTGCAGCATGGAGTTTCAGACAGATGGATTTTGGTATCGAAGATGAACACATGGCTTCCGTTAGAGACGATATTTTGAAAATGATTTAATAGGAGGCTCAATGAAAACAGCACTTATTACAGGAGCAACATCGGGAATCGGCCTTGAGTTTGCAAAGCGACTTGCAGACAGGGGCTACAGATTGATTGTCACAGGACGAAGAGTAGAGCGACTTAATGAACTAGCAGAGCAGGTAAATGTTCCTGTGGAAATAATCTCTGGCGACCTTAGCAAGAAAAAGGAATGCTTCGCCCTTCTTGATAAGCTTAAGGAGGAGCGTATTGATGTATTTATCAATAATGCAGGCTTTGGCGTGGCAGGCTCATTCCTTGAAACAGATATTGATAGAGAAGTTTCTATGATAAAGGTCAATGATGTTGCAATGCACATTCTTTTTAAGGGAATTCTTCAAAAGATGGATGCAGATGGTGCTGGTCAGATTTTAAATGTAGCTTCATCAGCGGGGCTCCTTCCAGGAGGTCCATACATGGCTGGCTACTACGCAAGCAAGGCATATGTCACAAGTCTTACTCGCGCTGTTGCAGTAGAGCTCAAGGAAAAAGGCTCAAAGGTAAAGGTTTCGGCTCTTTGCCCAGGGCCAGTAGATACTGAGTTCAATGACAGAGCAGATGTAGTTTTTGCATTGAAGGGAATCAGCCCTGAAAAATGTGTGGCTGAAGCACTTAAGGGAATGGATAGAGGTAAAACAATTATCGTGCCAGGCTTTGGCATGAGACTTGCCATGGCTTTCCAGCATTTGCTTCCAATTCCAATCCTTGTTAAGCTTACAGGCCATCAGCAGAAAAAGAAACTTGGCTAAAGGGTTGCATTTTTTCAAGTATGGGTTTATCATACAGAGGCTTTAAAAATTAAATAGGACAGTTCGTTTGTACCATCCTGTCCCTAAACAAAACCAGGACTAATTTTTTCTTTATGAAATCAATTAGGCTGTGGGTGCGCATCTACAGCCTTTTCTTTTTGAGAAAATCAGGTCCTGTTTCCGGAGGAAATCAATGTATTATTTAACTGCAGAAGCATCATTCGACGGCGCTCATTTTTTGGCCGGCTACGAAGGCAAGTGTTCTAATCTTCATGGTCATCGCTGGAGAGTGATTCTAAAAATAAAGGCTAGCGAGCTTCAGGCTGAGGGTCAGCAGCGCGGCATGGTTGTAGATTTTGGTGATGTAAAAAATGCTCTCAAAAAAGAGACAGATTTCTTTGATCACACATTTATATATGAAGAAGGATCACTAAAGGAGACAACTGTTGCAGCTCTCAATGAGGAAAACTTCCTTATGAGAGTGGTTCCTTTCAGACCTACAGCAGAAAACTTTTCAAAGTATTTTTATGAGAAGTTTGAGGAATACGGCTTTGAGGTTGCTGAAGTGACTGTATATGAAACTCCAAACAACTGCGCAAGCTATAGCAAGTAGGAGGAGTTATGTCGGTATTTAATGTAGTAGAAAAATTCGTAAGCATAAACGGTGAAGGTCAGCATGCCGGTGAGCTTGCAGTGTTCATCAGGCTTCGTGGCTGCAATCTTAGCTGTAGCTATTGTGACACCAGATGGGCTTGTACAGCAGATGCTCCTGCAGAGGAAATGACAGAAACACAGATTGTGGACTACGTCATCTCTACTGGAGTGAAGCGTGTTACTCTTACAGGCGGTGAGCCACTTCTTTCGCCACATGTTATTGATTTGTTAAAGGCCTTTGCTGCCAACCCTGATATTTTTGTTGAGATAGAAACAAATGGAAGTGTTGATATACATCCATTTGCTTGTATAGATAATCCGCCAGCATTCACTCTTGATTACAAGTTGGCAGGTTCGGGAATGGAAGATAAAATGCTTCTTTCAAACTTTGATGTTCTTACAGCAAAGGACACAGTCAAGTTTGTTTGTTCTGATGTAAGTGAACTTGATAAGGTTTGTGAGATTGTTGATGATTATCGTATTTCCGATAAATGTACTTGCTTGATAAGTCCTGTGTTTGGACGAATTGAGCCAGCAGACATGGTTGATTATCTGATTGACCACAAAAGAAATGATATAAGATTGCAGTTACAACTTCACAAATTCATTTGGGATCCAAATAAACGAGGTGTTTAAGAGAGGTAAATCATGGCTATAAATAAAGAGCTTATTAAAGAAAGCATTAGAAATATTATTATTGCCCTTGGTGATGACCCTGAAAGAGCAGGACTTAAGGAGACTCCTGATAGAGTTGCTCGCATGTACGAAGAAGTTTTTGAGGGCATGAATTACACAAATGAACAGATTGCAGAGATGTTCAACAAGACCTTTGATGAGGATTATTACGATGAAACAAATCAGGATCTTGTTTTTGTAAAGGACATCGAAGTTTTCTCATATTGCGAGCATCATCTTGCGCTTATGTACGATATGAAAGTAAGCGTTGCCTACATTCCAAAGGGCAAGGTCATCGGTCTTTCAAAAATCGCACGTATTGCTGATATGGCTGCGAAGCGTCTTCAGCTTCAGGAACGTATCGGCAACGATATTGCAGAAATCATCCAGATGGTTACAGGCTCTGAGGATGTAGCAGTATTTATTGAGGCAAGTCATAGTTGCATGACTGCCAGAGGAATTAAAAATGCCAGTGCAAAGACCCATACACAGACATTAAGAGGTCGTTTCAAGACTGACAGAGATTTACTTCAGAGATTATTATAAGGAGAATTGAAATGAAAGCTTTAGTACTTGTTAGCGGAGGCTTGGACAGCACAACTTGTCTTGCCTTGGCAGTAAAAGAATATGGACATGAAAACGTGGTGGGACTTTCTATTTTCTATGGTCAGCGTCACGATAAGGAAATCAAAGCAGCGGATGATGTTTGCGAATACTACAAAGTGGAGCATATCACACTTGATTTATCTACAATGTTCCAGTTCAGCGATTGCACATTGCTTCAGCATTCTGACGGAGAAATCCCAGAGGAGTCATATGACAAACAGCTTGAAAAGACAGATGGCAAGCCAGTAAGCACCTATGTGCCTTTCAGAAATGGATTGTTCCTTTCTAGCGCTGCAGCAATTGCACTTTCTAAGGGGTGCTCGAAAATCTATTATGGTGCTCATGCTGATGATGCAGCTGGTAACGCATATCCGGATTGCTCAAGCGATTTCAACAACGCTATGAACACAGCAATCTACGAAGGAAGTGGAAAGCAGCTTTCAATCGAGGCACCGTTTATCAATAAGAATAAAGCTGGTGTTGTAAAGGTTGGCATGGAGCTTGGAGTTCCTTATGAACTCACATGGTCATGCTATGAAGGCCATGACAAGGCATGCGGAAAATGCGGTACATGTATCGACAGAATTGCAGC
Source organism: Pseudobutyrivibrio ruminis HUN009 (assembly GCF_000703005.1). Classification (NCBI taxonomy): domain Bacteria; kingdom Bacillati; phylum Bacillota; class Clostridia; order Lachnospirales; family Lachnospiraceae; genus Pseudobutyrivibrio; species Pseudobutyrivibrio ruminis. Next base: position 2,313,086 of record NZ_JNLH01000001.1, on the reverse strand, counting down.
CTTTGAATTAAATGGAATCAAAGATCCGATTGAGTATGAGAATTAATTAGGAGGTCTACTATGACAGATAGCAGAAAAGAAGAAGGAACACTTACACTTTTAGGAAATAAAAATAACGTATACCCAGACAACTACGCACCAGAGATGCTTCAGACATTCATTAATAAGCATCCTGAGAATGACTATTTTGTAAAATTCAACTGCCCAGAGTTTACATCACTTTGTCCAATCACTGGCCAGCCAGATTTTGCAAACATCATCATCTCTTATGTGCCAGGTGAAAAGATGGTAGAGAGCAAGTCATTAAAGCTTTACTTATTCAGCTTCAGAAATCACGGTGATTTCCATGAGGATTGCGTAAACATCATCATGAAGGATTTAATAAAGCTTATGGATCCTAAGTACATCGAAGTTTGGGGTAAGTTCACTCCAAGAGGAGGAATCTCTATCGACCCATATTGCAACTACGGTAAGCCAGGAACTAAGTGGGAAAAGGTTGCAGAGGACAGACTTTTCAATCATGATATGTATCCAGAAAAAGTAGATAACAGATAATAAATATGATAAATTTAAAGGCAGACAGATAGTCTGTCTTTATTTTATTTCTGGGAGATTTTTATGAGAATATTAATTACAAATGACGACGGTATAAATTCAGATGGAATTATTCGTTTGGCCAGAGCAGCTAAGGAGTTTGGTGAGGTTTGGGTGGTTGCACCTGAAAGCCAAAGAAGTGCAGCAAGCCACAGCATTTCCCTTCATAATTCCATTGATGTTTACCCATGTGAGGAATTTCCTGTAGAGGGTGTTTTTGCATATTCTTGCAGTGGAACACCAGGAGATTGCGTTAGAGTTGGCGGATTGAGCGTTATGCCTGAGCGCCCCGATGTGATTCTTTCAGGAATTAATTTTGGATACAATTGTGCTTCGGATATTCAGTATTCAGCTACCTGCGGAGCAGCCTTTGAGGGAGCCTTCCAAGGGTATCACGCAATAGCTCTTTCGGAAGGAGCTTGTGATTGCCATCAGGTAACTGACAAATATATAAAGCAGGTTTTAAAGAAGCTTTTGGCGGAGCCACTTGCTCCAGGAATGATTCATAATGTCAACTTCCCAGGATGCGAATTATCAGATTGTGGGGGTATTTTATACGACAGAAAAGTTTCCCGAGGAATGTTTTATAAAGACTCCTATGATGTGGTGGAAAACCTTGATGATGGCGGCGTCAGATACATGGTAAATGGCTGCTATACACCGGTTGCAGAGGAGGGCACTGACTTTGATGCAATCCTTAATAACTATGTGTCTGTCGGGGTTGTAAATAATGTAGGTTATTGATATAATTACGATAGTTTTTCTATGATTTTTAGGAGGCAGATATGGCAGAGAACAAGAATTTTGTTATAAATATTAATGGCGATGGCGGTGTAAACATCTCTGAAGAGGTTGTTGGTATTATCGCTGGCCTTGGTGCAGTTGAGGTTGATGGCGTTGAGTCACTTGCAGGCAACCTTACAGCTGAAACTATTTCAAAGGCAGGTCAGGGAAAGCTTGCAAAGGCTATCAGAGTAGTAGACAGCGAGCCAGGCAAAATCTCAGTACACATGGCTATCAATATGAAGTATGGCTACGAAATCCCAAAGGTTTCAGGCATGGTTCAGGAAAAGGTTAAGTCAGCAGTTGAGACTATGACAGGTCTTGAGGTTACAGCTGTAGATATTCGTATCGCAACTGTTAGCGTTGCAGCAAACAATTAATTAGGATTTATTTATTTTTTATGCATATTAATGTATAATTATGGGGTGCTATTTTAAGTAGCACCCTATATTAGTCTAAACTATTAGATTTTCAGGAGTTTGTATTTATGAATAGACATGAAATTAGAAAAGAAGTTTTTAAGGCTGTATTTATGAATGAGTTTCATGATACAGAGGAAATGGATAGCGTAATCAGCACATTCCTTGGCGGCCGTGACAATGCAGAGGCAGAGGATCTTGCTAAAAACAACAAGACAGCTGAGGATGAGGAATACATCAAGACAAAGTCTGAGGATATCATTGCTAAGATTCCAGAAATCGACGAGCTCATCAACAAGTCAGTTGACGGCTGGAAGACATCACGTATGGCAAAGGTTGATTTAACACTTATCAGACTTGCTTTATACGAAATCAAATTCGAGAATCTTCCTGTTGGTGTTGCTATCAATGAGGCAGTTTCACTTGCTGATGAATTCGGTACGGATTCTTCTGCAGGATTCGTTAATGGAGCACTTGCTAAATTAGTATAATGAATAAAAATGTATATAGTGTATCTCAGATAAATACATATATTGAGCGTATGTTTTCTGATGATTTTATGCTTGGAAACCTTTCCTTATCAGGGGAGGTTTCTAATTGCAAATACAATCATACAGGACACATATATTTTACTTTGAAGGATGATAAATCATCTATTTCATGTGTAATGTTTGCTGGCAAGCGAGCAAAGGGGCTGAAGTTCAACATGAAGGATGGCGACCAAATAGTGGTTACCGGATATGTTGGAATCTACGCAGCGGCTGGCAGATATCAAGTGTATGCAAACGAGATAGAGCTGGCGGGAGTTGGCGATTTATATCAGCGTTTCGAAGCATTAAAGCAGGAGCTTGAGGAAAGCGGAATGTTTGATGCTATGTACAAAAAGCCTATTCCAAGTCATGCCATGAGAATCGGTATCATCACAGCTCCTACAGGAGCGGCTGTTCACGATATCATCCGTGTATCAAAGACACGAAATCCTTTTGTAGAATTGATTCTTTATCCAGCACAGGTTCAGGGTGAGGGGGCAGTGCCTTCCATCATCTCTGGAATCAATTGTCTGGATGAGATGAATCTGGATGTTATCATCCTAGGTCGTGGTGGTGGTTCCATCGAAGACCTTTGGGCCTTCAATGAGGAGCCGGTAGCACGAGCTATTTTCAAAGCCAACACACCAATCATATCTGCCGTTGGCCACGAAACGGATTTTACTATTGCAGACTTTGTTGCAGATAAAAGAGCAGCAACGCCTTCTCAGGCTGCAGAGCTTGCAAATTTTGTTTACGAGGATTTTGCAAGGACTTGCGAAAGGTATTCTGACAGACTTAACAGCACATTGGATTTTAAGCTTTCATCCATCACAGCTCAGCTTGAGAATTACAAATTACGATTACAATCTCTCAGGCCAGAGAACAAAATCAAGGCAAATCAGGACAAGCTTAACCACTTGTACGATAGGCTTAATAGTCTGATGAATGCAAAAATAGAACGCTACGAAAGCCGTTTGATAGCAGCTTCAGGTAGATTGGATGGTCTTTCTCCAACCAAGCGATTGGCTTCCGGTTTTGGTTATGTGACAGGCCCAGATGGAAAAAAGGTTGATAGCGTATCAAATCTTTCCATTGGAGATAGCCTTAGTATCAGAGTAAAGGATGGTATGCTGGAGAGTCAAATCACCAGCATTTCCAAGGATAAATAGGAGCACGTATGGCAGAAAAAGAAATAAAAGAGACAACAATCGAAGAAAGCTTTCAGGCTCTCGATGAGATTATCACAAAGATGGAATCAGCAGATGTTACTTTGGATGAATCCTTTGCTTTGTATAAAAGTGGAATGGAAGAGCTTCAAAAAGCTAATTCTAAAATAGAACAGACAAAGAAAGCTGTCATGGCAATCAGCAAAGATGGCGGTCTTGAGGTGTTTGAGGGGGTTGAGTAAAATGGACATTAAAAACGAACTTAGTGTTAGGGCAGAATCAGCACAGGATGTTGTGTGCAGATTTTTGCCAGATGTAGAGGGTTTACAGGGCATTATATTTGATGCCATGGAATATGGGGTAACAGCAGGTGGTAAACGTCTGCGTCCAATCCTTATGAACGAGACATTTCAGCTTTTCGGTGGTAGTGGCGATGTTATCGAGCCATTTATGGCTGCCATTGAAATGATTCATACATATTCGTTGATTCACGATGACTTACCAGCTATGGATAATGATGAGCTTCGTCGTGGAAAGCCTACGGTGCATGTGGCATACGGTGAGGCAATGGGCATACTTGCAGGAGATGCTCTTTTAAACTATGCTTTCGAGACTGCATTAAATGCTTATGATGCAGATGTAGACGTAGTTAGAGTTACTGAGGCAATGCGTATTCTGGCCAGAAAAGCCGGCGTATTTGGTATGATAGGTGGCCAGGTTGTAGATGTAGAAGCAGAAAAGAAGCAATTGGAAATGACAGAAGACAGGCTTCATTTCATCTACGAGCTTAAGACTGGTGCTTTGATTGAGGCATCTATGATGATAGGTGCTGTTTTAGCAGGGGCCAGCGAGGATCAGGTTTCTCTTGTTGAACGAGTTGCCGGTAAAATCGGCATGGCTTTCCAAATTCAGGACGATATCCTTGATATCGAAGGAGATGAAGCAAAGCTTGGTAAGCCAATTGGTTCAGATGAGAAAAATGAAAAATGTACTTACGTTACATTTGCAGGTATAGAAAAATCCAAGGAAGAGGTAAAGCGTCTTACAGATGAGGCGGTTGAGGAACTTAATAGCTTAGACAATCACAACGAGTTTTTAAATGAGCTACTTAAATACCTTGTCTACAGAGACAATTAAGATAGATTATGGTTCTTGAAAAAATAAAGCAACCTAATGATATAAAGAATTTAACAGAGGAAGAAATACAGGCACTTCCAGCTGAAATCAGAAGCTTTCTTATTGAGCATCTTTCAAAGACTGGTGGTCATTTGGCTTCCAATCTTGGAACTGTAGAACTCACAATTGCTCTTCATATGCTTCTTGATTTCCCAAAGGATAAGCTTGTTTGGGATGTAGGTCATCAGGCATACACCCACAAAATTCTTACTGGCAGAGCAAATGAATTTGATCATCTCCGTCAGTACGGCGGAATCAGTGGATTCCCTAAAAGAGTTGAGAGCCCTTGCGACAGTTTTGATACAGGTCACAGTTCCACATCTCTTTCTGCAGCTTTAGGTTATTGCATGGCAAGGGATTTGGCAGGTGATGACTATAAAGTTTGCGCCGTTATTGGTGATGGAGCTCTTACTGGTGGACTTGCTTACGAAGCTTTGAATAATGCTTCTCGTTTAAAGAAGTCCAACTTCCTTATCGTTCTTAATGATAATGAAATGTCCATCTCTAAAAATGTAGGTGGTATGTCTACAAATCTTGAGCGTCTTCGTACTAGCTCAAAATACGTAGGCCTTAAAAATAACGTACTTTCATCTTTGGAAAGTTGGCCAAATGGTGAGCGCATCATCAGAAAGATTCGTAGCACAAAAAATGGTATCAAGTCTTTGATGGTTCCTAACATGGTTTTTGAGGATTTAGGAATCATGTATCTTGGCCCAGTTGATGGCCACGATATTAAGGCGATGATGGAGACATTCAATATGGCTATGGGTATCAACGGCCCAGTGCTTGTTCACGTTATTACTAAAAAGGGTAATGGTTATGAGCCTGCGGAGCGTCATCCATCCAGATTCCATGGTACCGATATTTTCGAAATCGAGACAGGACTTCCAAAACGCAATCCAAATCCTGGTTACACAGATGTATTCTCCACTGTAATGCGTAAGATGGGAGATCGCAACCCAGAGGTTGTAGCTATTACAGCAGCTATGGCTGAGGGCGCTGGATTAAAGCGTTTCAGAAATATGTTCCCAGACCGATTCTTCGATGTGGGAATTGCAGAAGAGCATGCGGTTACATTTGCGGCTGGCTTAGCACTTGGCGGTCGCATTCCTGTATTTGCTGTATATTCATCATTCTTACAGCGTGCATATGATCAAATCCTTGAGGATGTTTGCTTGCAAAATCTTCATGTGATTTTTGCAATTGATAGAGCAGGTCTTGTTGGTGCAGACGGTAGCACACATCAGGGTATATTTGATGTTTCATTCCTTACAGCTATGCCCAATATGACAGTGATGGCTCCAAAGAACAAATGGGAGCTTTCAGATATGATGAAATTTGCAGTGGCTTACGATGGCCCAATCGCCATTAGATATCCTAGAGGTGAAGCATACTGCGGATTAAAGGAGCACAGAGCTGAAATCGTCCTTGGTAAATCCGAGGAGATAAAAGCAGGTTCAAAGGTAATGCTTTTTGCGCTTGGTTCCATGGTGAAAAAGGCAGAGGAAGTGGAAGAGCTTCTAAAGGCCCAGGGAATCGATGCTGGTATCTGCAATGCCAGATTTGCAAAGCCACTTGACCAGGCTTATCTTGATAAAATCAAAAACGAATACGATTTAATTGTTACATTGGAAGAAAACGTTATCACTGGCGGATTCGGTCAGCAGGTTCAGGCTTATCTTGATGATAATGGCTATAATGGTCAGGTTCTTAAGATTGCTGTTCCAGATGAGTTTGTTAGACATGGCAGTGTTACACTTTTGTTTAAGGAGCTTGGCATGGATGCTGAGTCCATTACAAATCGTATTTTAGAAAAATTAGGATAGTAATATGAAAGAAAGACTTGATATAGTATTAGTAGATAGAGGGTTTGCTCCTTCTCGTGAAAAAGCCAAAACCATGATTATGGAAGGTAATGTTTTCGTTAAAGGAAACAGAGAGGATAAAGCAGGCACTAAAATAGATGTAGATGCAGATATCGAAATCCACGGACAGCAGCTGAAATACGTTAGCCGTGGAGGTCTCAAACTTGAAAAGGCTATGACTCACTTTGATATTTCCTTAGATGGAAAGGTTTGTATGGATATCGGCGCATCCACTGGTGGATTTACTGATTGCATGCTTCAAAATGGAGCTACAAAGGTATTCTCTGTAGATGTTGGATATGGACAGTTCGCTTGGAAGCTTCGTCAGGATCCTAGAGTTGTTTGCATGGAAAAGACAAACATCAGATATGTCACTGTAGAGGACATCGGCGAGCAGCTTGATTTCGCTTCAGTTGATGTATCATTTATCAGTCTTACAAAGGTACTTGGCCCAGCAAAGGCACTTCTTAAGGATGATGCAGAAATGGTTTGCCTCATCAAGCCACAGTTTGAAGCTGGACGTGAAAAGGTTGGAAAGAAGGGCGTTGTCCGTGATCCAGCTGTTCACGAAGAAGTTATTAATACAATTATTGATTTTGTAAAAGAAATTGGTTTTTATGTTCTTCATTTGGAATATTCCCCAATCAAGGGACCAGAAGGAAACATAGAATACCTCATTCATATATCAACACAGGAAAAACAGGGGGATGCTATTGATGTTGCTGCAACAGTAGCAGCTGCACATGGTAGCTTAGACAAATAATGAAGAATTTCTTAATTGTTGCAAGGTCTTTTAGTGATTTACATGAAAAATACATCAACATTATTCGTGATTACATTTCTGCACATGGCGGAATGTGCATTCTTGATCTGGACACTTGCCCAGACAGCTCTGAAACACAGGTAACTGTTGGTGATAATATTGAATGTATCATTACTGTCGGTGGCGATGGAACAGTAGTTAGAGTTGCCCAGAATGTTACAAATCGAAAGATTCCTATCGTTGGTCTTAACTGCGGCCATTTGGGCTATCTTTGTGATATGACTGTTGATAATGTAGAGCACTGCTTGGATCAATTACTTAGCGACAATTATAAGATTGATGAGAGAATGATGCTTGAGGGTGATTGTTCTAGTGATGAGGACAATCGTTTTAGAGCGTTAAATGATATTGTAGTTGCATCTGATGCTGCAGGGCTTTATGTGTTAAACCTTACAGTAAAGGTAAATGGAATTCAGCTGTATTCCCACAATTGTGATGGACTTATTGTTTCCACACCTACAGGCTCAACTGCTTATAATCTTTCTGCCAACGGCCCTATTGTTAGCCCTCATGCAGATTGCATTGTTTTGACACCAATCAACCCTCATACACTTAATTCACGAAGCATTATTTTGGCCTCAAATGATGAGGTTGAAGTTAGTATAGAGGCTCGTCATGAAGAGGACGAACCAAAAGCAAACATTATTTACGATGGAACTCTTAGACAAACTCTCAAAAAGGGTGAGGTTTTAAAAATCCATCGTTCAAAGATTACATCCAACATGGTTATGTTAGAAAACGTTAATTTCTTGGAACGTATTCGAGCTAGGATGCAGGAGATTTAAATGAAGATTGAAAGACAGGCAAAGATACTAGAGTTAATAGTAAAAAATGAAATAGGAACTCAGGAGGAGCTTACAGCTCGCCTTGAGGAAGCTGGATTTAACGCCACACAGGCTACAGTTTCCAGAGATATACGCGAAATGAAGCTTACAAAGGTTGCCGATGCAGCTGGAAAGCTACGTTACGTTGCTTACAAGACTACCGAGGATGATATGAATGAAAAGTATATTCGTATTTTCTTGGATGGTTTTGTTTCAATGGACAACGCTCAGAATATTTTAGTTATCAAGACTGTTTCAGGTATGGCTATGGCTGTTGCGGCAGCTTTGGACCATATGGATTTTGCAGAAATAGTTGGCTCAATAGCAGGTGACGATACTATTATGTGCGCTGTCAGAAGCATTGATGATACTGTCGTTTTAATGGGGAAACTAAAACGAATCATCGAGAAATAAAAGGTTGGTGCAAGGATCCTTTTACACAGAAACGCGGGCATAGAAAAGGAGAATTAAATGCTAGCTAGTTTGCACGTTAAAAACTTAGCCCTTATTGATGAAGAGGAGATTATTTTTTCTAAGGGGCTTAATATCTTATCGGGAGAAACCGGAGCAGGTAAATCTATCATTTTGGGAGCACTTCATTTAAGTCTTGGAGACAAGGCATCTAAGGATTTTCTTAGAGATGCTGATTCTGAGGCATTTGTGGAAGCTGTATACCTTATCAATGATGAAAGTACAAAGGAAGCTCTGAGAGAAATGGGAGTGGAGCCATACGATGACGAAGTGATTATGTCTAGAAGAATCACTGAATCTCGCGCCGTTGGAAAGATTAATGGCGAGCAGGTTCCAGCTGCAAAGATGAAAGAAGTTGGGGCGTTGTTACTTGATATCTACGGACAGAAGGAACATCAGTCACTTCTTAATACAAAGCGCCACATGGAGCTTTTAGATGAGTTTGCTAAAAATGAAATTGGCGATTTAAAGGATAAAATCGCTGAATCTTACAAGAATTATAAAACACTTACAGCAGAGCTTGAAGAAGCAAAGCAAAGTGATGTTTCAAAGGAAAGAGAAATTGTTCTTTTGGAGCATGAAATAAACGAAATTGAGTCTGCTAATTTAAAAATAGGTGAGGATGAAGAGCTTGAGGATGAATACAAGCGTCTTTCGAACTTTAGCCGCACCATGGAATATTTTGGTAGAGCTCATGAAGCTATGGCAGGAGATGGCGGTGTTTCTGATGCCATCAGTTCTGCAATATCGGATATACGATATATAGAATCTATCGATGACAGAGCATCAGAATTCCTTTCTATGCTCAACGACGCTGATAGCATTATTTCAGATTTCAACAGAGAGCTTTCAAGCTACATGTCTGACGCATCTTTTGATGCTGGCAGATTCAACGAAGTAGAGCTTCGTCTTAATGAAATCAACAGGCTCAAGGACAAATACGGTTCCACAATCGAAGCTGTTTTACAGGAACTTGCTGCTCGTCAGGAAAAGAAGGCTAAATTCGAATCCTTTGATGAGTACTTGGCAGAATTAAAGCACAAGGTGGATGTTGCTACAAAAGAGCTTGATGATTTATGTCAGAAGCTTTCTGATATTCGCAGAAAGTGTGCAACAGAACTTTCTAAAAAGATGCAGGAAGCAATGAGCGATTTGAACTTCCTTAATTCTGAATTCGAAATGCATCTTACAAAGCTTGATCACTACACAGCAGATGGTTTTGATAGTGGTGAGTTTATGATTTGCACAAACCCAGGTGAACCACTTCGTCCACTTAAGGATATTGCTTCAGGCGGTGAAATGAGCCGTATTATGCTTGCAATTAAGACTGTTCTTGCTTCAGGTGGCGGAATCGATACTCTTATTTTTGATGAGATTGATGCTGGTATTTCTGGTAGAACTGCACAGGCAGTATCAGAAAAGCTTTCTACTGTAGCAGATAAGCATCAGGTTATTTGTATCACACATTTACCTCAGATTGCTGCTATGGCAGATACTCACTTCCTAATTGAAAAGAATGTAGAGCAGGGTCATACAATTTCAGGTATTAAAAAGCTTTACGACGATGATACAATCCAGGAGCTTGCAAGAATGCTTGGCGGTAGTGCAATTACAGATGCGGTTCTTACAAATGCCAGAGAAATGAAGGAATTAGCTAATAGCTATAAAAATAAAGCTTGATTTTAAAATTGAATCTTGATATATTAATATCCGCATGGCAACATGCGGATCATTTTTTCTTTATATAAATCCCAATACTTTTTATATCATATTATTATGATTACTGAAAAATTACATATAGATAGAATTGATTTTGCCCTTATGTTTAAAGACCTTGAGGAGGCAAAAACTCGTATTATATACAAGCTTATGAACAAGGAGAGGAATAAGAAGCTTTTAGAGAAAGTGCCTCACGTTGAATATCTGGATTTGGCCATTGTGTTCTATTATTTATTTCCTAGTGACAATGAGGATGAATTCAAGGGGTTCATGCTTAATAATGAGCACATGCTTATGCTTGATCTTAGCGTGACAGATTTGATGAATGCGGCAAGTGCTAATACTCAGCGTATTCTTGGTTTGAAGTTTCAGGGAATATTTTCTACAATAGCAGAAATTACTGGAGCAGAAGATATGTATGATGCTGCAGCTATAGAGGATGGTTTTATTCCGCTTCAGGTATTATCTAATCGTTTGGGAACATACGGAGCATCAGCTATTTTGTATAAGGATGTAATCAAAGATATCGCTGAAAGAATGAAATCGAATCTTTTCATAATTCCATGTTCTATTCATGAGGTTTTGATTTATAGAGAAATGAAAAACTGCCAGATAGGAATCGATGATCTTAAGGAAATGATTTCGATGGTTAATCAAAATGAAGTTCCTGAAGAAGATATTCTATCTGACAGTTTGTATTATTATTCTTTAAAGAACAATGCTATTTGCATAATTTAATATGCCTTGAGCTTTTTCCAAAGAGTAGTGGTATAGTCCAATGTTTCGTCATCGTAGGCGTTGTACAAATCGCATCGAGCAAGTGTTTCCTTTGTAGGGAATACTGTTTCGTCTGCAAGTGTTTCAGCGTCTTCGTTGTCGGCTACAGTGAGATTAGGGGTAGCATACCAAACATATTCAAAGTTTTCTGTGGCTGCCTCTTCCTCACACATAAAATCAATCCATTTCATTGCCGCATCGTAGTGCTTACATGTACGAGGAACAAACCATGAATCAATCCAAAGGTTGCCACCTTCTTTTGGAACGGTGTAAGCAAGCTTGTCATTGTACTCCATACCCATAGCAGCTTCGCCAGAGTAGCATACAGCCATGGCAGCATCTTCTGAAACCATGCATTCGTATGTTTCATCCATTAGATAAGCGTAAACATACTGCTTTTCGTCACAAAGCATGTCGAATGCTTCATCAAGCTCTGCCTTGCTAGTAGTGTTGATATTGTACTGGAGCAACTTCAGTGGAACCATAAATGCATCACGCTGTGAGTTAATCATAACGATTTGATTTTTGTAGGCTGGGTCCCAAAGGCAGTTCCAACTGCTAACTGTTTCTTCATCAACCTTTTCAGTGTTGTAAAGAATACCTACTGTGCCGTAGAAGTAAGGAACGGTGTATTTGTGAGTAGGGTCGAAGGCTTCTGATGCTTCGATAATGGTTGGGTCAATGTTTTCGTAATACTGAAGTGAGTTGTAATCGATTGGGATTAGCTCACCTTCCTTACGAAGTGTTTCAATCATGTAATCGGAAGTACAGATTACATCGTAATTGATTGAGCCTGCTTTGTATTTAGCGTACATATCCTCAACTGATTCGTATTCTTCGTATTTTACAGTGATGCCGGTTTCCTTCTGGAAACGCTTTAAAACATCGGCCTCGATATATTTTCCGTAATTTAAAACAACTAATGTGTCGTCGCTGGCTGCATCATTACCACAAGCTGTGAATGAAAAGCAACTAGTAAAAGTGAGACACAGGAGGCTACAGATAATAATAAGCTTTTTCTTCATCGTCTAGCTGATACCTCCTTTTTAGAACCTTTAAAGTTTGTAGCAATAAGCATCATGAATGCTAAAAGGAAGAGGAGAGTTGAAAGTGCGTAAAGCTCTGGCTGAATACCTTTTCTAAGCTCTGTGTAAAGCATAGTTGAAAGGGTGTTGACTCCGGCTCCCTTTGTAAAGTATGTGATTGTGAAATCATCAAGTGACATTGTAAATGCCATTAAAAATCCTGAAAGCACGCCAGGAAAAATCTCTGGCCATATTACCTTGTAAAATGCGTACCAAGGTGTAGCACCTAAATCCATAGCAGCTTCATAGCAAGCATCAGACATAGACTGAAGCTTTGGCAATACATTGAAAATGACGTATGGCACTGAAAATGCTATATGAGCAAGTACAACTGAAAACTCTCCAAGTGATGAGAATCGTGTAAACAGAAGCATAAGTGAAATACCTGTAACGATATCTGCATTTAAGAGTGGAATGTTTGTTGCTCCAAGCATTATAGCGGCATGGCGCTTTTTCATGCGGTTGATACCGATAGCTGCAGATGTACCAAGGATTGTAGCAAGGATGCTTGATGAAAGTGTTATCTTGAGTGTAGTGAACAAAGCATCCATGATAGTGTCGTTGGAAGGAAGATTGAGGTACCATTGGATGGTGAATCCTCCCCATACTGTTCGTGACATAGAATTATTGAATGATAAAACTATGAGAACAAGTATTGGTGCATATAAAAATAGGAATATTAATGCTAAGTATAAAGTAGAGGCGCCTTTTTTGATTTTTTTCATAGAAGCATACCTCCATTCTCGGAATCATCGAGCTTGTTCATGATGCTCATTGAAGCAAGAACGAATAGCATAAGGATGATTGATAATCCAGATCCTAAATTCCAGTTTCTAGCGAGAGTAAATTCTTGCTCAATAACATTTCCGATTAATAATACCTTTCCTCCACCAAGTAAGTTGGAAACAACGAAAGATGAGAGGGCAGGTACGAATACCATAATAATTCCAGATATAATTCCATCTCTTGAAAGAGGGATAGTTATTTTAATAAATGTGTTTAGCCAGTTTGAACCAAGGTCCGCAGCTGCTTCAATTACATCGTCACTGATTTTTGAAAGTGAGTTGTAAATAGGAAGTATCATGTATGGCAAAAAGTCATATACCATACCAAGGATAACAGCGGCTTTTGTATAAAGGATGTGCACTGTTGGAAGACCAAGTGCTGTAAGTATGCTGTTTAAAATACCGTTGTTGGAAAGAATATTCTGCCAAGCAAGGATACGAAGCATGAAATTCATCCACATTGGAAGGATAAACAAAAATACAATAAATCCTTTATTTGTGATTTTAAGGTTGTGAAGTATCAAAGCTACTGGGTAAGCCATAATAAGGCAGATAACAGTAGTGATAAAGGCAACCTGAATAGACAGACCGAGTGATTTTAAATGAACTGGATCTGCTATAGCTGTAAGGTTTTCAATTGTTAAGCCTCCATCGCCATTTGTGATGGCATAGCCAAGGATGTAAAACAAAGGAAGGATGGTGCAAATCAACACCCATATTGCATAAGGCATGGCGAGAAAGCTAGTGCGTAGCTTATTAATCATCCTCCTTAAGTACCTCCTCGTCCTCTGATTCAGGTTTGTTCATAATCTGAATGTTGAATGGAATAACGTTTAGTGAAACGTGCTGACCAATTTCGAAGTACTTTGTGGTGTGTACTAACCATTCATACTGGCCACACTGAACATCTAATTCGTAGTGAACACCCTTGAATAAGCAGTCGGTAATGACACCGTCCATGAAACCTTCGCCTGGCTTGCCAAGCTCAACATCCTCTGGACGAATAACAACGTCTACAGGCTTCATAGTACCGAATCCCTTATCAACACATGGAACCTGAACCCCAAGGAATGAAACAAGCTCATCCTTAATCATGATTCCTTCTATAATATTGCTTTCTCCAATGAAATCGGCAACGAAAGCGTTTTCAGGCTCGTTGTAGATGTCCTCTGGAGTACCAATCTGCTGGATGTAGCCCTGGTTCATGACAACAATTGTGTCTGACATGGTAAGGGCTTCTTCCTGGTCATGAGTTACATATATGAATGTAATACCAAGCTCTTGCTTGATTTTCATAAGCTCGTACTGCATGCTCTGACGAAGCTTTAAATCGAGAGCACCAAGTGGCTCATCTAATAGAAGAACCTTTGGTTCGTTAACGATAGCTCGTGCAATGGCAATACGTTGTTGCTGACCACCAGAAAGAGAATCAATTGAACGATTTTCAAATCCATCAAGGTTAACAAGCTTTAATGCATACTTGATTTTGTCGTCGATATATTCTTTTGATTTCTTTTGGATTTTCAATCCGAAGGCAATGTTTTCCTCAATTGTCATGTGAGGGAATAGTGCGTACTTCTGGAAAACCGTGTTGATTGGACGAAGGTTTGCAGGAAGTGCAGTAATATCATTACCATTTAAATAAATCTTACCTGAATCAGGCTTTTCAAAACCACCTAAAAGACGAAGAGTGGTTGTCTTACCGCAGCCGGATGGACCTAAAAGAGTAACAAAAGAGTTCTCCTTAACGGAGAGGTCTAGCTCATCAAGAACTAGCTGCTTACCGTAGCTTTTTGATACGTGATCGAATTGAATAAATTCCAATTAATCATCCTCCTTATACATTCATAACATTTACTTTACCCATAGTAATGTAGGTAAAATAAAAGCTCCGAATCAGACTCGAACTGACGACCCCCTCATTACGAGTGAGGTGCTCTACCAACTGAGCTATCGGAGCTTATGAAAAAAGCCTATATAGCCTTAATCCATGCGAGATTAAGTGTAATATAACGGTTGGAAAAAATCAATTAAAAACTCAATTAAAATGTTGAGAAAATCAATATGTTTTATTATAATGACACTTGTACCAAAATTTATTATTAGTGGGGATTTAAAATGGAAACAAAAAAGAAAAATTTACCTGCATTTAACATTAAGGAGTTCTTCACAAAAGAAAATCTTCCTTTAATTACACTTATAGCCCTTGGAATTTTCGCAATCGTTGCTATCGTAGTTTCACTCGTTGCATTTAAGATTAATGTAGTAGTGGCATGCGTGATGGTTATTTTGGAGGCTGCACTTGCTGCCTGCCTTAATAAAATTCCTATTTGGATTCATGGACTTGTCATCATTGCTCAGATTGTCTGCGGCATCATGGCATCTCAGGTTCCTTTCATGATCCTTATGGCATGTGTTTATATATTTGCAATTGTTTTTTTATATATTTGGTCAAGTTATGATTCGTCAAAATTATCAAAATAAGCTAGATAAATTAATAGAGAACTTAGAAAAAGAAGGCCGAGTGCCTTCTTTATTGTTACATAGCTGTTGTGGTCCATGTAGTAGCTACTGTATAGAGTACTTGTCTCAGTATTTCAATGTTACTGTATTTTACTACAATCCTAATATTTATCCTGATGATGAGTATTATCATCGTGTAAAGGAACAGCAACGCTTTATCAACGAATTTCCAACCAAGCATCCGGTTGCTTTTATTGAGGGAGATTACGATAAAGACAGCTTCTACGAAATAGCAAAGGGTCTTGAAAATGAGCCGGAAAAAGGTGCTAGATGCCACAAGTGTTATGATCTTCGTTTGAGACGTACTGCGATGGTTGCAAAAGAAAAAGGCTTTGACTTTTTCACAACAACGCTTACAATATCACCAATGAAAGATTCCCAGGTGCTTAATGAAATCGGCATGAAAATCGCCGAAGAACTAGAAATACCTTGGCTTCCAAGTGATTTTAAAAAGAGGGAAGGGTATAAGCGAAGCACTGAGCTTTCAAAGGAATACGACATGTATAGGCAGGATTACTGCGGATGTGTCTATTCTTATAGAGACAGACAGTTACAGAAACAACAGGCAAGTATGGAGGATTAGTTATGGCGCAGTTATGGGGTGGAAGATTCACCAAGGCTACAGATCAAA
Source organism: Pseudobutyrivibrio ruminis HUN009 (assembly GCF_000703005.1). Taxonomy (NCBI): domain Bacteria; kingdom Bacillati; phylum Bacillota; class Clostridia; order Lachnospirales; family Lachnospiraceae; genus Pseudobutyrivibrio; species Pseudobutyrivibrio ruminis. Next base: position 2,296,915 of record NZ_JNLH01000001.1, on the reverse strand, counting down.
TTGTTTACGATTTCAATGCTTCTATCAATTTTGATAAAAAGCTTTTCGAGCAGGATGTAAGAGGCAGCAGAGCACATGTTACTATGTTGGCATCTGTTGGAGTTATCACAGATGATGAGAAAAATCAGATTCTTGCTGGTCTTGATGGAATCGAAGCTGATGTTAAGTCTGGTGCACTTCAGATAACATCTGAGTATGAGGACGTACACAGCTTTGTTGAAGCAAATCTGATTGATAGAATCGGAGATGCTGGAAAGAAGCTCCATACTGGACGTTCCAGAAATGACCAGGTTGCTCTTGATATGAAGCTCTACACAAGAGAGCAGGTCAACTCTACAGCCAAAGCTTTGGAACACCTGTTAAATACAATTCTTGGCATCATGGAAGAAAACATCGACACCATCATGCCAGGCTTCACACATCTTCAAAAGGCTCAGCCTATTACAGTTGCCCATCATATGGGAGCCTACTTCGAAATGTTTAAGAGAGATGTTATGCGCTTGGCTTTCATCAACTCATCAATGTACACTTGTCCATTGGGCTCTGGCGCCTTGGCTGGAACCACATATCCTTTAGATAGAGATATGACAGCAAAGCTTCTTGGCTTTGAGATTCCTACATTGAATTCAATGGACGGTGTTTCCGATAGAGATTATCTTATTGAGTTCTTATCAGCACTTTGTATTATCCAGATGCATCTTTCTCGTTTTTCCGAGGAAATCATCATCTGGAACAGTAATGAATACAGATTTATCGAAATCGATGATGCCTTCTCTACAGGAAGCTCTATTATGCCACAGAAGAAGAATCCTGATATTGCAGAGCTTGTACGTGGAAAGACTGGTCGTGTGTATGGTGCTTTGATGTCACTGCTTACTACAATGAAGGGCATACCTCTTGCTTACAATAAAGACATGCAGGAGGACAAGGAGATGTCCTTTGATGCTATGAAGACAGTGCAGGATTGCATAATTCTGTTCGATGGTATGCTTTCTACAATCAAATTTAACAAAGATGTGATGGCAAAAAGTGCTAGAAACGGCTTTACAAATGCCACTGATGCAGCTGATTATCTTGTAAATAAGGGCGTGCCTTTCAGAGATGCACACGGAATCATTGGTCAAATCGTTTTGGCTTGCATCGATAAGGGGATTGCCATTGATGATATGTCTTTGGAGGAGCTTAGAAGCTATTCTGAAGCTTTCGATGAAGATATCTTCGATGCGATTTCTATGGAGACTTGCGTAAACAAGCGCCTTACCGTTGGCGCTCCAGGGCATGATGTTATGTTAGATGAAATTCAGTTATGCAAGGATTTTATGAAGAATATTCCAGAACATTTTAGTTTTGAGTAATAATTATGCAAGGAGTTGTTAAATTTGTTTAATTTCTCCTTGCATTTATTATATAGTTTGATTATAATCTAGTCTAATGACGGACATTTGTCCGCGACACAAATACAAAAGTAAGGAGAAGTTTGAAATGAGCGAGAAATTAAGAGTCGGAATTCTTGGTGGTACTGGTATGGTTGGTCAGAGATTTATTTCTCTACTTGAGAATCATCCATGGTTCGAGGTTACAACTATTGCAGCTTCACCACGTTCTGCGGGACAGCGTTATGAGGATGCAGTGGGTGGAAGATGGAAGATGGATACTCCAATGCCTGCAGCTGTAAAGGACATCATTGTAAAGAACGTTAATGAGGTTGAAGAAGTAGCTAAAGAAGTAGACTTCGTATTCTCTGCAGTTGATATGTCTAAGGATGAAATCAAGGCAATCGAAGAAGCTTACGCTAAAACTGAGACTCCAGTAGTTTCAAACAACTCAGCACATAGATGGACTCCAGATGTACCTATGGTAGTTCCAGAAATCAATCCTCAGCACATGGAGGTTATCAAGTATCAGAGACAGAGACTTGGTACAACTAGAGGATTCGTCGCAGTTAAGCCTAACTGCTCAATTCAGTCATATGCTCCAGTTCTTACAGCTTGGAAGGAATTTGAGCCATATGAGGTAGTTGTTACAACATATCAGGCTATTTCAGGTGCAGGAAAGACATTTAAGGATTGGCCAGAGATGGAGCACAACATCATCCCATTTATCTCAGGTGAAGAAGAGAAGTCTGAGAAGGAGCCACTTAGAATTTGGGGCGAAATCAAGGACGGTGTTATCGTTCCAGCTGATAATGTAAAGATTACTAGCCAGTGTATCCGTGTTCCAGTTCTTAACGGACATACAGCAGCTGTATTTGTTAAGTTCAAGAAACAGCCTACAAAGCAGCAGCTTATCGATGCTATTAATAATTTCTCTGGCGTTCCACAGGAGCTTAAGCTTCCATCAGCACCAAAGCAGTTCATCAGATACATGGAAGAGGATAACAGACCTCAGGTATCACTTGATGTTGACTATGAGAACGGCATGGGTGTTTCTGTTGGACGTATTCGTGAGGATAGCATCTACGATTGGAAGTTCGTTGGATTGTCACACAACACAGTACGTGGTGCTGCAGGTGGTGCAGTTCTTTGTGCAGAGCTTCTTAAGGCACAGGGTTATATCACAGCTAAATAAGAAATTCCCGATTTTAAGGTAAGCACAGTAGATTGTGCTTACCTTTTTTGTGATATAAATATATTTTATAAATTAAATTCAAATAAAATACTTTTTTAGTGTAGTCTGCTAAAGTGAATTGTGTTATTATAGTACTCGTACTTAGTGAATTGACGTTTTTTTGGGAGAATAATATGACACGAACCAACGAACTTAAGAAGCTAGAAACTATTTACCAAGAGAATAAAAGCAACCTTGTGCTTTTATATGGCAGACGTGGCTGCGGCTGTGAGTCCGTTCTAGATGAATTTACAACTGGCAAGGATTATCTTTATTACCGTAGCCGTCAATGCTCAGACAACAAGCAGCTAAAGTATCTTAATGATCAGATGGCATCTGCTTATGATAAAAAGATGGAATCTGAGTCTTTTGACGAGTGTTTCAAGAACTTCAAATCTAAAGATGGCTCAAAGCTTGTATTTATTATTGATGAAGCTCAGTTTTCTATCAAAAAGAATAATGACTTATTTGCAAGCCTTGTTTCTTTAAAGAATAGAAAGCTTTATCCAGGCAAGATTATGATCATTATCGCTAGTTCTTCAATTGTATGGTCTGAAAATACTTTTGCAGAATTCGCTGGCAATTCTATTAATGAAATTGATGAGACTATCAAGCTTGAGAATCATTCATTCCTTGATATTGTAAGGGCATTTCCTAATTATACTGTTGCTCAGTGTGTTAGCACATACGGTATCATCGGTGGTGTTTCTGATTACCTGGACAGATGGAATGGTAAAAAGAGCATTAAGGCAAATGTCTGTGAAAATATATTATCTCCAACAGGATTTCTTTACTCAGAGGCTGAGGGATACATTTCTTCAGAGCTTAGAGAATTATCTTGTTACAACACAATCTTAGGTTCAATTGCGGCAGGCAATGAAAAGCTTAATGATTTGTTTGAGGATACAGGATATTCAAGAGCAAAGATTTCTGTATATATGAAAAACTTGGCGGCATTTGATGTTATAGATAAGGTTGTTTCCTTTGAGACAGGCGGATGGGACAATACAAAAAAGGGTATCTACAGAATTGTTGAGCCTTACATAAATTTCTGGTTCACATTTGTATATCCTCATTTATCAGAGCTGATTTCACACACACCAGAAGCTTTCTATGACAAGTTCATTGCTCCATATTTGGATGAGTACTTACAGAATTATTTCGTGGATGTTTGTCGTGAATATTTACATCTATTAAATATGGTAGGCCAGCTACCAATCAAGCTTGTAAAAATTGGTACATGGCTTGGTAAAGAAGGAACAATCGATGTAATCGGTCAAAGCTCTAACAGAGAAAATGTTGTTGGTATTTGCAACTGGACAGAGAAGACTATGGGATACGAAACATACGAAAAGCTGCTTGATTCTATGAAGCAGGCTCGTATCACTGCAAACACCATTTTCCTTTTCTCAGCAACTAAGTTTGATAACAAATTAGTTGAGCTTTCAAAAGAAAATAAATCTGTTGTGTTGGTGGACATGACGGAGCTATAAAGTTATAATATTTAGAGCCCCTCGCCTTTGGCTAGGGGCTCTAAATTATTAAAACTAAAATTAATTTTTTACAAGGGAGTTATAAGTTTGGGCAAAAAATTGATTATCACTGAGAAACCATCTGTTGCAAGAGACTTTGCAAGAGTGCTGAAGGTTTCCGGAAATCAAAACGGATTTATTGAGAATAATGAATATGTCATTAGCTGGTGCTATGGCCATTTGGTTCAGATGGTTTATCCAGAGGAGTATGACATTAAATATAAAAACTGGAATCTTGAGGATTTGCCATTTTTGCCTACTGAGTACAAGTACGGTGTTGTTGAATCTGCAAAGGACCAATACAAAGTAGTTAATGGCCTTTTGCACAGAGAGGATATTGATACTGTATATTGGGCAGGTGACTCTGGAAAAGAAGGACAGACAATCGAGGAAAACATCCGTAATTATGGTGGAGTTCGTGATGGCATGACAGAGCTTCGTGTTTGGATTGATTCACAGACTGATGATGAAATCCTCCGCGGTATTAATGAAGCAAAGCCAATGAGCGATTATGCAAAGCTCGGTGCTTCTGGTATTATGCGTACCATCGAGGATTACAGTCTTGGTATCAATTTTTCCCGTGCTTTATCTGTTAAATATGGCCGTTTGATAAACGATGCGGCAGCTACTACAAGCTATGCAGCAATTGCTATTGGTCGAGTTATGACTTGTGTGCTTGGTATGGTAGTTGAGAGAGAAAGAGAGATTAGAAATTTCAACGAGGATCCATTCTTCAAAGTGGTTGGTAAGTTCTCAGATGTTAATTTCCCTGCTGAGTGGAAAGCTATCGATGGCTCCAAGTATTTTGAATCGCCATTGTTATATGGTGACAAAGGGAATGGCTTTAAAACTAAGGATAGCGCGCAGAAGTTAATTGACGATTTAACAAACAAGGATGCGCTCGTTTCTGATAAAGAAACTGGTATTTCTAAGAAGAAAGCACCATTACTTTTCAACTTGGCTGAGCTTCAGTCAGAGTGTTCAAAGCGCTTCAAGATTTCTCCGGCTCAAACCCTTGATATTATTCAGGAGCTTTACGAGAAGAAGTACACCACTTATCCTCGTACAGACGCCAGAGTCCTTACAACAGCAGTTGCAAAGGAAATCAATAAAAATCTGAATAAGCTTCAATCTTACGGACCTACTGCAAAGTATGTTCATGAGATTCTTGCAGATAGAAAATACATCGGCATTGAAAAGACCAGCTATACAGACGATAGCAAGGTTACTGATCACTATGCGATTATTCCTACCGGTCAGTGCAATGGAATAGAAAACCTTTCACCTCTTAGTCAAAAGGTTTACGAGCTTATTGTTCGTCGTTTTCTTTCTATTTTCTATCCACCTGCAGAGTACAAAAATGTAAAAATCACCGTAAAGATAGATTCTGAAAGCTTCTTCGCTGGCGCTAAATTATTGGTGAAGCCTGGATATTTGGAAATCGCAGGTATTCCTAAAAATAAAAAGGATGATGCAGGGGAATCTGATGATGAAAACGAAGATGCAGAGGATGATTTTTCTAAGGAGAAGTTTGCTGCATTTGTAGAGCAGGTCAATATTGGAGATTCCATCAATGCAAATGGCTTCGAATTAAAAGAGGGAAAGACATCACCTCCAAAGAGATATACATCTGGTTCCTTGATTCTTGCAATGGAAAATGCAGGAAAGCTTATTGAGGACGAGGAGCTTCGAGAGCAGATTAAGACTACTGGTATTGGAACATCTGCTACACGAGGCGAAATACTTGAAAAGCTGGTTCGAATCGGATATCTCAATCAAAATAACAAAACTCAGGTTATTACGCCAGAGCGACTTGGCGAGATGATTTACGAGGTAGTTCTTTTGACTGCGCCATCTCTTTTAAAGCCAGAGCAGACTGCCAACTGGGAAAAGGGTTTGGAAGGGATTATTAATGGTTCTGTAGAGTTCGACGATTACCGTAAAGAGCTTGAGGACTATATCCGTACTGAAACAAAGAGCATGATAGATTCCGACCTGACTCAGACTATTGCTCTTAATATTAATCAGTTTACTGGTAAGGATTCAAAGGGCCTTGCTACAAGAAAGCCTCTTGGAATTAATTGCCCGGCCTGTGGCGGCGAGCTTACCACTACATCCTTTGGATATGGCTGCAGTAACTACACTAACGATGAAATTAAATGTAGATTTAGTATCGGTCAGATTGCCGGAGTAGACTTGCCAGAGGAACAATTTAGAAAGCTCATCCTTGAGGGTAAGACAGATTTAATAGAAGGATTTAAGAGTAAATCTAACAAGCCTTTCAAATCTGTGCTTAAGCTAGGCAAAAACGAAGATGGTGAATTCAACGTTAGCTTTGATTTCTCTGAAACACCTACTGAGTATGTTGAGGATTTGAAATGTCCTGTTTGTGGTGGAAGAATCGCAAAGACTGGTTATGGATTTGCATGTGAGCATCGTTTCCAGGAGGAAAATCAGTGCTATTTCTCTGTTGGTGAAATCGCCGGCAGAAAGATTTCATTGGAGGAGCTTACCACACTTCTTAATAATGGAATTACTGATGTGCTTACTGGTTTCAAGTCAAAGACTAATCAGAAGTTCAGCGCCAAGATTCAATTAAAAGAAAACGAAGAGGGCAAGAAGGTACTTAGCTTTAACTTTGATGGAATTGAGGCGGAAAAGCTTCCAGATGTTAAATGCCCTGATTGTGGCGGAGATATTCTTGTTCGTCCTAGTGGATATGGCTGTGCTAATTTTAATGCACAGGATGAAAATTCATGTAAGTTTTATATAGGAAAGACAATCGCTGGCAAGAATATCAGTGCCCAGGTTGTTACTGAGATTCTTAAAGAGGGAAAGTCAGATACACTTAGAGGCTTTAAGGGCAAGACTGGAAAGAAGTTTGATGCAAGGCTTGTTCTTAAAAAGAACGAAGAGACAGGTCGTACAGAGCTTGTATTTGATTTCGATGATGTAGCTCCTAACTATTTGGCAGATGTGGTTTGTCCTGATTGCGGCAATAAAATCATAAAGACAAACTTCGGTTTTGCTTGCGAAAAATACTTTGATAAAGAGAATAAATGTAATTTTGTTATAGGAGAGATTGCTTCTAAAAAGATTGGCGATGGTGATGTAAAAGAGCTTCTTACAGAAGGACACACCAAAACTATTCGTGGCTTCAAAGGCAAATCAGGTAAGAAGTTTGATGCCTGCCTTGTCCTTAAGAAAAACGAAGAAGGCAAATCAGAGGTAACCTTCGATTTTGATAATGTAGAAGCAAAGGATATTAAGGATGTAGTTTGTCCAGTATGTGGTGGCAAAGTTGTTGTTACTCCGTTTGGCTATGGATGCAGCAATTACAAAAAGGATGATCCTGAGAATTCATGCGGCTTTAATATAGGACAGATTGCTGGAGTAAAGCTTAAAGAAGCTCAGGTGAAAGAACTTTTAAAGGATGGTATCACATCCACAATATCCGGATTCAAGTCTAAGAAGGGAACAAAGTTTGATGCTAAGCTTGCTTTGAACAAAGATGAGACTGGTAAGGTATCTGGAATAAAGTTCGTTTTCGAAGACGAAGAAAAGGTAATGGAAGGCTTGAAATGTCCTAAATGTGGCGAGCCTATTTTAAAGAATCACTTTGGCTACAGATGTAAGAACAACATCAGGGACAACGTAGACAGCTGTCAGTTCTATGTAGGCAAGGTTGCTGGTGTTGATATTCCAGAGGACCAATTCAGAAAGCTTATTCTGGAAAAGAAAACTGATGTTATATCTGGATTTTTAAGTAAAAAAGGTTTATTCTTTGATGCGAGACTTAAGCTCAATGACGATTGCAGAACTGAGTTTGAGTTCGATAATTATTCAGATGCAAAGTAATTTACATATAAGAAAGGGAACATTATGGAACAGACAAAAATTAAATCTATGTATAATTTAGACGAAACTATCGCTAAAGACTTGTTTGATGGAAAGGAATATCCATGGGAGGTTCTTCCAGAGATTTCTGAGTTCATCAAAAAGCTTGGCCCAACACTTGATCCAGAGAAGTTCGAGAAAAGAGGAGAGGATGTTTGGGTAGCTAAGTCAGCTAAGGTTTTTGATTCTGCATATCTAAACGGACCTCTTATCATTGATGAGGATGCTGAGGTTCGTCAGTGCGCTTTTATTAGAGGTTCAGCTATCGTTGGAAAGAACTGTGTAGTTGGTAACTCTACAGAGCTTAAAAATGTTGTTCTTTTTAATAACGTACAGGTACCTCATTACAACTATGTTGGTGATTCAGTTCTTGGTTACAAGTCTCATATGGGTGCTGGTTCAATCACATCAAATGTAAAGCAGGACAAGACTCTTGTTGTTGTAAAATCGCGTGATGGAGAGAAAATTGAAACAGGATTAAAGAAATTCGGAGCTATGCTTGGAGACAATGTAGAGGTTGGATGTAACTCAGTTCTCAACCCTGGCACAGTAGTTTGCCCTCGTTCAAATGTTTATCCACTTTCTTCTGTAAGAGGAGTGGTTGAGGCAGATAGCATTTTCAAGAGCCAGGACAACATCGTTAAGAAAAACTAAAAAAGTTAAATTTTTTAAGACCCGTTCTTTAAAGAATGGGTCTTTTTTGTTAAACTAAATAAAGATTATTTTTATTAGGGAGGATTTATAAAAATGGGACTTATTCAAGCAGTTAAAGGCTCAGTGTCTGGTGAACTTGCAAATCAGTGGAAAGAATTATTCGTATCTGATTCAATGGCATCAGATGTACTTGTTAAAAGAGCTGTTCACAAGATGACTGGCCGCGGTACAAACACTCAGGGGGATGTTGATGTTATTTCACATGGCTCTGCAATTATTGTAAACGAAGGTCAGTGTGCTCTTTTAGTTGATAGCGGAAGAATTATTGATGTTGCTGCAGAGGCAGGTGCATATGAATGGGAAGATAATGGTTCTGCTTCTATTTTTGCTGGTGACTTTCTTGATGTATTTAAGGAATTCGGACGTAGATTTACCTTCGGTGGTGAGAAACCAGTTCAACAGAGAGTTTATTTCGTTAACACTAAGGATATTGTTGGTTTGAAGTTTGGTACACCTTCACCAATTCCTTTCAGAATTCTTGATAACAACATTGGATTAGATTTAGATACAACTCTTAAGCTTAACGGTAACTACAGCATGAGAGTATCTGATCCTACTCAGCTTTATGTTAACCTTGCAGGTAACGTAAAGAACGAATACACAGTTGACGATATTCAGGATCAGCTTCGTGCTACATTTATCCAGGCCCTTCAGCCAGCGCTTGGCAAGCTTACAGCTCTTGGCGTTAGACCTTCAGGTATTCCTGCATACACAAAGGAAATCTCTGAGGCAATGAGTGATGAGCTTGATCAGGAATGGACAGATAAGTACGGTCTTGCAATTACATCTGTTCAGATTCTTACAACAGTTATTCCTGATAAGGATGCTGATTTACTTAGAGAGCTTCAGAAGTCTGGTGCACTTCGTTCTCAGGCTATGGCAGGTGCAACACTTGTACAGGCTCAGGCAGAGGCTATGAAGACAGCAGCTGGCAACGCAAACGGCGCAGCTATGGGATTCTTTGGTATGAACATGGCAATGCAGGCAGGTGGTGCAAATGCAGCTGATTTATTAAATGCAGGAGCAGCAGGTATGGCAGCTGGTCAGCAGTTTGCTGGACAGCCAGGTCAGCCAGTACAGCCACAAATGGGCCAGCCTCAGACAGCTCCAGCTCAGGATGCAGGTGCAGCTCAGCCAGGCAGATGGTTCTGCCCAAATTGTGGCAATGAAAACTACGGTAATTTCTGCGTAAATTGCGGAACTAAGAGACCATAGGAAGGAAGTTGGAAAATGGCTACAATGTTCCCTTGCCCAAGTTGTGGAGGGCAACTGAAGTTTTCGCCAGAACGTATGCAAATGCTTTGTAGCTCTTGCGGTCAGTATACAGATCCAAGAGCATACAAAGGTAATGATATTGAAAATGAGGCAGGTATAAATACTACAATTTATACCTGTCCTAATTGTGCTGGGGAAATTCAGGTAATAGATAACGATGGTATGGAGTTTTGTCCATACTGCGGTACTCAGACTACTATGCAGGAGCACTTTTCTAAAAGTGGTGTTCCTAAATATATTCTTCCTTTTAATCTCACAAAAAAGGAAGCTCGTGAAAAATATCTAGAGGAAGTTAAACATATTCATTTTGTTCCTGATGGATTAAATATCGATGACAATATTGACAAGCTTGTTGGACTTTATACTCCATATTATCTCTATGATTATTCGTCAGATGGTGATGTTTCATTTGTTGGTAAAAAAACATCTACAAGTGGAGATTATGAAGTTACAAAAGAAACCCAGTTTAATGTTAGAGTTGACGTGGATGATATGAAGGTTCCATTTGATGCATCACAGACATTCGATGACAATGTTTCTGGTTCAATTAATCCATTTCCACTTAATGAATTGGAAAAGTTTAATCCAAACTTTTTGGCAGGATTTTTCGTTGAAAATTCTACTGTTGATAAGGAAATCTATGTTGAGGATGCATTAGAGGAGGCTAAGAACTCACTTTGTAACAAAGTTAAAGCTAAAGCAGATGGATATGATTTGACTAGCAGAGAAGATGAACGAATTCATAATGATGTTGCTTCGAAGCTACAATATAAGGGATGTGAAGGAGCATATCTTCCTGTCTATTTCATGACTACACGTAATTATGATAGAGTTTCATATTCTGTAATCAATGGCGCTTCAGGTGCTGTTTATTCTGATATGCCTATCGATAAAAGAAAGATGTATGCCACTGCAATTGCTGCTTCTATTGTTATATTTTTAGTTCTTTTTGTGCTGAGCTTGACTTTTAGCTTCACTTATCGCATAAAGAATCTTTGTGGGTTTGCTGCACTTGTTTCTTCATTTATAGCTTACTATGGTGCAAAGATTGCAGATGGTGTCTATAGACGTGACAATCATCTTGATGATAAGGGATATTTTGGCAGCAAGGATATTGTTACCAGCAAAAATATTAAGCCAATTAAAAAGAAAGCGAAAAAGAAGATTACTAAATCGTCAACAAAGGCAGCACTTTCCGGTGCTGGTGCCGTTGTTATATTTTTGCTTTTAAAGGGCGGATATGCATTTATCATAGCAGGTATACTTTATGTTATTGAGAATGGAAGAGCGGTTGCGAATGTGCTCAATGTTATTCTCATGTTAGCTATGTATATTTCTAGTCTTGTGTTCATTATTAAAGGCTTTAATGCTGTTAAAAAGGGGCAGAAGACAGTTCTTTTACTTGGTACTTTAGGATGGATTGCAGCAATTCTTATTAGAATAATCAACCTTCCAAACGATATTATTTATTACATAGCTTTAGCTATCGTGTTTGCGATTATCGTCTTTACTATTGACTGTACTGTTAGAGAGTACAACAGACTTGCAACACGTCCATCACCACAGTTTTTGAAGAAGGGAGGTAAGCTTGAAAATGCGAAAGGCTAAATATTTTATATTCTTATTCGTTGTATGTCTCTTACTTCCAATTCGTGCTGAGGCTAAATCAAATGTAACTATTATCGATGATGCTTATTTGCTTAGCGATGATGAATATGATGAGCTAGAAGAATATCTGGATTCTTTGGATAGTAGCTACAATTATGTTGTAGCAACTACTGATGAGTATAACTATCGTCAGAGTGAGGATTCTATTCTTTTTGACTTCTATACACAGAATTATAATTCTAGAGAAGATGGTGTTGCATTTTTGATTGATATGCACAACAGAGAGTTGTACTTATCAGGATATGGAAAGGCCCAATACGAGATAAAAAGTGCAGATGCATATGATATTACAGATAATGTTTATAGATATGCGTCAAATGGAGAGTACTACGAATGCATTTATGCTGTTTTTGAGCAGTGCAATACATTGATTAATGATGGAATGATCCTTAGACCAATGAGACTTATAGTTACAGCGCTAGTTTCTATAATTCTTGGATTCTTATTTGTTTTCTTAAAAGCAGTAAGAGAGAGAGCAAGGGTTCAGACATTTACTCCTGCAGAAATGCTTCTAATTGGAGCTTCCATTGCAGGAACATCTACTGTACTAAATACAACTCGTAGAAGAATTGCATCAGCTGGAAGCACATACCACGGTGGTGGAGGTGGCTTTTCTGGCGGTGGCGGTGGCTTTTCCGGCGGTGGTGGCGGTGGCCATTCAGGTGGAGGTCACAGCTTCTAAATATTTAGATAATTTTTTAACGAAAATACAAAAGAATACTTTACTAAAACCACAGAAAGTGAGAAAATGTAATCAATAACGCGTTTCTATGCGTTTATATAATTAGGTCATTAATGTAGGTAGCAGTATATTAATGGAATTATAGAAAGGAGTTCTACAATGATTTACACAAAAGAAGTAGAAAACATGTGTCCTGTAGCAAAGGGCGCAAAGCATGAACCAGCTCCTATCCCTGAAGAGGGAAAATGGGTACACGCTAAGCAGATTTCTGATATTAGCGGTTTCACACACGGTGTTGGCTGGTGTGCTCCACAGCAGGGGGCCTGCAAATTATCTTTAAATGTTAAGAATGGTGTTATCGAGGAAGCACTTGTTGAGACAATTGGTTGCTCAGGTATGACACATTCAGCAGCTATGGCTGCAGAGATTCTTCAGGGAAAGACAATCCTTGAGGCTCTTAATACAGACCTTGTTTGCGACGCTATCAACACAGCTATGAGAGAGCTTTTCCTTCAGATCGTTTACGGACGTACACAGTCTGCATTCTCTGATGACGGACTTGCAATCGGTGCTGGTCTTGAGGATCTTGGAAAGGGTCTTCGTTCACAGGTTGGTACAATGTACGCAACAAAGGAAAAGGGTGTTCGTTACCTTGAAATGGCTGAAGGCTATGTAACAGGTATCGCACTTGATGATGATAACGAAGTTATCGGATATCAGTTTGTTTCTCTTGGAAAGATGACAGACTTCATTAAGAAGGGTGATGATCCTAACACAGCATGGGAAAAGGCAAAGGGCCAGTACGGTCGTGTTGACGATGCTGCAAAGATTATCGATCCACGTCAGGAATAATATAGGAAAGGAGAAACAAAAATGGCTTTATTTGAATCATATGAGAGAAGAATTGATCAGATTAACGCAGTTCTTAATAAGTATGGTATCAGCTCAATCGAAGAAGCTGAGAAGATTACTAAGGACGCAGGTCTTGATGTATACGAGCAGGTAAAGAAGATTCAGCCTATCTGCTTCGAGAACGCTTGCTGGGCTTACACTGTAGGTGCTGCAATCGCTATTAAGAAGAATTGCCGCAAGGCTGCTGATGCAGCTGCAGCAATCGGAGAGGGACTTCAGTCTTTCTGTATTCCAGGTTCTGTTGCTGATCACCGTAAGGTTGGTCTTGGACATGGTAACCTTGGAAAGATGCTCCTTGAGGAGGAGACAGAGTGCTTCTGTTTCTTAGCAGGTCACGAGTCATTCGCTGCTGCTGAAGGTGCTATCGGTATCGCTGAGAAGGCTAACAAGGTTCGTAAGAAGCCTCTTAGAGTAATCCTTAACGGTCTTGGAAAGGATGCTGCTCAGATTATTTCTCGTATCAATGGTTTCACATATGTTGAGACAAAGTACGATTACAAGGAAGCTAAGCTTAACATTGTATCAGAGAAGGCATACTCAAATGGTCTTCGTGCTACAGTTAAGTGCTACGGCGCTGATGATGTTCAGGAAGGTGTTGCTATCATGCATCATGAGAACGTAGGTGTATCTATCACAGGTAACTCTACAAACCCAACACGTTTCCAGCATCCAGTAGCTGGTACATACAAGAAGGAGTGCGTTGAACTCGGCAAGAAGTACTTCTCAGTTGCTTCAGGCGGTGGTACAGGACGTACACTTCACCCAGATAACATGGCAGCAGGTCCTGCTTCATACGGTATGACAGATACTCTTGGACGTATGCACTCAGATGCTCAGTTCGCTGGTTCATCTTCAGTTCCTGCACACGTTGAGATGATGGGTCTTATCGGTATGGGTAACAACCCAATGGTAGGTGCAACAGTTGCTGTTGCTGTTTCTGTTGAGGAAGCTGCTACTGCTGGTAAATTTTAATTAAATCGAGCGTAGCGTTATATTAAAGAGCTCTTAGGTTTTGCCTAAGGGCTCTTTTTTGATGAATATTTTAAAATAATATGTTTTTTTTGTGCATTGTATTACACATTATAAAATTCATACTATAATATTTTAAGAGAATTAATGGACGTTTATTTATATAGGGGGTAGTTCTATGGGCAGAGAAGAAAGAAAAGAGGCTATTAGAGAGAGATTAGACCAAAATCTTTCAGAAGAGCAAAAGGAAAACCTTGCAGGAGTAGTAAAGATTGCGGAACACAATAAAGGCAATTTTTTCCAATCAATTACATTTCAAAATATTATTGTTAATGTAGTAATATTAGTTGCATTTATCGTATATGCGATAATATCAAATACTGCAATGCAAAGTGTGAAGTCACAAGCTTTAGTGGCAAGTGAGAATGAGTTGATATGTGCTGAGGAATCAGCTCAATTAAGACAGGATATTATACATATATCTGCAGAAATAAATCGCACTTTAGGTCAATGTGAAGCAGGCAATATAATGAGTGCTTCAGAATTTGATGATATGAACTCATATATAGATGACTTAGAAAATCATCTTACTTATATGGAATCATCAATAATAGTTAGTAATGTATCAGATGGTGAGCAAATAGTTGCGGATTTAAGAACAAATACAGAAGCTTTTGCATCATCTGCTGAAACATTAAAGGGATATATAGCAGCTTCGGATATGGCTGGAGCTATTGGATATGTTTCAACTGAATATGGTACCAATTTGGAGACTGCTTATGCATCACTTGATGCTGTAGATGCTGCTATTACTTCATTGAGTGAAGGTTTTTCAGGATATTTAGATAGCTACATTTCGCAAGTATCAATGAAGGGCTACTTTGTAATGGGAATAGTTGTGGTTCTTATTATAGTTAGCTTCCTGCTTTCATTTATTAGAATTAACAAAACTATTCTTGGTATTTCTTATGAATTACAATCAATTATAAATAATATCAATAGAGGAAAAGGAGACTTAACAGCTCGTATTAATACGAAGACAAAAACTGAACTAGCTATGATATCTGATGGAATCAATGAGTTTCTTGGAACACTTCAAGGTGTTATTAAGGATGTTAAAGAGGGCGCTAGCGTTCTTAGTACATCTTCAGACAGTATGGTTGTTAAGATTCAAAGTGCATCTGATAATGTCACTAATACTTCAGCAGCAATGGAAGAGTTGGCAGCGTCAATGGAGAATGTTTCTACTACAGCAATTGATTTAAATGACAAGGTATTTGAAGTTAGAGAGGCTACGAATGCTATAGATGCCGAGGCAAAAGAAGGCGCTTCTAAAGCAAATGAGATCAAAATGGCAGCTGATGAAATCAAGAAAGAAGCAACTGAGAAGAAGGATAACACTGGAGCTAAGATGGAAGAGTTATCTAGAGTTCTCGAGGTTTCTGTAAAAGAATCTGAGCAGGTCAACCAAATTGGTGATTTGACAAACGAGATTCTGGACATTGCCAGCCAGACAAACTTGCTTGCTCTTAATGCATCTATCGAAGCTGCCAGAGCTGGTGAGGCTGGAAAGGGATTCGCTGTTGTAGCTGATGAGATTAGTAAACTTGCAGCAAACTCAAGAGATACAGCTGGAAATATTCAGGAAATTTCTGCTAAGGTTACAGCGGCTGTTAAAACACTTTCAGATAATGCGGTTCAAGTTATTGAATTCATCAATGAAAATGTTTTGGCTGATTATGATGCCTTCGTAGAAACTGGATCGAAATTTGAAGATACAGCTACAATGATTGATGAAATGTTGGCTACATTCTCAGACAAGGCAGATAATCTAAACAATGTAATGAATGAGATGGCTGATAGAATTGAGACAATTTCTAATTCTGTAAATGAAAGCTCTAATGCTATTGGTATGAGCGCTCAGGCTGCTACGGAAATCGTTGGTGAAATCCAGGGCATCAATGAAGCTATGGATCAAAATAATGATGTTACAAAGCAATTAAATTCAAGTACTCAAAAATTTGAGATAGTTTAGGCTTTTAGAATTTAATATTAGAGCTCTATAGATGTAATCTATAGGGCTCTTTTTATATCTTAAAAAAATACTATAAAACCCAATATATTTATTGTGCTGCTAGTTCCATAATTCTGAATAATGGTGTAGAATACGATTGCTGTGCAAAAATATAATTACTAAAAGGATGAAGGCAATATGAAAAAGAAAAAAGAACTAATGGGTGAGAATATTTCCTTTAAAGAGGAAAAGAAAGGGGGCAGCAATCTAGTTTACTCAATCAAATTTCAAACAATTCTAGTAAATCTATTGATTTTTGTCGCATTTATTATATGTGCATTTTCCGCAATCTTTGCACTATACAAATTAAAATCACAGGCAACACTGGCATGTGAAAGTCAGCTTCAATGCGCAACAGAAGCTTATGAGTTGAAAGCAGATGTAATTCATATTTCAGCAGAGATTAATAGATATTTAGGACAGGCAGAGTCGGGGACGAGAATAACTGAATCAGATTTTGAGGTTATGGACAATTATATTTCTGATATAGATTCTCATTTGAATTATTTGGATGATTGCTTATTAGTTAGTCAATTAGATGGTGGTGCACAGCTTATATCGACAAACAGAGAGAATGTCGAGTCTTATTTAGCAGCAGTAGATAAAATTAGAAATTGTATTATAAAACAGGATATTCCAGGTGCTGTTAAATTTGTATTTGGAGATTATGGTACTGAATTGGACGAAATTAACGAATCATTAAATGCAGTAAATGATGGTATTGTTCAATTACAATCAGGATTCGGTACTTACTTAGATAGTTATGTAAGAGAAGTATCTGTTGGATTCTATATTATAATGGCTCTTGTAATTGTATTAATTGTTGTTTCGTTTGTTCTTACATATGTAAGAGTGAATAAAACAATTATGAAAATGTCAAGTGAGCTTCAGGAGATTATCAGCAATATTGATAATGGAAGAGGTGATTTGACAGCTCGTCTTAATACAAATACAAAGACTGAGCTTAGTCTTATTTCTGACAATATTAACCAGTTTATGGAGACATTACAGAATGTAATTAAGGATGTAAAATTTGGCGCAAATGTTTTGAAGACTTCTGCAGATAGCATGGTTGGAAAGCTTCAGAGTGCTAGCAACAATGTTACAAATACTTCTGCAGCCATGGAAGAATTGGTTGCTTCTATGGAAACAATTACATTCTCAACTGTAGATTTAGAGGACAAACTTAAGATCGCTAAGAAAGCTACTGCAGCTATTAGTGAGGAATCACAAACAGGCTCAGAAAAAGCTAATGAGATTAAGCTTCAGGCTGATGAAATCAAAAAAGAAGCTAATAGCAAGAAAGCTAATACGGGCAGCAAAATTGAAGAGCTTTCATGTGTCCTTGAAGAATCTGTTAAAGAATCAGAGCAGGTTAATCAGATTAGCGATTTGACTAACGATATTCTTGATATTGCTAGTCAGACAAACTTACTTGCACTTAATGCTTCTATTGAAGCTGCTCGTGCTGGTGAAGCTGGTAGAGGTTTTGCGGTAGTAGCAGACGAAATCAGTAAGCTGGCTGCAAACTCTAGAGACACAGCTGGAAATATTCAGGAAATCTCTGAGAAAGTTACTACAGCAGTTCAAGCATTGTCAGACAATGCGGTTCAGGTTATCCAGTTTATTAATGAAAATGTTTTACGTGATTACGATGCATTTGTAGAGACTGGTGATAAGTTTGAAAACACAGCCACTATGATTGAAGAAATGCTTGCTGCATTTTCGGATAAGACAAATAATCTTAACGAAGTTATGGATGAAATGTCTGCAAAGATTCTTACAATTGGAGATTCTATTCAGGAAAGCTCAATGGCGATAAATATGTCTGCTACAGCAGCTACTGATATTGTTAGTGAAATCCAGGGCATTAATGATGATATGGATAAAAACAGTATTGTTACCAAGCAGCTTAATGAAAGCGCTATGAAATTCGAAGTAGTATAATTATTTGCCTATTGCGGAGATAATCTGCAATAGGCTTGTTTTTTTGGTCAGATACGTTTATAATTTACTTTACCACTTTTAATCACTAAAGTAACTGGAGGATGGACAGATGAAAAAGGAAATTTCAAAGCTTTTGGAAGTAAGGGAAAGCGTACGAGTAGTGGATGCTACACTTCGCGATGGAGGCCTTGTAAATGATTTTTATTTCACAGATGAATTTGCTAAAGCTCTTTATCTTACAAATGTAAAGGCTGGAGTTGACTATATGGAAATGGGCTATCGTGCTGATAAAGAGCAGTTCGATGAGAATTCTTTTGGCCCATGGAAGTTTTCATCTGATGAGTATATTAGAAAGATTGTTGGGGACAACAATACTGATTTGAAGCTTGCAATCATGGCGGATGTTGGCCGTTGCAATTACAAGGAGGATATTCATCCTAAGGCAGAAAGCCCTGTGGATCTTATTCGTGTTGCAACATATCTTCATCAGCTTCCTGGGGCAGTACAGATGATTGAGGATGCATATAAGAAAGGTTACGAGACTACTTGTAATATTATGGCTATTTCTACAGCCTCAATGGAGGATATCAAGTCAGCCCTTGATATTGTTTGTCAGACACCTATTTCATGCATTTATATTGTAGATAGCTACGGCTCTCTATATCCAGAGCAGACAGAGCGTATTGCTGATATGTACTATGAAATTGCGTCTAAGTATGGCAAAAAGGTGGGAATGCATGCACATGATAATCAGAAGCTTGCATTCGCAAATACGATAGAGGCTGTTGGTGACAATGTAGATTATTTGGACGCTACATATTGTAGTATGGGACGTGGTGCAGGAAACTGTGCTATGGAGCTTCTTCTTGGCTTCCTTAAGAATCCAAAATATAAGGAGAGATATGCAATTAAGTTTGTAGAGGACTATATGATGCCATTAAAGGAGCAGGGCGTTGTATGGGGATATGATATGCAATACCTTACAACTGGTCTTTTAAATCAGCATCCTAGAACAGCTATCCAATTTACAAAAGAAGGTAGAAAGGATTACTTCGCTTTCTACCAGGAAATGCTTAATTTGGATTAAAGATTTTTTAAAATTAAAGTTGCAATATTAGCCCAGGTGTGATTCGCATTTGCGATATTAAATCCGCCTTGGGCTATTTTTTTCAGCTCATCAGGCTTATCCAGATGTCTATCTACCATTGAAGAAATATCATCCATGTGATTTAAGTCGTAGAAGAGAATGTTTTTATCATGCTGGTATTCTGATAAAAGTAAGGTGGTAGGGTCTGTGAGTGAAACAGCTCCATTAAGCTGGCCTGAGAATACTCGGTCGTGGCTACCTGCTTTAAAATTAGGCATAATATTTACAGATATTTTAGCCTTGGAAAAAACGGTAAATGTAAGATTGAATGGAATCTCACGATGAAGTGTGGCGTGTTTTAAATCTAGCTCTTCCCAAAGTGCTCCAAATATATGGAAGTTGTGACTACATTTATCTAATTCTAATACCAGATTCTTTCTGTTTATACAGCGCACATAAGCGTCAGCTAAATAGAAAGATTGAGTGTGTAATGGTAAATCTGAATTGATGTAGTCATATATTTCATTTCTTGCCAGAGTTTCAACAGCGTCCTCTATAGTAAGGGTGCTGTCTGCTAGCATCATGTCAATCAGTTCGTATACGTTATGTGCCAGAAAATCAGGAATCTTATGGATGGCTGCTTCTAGTCTGGTAGGATCTGTATAGGTGCCTGATAATAGAATATCGTATGGACGTTCAACGTAGCCATCCCAGTTAATTGCGTCATTCCCAAAGGCCAATTCGCCAGTCATTGGCGTTACAGTGACGGATTTGATATGAGGATAGTATTTTAAAATATAGTCCTTGTGCTTTGAATCTAGGCAAACTACATTGAAATTGCTAAGCTTATGCTTTAGTGAATCATGATGATATAGAGGGTGATCCAAAATGACATCAAAAAAAGGCGCATCAACATGATCTAGAAAATAGGAATCATCATCCATAAGTGCACGAGGTAAATCAGAATTGAAATCGATAAGTGCATCGTATTTGGCTCCTACATAGTTTTCTAAATCATCTAAGGCGTCTTCATCTACTTTAAAGTATTCTACTGTATGTCCCTTATCTGTAAGGGCTTTGCCTAATGCGTCCCCAAAGTAAAGGTAAGAATTGTAGCATACAGTTTTCATCTCAAAAATTAAGAATTTCATATAGCCCCCTATAAGAATAGTTCACAAATATTTTATCATATTTAATTTCCACTATGTTATACTTTATGTATACGTTAAAGGGGGAGAATATGATTAAAGCAGCAGCATATAATTGTGAGCCATTACAGAATCCGTTCATATTTGATGAAGTGTACAGCATGATTAGTCCCCAAAGGAGAGAGCATGTTGACGAGGCTAAGACCTTAAAGGGCAAATGTGAGAGATTAGGTGCTGCCCATCTATTAGAAAAACTTCTATGGGAAAATCACATTGAAAGACCATATGTCTATTCATCAACTTCTCAAGGAAAACCCATTTTTATACAGCCGAAAAATGTAGATTTTAGTATTTCACATTCTAATTTTTTTGCAGTAGCGGCAATTTCAGATAAGCCTGTTGGAATAGATGTTGAACGAATCCGTCCATACGATAAGGATTTAGTTGAACGCTTTTTTACAAAGGCTGATTTAGAGTATCTTGAATCTTTAAAGAAAACTGAGGTGAACAAAAAATTTACTGAGGTTTGGACTTTTAAAGAGGCTACCTGCAAAATGATGGATAGACCACTTATGCAGGTCCTTCAGTGGATAGATTTTAGTGAGTATTGCGATTTTGAAAAGGGAAATACTTACTGGACCAAACAGGGATTTGAATTTAGAGATTATTATATTACTTTGTGTTACGAAGATAAGAGACAACCTATTCAAATGGGACTGTATAACCCATACGATGGAAAGTATTACTAAATTTACTAAATTCTGAAATCTTTTTGGTTGACATATAAATTGTTTGTGATAGAATTTGTAATAGTTTCGTACTTCAAAGCATTAAAGTGCAAACGAGATTTTATTTTTAGGAGAGCATTATGGAGTCTAAAAAAGTTCTTTCTATTTTAGTAGAAAACACACCAGGTCTTACAAGCCGCATTTCAGGCTTATTTTCAAGAAGGGGATACAATATCGACAGTTTCTCAGCGGGTGTCACTGCTGATCCTAGATACACACGTGTGACTATTGTCACACATGGTGATGAAATGATATTGGAACAGATTGAAAAGCAGGTGTCAAAGCTTACAGAGGTTGTTGATCTCAAGGTTTTGGAGCATGGCACTTCTGTAAAGAGAGAGCTTATGCTTGTTAAGATTTCTGTTAGAAATGACGAGAGACAGGATGTTCTCACTATCGTTGAAATCTTCAAAGGAAAGGTTGTTGATGTTACTCACGATTCTATGATTCTTGAGCTTACAGGCAACCAGGACAAATTGGAAGCATTTTTGGATATGCTTGGAGACTACGACATCTTAGAGCTTGCTCGCACCGGTGTTACTGGTCTTAGCCGTGGCTCAGAGGATGTAGTTATATTATAAGGAGGATAAAAGAATGTCACAGGAAGCAAAGATTTATTACCAAGAAGATTGTAATCTCTCATTATTGAAGGGTAAGACAATAGCTATTATTGGTTATGGTAGCCAGGGTCACGCACACGCTCTTAACCTTAAGGAAAGCGGATGCGACGTCATTATTGGTCTTTACGAAGGTTCAAAGTCTTGGGCAAAGGCTGAAAAGCAGGGCCTTACAGTATATACAGCTGCAGAAGCAGCAAAGAAAGCTGATATTATTATGATTCTTATCAACGATGAGAAGCAGGCTGATATGTACAAGGCTGACATCGAGCCAAACCTTGAGGCTGGCAACATGCTTATGTTCGCTCATGGTTTCAACATTCACTTTGGATGCATCAAGCCACCAGCAGATGTTGATGTTACTATGATTGCACCTAAGGCTCCAGGTCACACAGTACGTTCTGAGTACCAGGCGGGTAAGGGAACTCCTTGTCTTGTTGCTGTATACCAGGATGCTACAGGAAAAGCTCTTGATCTTGCACTTGCTTATGGTGCTGGTATCGGTGGAGCTCGTGCTGGTATTCTTGAGACAACATTCAGAACAGAGACAGAGACAGACCTCTTTGGTGAGCAGGCAGTACTTTGTGGTGGTGTTTGTGCTCTTATGCAGGCTGGTTTCGAGACTCTTGTTGAGGCTGGATACGATCCAAGAAATGCATACTTCGAGTGTGTACACGAAATGAAGCTTATCGTTGATCTTATCTATCAGTCAGGCTTTGCTGGAATGAGATATTCTATTTCAAATACAGCTGAGTACGGTGATTACATCACTGGACCAAAGATTATTACAGAGGATACAAAGAAGGCAATGAAGCAGATTCTTTCTGATATTCAGGATGGTACATTTGCTAAGGAATTCCTTCTTGATATGTCACCAGCTGGTCGTCAGGTTCACTTCCAGGCAATGAGAAAGCTTGCTGCTGAGCATCCAGTAGAAAAAGTTGGTGAGCAGGTTCGTAGCCTTTACTCATGGAATAATGAGGAAGACAAGTTCATCAACAACTAATATAAAAAAATAAACCGCGAGGCCTAAGCCTCGCGGAAGTTTTTATTATGAAAGAATTTATACAGATGAGATGATATTTTGATTTCGGTGTATATGTCGGCATATTCACGAGGGGAATATTCAGATATAAAGTTGGTAGGAAATGCTTTTTTCATACCGCGGGCTTTGCATAAATCTACAGCCTTGTTGTAGGCTATAGCAGCTTTTGCTTCGCTATTATAACGGCCTACAATAAAATCTCCGTTAAGATGAATCTTAGCTGCATAAATTACCTTTCCGCCTTTTTCCTCGCGGTATACGCCGTGATATTTATTTACAACTATAATGTTTGAATATCTGAAATCAGTTTCGTCACCATTGGCGAAGAGAAAGTCCTTACCTTTAACACTGTAAGGCTTGATGCCATAACGGCCTAGAATGTTGTACTGCATTCCATAATCACTGACAAACATGTGGCCTCCGCGATACTGAATCTTATGACTTGAATAATAGAAGAGGTCATCGTTATCGAATTTCAAGATAGTTGTTTTATCTAAATAATATAGAAAATAATTTCTCTGAAGATATATTGGAGTTTTGATATAAATATGATTATCTCTAAAATTAATTAGAGTGATGCACTTATCAAAGGGAAGCTCTTTGATTTTGCTTTGTATATTCAAGATGGTTATATCATCATTTTTTAGTATATTCCAAGCTTCGTTGTAAGCTTTGTTGCATTTAGCTTCTGTAGAAAAACTACCGATGCTGATGTGTTTTCCGTTGTAAGTGATGTTGCCACGATAATAGACTGTTCCGTCTTTTTTAGTGGCTTGATATACGCCAGGTTTCATATAAAATCCTCCTATGTATATTATTTTACACTTTTGAGAAGAAAAAAGTTTAAAAAATTGGTGAAATAAAGGAATAATATGAATTTGAAAAAAACTAATTCGAATTTAACAGTATTTAGAGAAGGAGTGAGAGATGGTTTTCCTATCGGACTAGGATATTTTGCTGTTGCTTTTTCTCTTGGAATTCTTGCTAGAACCGCTCATTTCACTCCACTGCAGGGTTTTATTAATTCATTCTTAAATCGTGCTAGTGCAGGTGAATATGCCGTATATACGGTAGTGGCTGCTGGAGCTGGTTTTGTGGAAATGGCAATTATGACTTTAGTCGTCAATGCCAGATATCTACTGATGTCTACGGCCTTAAGTCAAAAGTTTGATCCTAAAACCCCTTTGATTCATAGAATGCTAGTGGGATTTAGTGTCACTGATGAGATTTTTGCTATAACCATTAACAGACCTGGTTTTATCAATCCAATCTATAATTATGGCGCTTGTGCAATAGCAGTTCCCTGCTGGGCTCTTGGAACTTCATGTGGAATTGTTGCAGGAGAGTTGATGCCTCTTAGAGTGGTTAGTGCATTTTCTGTTGCTTTGTATGGAATGTTTTTAGCTTGCATTATGCCGGAAGCCAGAAAACACAGAATAGTGGCAGTGTTTATTATAATAAGCTTTGTTCTTAGCTATTTAGCATCTAGATTAGAAGTTTTTGCATCCATATCAGCTGGAACAAAAACTATTATTCTTACTGTTGTAATTGCTGCTGTAGCTGCAATACTATTTCCGCATCCAATGGAGGAAGATGATGACTAGAACTTATATTTATATATTAGTGGCTGCCGTTGTTAGTACGTTTATACGTATTTTGCCAGTCACAGTTTTTAGAAAACAAATAAAGAATCGATTCATTCGTTCTTTTTTATATTATGTTCCTTATGTGACTCTTGCAGTTATGACATTTCCAGCAATCATTGATGCAACACAGGTAAAGCTTGCTGGAATAATTGCATTGATTGTGGGAGTTATAGCTGCCTGGTTTAATCAAAGCCTGTTTAAAGTAGCAGCACTTTGCTGCATTGTTGTATTCGTATGTGAATTGGTATTAGCTTAAAATAAAGAATTTGTATTATAAGAAAACAAGCCTTAGTGCTTGTTTTTCTTATTTT
Organism: Pseudobutyrivibrio ruminis HUN009; assembly: GCF_000703005.1. Classification (NCBI taxonomy): domain Bacteria; kingdom Bacillati; phylum Bacillota; class Clostridia; order Lachnospirales; family Lachnospiraceae; genus Pseudobutyrivibrio; species Pseudobutyrivibrio ruminis. The sequence goes on along the minus strand of NZ_JNLH01000001.1, from coordinate 2,271,996 downwards.
GTACAATTTGTAGTGTAGAATTTCAAAGATTATAAATAGAATTTTCTATTTTAAACAAAAAAAGTTACTGTTAATATCTATTTATAGTTAAAAACGACAACAAAGTTGTCAAGAAAACACAGGAGGAGAAGGTAAAATGAAAAAACGTGTTCTAAGTTTTATGATGACAGCCGCTCTTGCAATGGGGTTATTTGCAGGATGTGGCCCTGCAGACACAGGCGCTGATCCAGCTGCTACAACTGACACAGCAACAGAATCTTCTGATTCTTCAACACCTGCAGCTTCAAACGGAAAGAGAGTTGCAGTTGCAATGCCTACTCAGTCTTCAGAGAGATGGATTAATGATGGTAACAACATGAAAGAGAAGCTTGAGGCTCTCGGATATGAGGTTGACCTTCAGTATGCTGAGGATGATGTACAGGCTCAGGTGTCTCAGATTGAGAACATGATTGCTGCTGGCGCTGATTGCTTAGTAATCGCTGCAGTTGATTCATCAGCTCTTGTAAACGTAGAAGAGCAGGCTAAGGAAGCTGGTATTCCTATCATCGCTTACGACCGTCTTCTTATGGACACAGACGCTGTTTCTTACTACGCAACATTCGATAACAAGGGTGTTGGTACAGCAATTGGTAAGTACATCGAAGAGTCAAAGGATTTGGCTAACACAGATGAGACTTACACAATCGAGTTCTTCATGGGATCTCCAGATGATAACAACGCTGTAATGCTTTACAACGGACTTATGGAAGTTCTTCAGCCATACCTTGATGATGGTACATTAGTATGTAAGTCAGGTAGAACATCATTTGAAGATACTTGTATCCTCAGATGGTCTCAGGAAACAGCACAGCAGAACTGTGAGAACTACTTAACAGGTTTCTATGCTGATGAAAAGCTTGATATCTGCGCAACAGCTTTTGATGGTTTTGCTTATGGATGTAAGGCAGCTCTTGAGGGAGCAGGCTACACAGTAGGCGAGGATTGGCCACTTATCACAGGTCAGGATGCAGAGCTTATGGCTACAAAGAACATCATCGCTGGCTCACAGACAATGTCAATCTACAAAGACACACGTCTTCTTGCTGACAAGTGCGTAACAATGGTTCAGGCAGTTCTTGAAGGCTCAGAGCCAGAAATCAACGACACAGAGCAGTACAACAATGGAAAGATTACAGTTCCTTCATACCTTTGCACACCAGTTGCAGTAGATAAGGACAACTACAAAGAAATCATTGTTGATGGCGGCTACTACACAGAGGAGCAGTTAGCTGAATAGTAATTAATGTATTAATTGTAGTGGCGACTTAGTCTTAAGTCGCCATTACTTTTAAGAAGGAGAAGAATATGTCAGATTACATCTTGGAAATGAAGCATATTGTAAAAGAGTTTTCTGGAGTTAGAGCCCTTGATGATGTTAATCTGCAGGTTAAAAAGGGAGAGATTCATGCTCTTTGTGGGGAAAATGGTGCTGGAAAATCTACTCTGATGAATGTTTTATCAGGAGTTTATCCATACGGCTCATATGAGGGAGATGTTGAATATCACGGCGAAATCTGCAAATTCCATAACTTAAGAGATTCAGAGGCGAAAGGAATCGTTATTATCCATCAGGAGCTTGCTCTTAGCCCACTTCTTTCAATTGCTGAAAATGTTTTTCTAGGTAACGAACAGCTTAAAATGAAGGGCGTTATTGATTGGACAAAGACAAGACAAAAAGCCCAGGAAATGTTAGCTAGAGTTGGTCTTGAAAATGAAAATGTCAATGCTCCAGTAAATTCACTTGGCGTTGGTAAACAGCAGCTTATTGAAATTGCAAAGGCAATGGCAAAAAAGGTTGAGCTTCTTATTTTGGATGAGCCTACAGCGGCTTTGAATGATGAGGAGTCAAAGAAGCTTCTTGATATCATGTTTGAATTAAAGAAGCAGGGTATTACATGTATTATTATTTCTCATAAATTGAACGAGATTAGCTATGTTGCTGATGCCGTTACAATTATCAGAGATGGTAAGACAATCGAAACACTTGTTAAGGGTGTTGATGATTTCTCTGAGGATAGAGTTATTAAGGCAATGGTTGGTCGTGAAATGACTAATCGATATCCTGAAAGAGAAGGTGTCACTATTGGTGATACAATTTTTGAGGTTAAGAATTGGAATGTATATCATCCTGATGATCCAGAGCGTCAGGTACTTAAAGACATTAACATCGAAGTTAAAGCTGGTGAGGTTGTTGGCCTGGCCGGTCTGATGGGAGCAGGTCGTACCGAATTTGCCATGAGTGTATTCGGTCATAGCTATGGTCAGAAAATCTCAGGAACTGTAAAAATAAATGGCAAAGAAGTCCATTTAAATACAGTCAAGGATGCTATTGATAACAAGCTTGCGTATGTAACTGAGGATAGAAAGACAAATGGTCTTATTCTTATTGGTGATATCAAGGAGAATATGACAATTGCTGCTCGTCCAAAGTTCTTCTCAAAGCATGGTGTTATTAATGGGAACGAGGAAATCCTTGCAGCTGAAGAATATAAAAAGAAAATTAACATAAAATCGAATTCCATCAATCAGGTTGTTGGATCACTTTCAGGTGGTAACCAGCAGAAGGTTGTCCTTGCTAAATGGATGCTTACACAACCGGATGTATTGATTTTGGATGAACCAACTCGTGGTATCGATGTTGGTGCTAAATACGAAATTTACTGTATTATCAACGATTTAGCAAAGGCTGGAAAAGCAGTCATTGTTATTTCTTCTGAAATGCCTGAAATCATTGGTACCTGTGACCGTATTTACGTTATCAATGAGGGCGAGATTGCGGGAGAGCTTTCTAGTGCAGAAGTATCTCAAGAAAAAATCATGCAGTGTGTAATGGCACATAATAGAAAGGATGATGGAAATGAAAAATAAAAAAGCAAGTCTTGATATGAAACAATACGGCATGTTCATTGCCCTTATTGTTATTTATTTGATATTTGCCATTCTTACTGGTGGCAAAAACCTTACACCAATGAACATCAACAACCTTGTTATGCAAAATGGTTACGTTGTTATCCTTGCAATTGGTATGTTGCTTTGCGTATTAACTGGTAACGTTGACCTTGGTGTTGGTTCAGTAGTTGCATTGTGTGGTGCCACAGCTGGTATCATGATGATGGATTACAAAATGAATATGTGGGTTGCTATTATAGCAGCACTTGCTATCGGCCTTTTAGTTGGTATGTTTGCTGGATTCTTTATAGCATATTTGAGCATCCCACCATTCGTAGTTACCCTTGCTACAATGCTTATGGGTAGAGGATTAACATACACACTTTTACAGGCTCAGACAAAAGGTCCTCTTCCTACAAACTACAACTTTATTGGAGCAGGTTTCCTTCCTACATACAAGATTTTCTTTGGTGACGGAATTCTTGATTTAGTTTCAATTGCTGTTGCACTTATTGCTTCAGTAGCTCTTATTTGGAATGAAATCAGAGGAATCAAGACAAAGAAGAAATATAATTTTGTTCTTACTCCAACTTGGCAGACAGTTACAAAGCTTGTAATTGAGCTCTTCATTATTTGGTTCTTCTTCTACAAGCTTGCTCGTTACAATGGACTTCCATTTGTTCTTCTTATCATGGTAGTTCTTATTGGAATTTACGCATTTGTTACTACAAAGACTGTAGCTGGACGTCAGATTTACGCTTTAGGTGGTAATAGAAAAGCAGCAAACCTTTCTGGTATCGATACTAACAAGGTTTTCTTCTGGGTATATACAAACATGGGCGTTCTTTCAGCTATTGCAGGTATCGTTCTTTCAGCCAGAAACGGATCATCTACTCCTAAAGCTGGTGATGGTTTCGAGATGGATGCCATTGCATCTTGCTATATCGGTGGTGCTGCCGTAGCTGGTGGTTCTGGTTCTATCCTTGGTGCAGTTGTTGGAGCCTTTGTAATGGGTGTTCTTAACAACGGTATGTCACTTTTTGGATGGTCAACAGATATCCAGAAAATCGTAAAGGGTGCTGTACTTCTTGGCGCTGTTACTGTAGACGTTCTTTCTAAGCGTAAAAAGAACTAATATATTATTTCTTAGTCTAGGCTAAAGCTGGTAGGCAGCAAGCTCTTAGGTTTCTGAATGAAGCATTCTTAGCTGAATGAAGAAACTCTAAGGCTTGTAGCTGTAACCAGCTTTTTGTTATACTAGAGGTAGGTGTTTATGGGGGAATAATGTATGTATAATGTTATGTTAGTTGATGATGAGGAGGAAGTCCGCATCGCCATTGAAAAAAAGATTAATTGGCAGGATTTGGGGTTTAATGTTGTAGCAACTGCGGAAAACGGTCAGGATGCTTTGGAGAGAGCGCTTGAGGCCCAGCCGGATGTGGTTATGACTGATATTAATATGCCTTTTATGAATGGCTTGGAGTTTTCAAAGCAGTTAAAGGCGGAGCTTCCTGCAACTAAATTTGTTATTTTCTCTGGCTATGATGAGTTTGAGTACGCCAAGGAAGCAATCGAACTTTCAGCCGAAGAATATATTTTAAAGCCTATTGATGCAGATGAGCTGCATTCTATTTTTACGCGTATCAAACACACCTTAGATGAGGAGTTTGATAAGAGGCGGAATCTTCAAAATCTTGAAAAATACTATCAGGAGAGCTTCCCATTTTTTAGGGAGCAGTTTCTTATTGGCCTTATTGAGGGGCATATTGAGGTTGATAGGATAGCTGAGATAGCGTCTGATTACGGAGAAGATATTAAGGGGAATTTCTATGCCGTCGGCATAATCAAATTATCCTTTGAAAACAGTGAACAATTTAATAATACCGATAGAAAGCTATTTTCTGTTTCATTGAATCAACTTGCAAAGGAAACATTAAAAGACTACGGAAATTATCATTGCTTGAATTACCTGGGCAATGTTATTGTGCTGGGCTGTTTTGAGAAAGAAAATGAATACGAAGAGTTTGTTTCTAATCTTGATATGATTTGTAAGCTTTCTGCGAAGCTAATAGAGGTGCCAACTACTGCTGGTGTTGGCTTAATGGTAAATGAACTTAAGGATTTATTTAGTTCTTTTAAATCAGCTCGAGAGGCTACTGCCTATAGAAAGCTTTTTGATGAAAATCAGGCATTTTCTATTATGGATGTGGAGCCGGATAAGACAGATATAAATCTATTTGAAAATGATAACGTAAATACGATTCTTAAACTAATTAAGATTGGTTCGACTGAAGAGTTAAATGTTACTATTCATGAATTCTTTTCTAATTTTAGCCAAAAAGGGATTGGGCTATATCAGATGAAGATTTCTATTCTGGAAGCTTATTTTGAAGTCCTGAAACTTGCAAAGAACTATGATATTTCTGGATTATCGATTGATGGCAATGATGGTGATATTTTTGAGTTTTTGGACAATATTGATTCTATCCAGGAAGTTGAAAAATGGTTCTTAGATAAGTGCTTCTTTATCCAAAAGGAAATCAAAAAGAGTCGAATGGATTCAACAGAAGTACTTGTAGATAAAGCTAAGGAATATATTAGGGAACATTATAAGGATTCGGACTTATCGGTAGATAAAGTTTGCTCAAACCTTAATGTTAGCGCTAATTACTTTTCTGCTGTATTTAAGAAAAATACAGGGGAAAGCTTTGTTTCATATCTGACTAATATCAGACTAAAAAAGGCGGTAGAGCTGCTTGAAACAACAGATGAAAAGGCATATGTAATAGCAGGTCTTGTTGGCTATGATGAGCCTAATTACTTTAGCTATGTATTCAAGAAAGCCTATGGCATATCACCATCAAAGTATAGACAACAAAGGGAAAGCTGATGAAACTATTTGATTTTCAAAATCAATTTTATAGATTGCGTCGCGCGTCAAAGCGAAGGAGTATACAGCTTGTTATTTCTATTTCCTTTACGTTGGTTGCCATAATCAGCATGAGCTTTATGGCTATGGCCTTTTATACCAACTATATCAATACATCCAGACAGAATGCTATTGATAACGATGAGAAGATAGTAGAGCAGATAAGCTGGAATCTTAATTCGTATTTACGTAATATGATGGGCGTTTCCAATAGTATGTACTACAGCGTAATCAAGAATTTGGATTTAACTAGCGATAGTATGACTAAAGAAATGGACATCCTGTACGAGGCAAACAAGGATGATCTCATAAGTATCGCATGCATTTCCCAGGATGGAGCCCTTATTTCTGCTGCGCCAATCGCCACCAGAAAAAATGGGGTGGATTTTACGGAGCAGTCCTGGTTTAGCGATACTGAAGAAGAGAAAGCAGAGAATTTCCACTTCTCGGAGCCACATGTTCAAAACATGTTTGAAAGTGATAATTATCGATATTATTGGGTTGTTTCGCTCACCCGTAGTATTGATTTAAATTACATGGGCTATATCAGGCGAGGCATCCTTTTGGTAGACATGAACTATTCCGCAATAGAGCAGATGTTCATGAAGGCGAATGAGTCTGGTGAGGGCTATGTATACTTGATAGATTCAAACGGGGAGATTATCTATCATCCTGCCCAAAAGGCTATATATTCAGGTCTTGCTAATGAAAACAATATTGTGGCGGCTAGCTATGATGATGGAAATTATATCGAGACATTTGAAGGCAATGAAAGAGCAGTTATCGTAAAGACGGTAGGCTACACAGGCTGGAAAATTGTATCCGTAACACCTGTAAAGGAGCTGATAGGCGAAAGCTTCCAGCTGCGTGTATTCATGCTTATTATTCTTACAATAACTATTTTTATGATTCTTTTTGGAAACCTTTTCATTGCAAGAGTGGTTACTAACCCTATTAAGAAGCTAGAGGATTCTATTGGGGTTATCGATGCAGGTATGCTTGATGAGGATGTAATATTTATTGGTGGAACTCATGAAATCAGGCATCTGGGCCGTACCATAAAATCTCTGGTAGTTCAGATGAGAACCATGATGGAAGAAAGCGTTGCGGAGCAAAAAGAAAAACGTAAATCCGAATTAAATGCTTTGCAAGCTCAGATAAATCCTCACTTCCTGTATAACACATTGGATTCCGTTGTTTGGATGATTGAATCGGAGAAATATCCAGAAGCTATTTCTATGATTACAAGCCTTGCTTCCCTATTTAGAATTAGTCTTAGCAAGGGGAACAATATCATTACAATCAGAGATGAGATTACTCATGCAAAGAATTATTTAGCGATTCAAAAGGTTCGTTATAAAAATAAGTTTGAAGCAAACATCGATGTTGATCCCGCTATTGAGGATTGCATCACCATTAAGCTTATTATTCAGCCTTTAATAGAGAATGCCATTTATCATGCTGTGGGGGATTTGTATGATGAAGGTGTGATTGATATAAAAGGCTATGAAAAGGATGGAGATATTTATATCGAAGTTAAGGATAATGGAATGGGAATTCCTCCTGAGAAACTAAAGGATTTGCTTAAGGAAAAGGGCAAATCTCAAGGTAAAGGCTCTGGTATTGGATTGTGGAACATCAATCAGCGTATTAATCTTTATTTTAAGGAGGACTATGGCCTGAAAATTGAAAGTGAATTGGATGTAGGAACCACTGCCATAATTCATTTGCCAAAAATCTACTACAAGGATTACATAGGAGGTGACGGAAATGAGACGAAATAGATTCTTTATCGGCATGTTCCTGGTTCTTCTCTTGTTAATCATTGGTGAGTTTTATGTATACGCCAACTCAAGCGTATTTGAGGGCGAGGATGAGCGTATTTCATTTGTTGTGACTGGAGACAATCTGGATGATTGGGAAACATTAAAATCTGGTGCAGAAACAGCTGCGCTGGATAATAAGTGTCAGGTTACATTTTTGAATAGTCCTACATCTGCTGGGGTGGAAGGAGAAATTGAGTTAATCAATAGACAGATATACGAGGGAGCAGAATATGTATATGTTGCCTCAGGCTTTTATGATGAGTTGTACACTTATATCAAAGAACAGGGGCTAAAAAACAAAGTTAGATTTGTAAAGAATGGAAATTGTGATGATGATAAATACTCTATCATAGCTGATGACTATTCAATGGGTTCCGACTATGGAAAATACATTATTGATAGTGGGCTTACTGGGGCGTTGTATGTTATGTACAGCAATGAATCGGTGAACAACTGCAATTTTATCCATGGACTAGAAGAATCAGTAGAAGATTCAGAGGTTTATTTGAAAAAGGAACTTGTCACAATGGACGACAGCTCCTTGATAAACCATATTTACAATATTTATAGATCTGGTTTGTATAGTGGAATGATTCTGCTGGATGATAATGTGCTTGATTCTGCAATGTCATTGGGGATTGATCAAAAATCTGATTTTGCAATTTATGGAGTCGACGATAGACAGGCGGCTGTTTATTATCTCGACAGTGGCTTGATTCAGGCTCTTGCTTGCAAAGATGATTACACGATGGGGTATTTGGCGGTAAAGGCTGTGCTTAATAATGGAGAAAAGGTTTCTGATGAAGGCGTGCCTCTTTATTACATAATCAATAAAGAACAGATTTATTCAGAGGAGTATGAAAAAATCCTATTTCCATTTGTTAAATAAGAGGATGTAATGAGTAAGAGAAGGTTATTTTTGTGTGGAATAGCATTAATTGCTGTGGCTGGCGGTATTTTTGGGGGCTACCATATGGTTCAATCCAAGGAAAAGACTGAACCTCAGGTAATAAGGGTTGGAATTACTATGTACAATCAGTATGATCCTTTTACAGAAGAAATCAGGCATAATATCGAGGATTATCTTGCTGCCTATGGTACGGAAAATGATTTAGAAGTAGATAGTACTGTTGTATATTCTGGCAAGAACCAGTTGGTACAAAACGACCAGGTTATTGATTTTATTGACAAAAACTATGACGTTATCTGCGTAAACCTTGTTGATAGAACTGACCCTTCAGTGATAATTGAGGCTGCTAAATCGGCTGATGTTCCGATCATTTTCTTTAACCGTGAGCTTGTAGAGGATGATTTAAAGCGCTTTAATAAGCTTTATTATGTTGGAGCCAGACCTGAAGATAGCGGAAAGATACAGGGGCAGATTGTTATTGACGCCTTGAATGAACGATTTGATGAGATAGATGTTAATGGAGATGGCATCATACAATATGTTCTTTTAGAGGGTGAGGCTGGCCATCAAGATGCAATCCTTCGAAGCAGAGTTTCTGTAGAAACCATAAAAGCTGCAGGATACGAGATGGAAATGCTTGGAGATGAAATCGCAAATTGGGATAGAAAACAGGCCCAAACTAAAATGACATCTATGCTGGCAGGATATCCTAGACAAATCGAGCTTGTTCTTGCTAACGATGACAATATGGCTCTCGGTGCTTTGGATGCATTGACTGAATTTGGAGTACAAAACAATCCTTTAATAGTGGGAGTGAATGGTCAGGAAGAGGTTCTTTTAGACATTTCGGAAGGCAAAATCGAAGGTACTGCTTTGAATAACGCTAAGGAAAAGGGGCGAATTATAGCTGAATTGTCTATGGGAATTGCAATAGATGGAAGACCGCCAGAGGATATCCAAATGGAGGATGGTAAATATTATTATGTTCCTTATGAACGTATAGATAACACGAATGTTTTTAAGTATACTAATTCCCAGTGATATTACTATTAATTCTAAAAATCTAGTTGATAACATAGGCTTTAAAGAGGTATAATCTTTAAAGTCTATATTTATGTCGTTTTTTACTTGGAGGTTTTACTTTGTTAGACAAATTAGAGAAGAAATTTGGCCGATACGCCATAAATAATTTGATAGTTTATTTGCTTGGCGGATACGCCATCGGATATTTATTATATTTTGGACAGAGATTTACCGGGGTTCCTTATCTTAATTTTCTCAGTCTGGAGCCATATTATATTCTCCATGGGCAAATCTGGCGACTTATTTCGTGGGTTATCATTCCACCTGATACCAGCATTATTTGGGCAGTCATCATGTTTATGCTTTACTATCAATTAGGACAGACTCTAGAGCGTACATGGGGGGCTTTCCGCTTTAATGTATATATTTTTGGTGGTATGGTTTTCACCCTACTTGGAGCGTTTATTACATACTTTATTTATGGTGGAGCATTACCTGTAGGCTATATAGGACAGATTACCAGCACTTACTACATTAATCTTTCTATTTTCCTTGCATTTTCTACATGCTTCCCAGATATGCAGGTGCTTTTATATTTCATCATACCAATCAAGATGAAATGGATGTCTATTTTCTATTTGGTTATTATCGGATACGAAGTAGTCAGATATTGTATGGCAGGCGCATTTTTCGCAGCGGTACCAGTGATTGCATCACTACTCAATTTCTTCATCTTCTTTATGATGACTAGAAATATGGCGAGGTTCAATCCAAAGGACATCCATAGACGTAACGAGTTTAAACGACAGGTAACGCCACCACGAACTCAGTACCGTGACGGCACGCCTATCGCGAGACATAAATGTGCAGTATGTGGACGTACAGAACTTACAAACCCAGGTTTGGAGTTCAGATTCTGCAGTAAATGTAATGGAAATTACGAATATTGCAGCGATCATTTGTTTACACACAATCACATTAGATAAATCTAAAATATAATTATTGAAGGGACAATAAATAGATAATGAGTGAAGAAGTAGTTAGCAAAAATTTTATCGAGCTTGAAATTGACAAGGATTTAAAGGAGGGCGTTTACGACCATGTTTGTACACGTTTCCCACCTGAGCCAAATGGTTATTTGCACATTGGTCATGCAAAGTCAATTCTTTTAAACTATGGTCTCGCTGAGAAATACAACGGTGAGTTCCACATGAGATTCGACGACACAAACCCTACAAAGGAAAAGGTAGAGTTCGTTGATTCAATTAAGGCAGATATTCAGTGGTTAGGAGCTGATTGGGGTGAGCATCTCTATTTCGCTTCAAATTACTTTGACAGAATGTACGAAGTAGCAGTTGACCTTATCAAGAAGGGCCTTGCTTACGTATCTGATCTTAAAGCTGATGAGATGAGAGAATATCGTGGTGACTTCGAGCACCCAGGTAAGGAAGATCCAAACAGAAATCGTTCTATCGAAGAAAACCTTGCTATGTTCGAAGATATGAAGGCTGGTAAGTACGAGGATGGTAGTCATACTCTTAGAGCAAAAATCGATATGGCTTCACCTAACATCAATATGAGAGATCCAATTCTCTACAGAGTTGCTCATATGACACATCACAATACAGGTGATAAATGGTGTATCTACCCAATGTACGATTTCGCTCATCCACTTGAGGATGCATTTGAAGGTATCACACATTCAATCTGTACATTAGAGTTTGAGGATCACAGACCTCTATATGATTGGGTTGTTAAGTCGGCAGGCTTCCCTAATCCACCTCGTCAGATTGAGTTTGCAAAGATGTATCTTACAAATGTTGTTACAGGAAAGAGATATATCAAAAAGCTTGTTGAAGATGGAATTGTAGATGGTTGGGATGATCCACGTCTTGTTTCAATCGCAGCTCTTAGACGTCGTGGTTTTACACCTTCATCAATCAGAAAATTCGTTGAGCTTTCTGGCGTATCAAAGGCTAATTCTTCATCTGATTATGCAATGCTTGAGTACTGCATCAGAGAAGACTTAAAGACAAGCCGTGGTCGTGTTATGGCCGTTCTTGATCCAGTTAAGCTTGTTATTGATAATTATGAGAGCGACGATGTTGAATGGCTCGATGCTCCAAACAACCTTGAGAATCCTGAGCTTGGTAGCAGACAGGTTCCATTTGGCAAGGAGCTTTACATCGATAGAGAGGACTTCATGATTGAGCCTCCTAAGAAGTATTTCAGACTTTATCCAGGCAATGAAGTACGTTTAATGAATGCATACTTTGTAACATGCACAAGCTATGAGACAGATGAAAACGGCAAGGTTACATGCATTCACTGTACATATGACCCAGCTACAAAGGGTGGCGATGCTCCTGATGGACGTAAGGTTAAGGGAACAATTCACTGGGTTGCAGCTAAGACAGCTCTTAAGGCAGAGGTTCGTCTCTATGAAAACATTGTAGATGAAGAAAAAGGAGTGTATAATGAGGATGGTAGTTTAAATCTTAATCCAAACTCACTTACAGTTCTTAAAGATTGTCTTGTTGAGCCATCTCTTAAGGATGCCAAGGCTTATGATAGTTTCCAATTTGTTAGACAAGGATTCTTCTGCGTTGATTGTAAAGATTCAAAGCCAGATGCATTAGTGTTTAATAGAATTGTTTCTTTAAAGAGCTCATTTAAATTGCCTACAAACAACTAAGTTATAGATTTAGTAATCTATTAGAAAAGGATTGCAAAATGAATTTATTATCTGGAATGGAAAAATTCGGCTTCTCTATGGACGGAGAGCTTGATATTTTGGCGGACGACAAGCCTAAGAAGGATGCTGCACAAAAGACAGCTGCGGCTCCTGTTGTTAAAACTGAGAAAGATTTTATTATCGATAAAAAGGTTAGATGTCCAGTTTGTGATAAGGAATTTCCAATAAAGGCTGTGCTTACTACAAAGCTCAAGAGATTAGAGCCTGATTTCGATTTAAGACCTAATTACGAGCATGTTGATAAGTGCAAATACGACTTTATGTCATGCCCAAACTGCGGCTATTCTGCTCTCGATACTACATTTGCTAAGATTGACACAGCACGTGTAAAGCTTATCAGAGCTGAGTTCTGTCCAAGCTTTAAGCCACAGAAGGAGACAGCACTTCCTGAGACATATTCATACGAGTATTCAATCGAAAAGTTCAAGCTTGCATTGATTTGTACTATGAAAAAGCGTGCAAAGATGTCTGAAAAGGCTTATGTTTGCCTTAAGATTGCATGGCTTCGTAGAGCGCAGCTTAAGGAGCTTGAGGGAAACAAGGATGCTGATCCAAAGATTGTAGATATGATTCAAAAAGAATACGAAGGTTTCTACTCACAGGCATACGAAGGATTTATGAAGGCAGTTTCATCAGAAACACCTCCATATTGCGGAATGGCATCAGAGGCAGTTGAATACATGCTTGCTAATATGTCAGTTCACTACAAGAAATACGATGCAGCTATGAAGCTTATCGCAAGACTTATTCAGTCACCAAGTACTTCCAGAAAGCTTAAGGATAAGTGCTTAGAGCTTAAGGAAGATATTGTTGCAAAACAAGGAGCAAAGTAGAATTGACACATATCAGATTATTCTGATATGTGTTTTTTTGAGGTAAATATGAATTGGATTAAATATTCTATAAATACAACAACTGAGGCAGAGGATTTTGTTAGTGCAATGCTGATGGAGCTCGATATTGTCTCAATTGAAATTGAAAATAATGTTCCAGTTTCTGGCGAAAAGCAGGGTGGAGAATTCAAAGAGCTTCAGCCTGATTTGCCAGATGATGACGGTACATCTAGAGTTTGCTTTTATTTAGGAGAGGATGAGGATCATGAGTCAAAGCTTTCTGAGGTAAAGGCAGGCTTAGCAGAGCTTAAGGATATGATGGATATCGGTGAAGGAACAATCGATACATCTATCACAAAGCAAGAGGATTGGGTTAATAACTGGAAGGAATTCTTTAAGGCCTTCTATATCGAAGATATCCTTATCAAGCCTACATGGGAGGAAATCCCAGCAGATGCAAAGGATAATCTTGTTGTTGAAATAGATCCAGGTGTTTCTTTCGGTACAGGAAAGCATGAGACAACTCAGCTTTGCATTAGACAGCTCAAAAAATACCTTAAAGCAGGTGATGAGATTCTTGATATTGGTTGTGGCAGCGGTATCCTTTCTATTATTGCTAATAAGCTTTTAGATGGTAAGTGCCATATCGTTGGTACAGATATCGATGAAGATTGTATCGAATCGACATACGAAAACTTCGAAGTAAATCATATTTCAAAGGATGCAGGAGATTTCTATGTTGGAAATCTTACTGAGGATAAGGATTTACAGGACAAGGTGGGCTATGAAAAATATGATGTAGTTGTTGCAAATATTCTTGCAGACATCATCATCGGCATGGCGCCAGCTATTTATCCAACATTGAAAAAGGGAGCTTATTTCATTTCTTCTGGAATTATCAACTTCAAGGAGAATGAAGTAAAAGAAGCTCTTGAAGCAGTTGGACTTACTATAGTTGAGATTAATTATCAGGGTGAGTGGGTAAATATTACCGCTCGTAAATAATAGTATGCAGCAAATATTTGTTAATGAAGAGCCAATAGAAGGAAGATTTACTGTTACAGGTGATGACATGCATCATTTGGTGCGTGTAGTACGCATTAAAAAAGGTGAAATTATCCGTGTTTCTACTGCTTCGGGCAATAATTATCTTTGCTCTGTTAGTGATATTTTGGATAAAGAGCTTTTAGTTGATGTTACTGAACAGGTAAATTCTACTGAGCTTTCAAATAAAATATATCTTTTCCAGGCTATTCCTAAAGGGGATAAAATGGAAACTATCATCGAAAAAACTGTTGAACTTGGAGTATACGAAATTATCCCTGTTCAAATGAAAAACTGTATAGTAAAGCTTGATGATAAAAAGAAAAAGAATAAGCTTTCTAGATATCAGACGGTTGCACTTACAGCAGCAAAACAGTCAAAACGTTCTATCGTACCAAATATTCATGATGTGCTTTCCTTTAAAGAAGCTATGGAATATGCGGCAAATCTTGATTTGCTTTTGCTTCCTTACGAAAGCAAAAATGGCATGAAAGATACTTACGACGTTATTAACAGTTTGCAAAAGGGACAGAGTGTTGGTATATTTATTGGGCCTGAAGGAGGATTCGATGAGTCTGAAATCGAGCTTGTAAAGGATAAATGCAAGCTTATATCTTTAGGCAGAAGAATACTTAGAACTGAAACTGCAGCGATTTGTTCACTCAGTATGTTAATGCTAAAAAGCGAGGAATTGGAACTACAATGATATACTTTGATAATTCAGCCACCACTAGATGTTCTGATGGTGCGCTTAAAATAATGCAGGAAGCTTTGCAGGTAAACTATGGAAATCCTTCATCTTTACACAATATGGGTTACAAAGGAAAGGATTACCTTAAAACATCCAGAGAGATTATTGCCGGTATTTTAAAGTGCCAGCCTAAGGAAATCTATTTTACTTCAGGTGGAACAGAAGGCAATAACCTTGCAATAAAAGGTGGTGTGGAGGCTAGAAAACGTCTTGGCAATCACATTATCACTACAAAGATTGAGCACGCAAGTGTTTTGAACCCAGTTAAAGCACTTGAAAAAGAAGGCTTTGATGTAACCTATCTTGGCACTGACAAATATGGTGTTATTGATTTAGATGAGCTTAAAGCTGCAATCAGACCAGATACCATTTTTGTATCAATCATGATGGTAAATAATGAAATCGGTAGTCTTCAGCCAATAGAAGAGGCTGCCAAAATCATTAAGGCGGCCAATCCGGATATCATTTTCCATGTGGATGCTATTCAGGCATTCGGTAAAATGAATATCATTCCAAAGAAGATGGGGATGGATATTCTTACAGTTAGTGGTCACAAGATTCATGGACCAAAGGGTTCTGGATTTATATATATCAAAGACAAAGTACGAGTCGTTCCCCAAATTCTTGGAGGAGGACACGAAAATGGCATGCGATCTGGTACAGAAAACGTTCCAGCTATTGCCGCCCTTGGAGTTGCTGCAAAGGAAGCATATGATAATCTTGAAGCTTCTAGAAAGCATATGTATGAAATGAAGTTTAGACTTATCGAAGGACTTACAGCTATCGATGGTGTCACTGTAAATGGCCACCACGATGAAAATAGTGCCCCTCAGATTGTTAGCGTTTCCATCAAAGGAAACCGTACTAGAGCACAGGTCATGCTGAATGCACTTCAGGATACTTATGGAATTTATGTTTCAGCTGGTTCAGCATGTTCTTCAAACAAGCCAGCTATCAGTGAGACATTAAAAGCTATTGGATTGGAAAAGGATTTATTGGAGCGTACTATACGTTTTAGCTTTTGTCCTGAAAATACAATGGAAGAAATTGAGGAAGCAATTAAAGCAATGACTGAATTGGTTCCTATGATGGTTTTATAAATATAATCTAAAGGAGATTATTAATGACATATCAAGCATTTTTGATTAAATATTCAGAGATTGGTGTCAAAGGTAAGAACCGTTACGTGTTTGAGGATGCCTTGGTTCACCAGATTAAAAGAGCACTTTATGGTGTAGATGGCCACTTTGTGGTTAAGAAGCAGAGCGGTCGTATTTTGGTTTCTGTAGAAGGTGAATACGATTATGATGATGCAGTCGCAGCTTTACAGCATGTATTTGGTATCAGTGCTATTTGTCCTACAGTTGTTGTGCCAGACGAAGGCTTTGATAAAATGGCTGAAGCTGTTATCAAGTATGTTGATGAGGAATTTGCAGATAAGAACTTCTCATTCAAGGTAATGGGTAGAAGAGCAAATAAGCAGTATCCAATGACATCAATGGAAGTTGCAGCTGAGATTGGTGCAAGACT
The DNA here is from genome assembly GCF_000703005.1 of Pseudobutyrivibrio ruminis HUN009. Classification (NCBI taxonomy): domain Bacteria; kingdom Bacillati; phylum Bacillota; class Clostridia; order Lachnospirales; family Lachnospiraceae; genus Pseudobutyrivibrio; species Pseudobutyrivibrio ruminis. The sequence continues at coordinate 2,255,467 of NZ_JNLH01000001.1, read as the reverse complement.
TCTTGATGCTTTCCCAGAGATGCATGTAGATGTTCATCATCCAGATCGAATTATTTACGTGGAAGTTAGAGAGAACATTGCTATCTATTCTACAGAGATTCCTGGACCTTGCGGTATGCCAGTTGGTACAGCAGGTAAAGCAATGCTTCTTTTATCAGGTGGTATTGATTCACCAGTTGCCGGATATATGATTGCAAAGCGTGGTGTTACACTTTCAGCAACATATTTCCATGCACCACCATACACTTCAGAGCAGGCAAAGCAAAAGGTAGTAGATTTAGCAAAGCTTGTTGCTAAGTATTCTGGCCCAATTGATTTGCATATTGTAAACTTTACAGATATTCAGCTTTATATTTATCAGCAGTGTGCTCATGAGGAGCTTACAATTATCATGCGCCGTTACATGATGAGAATAGCAGAGCACTTCGCCAAGGAAAATGATTGTCTTGGTCTTGTTACAGGTGAGTCTATTGGACAGGTTGCCAGCCAGACAATGCAGTCACTTAACTGCACAAATGCTGTATGCTCACTTCCTGTATACAGACCACTTATTGCATTTGATAAGCAGGATATTGTAGATATTTCAGAGAAGATTGATACATACGAGACTTCAATATTACCTTACGAGGATTGCTGTACAATTTTCGTTGCAAAGCATCCTGTCACAAAACCAAAGCTAGAGGCTATTGAAAAACATGAGCATAATCTGGATGAAAAGATAGATGAGCTTATGAAGCAGGCTATAGATACAGTTGAGGTTATTAAAGTTAGATAAAAAATATGAGCTTTGCTAATATAGCAAAGCTCATAATATTTAACACATTGATTTAAAGAATTAAACGATGTAATCCTTTAATGTAGACATTACGTCTTCTGCATCACCCTCAGCGTGTACAGTAAGATCGATTGGCTTAGATAAATCAAGGGAGAAAATACCCATGATAGACTTGGCATCGATTACATAACGTCCGCTAACAAGATCAAAATCATAGTCAAACTGTGAAATAGTGTTAACAAATGACTTAACCTTGTCAATTGAGTTAAGAGAAATTTGAACTGTTTTCATTCTGCTTGCCTCCTCTAATAGTTTTAAAATATAAATTTATACTAAAACAATGGTACCTAAAAGTCAATAAAGTATTGCACTTTTAACAAAAATAGAAAGGTTTTTAATCTAATGAAAAAAGCTGCTTTACACAACCTTGGTTGTAAGGTTAACGCATATGAAACTGAAGCAATGGAAGAACTACTCAAGAAAGACGGTTTTACCATTGTCAGCTTTGATGAAAAAGCTGATGTATATGTTATAAATACATGTTCTGTAACGAATATTGCTGATAGAAAATCTCGTCAGATGATTCATAAATGCAAGAAAATGAATCCAGATGCATGCGTTGTTGCTGCTGGATGCTATGTTCAGAATTTTGGTAAGGACATAGCTGATGAACTAGGGGCTGATATCATTCTTGGTAACAATAAAAAGAATGAACTTGTAGAAAAGGTCCATGAGTATTTTCAAAATTTGGACGCTTCAAATGGACCAATTCTTGAGTGTTTTGATATCAATGATGGTAACGTAGAATACGAAAATATGCATATCGAAAAGGACTCTGAGCATACAAGAGCTTTTGTTAAGGTTCAGGATGGCTGTAACCAATTCTGCAGTTACTGTATTATTCCATTTGCTAGAGGACGTATTAGAAGCAGAGCCATTGACGATGTTGTTGAGGAAGTTACAGGTCTTGCAAAGGCTGGCTACAAAGAAGTCGTAATTACTGGCATACATTTGAGCTCATTTGGCTCTGGTACAGAGTTTGGACTTGCAGATTTGCTGGAAGCTGTTCAAAAAATCGACGGTATTGAAAGAATTAGAATGGGTTCGCTGGAGCCTCAGATCGTTACAGAAGATTTTGCAAAAAGAGTATCAGCTTTATCAAAGATGTGTCCTCATTTTCATCTTTCTCTCCAGTCAGGTTGTGATACAGTTCTTAAGAGGATGAACAGAAAATACACAATTGAGGAGTATACTAATGGAGTTAACATCCTTAGAAAGTATTTTTCAAATCCAGCAATCACTACTGACATAATCGTAGGTTTTCCTGGTGAAACAGAAGAAGAGTTTAATGAGACAGTTGCATATGTTGATGAGATTGCATTTGCAGAACTTCATGTATTTGCGTACTCAAAACGTGCTGGAACTAAAGCTGCAACTATGCCAAATCAGATTATTAATGCTGTAAAAAAGGATAGAAGCGCTAAGCTTATAGAAGCCGGAAATATGCAGACTAAAGCCTACAGAGAAAATCATATTGGTCAGGAACTTGATATTCTTTTCGAAGAAGAAGCACAGATTGATGGTGAAAACTATTTCATAGGTTTTTCGAAGGAATATATAAAATGTGCTATTAAGGCAGAGGGCGAGTCATTATCAAATGTTATTTTAAAGGCAAAAGCTGTATCTATAACAAAAGATAATGAGTACTTGATTGTTGAAATTTAGCCATTTGTATATTAATATTATTGTAATAGATTTTTAGTGTGGGATATTTTTATTAATACGAGGTAGATATGGCAGATTTAAGTAACACACAATATTTTAAAGTTCAAAAAGAAAATCCTGTTGGGGTAAAAGAAGTTTTAGAACAGGTTTATGGAGCGTTATCGGAAAAAGGCTACAATCCTGTTAACCAAATCGTAGGATATATTATGTCGGGTGATCCTACATATATTACAAGTCATAACAATGCACGAAGCCTTATTATGAAGGTAGAGCGTGATGAGCTTGTAGAAGAGCTACTCAAGGAATACATCATCAACGAGAGTTGGAACAAGTAATGAGTGGCAGAATTCTTGGTCTAGATTATGGAACCAAAACAGTAGGGGTCGCGATTAGTGACCCCTTACTTTTGACTGCGCAGGAATTAGAAACAATTACTCGTGATAGAGCTAGTAAACTACGTCATACTTTAGTTCGTATCAAGGAATTATGCGATGAATATCAAGTATCTACAATCGTACTTGGCTATCCTCTGAATATGGATGATAGCGAAGGCTTTCGATGCGAAGATACTATCAAGTTTAAAGAACTTTTAGAAAAGCGTGTTGATATACCTATAGTCCTCATTGATGAGAGACTTACTACCATGTATGCAGACGAGATTCTTGAAGAATCTGGTGTTGATAAAAAAGACAGAAAGAAATTTATTGATCAAATTGCAGCTGCAATTATATTACAGGACTATCTCGATAATCATCGAGATAAATAAGGAGTTTTATGGAACAGATTATTTTATCAGGAGCTGACGGAGAAGATTTACCAGTATATGTTATCGAAGAGACACAGTTATCAGGCGTAAAATATCTTCTTGTATGCGACAGCCAGGATGAAAATGAAGATGCTGAAGCATTTATTCTCAAAGAAGTATCAGAAGACAACGGGGAAGTTATTTATGACGTTGTTGAGGACGATGTTGAGTTTGATGCAGTGGCAAAATTATTTGAAGAATTAGTTGGCGACGAAGCTGACATTGATTATTAATTGATTACAATTAGGAGGTTTATTTTTGAAGAAGAAAACTGAAAAGAAGGCTGAAAGGCTAAAGATTATTCCACTTGGAGGTCTTGAGCAAATCGGCATGAATATTACTGCTTTCGAGTATGGAGACAGTATTATTGTTGTGGATTGCGGACTTTCATTTCCTGAGGATGATATGTTGGGCGTAGATCTGGTTATTCCGGATATAACATATCTGAAGGAAAACCAGGACAAGCTTAAAGGCTTTTTTATCACCCATGGTCACGAGGATCATATAGGTGCTATTCCTTATGTATTTAAGGAGCTTAATGTTTGTCCTATTTATTCGACAAAGCTCACTAACGGTTTGATTGAACACAAACTAGAAGAGCACAAAATGCTTACAAAGGTTAAGCGCAAAGTAGTTAAATACGGTACACATATCAATGCAGGTGAATTCAGAGTAGAGTTTATCCGTACAAATCACAGTATTCAGGATGCGGCTGCACTTGCTATCTATTCACCAGCTGGTATTGTTGTTCACACTGGAGATTTTAAGGTTGATTACACACCAGTTTACGGTGATCCAATCGACTTACAGCGTCTTGGAGAGATCGGTAAGAAGGGTGTACTTGCACTTATGTGTGATTCTACAAATGCAGAGCGCCCTGGCTTTACTGCGTCTGAAAAGACTGTAGGAAAGACAATCGATTCAATTTTTGCTGATAATGATTCATCTAGAATTATTATTGCTACATTCGCATCAAACGTAGACCGTGTTCAGCAGATTATTAATTCTGCAGATAAATACGGACGTAAGGTCTGTGTGGAAGGTCGCTCAATGGTCAACACTATTGAGACAGCTTCAAAGCTTGGATATTTACAGATTCCAGACAATACACTTATCGATATAGAGTCGCTTAAGTCTTATCCAGATGAAAAGGTAGTACTTGTTACTACAGGTTCTCAGGGTGAGTCTATGGCTGCGCTTTCTCGTATGGCCAATGGTACTCATAAAAAGGTACAGATTAAGCCTGGCGATATGATTGTATTTTCATCTCACCCAATTCCAGGTAATGAAAAGGCTGTATCAAACGTTATCAACGATTTGACAATGCGTGGAGCGGAAATTGTTATGCAGGATGTACACGTTTCAGGACATGCTTGTGCAGAGGAGATTAAGCTTATTTATTCTCTTGTACGTCCACAGTTTGCTATTCCTGTTCATGGTGAATACAAGCACCTTACAGCTCAGGCACGTATTGCAGAGTCTTTAGGATGGGATCATGACCATATCAAAATCATTCGTTCAGGCGATGTATTAGAGCTTGGTGACAATTATGCAAAGGTTTCAGGTCATGTTCATACTGGTGCTATCATGGTTGATGGTATTGGTGTAGGTGATGTTGGAAACATCGTTCTTAGAGATAGACAAAAGCTTGCTGAGGATGGAATTATTATAGTAGTTCTTACCCTTGACAGTGCTTCTGGTACAGTATTAGCTGGACCGGATATTGTATCCCGTGGTTTCGTATACGTTAGAGATTCAGAGGATCTTATGGAAAGCGCTCGCGCAGTCCTTACAGAAACTATGGAAGTTCTTGAGGAGAAGAATATTACAGATTGGAATAAGATTAAGGCAGATATCAGGGACAATCTTTCTGATTTCGTATGGCATGAGACTCAGAGACGTCCAATGATTATTCCAATTATTATGGAAGTTTAAAATGATTGTAGACGAAAGATATACCACATACTTAAACAGTCTTTATCCTGAGCTAAGCCCGGTACTTTCAGAAATCAGGAAAGAGGCTTTGGATACATATGTGCCAATTATTCGCACAGAGACAATAAATCTTTTACAGACACTTATAAAGCTTCATCAGCCTAAGAAGATTCTTGAGGTTGGTGCGGCTGTTGGCTTTTCAGCTTGCCTTATGGCAGAAACAGCTGGAGAGGATGCAGTCATTACTACAATAGAAAACTATGAGCCACGTATTCCTATAGCAAATAACAATTTTGTTAGAGCGGGCAAGGACAAACAAATCACTCTTTTAGAGGGCGATGCCATGGAAATCCTTCCTACACTTGAGGGGCCATATGATTTTATTTTTATGGATGCAGCCAAAGGTCAGTACATTAATTTCTGGCCTCAGATCAAGCGTCTCATTAGAGACGGAGGAGTGGTTGTAACAGATAATGTTCTTCAGGATGGCGATATAATCGAATCTAGATATGCAATCACAAGACGTAATCGTACTATTCATAAACGTATGCGCGATTACTTATTTGAACTTACACATGATGGAGAATTTAACACAACTATTTTGCCATTGGGGGATGGAGTTAGTATTAGTGTGAAAGGAACAAAATGAGAGAAACAGAATTACTAGTTCCAGCAAGCAGCCTTGAAGTACTTAAGGTTGCTGTAATATATGGAGCTGATGCAGTTTATATTGGTGGAGAAGTTTACGGACTTCGTGCTAAGGCTAAAAACTTTTCTAAAGAGGATATGATTGAGGGTATCAAGTTTGCTCACGAGCACGGTGTAAAGGTTTATGTTACATCAAATATCCTTGCTCACAACGAAGACCTCGAAGGCGTAAAAGAATATTTTAGAGAGCTTAATGAAATTAAGCCGGATGCTCTTATCATAGCAGATCCAGCGGTATTTATGTTGGCAAAGGAAATCTGTCCTGATATTGAGCGTCATATTAGTACTCAGGCCAACAACACAAACTACGGTACATACAATTTCTGGTATGAATTAGGTGCAAAGCGTGTTGTTTCAGCTAGAGAGCTTTCTCTTAAAGAAATCAAAGAAATCAGAGCAAATATTCCAGATGATTTAGAGATTGAGACATTTATTCACGGTGCTATGTGCATTTCATACTCTGGTAGATGTCTTCTTTCAAACTATTTTACAGGAAGAGATGCAAATCATGGTGAATGTACTCATCCATGTCGCTGGAAGTATGCAGTAGTCGAAGAGCAGCGTCCAGGAGAGTATCTTCCAGTATACGAAAATGAGCGTGGTACATACATTTTCAATTCAAAGGATTTATGTATGATTGAACATGTTCCTGATCTTTTAGATTCTGGAATCGATAGCTTCAAAATTGAAGGTCGTATGAAGACAGCTTTGTATGTTGCTACTGTTGCTCGTACATACCGCAAGGCTATTGATGATTGCAAGGAATCCGAAGAAAAATATCTTGCAAACCTTGATTGGTACAAGGAGCAGATTTCTGCATGTACTTATCGTCAGTTTACAACTGGATTCTTCTATGGAAAGCCATCTGAGGAATCACAGATATATGATAACAACACATACAATATAGGTTATACATACCTTGGTATTGCAGGTAAGCTCAATTCTGAGGGATACTTTGAAATTGAACAGCGTAATAAATTTTCAGTTGGCGAAACTATTGAAATTATGAAGCCAAATGGAGATAATATAGAGGTAGAAGTTCTTGGAATTAAGAATGAAGAGGGAGAGGATATGGAATCTTGCCCACATCCTAAACAGAAGCTTTTCATTAAGCTTAGCATTACTCCTGATGAGTTTGATATTTTAAGAAGAAAAGAAGCATAAGTTAGTTACGAGGAGAATATAATGGCAGAGAGCAAATATGTGGCTTATGTGGGAACCTATACACATGAGACTAGCGTTGGTATTTATGTTTATGATGTTGATCCTGACACAGGAAAGATGGTTGAACAGAGTGTAGCTCCTATCAATAATCCATCGGACATCATCAATTCAAAGGATAACAAATATCTTTATTCAATTGCAGATGAAGGTGTTGCTTCCTTCAAGATTCTTGAAAATGGTGATCTTGAAAAGATGAACCAGGAATGGGTTGGCGGTATGAGAGGTTGTAACCTTTGCGTTGACTCACAGAACAGATATCTTTTTGTAGCAGGTTATCATGATGGCCGTGTTACAATGATGAAACTTAACGAAGATGGAAGCATTAATGGTATCGCTGATGGTATTTTCCATCAGGGAATTGGTAAATCAGTAGCAGATCGTCCTTTGTATCCACATTGCACATGTGTTGAGCTTACTCCAGATGAGAGATTCCTTTGCGCTGTAGAAAATGGTCTTCATCAGATTAAGATTTACGAAGTAGATTATGAGATGGGCAAGCTTCATCTTGTAGATATTGTTCGTTGTGCAATGGGTTCAGCACCTCTTAAAATGAAGTTTTCTCCAGATGGAAAATATGCATATGTAATCACTGAAATGTCTAATGAGATTTTAGTTTATGATTACCATATTATTGATGATCATCCTGATTTTGAAAATATTCAGTCAGTATCACTTCTTGTTGGTGTTGATGAGGAAATCAGTACTGGTACAAACATCAAGTTTGGTGAGGATGGCAAGTTTGTATATGCCAGCGTGGATGGTTTAAATGCTATTTGCATGTACGAACGCGATGAAAAATCTGGAAAGATTAAATACTTCTCACACAGTTTCATCAGTGGAGATTATCCAAAGAGCTTTGCTGTATTGCCTAAGGATAAGTATTATGTTTCACTAAATCATGATACAAATGAAATTCGAAGCTTTACTATTGATAAAAAGACAGGTCATTCATTAATGCAGAATGCACCTATCAAAATTGCTAAGCCTAATAGCATTATTGTTGTAAAGATAAAATAAATTATCGGTTGTATTATCTAAGGGCTGCAAGGCGCAGCCCTTTTTTCATAGGAGGAGAATATGGCAGGGTCTACATTTGGCAATAGAATTTCAGTAACTACTTGGGGAGAATCACATGGCAAAGCGCTGGGCGTTGTTATAGATGGTTTTCCAGCAGGGTTAAAGCTTTCAGAAGAAGATATTCAACCATACCTTGATAGAAGAAAGCCTGGACAGTCTAAATTTACGACGGCTAGGGCTGAGGGAGATGAGGTTGATATTCTTTCAGGCGTTTTTGAAGGCGTTACTACTGGTACACCAATTTCTTTGATGATTGAAAATAAGGATCAACATTCAAAGGATTATGGAAATATTGCCACTACTTTTAGACCTGGCCATGCAGATTACGGCTTCATTGAAAAGTTTGGACTTAGAGACTATCGCGGTGGTGGAAGATCATCTGGAAGAGAAACTATTGGCCGAGTCGCTGCAGGGGCTATTTGCGCCAAGCTTTTAAATGAGGTTGGAATTACTGTTTGTGCTTATACCAAGTCAATTGGAGATATCAAAATCTATGATTTTGATTTATCAGAAAGAGACAACAATCCTTTATGTATGCCTGATGCTGTTGCAGCTAAAAAGGCAGAAGAATACCTGGAAGCCTGCATGCTCAACAAGGATAGCGCGGGTGGAGTTATCGAGTGTCTTATTACTGGAGTTCCAGCCGGCATAGGTGATCCAGTTTTTGAAAAGCTTGATGCAAAATTAGCGCAGGCTCTTGTGTCTGTTGGCTCAGTGAAGGGCGTTGAAATTGGTGATGGCTTTGCTGCTTCAAAGACTTTAGGCAGCATTAATAATGACAATTTCAGAATGGATAATGGGGTTGTGACAAAGGTCACTAATCATAGTGGTGGTATTCTGGGCGGCATCTCAGATGGTGATGATATTATCGTTAGATGTGCTATTAAGCCAACTCCATCTATTGCTCAAGCGCAGGCTACTGTTAATGAAAAGCATGAAGACGTAGATATTGAAATCCATGGTAGACATGATCCTGTGATTGTTCCTCGTGCTGTAGTTGTCGTAGAGGCAATGTGTGCTATTACAATTTGTGATGCGTTGCTTTCACACATGACAGATAGAGTAGATTATATTAAGGAGTTTTATAAGAATTGAAATACGAATTGTTAAAAACAGAAGGTCGAGCTAAAAGAGGTCGTTTCCATACTGTTCATGGTGTCATCGAAACACCAGTATTCATGAATGTTGGTACTGTCGCTGCAATCAAAGGCGCTGTATCTACTGATGATTTAAGAGATATTAAATGCCAGGTGGAGCTTTCAAACACCTATCATTTGCACGTTCGTACAGGAGATAAGCTTATTAAGGAGCTTGGTGGTCTTCATAAGTTTATGGCTTGGGACAGACCAATCCTTACAGATTCAGGCGGATTTCAGGTGTTCTCACTTGCTGGTATACGAAAAATCAAAGAAGAGGGTGTAACATTCAATTCCCATATCGATGGCCACAAAATCTTTATGGGGCCAGAAGAATCTATGCAGATTCAGTCTAACCTTGGTTCTACAATTGCTATGGCCTTTGATGAGTGTCCGCCAGCTCTTGCTGAACGTAAATACGTAGAGGATTCAGTGGCTCGTACTACAAGATGGCTTCATCGTTGCAAGGAAGAGATGGCTCGTCTTAATTCATTGCCAGACACAATCAATAAAGAGCAATTGTTGTTTGGTATCAACCAGGGCGCAATCTATAATGACATCAGAATTGAACATGCAAAGGCTATTTCAGAGCTTGATTTGCCAGGATATGCAGTAGGTGGTCTTGCTGTTGGTGAGAGCCATGAGCAGATGTACGATGTGCTTGATCATGTTGTACCTTATCTTCCTCAGAACAAGCCTACATATTTGATGGGAGTTGGTACTCCTGCAAATATTTTAGAGGCCGTTGATAGAGGTGTTGATTTCTTTGATTGTGTATATCCTAGTCGTAATGGTCGTCATGGTCATGTATATACAAACCATGGTAAGCTTAATCTTTTCAATCAGAAGTTTGAAAAGGATATGAGACCTATCGAAGAAGGCTGTGGTTGTCCAGCATGTAAGACTTACTCAAGAGCATATATTCGTCATTTGCTTAAGGCTAAGGAAATGCTTGGTATGAGACTTTGCGTTCTTCACAATCTATACTTCTACAACACAATGATGGAAGAAATCAGAAACGCTTTGGATGCAGGTGAATTTGCTACTTACAAGAAAAATAAGCTTGCTTCAATGGAAGCAGGAGAACAGTAATTCTTAAAAATATATTAAATAGTATAATTTTCTTGCGAATATAGTGTTCTTTATGTAAAATAAATTTCAGTGACTGGCCCATAGGGTCAACGATTAGGAGGAATAATCTAATGAACAGTTCAGTTTTATTAACTGCAGCTAATAGCTCAATCAGCTTAATTATTTGGGTAGTAGTTCTTTTTGTATTCATGTACTTTTTCATGATTCGTCCACAGCAGAAGGAGCAGAAGGAAAAGACAGCTATGATGTCTACTCTTGCTGTAGGTGATACAGTTCTTACTACAAGCGGTTTTTATGGTGTTGTTATCTCTATCCCTGATGACACAACTGTTATCGTAGAGTTCGGAAGCAACAAAAACTGCCGTATTCCAATGCAGAAGGCAGCAATCGCTCAGGTAGAAAAGCCAGAGGACGCTGTTAAGGCTTCTAAGGAAGAAGATAAAAAAGAAAAGACTAAATAATTAAATTTAGACTAAGAAAGCCACCTTATTAGGTGGCTTATTTTTTACTATTTTTTGCGATGACGAAGATATTCTGAACCTTTGTTTAATAGTGATTTTGTAGATGCTACTGGGTGAGTGAATTTTGCAATGTGTCTGAACTGTCCGCGCTGGGTTTCTGTGGCGTTCATAATCCATTGTTTAACAGCTTCGCTAGATAGTTGTTCCTTTATTTCTTCAAGCTTTTCTGCAGTTATTTCACGTTTAACAAAAGCTGCTTCTTTGCGTTCATTTGCCTTTTCAATTCTGGCAAGCTTGGCATCAGCAAGATTAGTGGTAAGTGCTTCGACTTTTTCTGCCATTTGGTTATTGATCTGTTCGTTAATACGTTCAAATTCCTTGGCAAAAGTGGTAAGAGCGGAAACTGTTAATGCCATGTCCATTCCAAATAGGAACATAAATATAAGTGCAAGTAACTCAATGACAATCTGAGGGATTAATACTATAACGCTTACAATTGGTGGAACAATAAACTGGGTTACAATAATTCCTGCGATTCCAAAACAGCAGGTAAAGATAAGGCATACACGGCCGTTTATATTTAGTGGTAAATCACTGTAATCCCACCATCTTGCGTGAAATCTTTTTTCTAAGATATATGATGTACCATATTCTAGAAAGAAAGAGCCGACGGCACATCCTAAGAATATTGTTAAATATGAAGGGCTCTTACTATGTACGAAAGGCAAATCTACAAAAATAATCTGGGCTAGTGTAGCGCCGACTCCGTAAAGTGGGATACAAGGACCATATAAAAAACCTCGATTTTCCCAAGCTTTTTCGTGTATAGTGCAATAACACGTCTCGTAAATCCACCCGATAAAACTATAAATAATAAATAATACAAAATACCTACTTAACATAACTTATTCTCCTTTGTGTTAAGTAATAGTATAGTTGTTTTGGGGACAAAATAAAAGGATACAGATTTGCTGAATTTGCTTGAAATCAAATATACCCTATGATATACTTCAAATGTTGCGAAAGGTCGCAATTTTAGTTTTTAAATATTAGCTATTCGGGAGGCATTATGCAAACATTAAAGATAGTTCTTATATTTTTATTAATTGCTATTTGTGTGGCACTTACAGTTATCATTCTTTTCCAGGAAGGAAAGCAGAATGGCCTTGGTTCATTATCAGGCCAGCAGTTTGATTCATACTGGAGCCGTAATAAGGGACGTTCGCGTGAAGGCTTATTAGTTAAGCTTACAACAGTTTGTGTTATCTTATTCTTCGTGCTTTCAGCAGTATTGAATATTGGTAGCTTTTAAGAGAGATTTTATTTTGCCACCCTTTTAGGGTGGCATTTGTTGTTTAGGAGGTTTATGAGAGAGTACGATAAACAGAAGCATTTTCTGATGGATGTATTTAAAAGTCAGGCTTATGTTCCGATGAAAAAGAAGGAACTTGAAATTCTACTTGATGTTGAGAAAGATAAGCGTAGTGAGTTCGCTCAGGTTCTACAGGAGCTTGTTGACGAAGGACAGGTGGAAATTACAAAGCGTGGCAAATATCAGATTGCTGAAAACAGACCTAAATTCATAAAGCTAAAAGATCATAAATCAAAGAAGCCTTCAAAAGCAGAATTAGCTACTAAGAAGCAATCTCTCAATCAGGTTGCTAAGAATGCTAATCGTCCAAAGAATGAAAATCTTGAACCAGATATTATTGGTAGATTTATATCCCATAAAGATGGATATGGATTTATCGAAGTTGAGGGCAGTGATGAAGACTATTTTGTAGGCAGAGACAATACTGCTTTTGCTATGCAGGATGATACAGTTGCCGCAGTTCTCACATACGGTGCTCCAGGCAAACGTCAGGAAGCTCGTGTTATTCGAATTATTGCTCATGGTTTCTCAGATGTAGTTGGTACATATGAGAAAAGCAATGGCTTTGGTTTTGTTGTTGCAGATAGCAACAAATTAGATAGAGATATTTTCATCCCGGCAGGCAAGGATATGGGTGCTGTTACAGGCCATAAGGTTGTTTGTCATATCGAAGATTATGGTGACGATTCTCACAAGCCAGAGGGTGTTATTACAGAAATCATTGGTCATAAGAATGATCCAGGTGTAGATATACTATCTATAGTGAGAGGCTTTGGTATAGATCCAGAGTTTCCTAATAAGGTTCTAAAGCAAGCTACAAACGTCGCTAAACCTGTTTCAGAGGCGGATAGAGCTGGAAGAAATGACATTCGAGATTTAACAGTTATTACTATTGATGGCGAGGATACAAAGGATATCGATGACGGCGTTTCTCTTGAAATGGACGGGGATAATTTCGTTCTTGGTGTTCATATAGCTGATGTTACTAATTACGTACAGGAATCTTCAGCCCTTGATGTAGAAGCTCTTAAACGTGGAACTTCTGTATATCTTGCTGATAGAGTAATTCCAATGCTTCCGCATACCCTTTCAAATGGCATGTGTTCATTGAATGAGGGTGAGGATAGATTGGCACTATCTTGTATCATGACTTTTAATCCTAAGGGCGAGCTTATTGATCACAATATTTGCGAGTCAGTAATCAACAGTAATCATCGTATGACATATACAGATGTATTTGCTATCATGACTGGTGACGAAGGTAAACGTAGTGAATACGCTGATGTTGCAGAGATGATTGATCAAATGTATAAGCTATCTCAGATTCTTCGTGCAAAACGTAAGAAAAGAGGTGCTATTGATTTTGATTTCCCTGAAACACATATTATCATTGATGAGTCAGGAAAGGTTGTTGGCTTAGCACCATACGAGAGAAACGATGCTCATAAGCTTATCGAAGATTTTATGTTGGCGGCTAATGAAACTGTTGCAGAGCACTTTAGCCTTATGGAATCACCATTTGTATATCGTGTTCATGGAGCACCAGACCCAGAGAAAATGCAGACTTTGAGTCGTTTCTTGGGTGCTTGTGGCTACACACTTAAGGGCAATAAGGATAGCATTCATCCCAAGGAAATTCAAAAGATGTTAGAATCTTTGGCAGGTCATGAGGATGAGGCGGTTATTACAAAGATGACTCTTAGAAGTATGCAACAGGCTAGATATGATACTGAATGCAAAGGACATTTTGGCTTGGCTGCTCAATACTATTGTCATTTTACATCTCCAATTCGAAGATATCCTGACTTGCAGATACATCGTATTATTAAGGATCATCTGCGTGGAAGAATGAATGACAGAAAGATATCTCATTATGAATCTTTACTTCCTCAGGTAGCTCTTGAAACAAGTAAGCTTGAGCGTAGAGCAGAGGAATGTGAGAGAGAAGTAGATAAGCTGAAAATGGTTCAGTTTATGAAGAACTTTATTGGTGAGGAATTCACTGGAAATATTTCTTCTGTTACTGGATGGGGAATGTATGTAGAGCTTGAAAATACTGTCGAAGGATTGGTTCATGTATCTACATTGTATGATGATCATTATGACTTTATCGAGGAAAATCTTACACTTGTTGGAGAACGAACTGGTCGTACATTTAAGCTTGGTCAGCCTGTTACAGTAATACTGGATTCGGTGGATGAGCAAGCTCGTACTATTGATTTTATCCTTACAGAATTTCAGCGTTTTTAATTGGAGCTAAAGATTATGAATAAAGAAGGCAGAAAACTAATTGCAAATAATAAAAAAGCTTATCATGAGTACTTCCTAGAAGAAGAATATGAGGCGGGGATAGAACTTCACGGAACAGAGGTTAAGTCTATGCGACTTGGTCAATGTTCCATAAAAGAGGCTTTTGTGCGTATTGATAATGGCGAGATGTTCATCTATCAGATGCATGTTAATCCATACGAAAAGGGCAACATTTTCAACAGAGACCCACTTCGTCCTCGTAAGCTTTTGCTTCACAAGTCAGAGATTAATCATCTGCTTAGCAAAATCAAGGAAAATGGTTACACTATTGTTCCTATTGAGGTTTACCTTAACAATGGCCTTGTGAAGGTAAAGGTTGCTCTTGCAAAAGGTAAAAAGCTTTATGATAAGCGTGCTGATATTCAGAAGAAGGATATGAAGCGTGAAGCAGAAAGAGATTTTAAGATAAGGAATTTAGGCTAATGAAAATTATACTTGCATCAAACTCTCCTAGAAGAAAAGAACTTTTACAGCAGGTTGGTATTGATTTTGAAGTGCAGGCTGCCAATGTAGAAGAAGTTACAGATAAAACTAAGCCAGATGAAGTCGTTATGGACTTAAGCCTGCTTAAGGCAAAGGCTATCGCTGACAAGAATCCTGGCAGAGTTGTTCTTGCGGCAGATACGGTTGTTGCCTACGATGGCAAGATGCTTGGAAAGCCAAAAGATGAAGAAGATGCATTTTTAATGCTTTCGCGCTTGTCAGGAAATGCCCATCAGGTGTATACTGGAGTGGCTATCGTTGACGAGACAGGAAATATCAATACATTCGCAGAATGTACTGAAGTTGTTATGTATGAGAACAGTCCTGAATTGATTAAAAAATACATTGCTACAGGTGAGCCAATGGATAAGGCTGGTGCCTATGGCATTCAGGGCAAAGGTGCTGTTTTAGTTAAGGAGATTAAAGGTGATTACAATAACGTTGTTGGTTTACCTTTGGCTAAAGTTTATAGGTCGCTGTAAACTGTAATAAGGGCTAGTAATGGTTTCGACAGGGGTCATGCAGCGGAAGAAGCGAGTCCCACGGTAATGGGTTAAATGGCCAAACTTAAAATTAAACGCTGAAGATAATTTAGCATACGCTGCCTAGTTGCGGCAGTCTGACCTAGGGCACCTACACCTTAGGACCCAGACTTCGACTCTGTAGGAAACGACGCTATCAAAGCTTTGCGATAGTGGGCGTATCATGAAGCTACTAAAGCACATATCTTGTTTGTAAGAGCTGTGTGGAGGGAATGTAAAATTACAAACTACACTCGTAGAAGGGCCGGGAATTGGCTTTTGGACACGGGTTCGACTCCCGTCTAGTCCACTTTCTTAAGTCTCATTTCACATTGTGGAATGGGACTTTCGTTATATTTAACAGAAATTCCGTTCTGAATTGTCTGGTCTCCTTTAGGATGTTAGAATTAAATTATTAAAGGGGTGGAGAGTAATATTATGGCAAAATCTGTACGACACATGACAAACGAAGAGCGTATAGCTTATCGTAAACGTAGAAAACTTATACGAAGAATCCAGGTTTATTCTGAGCTTGGAGCAATTTCTTTAGCCATCGTTATTATCGGTGGTCTAATCGTTTCCCATATAAAAGGTACTGATGATACTATGCGAGTTGCTGCAGAGGAAAGTGTTTCTGAGTCTGCTTCTGATTCTGAAGAGGAGGAAGCTACTGGCCTTAAGGTGACAACAGGTGCTTCTACAGAATCTAGCCAGGATACAACAGAGGCTGAATCAGAAGAATCAACTAGTTCAACCGGCACTTATTCTGCTGCTGAAACAGATTCAACTGTTGCCATTGGCGGGGATGTAGTTAGCGAATATGCTATATTAATAAACAATGACACAAAGGAAATAGTAGGTACTAGAAACTCCTATGAAAAGATTGTTCCAGCGTCTATGACAAAGGTTATGACTGTGCTTGTGGCAGCAAACAATCTTACAGAAGAGCAGCTAAATGAAACTGTTACCATGTCACATGAGGCTATAGATTATTCTTATGCTGGTGGTGGATCCACATCAGGTTTTGTTGAGGATGAAGAGGTTACTGTAAAGGATTTGTTTTACGGAACCATTCTTCCTTCTGGTGGTGATGCTGCGGCCCAGTTGGCTATGTATGTAGCAGGAGATATTGATAGCTTTGTTACTATGATGAATGATGAGGTTTCAGCGCTGGGGCTTACAGGTACACATTTTACTAATCCAGTAGGATTCCATAGTGATGAGCATTATAGTACTCCTTATGATATGTCTATTATTATGATGGCGGCGCTGGACAATGAATTGTGCAAAGAGGTTCTTACTACTAAGGTTTACAATTCTACGGCGACGAATGTTAATCCTGAAGGAATTACAATATCAAACTGGTTTTTACGTAGAATTGAGGATAAAGATATTGGAGGGACTATTGAAGGAGCAAAGACAGGATATGTCGATGAATCTGGAAGTTGTGCTGTAAGCTCAATGATAGCTGATGATGGAACTGAATATATATGCTGTACAGCAAAATCTTCAAGCTCTTGGAGATGTATTTATGATCACGTAGATATATATAAGGCCTACACGCAGTAGGCCTTTTTCTTTTACAAATAATCTTTGATTTTATTGATTGAATCGATGAAAGCAACAGGTGAGAATTCCTTTAAATCTTCCATATCGCGAAATCCGTATGTACATAAGATATAATCGAGCCCTGAGTTAATAGCAGTGGAAGCGTCAACATCGGAATCTCCAACATATAAAACAGAAGATTTGTCCTTGACATCTAATGCTTCAAGGGCTAGATTGATTGGCTCTGGATCAGGTTTTCTTTTATGCTTTCCATCATCACCAATGACAATATTAATATATGGCTTAAAGAAATCATCTAGTAATGAGTTGCTGGCTGTTTGCCCCTTGTTGGTAACGATTGCCATTTTGATACCCATTTCAGATAGTTCTTTAGTAGTTTCTAGGATGCCATCATATGGCTTTGTTTTTACACGGTTGTGACTGTTGTAGTAATTTACAAAGTCTGAGAAAAATTGGTCGAACTTCTCATAGTTTTCTCCATCGGGTAAAGCTCTTACAACTAGCATTCTGAGACCGTTCCCTACGAATCGCCTAACGCTTTCAATAGGGTGAGTAGGTAAGCCGTATTCTGTAAGTGTATGATTAATGGAATCTGTTAAATCCTCAAGGGTGTACAAAAGTGTACCATCTAAATCAAATAGTATTGTGTCGTATTTCATTGTATTAACCTTTTTCTTTCTCGTTTCTTCTAATTGTTATATAGCTATTGTTGTTATTTGTAAAGGAAAAATATTGAATTATTAGTATGCCTTTGTTATGATTTTTTTACCGGCTTATTTAGGAGGACATGCAATGGAATTTTATATCAGAGAGGCTGAAATTACCGATGCCGCTGCAATTTGTGACATTTATGGATACTATGTTAAAAATACCTTTGTTACTTTCACAGAAGTAAATGGTTCTGTTGAGGACTACCAGCAGTCTATTATCGAAACAAAGAAGGATTATCCATATATCGTTGCTTGTGATTCCGATGGCAAGGTGATTGGTATGGCTTACGGTGGCAGGGTTCGCCATCATGATGCATACAAATATTCAGTTGAGACTACTATATATTTAGCACCTGATGTTCCTAGGAATTCGGGTATAGGTAAAGCTTTATATGATGAGCTTCAAAAGCGTCTTTCTGAAATGGGATATAAATTCATGTACGGAGTCATTACAGATGACAATGAGCCTAGTATCAAATTCCATCAGGCTTTGGGATTTGAAGAGGTTGGTCATTTTACAGATATTGGCTATAAATTTGGAGAATGGAAAGGGATTGTGTGGTATAGAAAACAAATCGGTGATTTGAATGATATGCCTCGCTAATAGTGGTTATGAAAAGAGCGCTTAGATATATATTGGTATCTACATTATCAATATTTTTTACTTTAATTGCGGTTGGAATTATTTATATAGTTGCTGATACACATAGCAGAATACAGGTTCAAGAAGGGGAAACTTATTCTAGTGAGCAGGTTGAAGAGCTTGTGGATGAGGCAAAGGCGGAAGGACAGAAAAGTGTTCTTGATTCTATCAAAGAATCATTGGAAGAAGGAAACACAATTATCTCTGTTTTGAAGTCACTATATCCAGAATATATTGTTGTAGCGGCAAATTCCAAATACAACTTTGTTCCAGTTAACGATTCACTTCCTAAGAATTCTTTTGATATCAATAATCTTCAAGAGGATGAAAATGGCTTTTATTCCTATGTGGTAGATGGCCAGGTTGTTTCTAGAAAAGGAATAGACGTATCATCACATCAAGGTGATATTGATTGGGAAGCCGTTGCTGCAGATGGCATAGAGTTTGTATTTGTTAGAGCTGTTTACAGAGGATACGGCACAGGTAAAATCGTTGTAGACGAAAAATGCATTGAAAACATCGAAGGAGCTCAAGCAGCAGGTCTTGATGTTGGTGTTTATGTATTTTCACAGGCGATTTCACAGGCTGAGGTTTTAGAAGAAGCATCCACTGTTCTTAATCTTTTAGATGGATACACGCTTCAGCTTCCAATAGTATTCGATGTAGAAAAGGTAAGTGATAGCGAGGCTCGAACAAATAGCCTTACAGTGGAAGATAGAACAGCTCTCACCATTACATTTTTAGAGGCCGTTCAAAATGCTGGATATGATTCAATGATTTATCATAATACGGAAATGGGAGCTATGCTTTTAGATTTCACTCAGCTTACAGAGTATAAGAAATGGTTTGCTGGGTACAATAAAGAGTTCTACTGGCCATATGAATTTGATCTTTGGCAGTACTCTGAAACTGGTAGTGTAAATGGAATAAATGGAAATGTCGATTTAGATATTTGGCTAGCCCAATAAAAGGCTAGCCAATTTTGTATTATCTTCTGGATTCATAAAGCAAATTCTAATGTATTTTTCGCCAAGATAAGGGAATGTAGAGCAATCTCTAATCATAAGTCCCTGGCGAATACATCTATCAAATAAATCACCACTTGTAATATCATCCTCTAAGATTTTAAGAAGCATGAAATTACCCTGAGGCTTAAATGGCTTAAAGCGACTGCTTTCTTCAAAAAGCTTGAATAAACGATCTCTTTCAGATTTAATCAAATCTCTTGTTTCTTGGATATAGTCCTCGTCGGTAAACATAAGTGTGCCAGCGATTACAGCGATTGAATTGATAGACCATGGGTCCTTGCGCTGGTTCATAATCTGCATTAAATCAGAATTAGAGCAGATAGCATAGCCTAAACGAAGGCCAGGTGCAGCGAAGAACTTTGATGTTCCTCTTAAAATGGCGATATTTGTATATGTTCTAGTAAGGCTGACTGCTGATATTTCTTTTACATTTTCAGCAAATTCAACGTATGTTTCGTCAACCATTACGAAAATATCACTTTCCTTACAAGCATCCAAAATAAGTCGCATATCGTGAACGTTAATTGCTGTTCCAGTAGGATTGTTTGGATTGCAAATAATAAGCATATCGATATCTTCTGAAAGCTTGCTTATAAAATGAGCTGGATTAAGTATAAAATCATTTTCTTCGCGAAGAGGATAATAGATTGTTTTTCCACCACATAAAGCAATTTCACGCTCGTATTCTGAGTATGTTGGTCCTAAAATAAGAGCCTTTTTAGGCTGTTGAATCTGGATGAATAGGGAAATCAGCTCTGTAGAACCGTTTCCTACAATGATATTTTCAACTTCTGTAGAGCAGTAGTCTGCAATACATTGGCGGAGCTGCATATAATCTCTGTCAGGATATGTTGTAATGCAATCGATTTGCTCTTTGATTCCTTCTCTTAATTTTGGAGAAATCCCAAGAGGATTAACATTAGCAGAGAAGCTAATGATATTTTCTTTTTTGATTCCATAGATTTTTTCAATTTTTTCTAAATCACTTCCGTGGAAGTGGTCTTTGTGTTTAATCATGCCTATCACCTCGTTTTTTATATAGTAGCACCACGTTTAATAAATATCCATCTTTTTGTTTCTATTTCGTTTGAAAACACAACATGTTGTGCTATAATTTGAAAAGAATATGCTAGGATTAGTGGGTGTATACCTAAATCCTTGGAATGTAGAGGAAGAATGTTTTGAGAAAAAGAATCTATCGAATATCAGAGGATAAATTCGATGACTTAAAACCAAATATAGAATTCGAAAGAGAACAGATAGAAGAAACTTGCTATGTGGGCGATACTTTTAAAGGCAATTTCTTCTTTAAGAGTCTTAATAACGTTAAAATCAGGGGCGTAGTCTATTGCACAAACCCATACGTGCAGGTTAGTGACCCTTGGTTCGATAAGGAAAATGTTCGTGTTGAATATACTGTTGATGATTTCAATTTCAAATCATCAGAGACTCTTTCTGGCGAGTTTATTATTGTTGCGGTAGGGGTTGAAAAACATATTCCTTTTACCATTACTTATGCAACTCGACCATTAATTACATCTGTTGGGGAAATTCACGATTTAAAAGCTTTTGCAGAGCTTGCTCAGAATCATTTTAGCGAGGCAGTTTCTGTATTCTATTCAGATCGATTTGCAGAATTTATTTCTGATTTGGATAAACGCACCAGATTATTATATCGAGGCTTTAAAGCTGCTCCAATTGCAGCTGTTAATGTAGATGAATTTCTTGTATCTACAGGACTTAAGCCAAAGATGTCTTTCGACATTCAGGAGAGATGCGACAAATACTACGAAGTTAATGAAAATATTCGCGGCGAAATAGAGCTTGTTCGTTCTACCTGGGGCTACATAGATATAAAAGTATCATGTGATGCGGATTTTGTTTCAGTTGAAAAAGAACACATTACTTCAGACTTTTTCCTTGGTTCTATTTTCAATATGAATTATTACATTCACAAAGATAGAATGCATGAAGGTCTTAATTATGCAAAGATTTCCTTTGATTACAGAGGCATTCATAAGGAAATTACTATAATTGCATCCTCTTTAAAGGAAGATGCTACGTTAGATTCTGAAAAACATTTGAAGGATATGCAGATTCTTAAGGCATGTCGCCTTTACGAAGATTTTAGACTTCGTAAAATCACTACTGGACAGTGGTGTCAGGAGACACTGGCTGTGTTGGATGCAATTTCAAAAGAGGACGAGGAAGATAACTTTACCCTTTTGATGAGAGCGCTTGTTTATGTAACAAACAATCAAAAGCAAGAAGCTCTTTGGATTATCCAGGATTTGAAACGTACTATTGAAGACAAGGGCAGTACAGAGTGGGCTTTTCTACTTTACATTTGCACCCTTATTGAAAGGGAAGAGTCTTATGTAGATAGACTTACAGGCAACATAGAGTCTATTTATCTTGAGCATCCTGATGATGTTCGACTTTTTTGGTTTTTAATGTTCCTGAGAAAGGAATACATTAAGAACCCTACAGCAAAACTTAGGGATATTTCAGAATGGGTATCTCGAGGATTTGATTCGCCTCTTCTTTACATTGAGGCTTACTATATTTTTGTTCAGGATCCATATTTAATATCATCCTTTGACGAGCTTACTATCAAGGTTTTAAATTGGGCCAGAAAGAAAAATGCAATTTCAAAAGATATTGCTATTCAGATGATTCACGTAATTGAATCAGAAAGAACTTACAATCCGAAAGCCCTTCCTATTATTGAAGCATGCTATGAGATATATCCTGATTTGCAGTTTTTACTTGCAATTGTTACTTATCTTTTGAAGGCTAACTATATCGAAGAGAAATTCTTCAAATGGTTTAAGATGGCCATTGAAGCAAATTTACATGTATCAGGCATTTTTGAAGCATATATGGAGGCTATGCCTACCTATTCGGTAGACAGATTTCCACAGCTTCTTACAATGTTCTTTAAATACAACAATGACCTTTCTTATGAAAAGAAAGCTCTTCTTTACGCAAATATTATTCTTCACAGGGCAGAAGACAATGATACATATGAGCATTATGAATCAGCCATTGAAACCTTTGCCCTTGAGCAGTTAAAGCTTGGCCGTTTGGATGACAATCTTGCTGTATGTTATCAGCGTCTCATGGAGATGGGAATTTTTGATAAAGAGGTTGCAAAACTTGTTTCTGAATTAGCATTTAAAAAGAAGCTTGCTGTTATTAATCCGGATATACGTAGAATCTTCTTATATCAGGAGGAATTCAAGACACCTGTGATTGCAAATGTGTCAGATCACAAGGCCTATGTTAACTACATTGGTAGCGAGGGCGTTTTCTTCCTTGAGGATAATGATGGTTATTTATTTGTTGATGACGAGGCTTATTTTAAAGAGGATGTTATAGATGCTACAGCATATTTCAACACTCTAAAGGAATTGGCGCCACAGAGCATGGCTTTTGTATTGATGGATTTGAACAATCTAGAGGATTCAGAAAGCATCAAAATGCTCCTTGATTCAAAACAGATTTCCTTGGATTATTTGCGCAGCATGTATCCTAAGATTATCAGCGTACTTCGTAAAAACGATGAGGAAGCGCTGATAGAACGTCATTTTATGCATGAGGCAGATCTTAAGTCTCTTAGAGCCGAAGTAATAGCAGATGTTCTTGAGGTTTTTGTGAGCCGTAGTAAATACGAAGAGGCTTATTATATGCTTCAACACACTAACGGGTCCAAACTTAGGCCGGAGGTTGCCACAAAGCTTTGCCAATTCATGATAAATCAGGATTCCGAAAAAGCGGATGATTTCCTTATCCTGATGACAGCTCATTTGGTACAAAAAGGATTTGTACATGGAGATATGATTAAGTATCTTATCAAATTCTTTGTAGGTCCTACAGACACCATGATGCTCATTTATAACAATGCATATGAGCGTGGTGAAGATGTAGTGGAATTCTCTGAAAGAATCCTTACACAGGTTTTATATAGAGATTTCCTTTGTGATGGCATAATGGATGTCTTCGAATCATACATTGCTCGAAAGAACAATAAAATGATAGTAGAAGCCTTCCTAACATATGAAGCACATAGCTACTTATCAGAGCACCAGGAGGTGCCTGAAGAGATTTTCTCACATATTTACAATAGATATAAAAAAGGCCTTGCAGTTAATGAAAGCATGCGAATTGCTCTTCTTAAATATCTTTGTCTGCAAAAAGACCTGGATGATGACGATATGAGCATGTTGGATATGTTGTTAGCGGATGCTATTTTACGCAACCAATACTTTGGTTTCTTTGTAAATTGTAACGAGAAACTGAAAATAAAATATCATTTGTATGATAAGCATTTTATAGAAATTGCTACCGATAAAAGAAAATCTGTTGTTATTACATACTCTATCAACGGCCAGGAGCCACTTGAAGAAGATATGATTGAAATGTATGACGGATTATATGTTAAACAGTTTATCTTGTTCTATGGGGATGAACTGAGATACGAAATCTATTGCGATGAGCTTTCAGAAGATCCTTTGAAAAGCGACACAATAGTTATGAGCGAAGAGCCAGATGTAAAAAATGGGCGATTTGCTTTAATGAATAGCATCAGCAGACATAACCTATATGAGGAAGCAGGAGAGCTTGCTGCAGATCTTAAGACTTATCAGGGTTTGGATGCTGTTACAAGAGATTTATTTACTATTATTTAATGGTGAAAGAGGACATTTATGGGAAATTCTGAGGGGGCTTATCTTGGCATTGATATTAGTGCCAGAAGCACAGTTCTTAGTATTTATAAATCGAATATGGATGAGCCAGCCACAGTCAGCACTATTCTTGGCGAAGAGAACTATTCCATACCTACAGTGCTTGCTAAACGCTATGGTATGGGACAGTGGTTCTTTGGAGATGAGGCTATAAGCAAAAGTCGTACAAAAGAAGCTATGCTTGTTGATGATTTGTATACCTTGGCTCTAAAGAACGAGGAAGTATTTGTTGATGGAGAAAGCTTCCAGGCTAGAGAGCTTATGGTTATTTATTTCAATAAGCTATTTGCTATACCGGGGCCTATGGCTGCCATGGGAGACATTGAAAAGCTTGTTGTTTGCGTGGATCAGGTAAATCTTGAGGTCATGGAATTGATGAACTATATCATTTCCAGACTCTCCATTGATTCAAATAGGCTTATGCTTATTGACCGTAATGAATGCTTTTATTTCTATGCCCTTTCTCAAAGGCCGGAGTTGTTTTTGTATAGTGTAGCTCTTTTTGATTACAGTGGTTCTAATATGATTTCTTGTGTCTTGAATCGTAATCAAAGCACTCGTCCGCAGATGATTACACTTGATGTAGTCAATCATGGAGAAATTACTGATAATCGCGATGAAAAATTTGATGAAATTATTGCAGATACATTTGGAAGTACCTTGTTTTCATCAGTTTATCTTGTGGGAGACGGTTTCGACGGCGAGTGGATGAAGGTTAGCTTGGCTAGACTTTGTAAGGGACGTAAGGTATTTATGGGCAAGAACCTCTATTCAAAGGGAGCTTGTTATGCTGGATACACCAAAGATGGTAAGCGTGATTGGCCTTTCATTTATATTGGTGACAATGATTTAAAATTAAATCTATCAATAAAGATTTTAGAAAACAACGTTATGAAATTTTTCACACTCATCGATGCCGGCCAAAGCTGGTACGATGCGAAAGGTGAATGCGAAGTTATTTTGGATGGTGAGCCGGAACTTGAATTCTATATTCAAAGACCAGAATCAAGAGAGGCGCACACAGAAGTTCTTGAATTGACAGATATGCCAAAAAGAGAGAATAGAACAACAAGACTTCGAATAGAAGCAAGTCCTATTTCTGATGTTGCTGTTTCTATCGTAATTACGGATTTAGGATTCGGAGAAATTTCTCCATCCTCTGGCAAAAGCTGGGAACACACTATTTCAATTAAGTAGGTAGTTTATGAGTACATTGATTTATTGTAAAAATTCAATAGCAGCTACACCTTATTACATCGAAGAAGTTTCTTTGAATGTATATTCGTTAGAAGAGCTTAGTTATTACATACTTAATAATGTTTATTTGCTTTCTACCAAATTAATGAACGCAGAGCTATGTAATTGGATAGGACGAGAGCTCAAGTTTCCAAAGCTAGCTAGTGAGCTTCAAGCTATGGTGCAGAACAATTCGCCGCTACATATTTTTGTTGGTCATATATTAAGCGCCAATGGCTATGCATCAAACAAAGAAATCAAGGATGCACTTTCTATAATATCTACATTTGAAAATAAATCAGAGGCAGAAAGACGCAAACTGAGAGCAGATAGACTTATGCTTGGCAACAAGCTTGTAGATGCTATCTATGAATATGAAACTTTACTTGCTGAGGATGTTGCAAAGACTATGCCTCGCACAGTTGAAGGCGATGTTTATCACAATTTAGGATGTGCTTTCGCAAAGCTATTCTTCTTTGATGAGGCTAGCAAATGTTTTGACGAAGGCTACAAAAGAAATCAAAAGAAACAGACTCTTTATTGCCTTTTATATGCTGCCCGTTGTGGTAAAGACAAGCTCGCTTTTGAGGAGTATGTATCAAAATATCAAGTGCCTAGAAGTGATGTAGAAGAGGTTTTACAAATTGTTTCTAGATCCACAATAAAAGAAGATATTGTTGGTTTTGATAGTGCTATAAATGATTTGCTTTATGGCGATTCATCACAAGGATCAAAAGAAACCATTCAAAATGTTATCAATAATTGGAAAGAAGAATATATAAAAATCTGCAGGATTTAACCAATATCCTAAAGGGAGAAATGTATGGGATTTTTTTCAAGTAGAAAAAAGAAAAAAGAACTTAGAGCAGCTAAAATTGATGATGCTTTTAATAGAGTTTATTCCCAAATCGAAGGTATCGATAGCTGGGAAGACCCAAAGAAGCTTGAGCATTATATTTTAGATTCCTGCGAGCAGATTATTGCGTCTACAAAGGCTATGGAACGTCAGAAGATGGAGTATCGTATTGTTACTCGCTATCTCAACGATATAAAAGCCATAGAAAATCTGCCAAAGGAAAAGGCAAAAGAACTTCGCAATACTGCATCACGTATATGCGAATTGGAAAATAATCTTGTTAACGCAAGATCAATCCAACGAAATATCACTGAAGAGCAGTTTGAAGTAATCTCTGATGATGAGGCGGATATGCCTGAAATCATCAACAGATTTGCCTCAGATGAAATATATCAGGCTAAGCTTAAGCGTAATCTGGCCTATCTCGAAGGTGAAAAAAGCC
Organism: Pseudobutyrivibrio ruminis HUN009; assembly: GCF_000703005.1. Classification (NCBI taxonomy): domain Bacteria; kingdom Bacillati; phylum Bacillota; class Clostridia; order Lachnospirales; family Lachnospiraceae; genus Pseudobutyrivibrio; species Pseudobutyrivibrio ruminis. The sequence continues at coordinate 2,228,611 of NZ_JNLH01000001.1, read as the reverse complement.
GATGGGAAATCGAGAGAGAAGAGCTTCAAGGACAGATTAAACTCTTTAGAAAGATGGCCGTTGCCATTCTTGCATCGTTTATGACGCTGCTTATTTTATTACTTGCTATGTATAATGCAGCCCAGACTGATATTTCTATTTGGGTATTTATAGTTTTATTTATTTGTGCTGTTAGTGGATTTGTGGTTTTTATCCGTCAAAATACCATTGCTCGAGAAAACAAAGTAGCCATTGTTCATTTGAATCAAGCTATCAGTATGCTTAACGTAGAACGAATGAAGTATGTCAATGTTACAAATTCTGTGGAGTATTCAAAAGACAGATATTATGTTAAGACATCTGCTGAGCTTCAATATGTATGGGAGCAATATCAAGACAAGCTTAGAGACCAGCAAAGATATATCCAAAACAACGAGGATCTTGAGTTCTACAGTTCCAAGCTAGAAAGACTTTTAGGTGAGATAGGATTGGCGGACGACAAGATTTGGCTGAACCAGGTTAATGCACTTGTTGATAGACAGGATATGTCGGAATGCAGACATAGACTTGTTATGCGTAGAAAGAAAATTAGGGATAGATTAGACGATCATCGAAGAATTGTTCAAGAAGAAAGAGATGAAATAGATAGGCTCATGATTAACCATGAGCACTATCTACCTGAGATTCAGGAAATCATCAAATCTGTTGATAAGCTTTGCGGCACAAGTTCAAGCAGTGCCAAAAAGAATGCTTGAGATTATTCCAAAATGAAATCCATATAAACTGGGTTGTGGTCTGAATACTTGAATCCTGTATCTAATACATTTGAGTATTCAACCGTAACATTGGAAGAAACTATAAAACCATCAATGGTTAATACGAAGGAATCTTCTGTGTATGGAGTATCAGCATTTCTACATGATGGTACAGGATTTGATTCATCAAGTGGACCAACTACGCTAAAGTCATCAGACAATAAATCTTCAGGGAATGGCTGAGCCCAATTTGCTGAACTTGTTGTTCCAAAGTATGCAGATGAATCGCCAAGCATATCTTTGTTCATATCACCACCAGCAATAACGTAATTGCCAGCTGCCACCTCAGCTGTCATATCTTCGTTAAGCATAACAACCTGATTTTCTGCAGTTGATGGGTCTGTTGTGTACGCAGACAAATGAACATTGTATAGAACAAGCTGCTTGCCGTTATCAAGATTAATATAGTTCTTGCAATAACATCTATCTAGGTCAATAAATTTTGATAAGCCTTCTTCGATAGGAAGGGAACGTCGAATAGAACTTGTTATTGTTGCAGGTGAAACTGTTAAAAGTCCGGCCTTCGATTTTCCATGAGGCTGAGTGAAAGGATACATTAAAAATGGGCTATCATAATTTTGAGCAAATGTGTAGTTTACATTGCTAATATTGGCGTCAGCTAAATCTGAGATTATAAGTTCCTTCTGATCTACGTGATAACTTCTAGTAGAATCGGTATCGACCTCCTGGAAGAGCATTAAATCTGGGCTTAATGACATTACACTATTTACTGAGCCGTTGATGTTATCATAGACAGCTTCTTTTGAGTAAGCCCACGATTCTGTGCCACCATCCATGAAGAATGAATAGTCATCAGAGTATGCTCCAAAACCAAGGTTTGCTGATGTAATACGGTATGTTTCGCCGATTGAGAGGGTATCTTCAGATGCAGAACCTTCAACTTCTAGTTCGAGATTATCGTCTAAACGATAATATGAAGCAAAAACATAAATTACATACCCTACAAATAAAAGAACAATAATTAATAGAATAATAAGAATGGTTTTTAAAACTTTTTTTGCCATATATTCTTTCCTTTCAGGTGTTTTAAAAATTCATTAATAATATATCATAAATGATTGTTAGAAATGTAAAATTCATAATATATTAAAAATTTTTTGAGGAGTTTGTCATGATTTTTCAAATTAAAGAGTCAAGAGAGTATAGACTGAATTTATACTACATAATAGCTCAAGGGCTTTATTGGATGATGGTGTGTTGCACAATTAGTATGGGCTCAGCTTACTTGTCAAACAGAGGCTATTCTACAGTTGGGATAGGGGCTTTGTTTGCTATTGCTTTTTTAGTGGCAACAGTTCTACAGCAGGTTGTTTCTTATCTCACTGATAAAGCGTCTAGTTTCGATGTTGTAGACGTATTAGCTTTGCTTGGAGCTATAGTTACATTGGATTTATTCTTTGCTATTGGTACAAATTCTAAAGGATTTGGAACTAGCTTTACATTCTTTATTGGTGCTATGGTTGCTACAGTGATTCAACCGTTTTTGAATGCATTAAATTTTCATATAGAAAAGTATAATGTGAAAATGAATTTCGGGGTTGCCAGAGCAAGTGGTTCGTTCTTCTTTTTTATAATGAGTTTACTTGCCGGAAATTTCATGACACTTACAACTGAAAGAGCAGTTACCATTCTAGGTTTTGTTGTATCAGCTACATTTGTTGTGGTTATTATTCTTATTTATAGAGAACTGAAGTATTCTGGAATTGAAATACAAGATGATTATGATCCTTTTTCGGATGAATCAAAGGATAACAACTTTAGCTTAGAATCGGTAAAGGCATTCATTGATAAATACGAAATGTTTTTTGTATTCCTTATTGGAGTTGTTTGTTTTTATTTTGGGCATGTTTTAATAAACAATTTCTTATATCAAATTACTGTTAACGTTGGTGGTAATGAGGCTAGCAATGGAGGTCTTTTAGCACTTCAGGCAATTGTTGAGCTTCCTGCTATGATTTTCTTCAATCAGCTTAAAGATAAGTTTGGCTCTATTAAGTTGCTTGGTGTTTCAGCTATATTTTATTTGGTTAAAATATTAGTTACAACTTTAGCAACCTCTGTTGGATTACTTTATTTTAGTATGTTATTCCAGGCGTTGGCTTTTGCCATTTTTATACCTGCATCTGTTCATTTTGTAGATGAGATAATGAATAAGCAGGATGCGGTAAAGGGCCAGGCATTCGTTACTATTGCTATGACATTTAGTAATTTGCTTTCTAGTTTGCTTGGTGGAGTATTAATAAGAATCATTGGCGTAACACCAACTTTATGGTTTGGTACAATCATTACTTTCATAGGAGTAGTAATAGCAATATTTGGTTTAGCAAAAATCTGCGAAAATAATTAAATAAAAGATAGATTTTTTTGGTACAAATTGCTAATATAATTATATACAATTTTTTTAAAGGATTAATATGGCTAGGTATAATATTGGTGGATACATCTTCGATGATGAGAATAAAGCAAAAGAAGCCGCCAAAGAGCTTAAGGCAGTTGAGTATATCTTGGGGCAGATAAGAGATAGCGACGAGAAAGCTGTGCTCACTGTATATAAAAAGCTTTTGAATCAGCGTATGTTTTCCACTGAAATCGGTATGAGTTTTCTAGCTCAGCTTAGGCAGAATCTTTTAGATTCAGAGGTTTTTACGCCAGAGGATATTCCTCCTGTTTATTCTTTAGAAGAACCCCCTAAAGACGTGACACCAGAAGAAAAAACAGAAGATACAAATTCATCTTCTGATGAAAAAGTATCTAAAGCTAAGAAGGAAAAAGCCGATAAAAAAGTTGTGGCTAAAGTCACAAATGATTCTTCAGAAATCAAAAGACTAAAAGCTATCAACAAGGTCCTATTAATTTTATGCATTGCATTGTTGCTTTGCGTTTTGGGAATGTTTTATGTGAGTACCACAATAAACAGCCCGACCATACTCGATTACGAAGAAAAGCTAATCGACAAGTATTCTTCTTGGGAGCAGGATCTTACCGAAAGAGAAGAAGCTATCAGGGAGAAGGAACAGGAACTACAATAATATTATTTCAAGGATTGGGGTTGGTGTTATGTCTAAAAACAAAATTCTTGTGGCTGATGATGAAAGCCGAATGAGAAAACTTATCAAGGATTATTTGGTAAGAGAGGATTATGAGGTCATAGAGGCCGAAAATGGTGAACAGGCTCTCGATATGTTCTATATGGACAGCGAGATATCACTTATCATTTTGGATGTTATGATGCCAAAGGTTGATGGGTTTGCTGTATTGAAAGAAATTAGAGAGACTTCTTCAATACCTGTTCTTATGCTCACAGCTAAGGGTGAAGAAAACGATGTCCTTAATGGATTTGAGCTTGGCGCTGATGAGTACATTAACAAGCCATTTTCTCCAAAGATTCTTATGGCCAGAGTTAATGCAGTTCTTAGAAGAAGCACAGATGATTCAATCGGTAAAAAGGTTGTTGAGGCTGGTGGTATTCAGCTTGATGTTGATGCACATGTGGCAACTAACGATGGAACTCCAGTTGAGCTTTCTGTCAAAGAGTTTGAGTTGCTTTATTACTTCATCAACAACGAAGGAATCGCTCTTTCAAGAGAAAAGATTCTCAATCATGTTTGGGACTATGATTACTTTGGAGATGCTAGAACAATCGATACTCACGTTAAAAAGCTTCGTAGTAAATTAGACGATAAGGGAAACTATATCAAGACTATTTGGGGCATGGGGTATAAATTTGAAGTCGACGCAAAGGTCTAATAAAATTAATCGCCAAATTGTAGGATTGATAGTTGCAATCATACTTGGTTCACTTGTTATTGTTAGCATTCTATCATCCTGCTTTTTAGGCGATTATTATGTTTTAACAAAGAGACATGATATGGTAGATCTTTACGATATCATGTCTGAAAAATGTAATGAGGGTGTTTTATATGGACAAGATTATGAAGCAGAAATAGCAGCCTTATTTGATAGGTTTTCTGTGAATTGCGTTGTTACAGGCGCTAGCGGAGAGCCTTTAATTTCGTCTAATACTAATTCTGAGATTTTATTGAATCAACTCAATTATTCAATGTTTTCAAACGATGAATCTGTGGATGTCATTAATAAGAATGATAATTACGAGATTTTTAAGCAGGCTTTTCCAGGTTCAGAGGATGATTATCTTGTTCTATTAGGCTTGCTTCCAGATGGCAACATTGTTTTTATCAGAGCTACTTTATCTGCTATGGAGCATACTAGTTCAATCACAAACAAGTTTTTCCTATATATGGTTATGATTGCGATTCTTATGACTGCAATATTTAGTCATTTTGCAATCGCTAAATTTATGCAACCTTTATTTAATATAATTGATATAACGAAGCGTATTTCAAACTTCGATTTTGAAGCAAAGTATACGCCTCAGGTTATATATAATGAGATGGATGATTTAGGCGAGCATGTTAATGAAATGTCTACTACATTGAAACGTGCTATTAGTCAGCTACGCACTGCAAATGAAAGCTTAAAGCATGATCTTGAAGTTCGAGAAGAAAACGAAAACATGCGAAAAGAATTCGTATCTAATGTTTCTCACGAACTAAAAACACCTATTGCCCTTATTCAAGGCTATGCCGAGGGTCTGCAGGAGGGCATTATGGAGGATGAGAACAGCCGCCAGATTTATCTTGATATCATCATTGATGAAGCCAACAAGATGAATCGACTGGTTAGAGAAATGCTCATTCTTAATCAGCTTGAAGCTGGTCAGATGAATATGGATATGGTTGATTTCGACGTGACAGAGATGATTGATAGCGTTGTTGATAGCAATAAAATCAATTTTGAAGCACAGAATATTAACTATTCATTCATCAATAAGGAACCATGTGTGGTTCATGCAGACGAATTCTTAGTGGAGCAGGTTATTACTAACTTTATTAGTAATGCAATTCACTATGTATTAAATGAAAACATCATTAATGTACGATATGATTTTGTTAAAAAAGGAAAAGTTCGAATTAGTGTATTCAATTCTGGAAATAACATTGCCAAAAAAGATATTAAGCATATTTGGGAGAAGTTTTATAAAGCTGATAAGGCCAGAAGTCGTGAATATGGCGGAAGTGGTATAGGTTTATCAGTTGTAAAGGCTACCATGGACTTAATGCATGAAAAATTTGGCGTTGAAAACTTACCAAATGGAGTTGAATTTTGGTTTGAGTTAACTTTGACAAAAGACACAAAAATCAAACAAAATTCATAGAATTTTCTGATTTTTTGTGTTGAACAATACACATATTAATGCTAACATACCATTAATGATTAGTTTATTCTTCTAGGAGATAGCATGAAAATTAAAAGATTTTTCCTTTTGATTTCGGTTATGTGTTTTTCTCTACTTTTCACCGCTTGTGGTGAACCTTTGTATACTATGACAGAGGAAGAAGAGGCGGTAATCACAGCTTATGCCTCTAAAACTGTTTCAAAATTCAATAAAAATCAAACAACTGGAATTGCAAACGCTCGTGTAAAAGAGGGAGAGTTGGATGATGAATATGAGCCGGATGAAGCTGACTCAGAGGGAACAGAAGAGGTAATTGATGAGGAAAATACAGAAGTCGAATATGATCCAGAGACTGGAGAACCGATAGTTACAGACGAGACACAGGATGAAACTTCTGAAGAGAATTCTGATGATGCAGGATATTCTATGACTGATGCCATCGAGATACCAGGTGTAGAATTTACTTGTTCAGAATTTGATGTGACTTCTGATTACAAAACAAATAATTTTGTTCTTTCACAGGTCTCTGGTAAAAAATACGTAGTACTTTCGATTGAAGCAAAAAATACATCGGATTCCTCCGTAGATTTTTCTAATTATACAGGAAGAACATACAATTTATCATTGAACGGTGGCACAAAGACTAATACACAGTTCACACCGTTATCAAATGATTTAGCTAATTATGATGGAATACTGGCAGCTGGAGATTCAAAATCATTTATTTTGGTTTTTCTTTTCAGCGATTCGTCAGTAGAAAATATATCCTCACTTGAATTATTCATCACAAGTGATGGCACAACAAGAGGGACAACCATATAAATCATATTATTGATTTAAATGAGAGGAGATTTGCATGGATACTAATATTTTATTGGAATCGGGCACTAACGAGCTCGAAGTACTTGAATTTAAGGTTGGCAAAAATTTCTATGGAATTAACGTTGCCAAGATTAGGGAGATTTTGTTATATCAACCAGTTACGCCTCTACCTAATGCGCATCCTTCTATAGAAGGTATCTTCATGCCAAGAGATATTATGATTTCTGTCATTTCTCTTCGCAAGTGCTTAAATATTACAGATGAAGCTGAAACAGACGGCTTATTCATTATTACAAACTTCAACAGTTTAAATACAGCTTTTCACGTTGATGAGGTTCTTGGAATTCATCGTGTATCTTGGGAAGACATCATTAAGCCTGATGCAACTATCAGTTCTGATGAATCTGGTGTTTCAACAGGTGTTATTAAATTAGAAGATAGACTCGTTGTTATTCTTGACTTCGAGAAGATAGTTACAGATATCAATCCTGAGACTGGTCTTAAGGTTTCAGAAATGGATGATTACGAGACAAAGGATCGTAGCAAATCACCTATTATGCTTTGCGAAGATTCACCACTTCTTTCAAAACTTATTGTTGAGTGCTTGAAGAAGGCTGGTTACACTAACCTTATCGTCAATATGAACGGTCAGGAAGGTTGGGACAAGTTAGTTGAGTTCCATAAGAGAGGTACAGTTCTTGATGATGTACATCTTATTATCACTGATATCGAGATGCCTCTTATGGATGGTCATCGACTTTGCAAGCTTGTTAAAGAAAATGAAACCATGAAGAACATTCCGCTTATTATTTTCTCATCTCTTATTAATGATGAGATTAGACGTAAAGGTGAAAGTCTTGGCGCCGATGCTCAGCTTACAAAGCCTGAAATTGGTAAGCTTATTTCAGTTGTTGATGAGCTTGTTGCTAAATACGAAAGTGTTCGTAAAGGCAATTAATAATTAAAAAGATAAGGGGTGTGCTTTGCATACCCCTTAATTAAATTTAAGGGAGGACATGTAGATGTCTCAGTCAGAAGACTACTTAGATGGACTATTAAATTCAATAAATAAGGCTAAGACTGATGCTATGCAGGTCCAGGAAAATGCTATGAAGAAGCAACAGCAGGTTGTTGAAAGCCGTAAGGCTGTTGCTCCTGATGAGGATTTTCTTACTGCAACAGGAATAGATTCTTCTCAAGCACAGACTAAGACTTCCCATCCATACCTCAGAAAAGTTCTTTCTGAGGAGGATTTTTTGCGCCAATTTGAAGAAGAATTAGAAACAGATGATGTAGATTTATTTATTAGTAATTTTGAACAGGAAATTGATGAGGAGGAACGCATCTTCCAAGAGACAGGAGAATTGCCTGATTCAGAAGGCGTTGTCGATTCTCTTCTTAATAATATAAAAAAGGTTGTAAATAAAGCTCAGGATGAACTTGATGAATCAGTTCCTGAAATTAAGGAAGAGCCTAAAGAAGCACCTCAGGAGGAAGAGTCTTCAGAAGAGTTTGAATCTTTAGAACCTGAAGTAGAAGAATCAGATGATGATTCGGATGAGCTTAGTTTAAAAGATATTCTTGAAGATGATGAACCACAGATTGATTTGGCAGCTGATGATTCGCCAATAGAGATACCTGATGATGGGGAAATCGATTTATCTAATTTTATTGAAGAGCCAGAGGATGCTCCATTAGATGAGGAAAGTCCTGTAGATACAGATGATTCTGATGATTTTGGATTATCTTTAGATGATATAATCGAGGATTCTGGAGAGGAAGAACCTCTCGATGATTCCCTTAAAGAATTCCTTCCTGATGAGATGGATGCTTTAGATGAAGCACAGTACGGGGATGGAGAAGAGCCTGATTTGTCTGGTGATGGAGATTTGGATCTTGAAAATCTTCTTGAAGGAGACGATGAGGATCTTCTTGATATTCAATCACTTTTAAGTGGTGATGAAGAAGGTGCTGGTGAAGCTGCAGATATTGATGAATCTGCTGAAGAATCTGAACCTGAAGAAGAGGAAGAAGACAGCAAGGGTAAAAAGAAAAAGAAGAAGAAAAAAGATAAAAAAGAAAAAGGTGAAAAGGGCAAGAAAGAACCTAATCCTATTATCCAGAAGCTTTTACTTATATTATTTGGTCCTCCTGATGAGGATGAGTTGGCCGAGGAAGCCGCTAAAAATACTACTGTTGAGATTACCTATGATGAAGAAGGAAATCCAATAGTTCCAGAGCCTGAGGAAGATCCAAAGGAAAAGAAAAAACGACTTAAAGAGGAAAAGAAAGCTGCAAAAGAAGCGGCTAAAAAAGAAAAAGAAGCTGCCAAGAAAGAAAAAGCTAAAGAGAAGAAACCAAAGGAACCAAAACCTAAAAAAGAGAAGAAACCAAAGGAACCTGATAATTCTCCAAAAATTCCTATTTCCATTATTGCCATATTTTTGGTATTATCTATATCAATAATTGGTGTAGTAATGGTTGGGATGACCTTTACAGGTATTAAGCGTCATATGGCACAGGCTAATGAATTGTTTGAAGCAGGCGATTATATAGCCGCATATGAAAAGCTTAATGGTTTTGATTTATCCGACGAGGATGTGGCCTTACTCAGAAATCAAGCAAGAACTCTTGCTGATTTACAGCTTTGCCAGCAGCAATACGAAGCATTTATTCAGTATGAGCAATATAATTATGCGTTAGACTCCTTGATTATAGGTGTTGGAAGATACGAAAAATACAAGGATGACGCCGCAGAATATGGCATTGCAGACCAATATGATGCCTATGGCGCTACTATGATTTCTGAACTTTCTGAGACCTTTGGTTTATCAGAAGAAGAAGCCTTAGCTATATATAATCAGCCAAACCGACACTACTATACAATAGAACTTAGAAAGGTGCTGAGAAGCTTAGGTTTACCAGATTTATGATTGCGATACTAGATTACGATGCAGGAAATATTAAAAGTGTAGAAAAAGCATTTAAAATCCTTGGTAAGGACACTATCCTTACCAGGGATTTTAGTGTAATTAAAAAAGCCGACCATGTTGTATTACCAGGGGTCGGCTCTTTTGCTGATGCTATGGACCATTTAAAAAAATACGAGCTTGATAAGGCTATAAAGGACTATGTCTCAAGTGGCAAGCCATTTCTTGGTATTTGCTTAGGCTTACAGCTATTATTTGATTCAAGCGAAGAATCTCCAGGGGTTGAGGGACTTCATTTACTTAATGGAGAGGTTGTGCGAATTCCTGATGGACCAGGCTTAAAGGTTCCACACATTGGCTGGAATTCACTGGACTACCCTAATCAGGGACGTTTGTTTAATGGTATAGATGAGGGTTCATTTGTATACTTTGTACATTCGTATTATTTGAAAGCAAAGGATGACTCTATTGTTAAAGCTACTACTGAGTATGGATGTCATATTCATGCCTCTGTTGAGAAAGACAATATATTTGCTTGTCAGTTCCATCCAGAGAAATCATCATCTGTAGGACTTCAGATTCTGAAGAACTTTGCAGAGATTTAATTCTGTTGCTAGTTGTTTGTTCTATAGGAGAATTGTTATGTTTACAAAGCGTATTATCCCATGTTTGGACGTCAAAGATGGAAGAGTCGTTAAGGGTGTTAATTTCGTAGATTTAAGAGATGCTGGGGACCCTGTAGAAATCGCAGCAGCTTACGATAAAGCAGGCGCGGATGAAGTAGTATTTCTTGATATTACAGCTTCATCTGATGGTAGAAATACAGTTGTGGATATGGTTCGTCGAGTTGCAGAACAGGTATTTATTCCTTTTACTGTAGGCGGTGGTATTCGTACTGTAGATGATTTCAAAGCTCTTCTAAGAGAGGGGGCAGATAAAATCTCTGTCAATTCTGCTGCAATTGATAATCCTCGTCTCATATCAGATGCTGCTGATAAATTTGGCAGCCAATGTGTTGTTGTTGCTATTGATGCAAAGAAGCGTCTTGATGGAGGCTTTAACATTTATAAGCACGGCGGTAGATTAGATTGCGGTATAGATGCAGTAGAATGGGCTATTAAGTGCGAAAAGCTTGGAGCCGGTGAGATTCTGCTTACTTCTATGGATTGTGATGGTACAAAAGCAGGATTTGATTTGGAACTTACTAAGGCTGTTTCTGATGCTGTAAATATTCCTGTTATTGCATCAGGTGGTGCTGGCAATATGGAGCATTTCAAGGATGCTCTTACAATTGGTGGTGCTGACGCGGCTCTTGCGGCATCTTTATTCCATTATAAGGAACTGGAAATCGTTGATTTAAAGAAATATCTTAGGAATCAAGGGGTTTCTGTAAGATTATAAAAATATGGGATATGTTTTAACAAAAGTTTCACATGTCCCTGTTATTATATTAATAAGTATAAATGTAAGTAAGAGACAAAACAGTAGAACAAGGATGTTCATGTTTTATTTTCAAAGGAGTGATGTTTATGTCTTTAACTATTAATTCATTTGGAAACAATTCTATATATTCATTGTTTGGTGGCAACAGCTCATCTGGCGTGAATTCAATGTTTGGAGGACTAGAGGGTTCTCTTACAAGTTTATCTCAGATTAAATCAGGTTCATATGGAAAGTTGGTTAAGTCATATTATTCAAAGTATGATAATGATGGAAACCTAAAGTCTGACACATCTAAAAAGTCAAAGATTGCAGACTCTAATTTGAGTGAGATTAGAAATGATTCATCAGATTTGAGCAAAGCTACAGATAAGCTTTTAGCAAAAGGTAAGAATTCCATTTGGAATCAGGTCGAATCTACTGACGATGAAGGAAACGTTACAAAGGACTATGACAAAGATAAGATTTATAGCGCTATAAAAGGCTTTGCAGATGCATATAATGAGCTTGTAGATAGTGGCCAGAAATCAGAGAGTACAGGAATTCTTTCACAGGTTGCCGCAATGGTTACAACTTCAGCCAAGACAGCACAGACACTTGGAAAGGCTGGAATTACCATAGATAATAAGAATCATCTTAATGTTGATGAAGATTTCCTAAAGAATAAAGCTAATATGACTTATGTAAAGGATTTGTTTAACGGAACTGGTAGCTATGCTTATCAGGTAGCCACCAAGTCATCAATGGCTAATTCCTATGCAGGCAATGAACTTGCTAGTATCACTGGTCGTAAGTCATATACTAACAGTGGAGATTATTCTCTATCTGCAGATGATATGATTAGCAAATTTAATACAACTACATAATATAAAATAAAAGCTGGTCCTTAAGGGCCAGCTTTTATCATGCAATTATTTACGTCTGTCAATGCCATTTTCTTTGTAATATCTATTTTTGTCTTCGTACATATGCTTGTCTGCTTTATGCTCCAGATCCTCTATAGATGCATCTTGTGAATCTACATAAGCTGCATATCCTACTGAAAGTGAAAGCCTATCTACTAATAAACCTCTCCATTGGGCTGCTTTCGCCTTTATATCGTTTACTATCTGCCCAGGATTGTTAGTGTGTAGTATTGCCAAGAATTCATCGCCGCCGGTTCTGTAGGTCTTACCAAAGGAGCCGATAGTTGATTGCAAGCAATCTGCAGCGCCCTTAATTAATTCATCACCAGCTGCATGTCCGATTGTGTCATTTGCTTTCTTTAGGCCATTAACATCCACTGAGAAGATAACAAAGTCTTCATGCATGCCTTCTTTTTTATATAATTCTACATCTTCATCGTAACAACGTCTATTGAACAGTCTTGTAAGTTCATCTGTTAAGGAAATGTTTATCAGATGCTCCTCTCGGCGTTTCTCTTCATCGATATTTCGTGTAGTGAATATAACGATATTTGGAATTCCATCTGCCGTCTCATCAACGGCAATATACTGAGCTCGAAACCAACCATATGTAGCATTGATGAAATCGCTTGATAAAATCTTTTTATTTGTTAGTCTTGCTCGAACTGTGGTGATATCAGTGAACTTCCAAAAATCGTCTAATTGCTCAGGTACAACAAATTTTCTAATAGATTGAGTCATTATTGTGTGATTCTGATGTGGCATTTCTATTTTGTGCTCAACCTTGTTTTCATCACGCAGTGAAATTTCCGTAGAGTTAATAAAGTTTATAAGATTAACGTTATTATAAATTTCAGCCATTGAGCGAAGAGTTTTCATTTGCTCTTGCATATCTTTTTCGTGATCACGTATTTCCAGAAATTTCTCCATCAGCTGCTTCATATAGTTTATAGATACTTCGAGTATTACGTATCCAACAATAAACATAAGTATTGCTTCTATGGTGTATCCGGTCATGCAGCCTTTGAATTCCATTTTTGGACTTATGTTTCCAGCTTTTCTAGCTGCATAGAAAGGGGCAGTTTCATATGCGGCAAGTGTCATCATCATATAGTTAAATAATGACGTAAACAAATAAATAGTTTTGTTTACATATAATATGCTTAATAAAGGTACCAAAAACCAGGTAAGCTTTATTGCGAAATGAGAATAATTCAAGAAATATAAAAAAATATCTAGCAAAACTAATGCAAAGATTGCTGTATTTTTAGAATCTGGAAATTTGTATATAGCAAAACGGTGTATTGCAGCAAGTAGTAGGATGATTACAGATAAAAATAGACAGTCGAAATAATCTATGCTATGAATTATGCCCAGTGCAATAGGAATGGCCATAAGCGGACCTATAGATATTCCAATCCATAGACAGATGTTTATATAACCGTTTATCTTTCTATAATTCTTTTTTGAAAAATCTTCATAACTTGTTACGTTATTCATTATATGCTCCTCATAATCGTGTATATAAAGCTTAATCCATTTGTTTGAAAAAGTTGTGAATATAAATGGAAATAACAAACAAAATATGGTGGACTTTGAGATGTTGTTCGGTTATAATTTTTGCGGAAAATGTATTAAAGGAGGAACCCATGGTAGTAAAATCTTTAGCAAGAGAATTATCAGAAACCACGTATCCTGGCAGAGGCATTGTCATTGGTCGTTCGGAAGACGGAACCAAGGCTGTCTCTGCTTATTTTATTATGGGGCGTTCTGAGAATTCCAGAAACAGAGTATTCGTAGAGGACGGTGAGGGTATTCGCACACAGGCTTTCGATCCTTCAAAGCTTACAGATCCTTCTCTTATTATTTATGCACCAGTGCGAGTGCTCGGAAATGATACCATTGTTACAAATGGAGACCAGACAGACACTATTTACGAAGAGATGAAGAAAGGAAAGACATTTGAGCAATCACTTCGTCTACGTGAGTTCGAGCCAGATGGTCCAAACTTTACACCTCGTATTTCAGGTCTTATTCACATTGAAAATGGTGAATTCAATTATTTAATGTCAATTCTTAAATCAAACATGGGCGATAGCGATTCATGTAACAGATACACTTTTGATTATTCTAATCCTAAGGCTGGTTCAGGCCGATTTATTCACACATATATGAATGATGGCAATCCACTTCCTTCATATGAGGGAGAGCCAACACCAATTGAAATAAAGGGAAACATCGATGAGTTTACAGCACTCATTTGGGAGAACCTTAATGAAGATAATAAGGTTTCACTTTTTGTACGCTACATCGATATCGCAACCGGAGCCGTAGAAACCCGTATCATAAACAAGAATAAATAATTTTGTATTTTGGAGGATTTTGTAATGAAAGAATTGGAATTAAAGTATGGTTGTAACCCTAATCAGAAGCCTTCACGTATTTATATGGAAGATGGGGATCTTCCAATTGAGGTCCTTTCTGGTAAGCCAGGTTATATTAATTTTTTAGATGCTTTTAATGGTTGGCAGTTAGTTTCTGAGCTTAAGAAGGCTACTGGTCTTGCAGCTGCTACATCATTTAAGCATGTTTCACCAGCAGGCGCTGCTGTGGGTCTTCCTCTTTCAGACGTAGAGCGCAAGATTTACTGGTGTGATGATTTAGATATGGAATTTACTCCACTTGCAAATGCATATGCTAGAGCAAGAGGTGCAGACAGAATGTCTTCATTTGGTGATTTCATTTCACTTTCTGATGTTTGTGATGTTGCTACAGCAAAGCTTATTAAGCGAGAGGTTTCTGATGGTGTTATTGCACCTGGTTTCGAGCCAGAAGCACTTGAAATTCTTAAAGCTAAGAAAAACGGCAACTATGCAGTAATCAAAATTGATCCAAACTACGTTCCAAAACAGCTTGAGCGTAAGGAAGTATTTGGTATTACATTTGAACAGGGAAGAAATGAGCTTGTCATTGATGACAACTTCTTTTCAAATATTGTTACAGACAATAAAGAGCTTACAGAGCAGGCTAAGATTGATCTTGCCATTGCAATGATTACTCTTAAGTATACACAGTCTAATTCTGTTTGCTACGTAAAGGATGGTCAGGCAATCGGTATTGGTGCTGGTCAGCAGTCACGTATTCACTGTACTCGTCTTGCTGGACAGAAGGCAGATAATTGGTGGCTTCGTCAGTCTCCAAAGGTTCTTAACCTTGATTTCGTTGATGGAATCAAGAGAGCTGATAGAGATAATGCAATCGACCTTTACATTGGAGATGAATTCGAGGATGTAATCGGAGATGATGTATGGCAGAAGACATTTAAAACAAGACCAAGCGAGTTTACAAGAGCAGAAAAGCGCGCATGGCTTGATAAGATGTCTGATGTAGCACTTGGAAGTGATGCTTTCTTTCCATTTGGTGATAATATTGAGCGTGCCCATAAGTCTGGTGTTAAGTATGTAGCTCAGCCAGGCGGCTCTGTTCGTGATGACAATGTTATTGAGACATGTAACAAGTACGGAATGGTTATGTCATTTACTGGACTTCGTTTATTCCATCATTAATATGGGTTTTTCCTAAAAAGCTTGAAAAATCAAATAATTCTGATATAATGATTATTGTTATTGAAGAGAGCGACCGAAAGAGAGAGCGTTTTAGCTCTCTCTTTTACTATGTTTGTTCACTTTTAACATGCACAACTGAATAAGGAGGACATTTATGTCAAAACACACCGATTACGAAAAACGTACGGAAGAATTGATAACTCCTATTCTTGATGAGATGGGCTTTGAGCTCTATGACGTTGAATACGTTAAAGAGGGCACAGATTATTATCTTAGAGCCTACATCGACAAGGAAGGTGGTATCACAATTGATGATTGCGTAGATGTAAGCCGTCGCATGAACGATTTACTTGACGCAGAGCCACAGATTGGTGGAGACGAAGGTTATATCTTCGAAGTTAGTTCACCAGGTCTTGGCAGAGTATTAAAGAAAGATAAGCATTTTGAAAAAGCCATTGGACTTGATGTTGATATTAAGACATACAAGCCAGTTAATGGTGCTAAGGAATTTACTGGAACACTTAAGGCCTTCGATAAAGATACTTTTACAATCGAATTCGAAGATGGTACAGAGGTGTTTAATAGATCAGATGTTGCACAAATCAAATTATCAATAGATTTCTAGTAGAAATAGGAGGAAATAATGGCAGCTAATACAAATGATTTTTGGGATGCTCTTACAGATCTCGCAAAAGAGAAAAATATCAGCATGGACGTGTTAATCGAGACAATCGAAAATTCACTTCTTATTGCATGTAAGAACAATTATGGAAAGGCAGATAATGCTACAGTTGAAATCGACAGAGAGACTGGCGCATATCATGTATTTCTTGCAAAGACAGTAGTTGATGAGGTTATGGATCCTGTTGAGGAAATTTCACTTGCTGATGCTCAGAACATCAATGGTAAGCATCAGATTGGTGATGTTCTCAATATCGAAGTAAAGTCAAAGGACTTTGGTCGTATCGCAGCTACAGCAGCTAAGAACACAATCACACAGAAAATCCGTGAGGAAGAACGTAAGGTTCTTTACGAGGAGTACTATGAGCTTCAGCACAAGGTTGTTACGGGCGTTGTTACTCGTTTCTCAGGAAACAATATCCATGTTAACCTTGGAAAGCTCGAGGGATTCCTTGCAGAGTCTGAGCAGGTTAAGGGAGAGTTCTACAAGCCACAGGACCGTATCAAGGTTTATATCGTAGAAGTTAAGACATCTAACAAGGGACCACGTATCCTTGTATCTCGTACACATCCAGAGCTCGTTAAGAAGCTTTTCGAAGAGGAGGTTTCCGAGGTTCGCGATGGTATCGTAGAAATCAAGTCAATCTCTCGTGAGGCTGGTAGCCGTACAAAGATTGCTGTTTGGTCAAACGACGAGGATGTAGATCCAGTTGGCGCATGCGTAGGTCAAAACGGTGCACGTGTAAACGCAATCGTTAATGAGCTTCGTGGCGAGAAAATCGATATCGTAGAGTGGGATGAGAACCCAGCATACCTTATTGAAAATGCACTTTCACCAGCAAAGGTTGTTGCAGTTGTTGCTGACGCTGATGAAAAGAGCGCACGCGTAGTTGTTCCTGATTACCAGCTTTCACTTGCAATTGGTAAGGAAGGACAGAATGCTCGTCTTGCTGCTCGTCTTACAGGCTTCAAAATCGATATCAAGAGCGAAACACAGGCTAAGGAAGCTGGTGATTTCCTTGATTACGAAGAAGATTACGATGATGACGAGTACTATGATGAGGATGAGTACTACGACGAGGACGAGTATGCTGAGGACGCTGATGTAGAGTCTGATGCTGCAGAGTCTGAGGAAGAGTAATGGAAGTCAAAGAACTACCTCTTAGAAAATGTGTTGCTTGCGGGCAAATGCTTCCAAAGAACCAATTATTTCGATTGGTTAAAACGTCTCAGGGTGTTCAGCTTGATAAAAGCTATAAGGCGCAGGGACGTGGAGCATACATCTGCAGAAGCAAATCTTGTCTGGATTCTGCGTTAAAGAAAAAATCTTTAAACAGATCCCTTAGACAGGCAGTTAATGAAGAGGTATTTAATATTTTATATACGGAGTTAGAAAATGACAGATAAAGCACTTAATATGATTAGCATAGCAATGAAAGCTGGAGCTCTTGTTAGTGGTGAATTTGCATGTGAGCAAGCCATTAAAGAAGGCAGTGGTTTTCTTTGTATTGTTGCTGGCGATGCTTCAGATAACACTAAGAAATCATTTTCAAATTCGTGTGAGTTCTATGATGTTAAATACATAGAATACGGAACTAAAGAATCTTTAGGTCATGCAATTGGAAAAGAATATCGGGCATCAATCGTAGTGTGCGATGAAAATCTATCCTTAAGCATCCTTGATAAGATAGATAAAGCTTGATGAGGAGGATATTAGATGGCAAAAATTAAAGTACATGAATTAGCCAAAGAGCTTGGAAAAGAAAGTAAAGATATTATTGCTTTCCTTGGCTCTAATGGAATAGAAGCAAAAGCAATGAGTGGTGTGGAGGACGATATGGCAGAGAAAATTCGCAAGAACTTCTCCAAGTCTGAAGCTCCAAAGGCTAAAAAGCCACGTCCTGTAGATAAAGACGGAAACCCAGTAAAGAAGAAAAAGAACGTTTTCGTTGTTACTCGTGGAAGTGATGACAGAAGACGTCGTAGCTCTGATAATTCTTCTAGAGGCGAGAGAAATGATAATCGTGATAACAATCGCGAGAAGCAGCCTCAGCAGCCTAGAGGACCAATCAGACCACGTTCATTTGCTGATGGTGTTCGTCCATCTCAGCGTGCATCTGCACAGTCTACTGATACTGAGTTTGTATCAAAGAAGAAGCCAGCTGAGGGACAGGAAAACACACGTCCAGCAAAGAAGCAGGATAGAAACGAGCGCCCAGAGCGTTCAGAGCGTTCAGAGCGTCCAGAGCGTAACGATAGAAGAGACAGAAACGATAATCGCAACGAAAATCGCAACGACAGACGCGATAACAACAGACCTGGAAACAGAAACGATAGAAACAACGACAGACCATCAGCAGGAAGAAACAATCGTCCATCACAGCAGGCAACTGCTCCTGATATGGCACCTTCTTCAAACTCAAAGGGCGGTCGTCGCGATGACAAGAAAAAGAAGAACAACGATAGAGAAAACAACTTAGGCGGCAAGAAGCAGGAGCGTTACATCAATCTTGAAAAGAATGGTGGAAAGAAGAAAAAGAACAATGCTCCAAAGGCTCCAGAGCGTAACATGGACGAAGTTCTTACAATCACAATTCCTGAGAGAATCACTATCAAGGATCTTGCTGACAAGATGAAGGTTCAGGCATCTGCAGTTGTTAAGACTCTTTTCATGAAGGGTACAATGGTTACAGTTAACCAGGAAGTTGATTTTGAAAAGGCTGAAGAAATCGCTCTCGAATTCAACTGTATCTGTGAAGAAGAGGAAAAGGTAGATGTTATCGCAGAGCTTCTTAAGGAAGAGGAAGAAGATACATCAAACTTCCCAACACGTCCACCTGTTGTTTGTGTAATGGGTCATGTAGATCACGGTAAAACATCACTTCTTGATGCTATTCGTGATACTAAGGTTACAGACCGTGAGGCTGGTGGTATCACACAGCACATCGGTGCTTATACAGTATCTATTAATGGACAGGATATCACATTCCTTGATACACCAGGACACGAAGCATTTACTGCTATGCGTATGCGTGGTGCTAACTCAACAGATATCGCTATCCTTGTAGTTGCTGCTGATGATGGTGTTATGCCACAGACAGTAGAGGCTATTAACCATGCAAAGGCTGCTGGTATCGAAATCATTGTTGCAATCAACAAGATTGATAAGCCTAATGCAAATATTGATAGAGTTAAGCAGGAACTTTCAGAGTATCAGCTTATCCCAGAGGATTGGGGTGGAAGCACAGTATTCTGTCCAGTTTCAGCTCACACAAAGGAAGGTATCGACAACCTTCTTGAAATGATTCTTCTTACAGCAGAAGTACTTGAACTTAAGGCAAACCCAAATCGTAAGGCTCGTGGTCTTGTTATCGAGGCTCAGCTTGATAAGGGACGTGGTGCAGTTGCAACTGTACTTGTTCAGAAGGGTACACTTCACGTTGGTGATCCTGTTGCCTGCGGTAGCTGTCATGGTAAGGTTCGTGCAATGCTTGATGACACTGGTGCTCGTGTAAAGAGCGCAGGTCCATCTGTTCCTGTAGAGATTCTTGGTCTTTCTGAGGTTCCAAATGCAGGTGAGGTATTAATGGCATTTGATTCTGAAAAGGAAGCACATGCATTTGCAGATACATTCGTTGCAGAGCACAAGAACAAGCTTGTTGAGCAGACTAAGTCTAAGATGTCTCTTGACGCACTCTTTAGCGAGATTGAGTCAGGAAATCTTAAGGAACTTGATATCATTGTTAAGGCTGACGTTCAGGGTTCTGTTGAGGCTGTTAAGCAGTCACTTGAGAAGCTTTCAAACGATGAGGTTGTTGTTAAGACAATCCACGGTGGTGTTGGTACAATCAACGAGTCCGATGTAGTTCTTGCATCTGCTTCAAATGCAATCATCATTGGATTTAACGTACGTATCGATCCACAGGCAAAGGCTACAGCTGATAGAGAAGGTGTAGATCTTCGTCTTTACAAGGTTATTTACGATGCTATCAACGATGTAGAGTCTGCTATGAAGGGTATGCTTGATCCTATTTACGAGGAGAAAGTTATCGGTCATGCTGAAGTTCGTCAGATCTTTAAGGCTTCTGGTGTTGGTAACATTGCTGGTTCATATGTTACAGATGGTTACTTCCAGAGAGACTGTATGGTCCGTGTAACTCGCGAGGGTGAGCTTATTCACGAAGGCAAGCTTGGTTCTCTTAAGAGATTTAAGGATGACGTCAAGGAAGTTAAGGCAAACTTTGAGTGTGGTCTCGTAATTGAAGACTTCAACGATGTTCAGGAGATGGATATTATCGAGGCTTACATCATGGTAGAGGTACCTAGATAATGAGAAAAAATTCAGTTAAAAATACACGTATAAACGAAGAAGTTATGCGTGAGCTTAGCAATATTATTCGTCTTGAGGTAAAGGATCCTCGCATTTCACCAGTTACATCCGTTGTATCTGTTGAGGTCGCTCCTGACCTTAAGACTTGCAAGGCTTATATTTCAGTTCTTGGGGATGATGAGGCTGCCAGAAAGACTCTCGAGGGTCTTAAAAGCTCTGCTGGATTCATCCGCAGAGAGCTTGCTCACAGAGTAAATCTTAGAAACACTCCAGAGATTACTTTTGTTAGTGATCAGTCTATTGCATATGCTGCAAAGATGAGCAAGCTTATTGATGAAGTCAATGCTCCTCTTCATGAAAGAGAGCAGAACGGCGAAGAAAACTAAAATATATTAAATTGGAGACGGGAATATGATAGATAATTTACATGAGCTTTTGGCAAATGCAAAGACAGTAGGTATAAGCGGGCACATCAGACCTGACGGAGATTGCGTAGGTTCTTGCCTTGCTATGTACAATTATATAGTTACTTACTATCCTAATGTGGAAGCTCATGTTTATCTTGATCCCATTCCAAACATTTTCAAATTTTTAAAGAATGCTGATAAGATTCAGGATATACATACTGTTTCAGATGACACTGTTTTCGATTTATATATAGCTCTTGATTGTTCAGAGGGCTCAAGACTTGGAGATGCTTTTAATTTCTTTGAGAAAGCAAAGCATACAGTGTGTATCGATCATCATTTCAGCAATAATGGATTTTCGGAATTTAGCTACATTATTCCAGATGACAGTTCTACATGCGAATTAGTCTATAATCAAATTGGTAAGGAGAAAATCACTAAGGATATTGCAGAATGCCTATATTTAGGAATCATCCACGATACAGGTGTTTTCCAATATTCATGTACTACAGAAGCTACTATGGCGGCTGCAGGCTTCCTTATGACTAAGGGCATCGATTATCCAAAAATTTGCACTGACACATATTTTGCTAAGACAATGATTCAAAATCGTATGCTTGGTAAGGCTTTATTGGGGTGCAAAACATACCTTGATGGCAAGGTAATTGCAGCTGTTATTACAGCTGAGGATATGGCAGAATTTGGTGCTGAAAGCAAGCATTTGGAAGGCATTGTTCAACAGCTTCGTGATACAACAGGTGTTGAGGTTGCTGTATTTTTATATGAGCTTGCTGATGGAGATTTCAAGGGAAGCACTAGAGCAACTGGAGATGTAGATTTAACAGTTATAACAGGTGTTTACGGAGGCGGCGGCCACAAAAAAGCAGCTGGCTTTTCAGTAGATACCGATAGACCATGGGACGTTATCGATAATATCGTTTCTATGGTTGAAAAACAGCTTAAAGAGTTAGGATTATATTAAATGAATAGTGGCATAATCAATGTCTATAAAGAAGCCGGGTATACTTCATTTGATGTGGTTGCCAGGCTTCGTGGTATATTAAAAATAAAAAAAATCGGACATACTGGCACTCTTGATCCAGACGCCACAGGTGTGCTTCCGGTTTGTGTTGGCAAAGCTACTAAGCTTTGCGATATGCTTACAGATAAAGATAAGGTTTACGAGTGTGTCATGCAGCTTGGTATTGAGACTGATACCTACGATATGAGTGGTCGTATTCTAAATCGCAAATCTGTAGATGTGACAGAGGAACAGGTTAAAAACACCTTGGATTCCTTTGTTGGTGATATCATGCAGGTTCCACCTATGTATTCTGCATTAAAGGTTAATGGCAAAAAGCTTTATGAGCTTGCCAGAGCCGGTAAGGAGGTTGAAAGAAAGCCTCGTCCTGTTCAGGTTTTTAGCATAGATATTATTTCTATGGAATTGCCATTAGTTACAATAAGAGTTCATTGCGGCAAAGGCACCTATATTAGGTCTATCTGTCATGATGTAGGAGAGGCATTAGGCTGTGGTTGCGCCATGAAGTCTCTTGTTCGTACAAAAGTGAGCATGTTTGATATTAGTGATGCTCACACCTTAGATGAAATAGAGCGAATAGTTAAAGCAGGCAATATCGATGGCATTATGATGCCTATAGATCATGCCTTTGAGGGAATGGGGACTGTATTTGTTGTTCCTACTGAGGACGCTATTAAGCATGCTATAAACGGTGCTCCAATTCCTGATACTCACGTTTTTGCAGAAGCTGTAAGCTCATTTGAAGAGGAAAATAAATATAGAATTTACTTACCTGATAATAGATTTTTGGGAGTATATACTTACAGGGATTCTATCTTTACATTGGAGAAGTTCTTTCTCGAAGGAACGGAATAAACTATGGAATATTTACATTCATTATTTGACGCTAAAATTTCTACTCCTACAGCAATCACTGTAGGCAAGTTTGATGGTATTCATAAGGGACATCATCTTTTAACTTCTGATATTATCAGCAAATCAAAGGATGGACTTAGTTCATGTCTTGTGACATTTACAAATACTCCAAGAGCCATTGTTTCAAATGATAAAACACCTTCTCTTATTACAAATAAAGAGAGAGTGTTTATGCTTGAAAATAACGGCTTAGATTATTTGGTTGAATGTCCGTTTGATGCAAAGCTTATGGAAACTGCCCCAGAATGCTTTATAAAGCTTCTAGTCGACAATCTAAATATGAAATATATGGTTGTTGGCGCTGATTTTACTTTTGGTTACAAGGGTGCAGGTAATGTTGAACTTCTTAAAAAGCTTTCTAAGGAGTTTGATTTTGAATTAAAGGTTTATGACAAGATTCAAAAGAACAACCGTGATATAAGCAGTACTTATATTCGCGAAGAGCTTAAGGAAGGTCATATCGATATAGTTAATGATATGTTAGGATATGACTATTTCGTATGGGGCGAAGTGGTACACGGTGCTCATTTAGGTACTAAAATTGGTATTCCAACAATCAATATTATGCCTGAAAAGACAAAGCTGGTGCCTAAATTCGGTGTTTATGCAACCTCCATTGATTTTGATGGAAGAATATATCATGGTGTTACCAATGTTGGCACAAAACCATCTGTTCAAGATGAAAAAATAGTTGGAATTGAAACCCATATCCTTGATTATAACGGAGACTTATATGGAAAATACGTAAGGGTAGCTTTCCATACATTCATCAGACCAGAGCAGAAATTTGGTTCAGTAGAAGAGCTTAAAAATCAAATGAATAAGGATAAAGCAACTGCAAAAGCATATTTCAATAGATAATTATTGCAAAAATGTTACGAAATATTGACATTTATCTCAATGGTTGCTATAATTTGCATGTTGCGTTAAAAGTTTTTTACTTTGGAGGTACTATGAAAAAGCGCATTATTTCGGCTTTCTCATTAGTTTGTGCTACGGCACTTATTTTTGATTATTGTATCGATACAAAAAATAATATAGATGTTGCTTCTGATACTGATGCTTCTAGCACAGCTATTGCTGGCGTTATGACAGCCGGTGCGGTAGATTTGGCTTCACTAGAGTCGGTTTCTGTTACAGATTCAGATGCTGTTGCTACAGCAAAATCACTCGGTGATATTTATGGCTACACAAATATTGGTATTTGTAATGTATCTGAAGGAAACTTAAACATTCGCGAGTCAGCAGATACAGAAGGTAAGCTTGTTGGTAAGTTTCCAGCAAATGCTGCCTGCGAAATTGTTAGCACTGAGGGCGATTGGAGCTATATCAAGTCAGGCGAGGTAGAAGGATATGTTTTATCTGAGTATCTATTGACTGGCGATGAGGCCTGGGAAAAGGCTGCAGAGCTTGCAGAATACGTTGCTACATCAAATACTGGTGGTCTTCGTGTTCGTGTAGAGCCTAACACTGATTGTGAGATTATTTATCAGCTTGCTGACGGTGAGGAAGTAGCTATTCTTGACAATACTCAGGACGATGATTGGATTAAGGTAGACGTAGACGGAGATGAGGGTTATGTATCAGCAGAATATGTTGATGTAGATCTTTCTCTTAAGACTGCTATGACACTTACAGAAGCTAGATATGGCGCGGGTGTTTCTGATGTTCGTACAGCTATTTGTGACTATGCGCTTCAGTTTGTAGGTAATAGATATGTTTGGGGTGGTACATCCCTTACTAATGGTTGCGACTGTTCTGGATTTACAATGCAGATCATGGCTCAGTATGGTGTTTATCTATCACACTCATCTAGGGCTCAGGCCAATGAAGGTACAACCGTTTCTACATCTGAGTTAAAGCCAGGAGATTTAATTTTCTATGGAAAGGGAAGCTACATTAACCACGTAGCAATTTACATTGGTGGTGGTCAGATTGTACATGCTTCAAACAAGCGTGATGGAATAAAGATTTCCAACTATACATACAGAACACCTATCAAGTGTGTCAGAGTTATTTATGATTAGTATAAAGGCTAGATACCGCATAGTATCTAGCCTTTTAATTTTCTGTATGGTATAATTTTATGCGTGGCTTAGCCACGGATTAGATTACAAATTGGAGAGGAATATAATATGAGTTTACTAGAAAATTGGCAGAAGGTTGCCTACAATCAGAATCAGTCACAGGCTGATTTACAGAGATTTTGGCAGAATTATTTTCTTTTAGAGAAAGGCATTTACGAGCAGTTACTTGACGATCCTGATACAGAGGTAAAGGGTACTGTTAAGGAGCTCGCCGAGAAATATAAAATCGATGTTATGCCTATGGTTGGTTTCTTAGATGGCATCAATGAATCACTTGTTACACCAAACCCTATCGAGACAATGGAAGAGGATACAGTTGTTTCTCTTAAGTTCGATAAGGAAAAGCTTTTCAAGAACATGATTGATGCAAAGGCTGATTGGCTTTATGGTCTTCCACAGTGGGAGCAGATTTTTGATGAGGACAAGAGAAAGGCTCTTACAAAGGAAGCTAAGAATATGCACACAATCATTCGTTCAGAGAAAAAGGTTGGACGTAATGATCCATGTCCATGTGGCTCTGGAAAGAAGTATAAGCACTGCTGCATGAACAAAAAATAATTAAAGTTATTTTGGCACATCCTTTAGAGGATGTGCTTTTTAATTCCAAAAATATCGCATATTTGTCAGAATTAACAGAATATACACAAAATATACTCACATTTTAGATATAATCCATTTAGTCGGTTTACTCGCTAAGGAAAGTAATACTGTTCAATCGACCAGAAGGGAGAAAACACGGAGGTCGAATATGGATAAAAAAAGCAAAAGTGCGTCGTTGAGAATCATGCTTATTGGCTTGGTTGTAGTATCACTTGCTTGTGTTGGTACAGCAGCTACTATTGTAGGATGTGCTAACCTAAGACGTGGTATGGAATACGAGGTCGAGACTGGCGTAATGGCTACTTGTACTTCATATGCTCAGGTTCTTGACTACACCTATGATGGTGTTGAAGTTGATGAATCTTCTACATTGGAAGAAGAAATGTCTGCTGAAACAGGGTATGATTATACTTTCTTCCTTGGAGACACTCGAGTACGTTCAAGTATTCCTGGCGTTGTAGGAACAAAAGCTGGAGACGCTGTTATTGCTACAGTATTAAACGGAAATCAGAGCTATCAGGCTCAGAATGTAATGATAGATAATGAACCATATTATGTTGCATATCAACCATTAGTTGATGATTCAGGTAATGTATATGGTATGGCTTTTGTTGGTTTAAAGAAAATAGAAATTACTCATTATATTAGTAAGAGAGTAGCGTGGACTGTTACCTTAGCACTTGCAATTGTTATTTTATTTACTGTAATTGCTATTTTATACACTGTTAAAATCATAGAAGCTATTGATGAAAATGTTAAGGCTGTTCGTAAGATGGCAACTGGTGATTTGGAGATTGTTCTTAGCGATAAGGTTAAAAATAGAAATGATGAATTAGGTGAAATGTCATCGGCATTGTTTGATATGGCGGCAAGAATCAGATCTGTTATCGGAAACGCAAGAATATCTTCTGATGAAGTGGATGAATCTGCTAGCTATTTATCTGATACAGTAAAGACAATTACAGATACTACAGAAAGCGTTAGTATTGCAGTTGGTCAGGTCGCCACAGGTGCCGAAAATCAGGCCCAATCTTTGCAGGATGCAGTAGAATCAGTAAATAGCATTAATGATGCTGTTGAGACGATAACTGCCAATGCAATGGAAATGCAAAGCCTGGCAGATTCAATGCAGGAAAATTCAAAGGCCAGCCAGGACAAGCTTACAGAGCTTAGAATGACTACTAGAGAAAGTATAACTGCTATTGATGGCATTGTTGAATTGATTGGTAACACTAATACTGCAGTTACGACTATTAGCGAAGCTGTTTCTATTATCGATGCAATTGCAGCTCAGACTAATTTGTTGTCTTTGAACGCAAGTATTGAGGCTGCTCGTGCTGGCGAAGCAGGAAAAGGCTTTGCAGTTGTTGCAGATGAAATTAGACAATTGGCTGATCAGTCAGCAGAAGCTGCACAGAATATCCAGGAGGCTATGAAGGGACTTTCTTCTGATTCCAATAAGACAATGGAAGAGGCTGGACAGGTTCAGGAGACTATGACTACACAACGTCATACTATTCATAGAACAATCGAACAAGTTGATAGCTTAATTGAAGATATTAATAAATCTATCACCTTGACGAAAGACATTGTATCTAATGTACATAAGACTGAGGAAGCAAGTAATTTGATTTCAGATACTATTTCTTCACTTTCTTCGATTTCCGAAGAGAATGCAGCAAGTTCAGAAGAAACAAAAGCTTCTATGACGGAATTAGCAGATACAATGGAGGCTCTCACCACTAAAGCCGCTAGCCTAAATAAGGTTGCACATACTCTTGAGGAAGAAATGGCATTCTTCCAATAAAATTTCTCAACAACATTATTTTTTGATAAGATTCCCCTCCCTTATGTTATTCTATTTATAGTTTGAATAGGGAGGGGTTTTTGGTGCTAATATGAATATAAATGTAATACTTGGAATTTTAATACCATTTGTTGGAACAAGCCTTGGTGCTGGAATGGTATTTATATTAAAAGATGAGATTTCTGATAGATTACAAAAGATTCTTACAGGCTTTGCAGCTGGAGTAATGGTTGCGGCTTCATTTTGGAGTTTACTTTCCCCAGCACTTGAGAGTAGTGAGTATCTAGGTAAGCTGTCTTTTTTGCCAGCCGCTATAGGTTTTCTTATTGGTACAGGGTTTTTGCTTTTCCTGGATTGCGTTACACCTCATATGCATATGGATAAGCAGGACGAAGGTCCTCATAGCAGACTGCAAAGAACCACAAAATTAATATTGGCTGTGACTCTTCATAATATTCCAGAAGGCATGGCTGTTGGTGTTGTTTTTGCAGGAGTTAAATCAGGCCAAGTAGGAATTACAGCAACTGGAGCTTTGGCACTTTCTATAGGTATAGCGATACAGAACTTTCCTGAAGGAGCAATTGTATCGATGCCTCTTTTATCTGAAGGTATGCCTAAGCACAAAACATTTTTATGGGGTGTTTTGTCAGGTATAGTGGAACCTATTGCTGCATTTATTACAATTGTAGCGGCAGGATTAGTTGTTCCGTTAATGCCATATTTTCTTTCATTTGCTGCTGGTGCGATGATGTATGTGGTTGTAGAAGAGTTGATTCCTGAAATGTCTGAAGGAAAACATTCGAACCTTGGAACGATTGCTTTTTCTATCGGTTTTGTTCTGATGATGGTTCTTGATGTTGCTCTAGGATGATGATTTGTAATTTTAAAACGGTATTGACTATGAATTTAATAAATAGTAATATACTACTATAAAGAATAAAGCTGACAATAATTGTCAGCTTTATTTATGGGTAGAATAGTATATGAAGGATGTTATGAAAGTTATGGACAAAATTAAATTCTCTAGAATAAGTATTGGGTTATATGTTTTTGCGGGTTTTAGTCTTATCAATCTTTTAATTCATTTAATAGGTTTTTATTCATTTCCACTATTTTCGCAATTTGATTATTTGCTGTATATTGCAAAAATATTGATAGATATTGCTTTGTACAACACATTCAAAGAATCTAAAGCTTTTTTGAAGGAGACAAAGTGGCTTAGTATTATTCTTTATCTTGATATAATTGAACTATTTATTAGTTTCTTTTCACCTGGAATGAACAACATTGGTGTACTTTACATAGGTATTCTTATAATTTTAAAATTCGCTTTAGAATATCGTATATTCGGATTGTTAATTAAGGAAGCTACAGGTTATGCATATGATAGGATCGACACAAGATTATCCGATAAGATTCAGAAATATAATAGAAAATGGATTGTTATAAATGGGCTTATAGTTGTAGCTTTTATTTCAGAATTTCTAATAAAGAAAACACTATTAGTGGCTGTTATATGCATTCTTTTTACTGCTAAAATTGTATTTGAAATATATATTTCGATTTATTTGTTTAACAAATGCTTTAATTATCAAGGCCCTGTATTTGACAGAAATAATATACCAACTATAGAGCTTCTTCATTTTGACGAACTGGACAAAAATGATTTTGAAATACATGAAGAATCTAAAACTAAGCCTAAAAAGTATATTAAGTTTCCAAATCCTCATATTCATATAGATAAGAGAATAACCTACTGTGTATGCCTTTTGGTAGCACTGTTGTTTGTATTTATGAGATTCACTTATATTGAAGGGGATATGGATATTTTAGATGATAATGAAAATGTGGTCTCAGAAAGAAAGACTGTAAGTGAGGTTTGGTTCAGAAATTATTATGACGATCCTTTTGACGATGTTGATGAAGAGATTGTTCAATACAATGTTCGTAATAGAATGCCAAGCTGGTCTTGCTTTTATAAAGAAAAATATGGTCTTATTAATCTTAAAACAGGAGTAGATACAGGGGCAATATATGATGAGCCTTTAGCCTTTGATTCTGAGGGGATAGCATACGATTATAATGGTCATTTCGTAAATACTTCTGGAGAAAAGATAAAAAAGGTTCCATATATCGTTAATGCTAAGACTTCAGAGCGACAGTATCTGTTATATTTATTATTGGACAAATCTAACAGTAATGATAAGAATAGACATCATTTTATATTTATGCCATTCACAAACGAGATGGGTGGATTTCTTCTATCAGGTGATTATACATATTTCGCTAATGGTGTAGCTTGTTATCATTCTGATTTAAATGATAAGTATGGCTTTATATCTGATGATGACGATGTTCTCACTTTGCCAGTTTTTAGTTTTGTATCAGGTGAACAAAACTTTAAAATATCGTTGGTTATTAATTATAACAATACTGAGCTTGATTTAATTGATAGTAAGGGTCAATCTTTAGCTGGTGGCAATATCACTGAAGTTCTTTTTTGTGATGACGAAGAGCTTGTAAGTTTCAGTTATAGAAATACTTTTGATAGTGATTCTTTAATGACATATGATGGAAAGTTCTTTGATGATTCATATTTCTATAGAAAGGTAAAAGGCACTGGAGATTTAAAGGTATTTTATAAAAAAAATAAAGAGGATTATTCTGATAGTAGTTTAATTTGCTTCTATAGGGATAGCACGCCTATACTTACCTTAGATTCTCACTATGATTGTTATGCATGTGCCGATGAAAATAATATAATTGAATTTGTCGTATTGGAAAAAGATGATAAATATAGCATTATTGATTTGGATGGTAATGTAGTTACGGATTATGATTACGAAGATATTATAAGAACTGCAGATCCTTATACTTTTATTGGAATAAGGAATGAGAATCAATTCGATTTAATTCATTTAAAAGGCAGTACTGAAACATATGATTATAGTTATGTTGGCATAAATAATGATAAAACAGAAGTGATTATTAAAAAATCGGATGGAAGTGAACTGACAAATTACATGGACTTAGATGGCAATATTCTAAAATTATGGATGAAAAGATATGATGATTAAAAATAAGCACTATCGCATTTACGATAGTGCTTTTAATGTTTCAAAGAAATCTGGATATGAGATTACACAGCATCCTTCATCATCAAATGAGGTCTCACCATCGGCAACAAGGCCTGCAATAGCGAAAGACATTGCAATACGATGATCTTTGTATGTGCTAATCAATGCTCCTTGTAAAGGATTCCCTCCAACAATTATCATTCCATCTTCGGTTGGTGTGATGTCACAACCCATTTTTTTAAGATTTTCGGTGACTGTAGCAATACGGTCACTTTCTTTTACTTTAAGCTCTGCTGCATCCTTTATAACAGTGGTGCCGTTAGCACATGCTGCCATAACAGCAATAACAGGAAGTTCATCAATAAGAGTAGGTATGATTTCACCGGATACTTCGCAACCATGTAAATCGCTTGAACTTACATGAATATCAGCAACTGGTTCTCCTGAAACTATGCGCTCATTTAATAATTCAATGTTTCCGCCCATATTCTTTGCAACCTGAATAATGCCTGCTCGGGTTGGATTCGTATTTACGTTTTTGATAAGTAAATCTGCGTTAGGACAAATTAAACCTGCAACAATGAAATAAGCAGCAGAGGAGATGTCTCCAGGTACTGTAATTTTTTGACCAATTAGTCTTGGACCGCCAGCTATTGATGCTGTTAATCCTTCTGATTTGATATCGGCACCGAATCCCTTTAGCATCAATTCTGTGTGATTTCGAGAGATAACTGGCTCAGTTACTGAAGTAACACCGTCTGCATACAATCCAGCCAAAAGTACGCAGGATTTAACCTGGGCGCTGGCAACAGGTGAGTCATAGTGAATTGCATGTAGTGGAGCGCCTCCTATTTCTAGAGGAGCACAACCATTATCTTTAATTGATTTGATATGAGCGCCCATACTTGTAAGCGGGGTTATGATACGTCCCATAGGTCTCTTTTGTATAGATTCATCACCATTTAAAGAACTAATAAATTTTTGTCCTGCAAGAATTCCTGAAATCAATCTGGTGGTAGTTCCGCTGTTTCCTACATCAAGCATTTTTGAAGGTGCGGATAGTCCTTTTAGACCCTTTCCATGAATAACTACATGATCATGTTCTTGAGTGATATCAATGCCCATAGCCTTAAAGCAACTGATTGTGCTACGGCAGTCAGCGCCATCCAAGAATCCTGTAAGCTCAGTAATTCCTTCGGAAATAGCTCCAAACATTACACCGCGGTGGCTAATAGACTTGTCACCTGGAACTGTTATTTCGCCCTTTAAGCTTTTTACTTTTGTAATAGTCATTAATTTGTCCTTTGTCTTGTATAGTAATTGTTGTGAGTAAGAACTGTGCGGGCCTTATCTAAAGCATCCTGGGTGTAGAATTCGATTCGAAGAACACCAGGCTCAAACTCACGGTTATGAATGATATCTATATTTTTAACACTAATTTCTGCATTGGCAAGCAATTGAAGTACTCCTACAAGTGTACCAGGTTTATCGTCAATATCACAGTACAGTTCGAAGAATCGTGAGTGGGCACTGTCTGGAATTGTAATAGAATCACGATAGTCCTTCGCTTTTGTCCAAAGATTAATTATCTCATCAGGATCAGATGAAGATATCGCATTTTCGAATTGGCTCAATTCATCCTTGAAATCGCCTATCAGTTTAAGCACTGCATCCTTATTACTTAGGAAAATATGCTGCCACATTGTAGGTGAACCTGATGCGATTCTTGTAATATCTTTAAATCCGCCTGCTGCAATGGTTTTGCATATTTTGCGGTCGTCGTCAGTGTCATTAACAAGGTTTACCAGAGCTGCTGCAACTACATGAGGAAGATGTGAAACTGTGGCGGTAGCTTCATCGTGTTCCTCTGGAGTAAGCTGAATTGGAATGGCTCCAAGGCTTTTTATATAATCTGCGAACTGAGAGTAAGTTTCCTTATTCATTTCTGAATCAGCTGTAAGGATATAATAAGCGTTTTCTAAAAGTGAAGCAGAAGAGTGCTCAAGACCTGTTAATTCAGAACCTGTCATTGGATGTCCCCCAATAAATTGATTGGTCATTTCAAGCTCTCTGGCAACTGCAGTAATATCCCCTTTTACTGAGCCTACATCTGTGATGATACAATCTGGCTTAACTACGTCTTTAAGTTTTCTTAAATAGTCACAATTGACTTTAACAGGAGAGCAAAGAAAAATAATATCACACTGACCAAACTGGTGAATCTTAAGCAATCCGTTATTATCTATAAGTCGTTCTTCAAATGCTGTTTCAATAGTTGATTCTCTTGAAGCTGTTGCAAGAATTCTAGTGTTTGGATATGTTTTCAATATCGCTTTTGCGATACTGCCTCCAATTAAACCTAGCCCAACAAATCCTATTGTTTTACTTTTCATAATTACCCTCACCTCTAATTCACTTTCACACTTTAAAGCGATTATTTTCTTTTATAATATCACATTTACTCATTGTAAATAGTCTGAATACTAAATATAATAATTATAAGTTTTATAAACAACATGGCGCGGCGGGGTTAAAGCGTCAAATAACTATTGGGAGGTACGGCACATGAAGGTTTTTACTACGGACAAGATTAGAAATGTTGTGTTACTTGGTCACAGCGGGGCGGGCAAAACCAGTCTCATCGAATCAATGGCTTTTCTAGCTGGTCAAATCAGCAAGCCGGGCACTATCGAGGCTGGTAATACCATTAGTGACTATGACAAATTGGAACAAAAAAACAAGTTTTCTATCTACACATCTTTAGCACCTATCGTATGGGGCGATACCAAGATTAATTTCCTAGATACACCAGGATTCATTGATTTCGTTGGAGAAGTTGAGGAAGCTGTTAGTGCAGCTGACGCAGCTATTATTGTTATATCTGGAAAAAGCGGAATTGAAGTTGGTACAAAAAAGGCCTGGGAGATGTGCGATAAGTTTAATCTTCCTAGAATGGTATTTGTAACTGACATGGATATAGATGATGCCAGCTATAGAGAAATCGTTGAAGAACTTCAAAGCTTATATGGCAAAAAGATTGCTCCTTTCCATTTGCCAATTCGTGAAAATGGAGAGTTCGTTGGCTATGTAAATGTTATACAGCAAATCGGAAAGCGCTGGAAGGCAGATGGCACTGTAGAACATTGCGATGTACCTGACTATAACAAGGAATACTTAGAGAAATATCGAGAGGCTTTGATGGAATCTGTTGCCGAGACATCAGAGGAATTCATGGACAGATATTTTGGCGGCGAAGAATTTTCAGAGGATGAAATTCGTCAGGCTCTTCGTGCAAATGTAGGTACAGGCGACATTGTTCCTGTTATGATGGGCTCAAATCTTACAAATCGCGGACAGTACACAATGCTTACTGACGTTGTAAAATATCTTCCTAGTCCAGAGGATCGCAAGGTTTCTGGAATTAACGCAAATACGAATGAGGTTTACGAAGCAAATTATGATTTTGCTAAGCCAAAGAGTGCATACGTATTCAAGACTATTGTAGATCCATTTGTTGGAAAATATTCATTGATTAAGGTTAATTCTGGCGTTCTTAAAACAGATGATTTACTTTACAATAAACATAAGGAAACAGAAGAGAAAATCGGCAAGCTTTATATTTTAACAGGAAGTAAGGCAGAAGAAGTACCTGAGCTTCATGCTGGTGACATCGGTGCTTTATCTAAGCTTTCAAAGGTTGCTACAACAGATTCTCTTTCTACAAAGGCTAATCCAATCCTTTACATCAGAACACCTTTATCTACACCTTATACTTACAAGAGATATAAGGCAAAGAATAAGGGGGATGAGGATAAGATTGCTCAGGCCCTTGCAAAGCTATGTGCTGAAGACTTAACTCTAAGAGTTGTTAATGATGGCGAAAACAGCCAGTCACTGATTTATGGTATTGGTGATAGACATATCGACATGCTTGTTCAAAAGCTCAATGAAAAATATAAAGTAGATATTGAGCTTAGCCAGCCAAAGATTGCTTTCAAAGAGACAATCAGAGGTAAAGCTGATGTCGAGTATAAGTATAAGAAACAGACTGGTGGCCATGGTCAGTATGGACATGTAAAGATGACATTCGAGCCTTCAGGAAATATGGAAGAGCATTACAACTTTACAGAATCAGTTGTGGGTGGCGCTGTTCCTAAGAACTATTTCCCAGCTGTAGAAAAAGGTTTGCAGGAAGCAGTACTGGCTGGTCCGCTTGCAGCATACCCAGTAGTTGGAATTCATGCTAATCTTTACGATGGAAGCTATCATCCAGTTGATTCTTCTGAAATGGCATTTAAGGTTGCTGCAAAGGGGGCTTTCAAGGAAGGTATCATGAAGGCTAATCCAATCCTTTTGGAGCCAATTGAAACTCTTAAGGTTGTGGTTCCTGATGCATACACAGGTGACGTTATGGGCGACTTGAACAAACGTCGTGGCCGTGTACTTGGAATGAATCCTACAGAGACAGCTGGAAAGACAGAAGTACTTGCTGAGGTTCCTATGGCAGAGCTTTATGGATACGACACAACACTTCGTTCTATGACAGGTGGATATGGAACATTCTCTTATGAATTAGCTCGTTACGAGCAGGTTCCATCAGATGTTCAGGCCAAGGAAGTTGAGCGTCGCGCTAATAAGATCAAGGATGTCGATGAGGAATAAATAACAGATAAAAAGTAAACTAAGGGGCTACCGAATGGTAGCCCCTTTTTTAGTAGTTAATCACAACTTTAGTATTGACTTTACATATAGTAAGTATTATTATACTACTCAGATGAAAAATTCAAAGGAGAAAAGTTATGTTAATTTTATTTGGTACAAGAAGAATGAATAAAGAGATGGGAGTAGACAATCGT
This sequence comes from Pseudobutyrivibrio ruminis HUN009, assembly GCF_000703005.1. NCBI lineage: Bacteria > Bacillati > Bacillota > Clostridia > Lachnospirales > Lachnospiraceae > Pseudobutyrivibrio > Pseudobutyrivibrio ruminis. The sequence continues at coordinate 2,193,074 of NZ_JNLH01000001.1, read as the reverse complement.
CAGTTGTACAAATGTCCACATTGTAACAATGTTTCCCATTACAAGATTGTAAGAAATAGGCTGTATTTTACATTATTCTTTGTTCCGGTTCTTCCGTTGTCGTCAACATATTATGAGGTTTGCCCAATCTGCGAAAGAGGTGGAATTATAACAAAAGCTATAGCTAAAGAAGCAATTGTAGCTCCAGAAGCTATAGCAGTTAATCAGTAATTATTTAACAGAAGAGCAACAAAATCTTTGTATTCCTGGATTTTGTTTGCTTTTCTGATTTTTTTGATTGTTTTTTCACAGTCATTAAAATTTGATTGCCAGAAAGACCAGAACTCTTTCATGCGATGAAGTACAGGTTTCTCGCCTGAAAGGATATCAATGTATTGATTTAGTAATTCATTGTGGAACTTTTTGAATGTATCTAAATCAATAGTTTGGTTATCTATTTGATTATTGTAACTTAATGCTAATTCTGGATTTGAAATCAAACCGCGGCCAAGCATTATCGCATTTACGTTAGGATATTGTTCCTCAATTTGTTTGATGTCGTTAACGGAAGTCAAATCTCCATTATATACAATAGGGTGTTTGGAATTTGCCATTGCATAATCAAAGAATTCCATTCTGATTGGTTCTCTATAATAATCTGATTGAATTCTTGGATGGATAGTCAATTCTGAAATAGGATATTTATTATATATACCAAGTATTTCATAGAATTCTTCTGGTTCTATTTTGCCAAGGCGAGTTTTAATTGAAATATTTGGCACCTTAGCATTTTTGATTGCACATTCTGTTTCGAGTCTGTTGAAGACACTATCCAACATCATATCCAATTCCTCAGGATAATACAAAAGTCCTGAACCTTTTTTCTTGGCAACTACAGTACCACTTGGACAACCAAGGTTAAAATTGATTTCTTTAAAGCCTAAAGCTGCTATTTCAGCAGCTGCCCATAAAAAATGATCTTCGTTATTAGTGAGCAACTGAGGAACAGTGATAATGACATCGTTTTTTTCTGGGTCAATATCCTTGAATTCTCTTGTTGTAAATTTAAAAGTAGAATTAGGAGATATGAATGGGGTGTAAACCTTATCTACGCCGCCATAATATTTGCAAAAAGTATTTCTATAAATGCTGTCTGTTACGCCCTCAAGTGGAGCTAAATATAATTTCTTCATATGGGTATTTTATTAGGCACATGTAGGAATTGCAATAGAATAAAATTTTTATATGACAATACTTGAATTCTTTTAAGTATTATACGAGAATATATTTTGTTTAACGGGAGGAATATATTTATGAATAAGTTTATGACAAAGTATTTTATGGCCATCTTTGGCGGTATATTTGCGCTAGTGGGAACGATTTTAATTATCGTTGGAATTATGACAAATGTAAAGTCGTCTCAGTTTAAAGAATCCGCAGTTGAAGTGAATGGTGTAATTGACAATATCATCGTTGATGATCGTGGAGATGAAACTGATTATGATGTTTTTGTTTCGTTTGAATTTGATGGAGAGTATTACGAAGATGTTCACTTAAATTTCTATTCAAGTAGTATGTATGAGGGGCAAGAAATAGATTTGCTTATTGATCCTGATAATCCTACAGATATTCATACAAACGATGGCGATTTATTCTTCACGTTGATGTTTGTTGGCTTAGGAGGACTATTTGCATTAATTGGTTACATTATTCTTATTGTTAGTATTCTTAACAAGAGAAAGAAGGCAGGATTGCTGGAACGTGGGCAGCATATTTATGGTGAAATAGAATCTATGGAGCAGGATTACAGTATAACAATTAATGGTAGACATCCTTTTAGAATTTATTGCAAATATAAGAATCCTACTGATGGATATATTTATAAATTTAAAAGCAATGTTTTAGATTTTAATCCTTGGGATTCCTACAAGACCGGAGATTCCATTGATATTTATGTGGACCCGGATAATTTCAAGAAGTACTATGTAGATGCTGTAGATAAGGCTGCAGATATAGTAAGAGATTATACCTAATACGCGGGAGGATTTAATTCAATGACAGAATATGATTATAAAGTACATGAGTCTGGTATCGTTATAGGTTTGGGAATTTTTGTTGAGATAGTTGCAATTGGATTAGCTATTCTAGGCCTATTTATAAGTCCTGAAAATGGACAGTCAGTATGCTTTGTGACTGCTTTAATTGTGGCATTTTTAGGCAGCCTTATTTTATTGGATTACTTCAGACGTGGCTTATATGTCATTAAAGAAGGAAGGGAATATTTATATACACCTTTTATAGGTTCATCAAAGAGCTTCAGTAGATCTGATATTGCCAGATATGAAATTCGTCCTGTGAAGCTTTCTCCACAGGATGAATGTATTGTTTTATATGATTACGAAGGTAAAAAGCTTGTAGGTCTTGAGCTTAATATGGTAAACGCCAGAAGATTTGCCGAGGAGATTGCAAGTCCTGAAGAAGTAGATGTTCGTCTTGAAGAAGATGCTAATAAATCAGTTGGAGATTATTTCGTAGAAGACAATTGGTCTACAGACAAAACTATCCCTAAAGAAGAAAAAGAATCAAGAAGAAATAAAGTTAAGATTCTTCAAAATATAAATTATGTTTTGGGATTTCTTCTGTTTGCAGTGCCTTGTATTTCTTTGATTATTGACACCAAGTTATTCTGCATGATTTATATTATTTGCATACTCGTAGCATGGGTATACTTTATAATCTTCAGAAATTACATGGTTTTCGAGCATAAAGACAAAACTAATTACGATAAAAGTATGTATGCATCGGGAGAAGTTCCTATCTGGTGCGCTGCAGTTGCATCTTTGTTTGGTTTGTTAAAGGTATTTTTGAATATTAATCATGTGAATTATACCGTATTTACGATTGAAATTATTGGCTTTGCTGTTATTGTTACTTTACTGTTTGGCCTTCTTCCAAAAGAAAGAGAATATAAAAAATACTTTTATATTTGTGTAGCAATTCTTGGAGTATATAGTGGGTGGCTCTTATCTGATTCAATATCTGTAGTTACAGCGCAAGTAGAATCTGAGGAAGAGTTAACTATTGTAGATGCTGAAATACATCATAGTAACAGAGGTCCAGATACACATTATCTGACAGTTGATTCAGAGTCATTTACTGAAGAAGAAATGAGTGTTTCTGATGAAATATATTATCTTGCAACAGAAGGTTATGAGGATGAATTAAGATTATATATTGCTAAAGATATTTTGGGTGTAGAGGTATATTACATTGATGAAGTTCAGTAAGATTTGTATTATTTCTGTTTGCTTATCAACATTATTATGTTTTCTTGGGTGTGGCAGCATTGAGCCTTCTCATGAATATGGCGTTTATAATGGAGCTAATCCAGAGGATTTAGAAGACAGAGATTTAGCATCCACTATTGTAATTGATGCTCAGTATTATTCAGAAGAAGAGATTTCAAGCTTGCAGGTTGATGGGCATATCGTATATACGTACATCAACATAGGCTCTATTGAGAACTTCAGAGACTATTACAGTGATTATGAAGACATTACTTTAGGAACATATGAAAATTGGGAAGATGAACAGTGGGTTGATGTTACCCAGGAAAAATGGCAGCAGTTTATTTCCGCCAAGGCCGATGAACTTATGGATAAGGGTGTCGATGGATTTTTTGTAGATAATTGTGATGTTTATTATCAGTATCCTACAGAAGAAATCTTTTCTGGTGTATCAAATATACTGGAGGATTTAAAGGACAAAGGCGGATATGTTCTTATTAACGGCGGAGATAGTTATGTAACTGAGTATTATAATCGCTATTATTCTTTGGATGCCATTTTGGATGGTGTTAATCAGGAGAGTGTTTACACTTGCATTGATTGGGATAACGATTCCTTTGGGATTAATACCGAGGAAGATAGAGAGTATTTTAGTGATTACTTGAATATGGTATTGGATGATAATAAAGATGCATATGTACTGGAATATACAAATGATTCCGAGGTAGAAGAAGAGGCGTATAACTATGCTAGCAAAATGGGATACATCCCATACATTTCTCATTCACTTGAATTAAAATAAATTAGACAACCTTGTCTAATAGCTTAAAACAGGGCACTCTCGTTTTGTGTCCTGTTAATTTTTAGCTTATATTTTATACTTCAATTATCAACGAAAGGAGGAAATTCACTTTGGATCAACAGAAAATTGGCAAGTTTTTAAAACAGCTTAGAAATGAAAAACAAATGACTCAAGAAATGCTTGCCCAGGTTTTCAATGTGAGCTCAAGAACTATATCAAGATGGGAGACTGGAAGTAATTTACCAGATATATCTTTGCTGGTAGAAATCGCTGACTTTTTTGATGTAGACGTTCGCGAGATAATTGAAGGTGAAAGAAAAAGCGATATGATGAATGAAGAATTACATGATGTTGCTGAGAAAATGGCTGATTATGCAGATGCTGAAAAAACTAACCTGCTTAATTGGGTAAGAGGCTTTAGCTTGGTGGGGACCTTTTTACTTACTCTTGCAATTGCGCTTCAATGCATTAATTATGAGCCCAATTTTATGAGGGCTTTGGCTATTCTTTTTTCTTTTCTTGGCTTTGTTGGTATGGCAATAACTACTTTGTATACTAATGGTATTTTGCAGAAGCTGGCGAAGAAAAAGCATTTTAGTCTAGTTGTAAAAGTTATTGTAGGAGTTCTTGCTATATTTAGTTTGCGATTTATTCTTGTGTTTTTATTTATATATGTTCTTTGCTTTTATGAAATGTCGCAACCTTATGTACATAAAACAGGAATTGAAAACTATGATAAAGAATACATATTAGAGGAATACGGAGGAGATATAAACAGTAGTTTATTAATATTTCCTGACGATGTATCTGATATGTTATCCTCAGACTATGAGTATTTTCTTAAAACAGGGCTTTTTGATACAGATGGCGACATAATTTTAGAGGCCACATATACAGATGAGAATTATGATAAGGAAGTAGAACGTTTATCTGAAATTAAATGTACTATCTATGACACTAGCAAGGAAGATAGTGACTATCATATAAATAAGATTTTGTATGACGAGGAGTCTTATAATTATCCTGCGTATATCGCATCTGATGGTCAAAGTAGCGTATATGAGTATGCGTTACTTGATGACGATGATAATAAAATTGTTTATGTATATCTATCATATCCGGATAGCCTTATTAATGGAGGGCATCTGGTAAAATATAAAGACTATTTATTGAAAGATTTATCTTCATATGTCTTCGAGGGTAATACATTAGAGCGATTTAGCATTTATTATTACAATTTTGGCGATGATATTTGGACAGGGTATGACCCCGAGGAAGAAGGTCGTGTTACCACAGGACAAGAGCGATAATTATTAAAAAGCTGTAGATGTTTTCATTGCAAAACTCTACAGCTTTTATTATAATTTCGGTTAGTTGTATAGATTACGAGGTGAGAAAATGAAACATAACTTTAAAGCTATTGAGAAAAAATGGCAAGCAGCTTGGGAAAAGGACGAGATTTTCAAAGCTGTTGATGGTTCTGATAAGCCAAAATTCTATGGTCTTGTAGAGTTCCCATATCCATCTGGTGCTGGTATGCACGTTGGACATATCAAGGCTTATTCTTCAGTTGAGGTAGTATCTAGAAAGCGAAGAATGCAGGGATACAATGTATTATTCCCTATCGGTTTTGATGCATTTGGTCTTCCTACAGAGAATTACGCTGTAAAGACAAACACTCATCCAAGAAAGATTACAGATGATAATATCAAGAAATTTACTACTCAGCTTAAGAGTGTAGGATTCTCTTTTGATTATAGTCGTACAATCGACACTACACAGGAGGACTACTACAAGTGGACTCAGTGGATTTTCCTTAAGATGTTCGAGAAGGGCCTTGTTTTCAGAGATAAGACTCTTGTTAACTACTGCCCACATTGTAAGGTAGTACTTTCAAACGAGGATTCACAGGGTGGTAAATGTGATATCTGCGATACAGACGTTATCCAGAAGGAAAAGGACGTTTGGTATCTTCGTATCACAGAGTACGCTGATAAGCTTCTTCAGGGACTTGATGGTCTTGATTTCCCAGAGAATATCAAGCAGCAGCAGGTTAACTGGATTGGTAAATCAAAGGGTGCTTTCGTAAATTTCACACTTGAAGGAATCGAAGATAAGCTTGAGATTTACACAACACGCCCAGATACACTTTGCGGTGTTACATTTATGGTTATTGCTCCAGAGCATCCATATATTGATAAATATGCAGACAAGATTTCTAACATGGACGCTATCTTAGCTTACAGAGCAGAGTGCCAGAAGAAGTCTGAGTTTGAGCGTACACAGCTTGTTTCAAAGGACAAGACTGGCGTTCGTGTTGAGGGCTTCGATGCAATCAACCCAATCACTGGCAAGAAAATCCCTGTATTTATTTCAGATTACGTAATGATGGGCTACGGTACTGGTGCTATTATGGCCGTTCCTGCTCATGATCAGCGTGACTGGGACTTCGCTACTAAGTTTGGCATTGATATTATCCCTGTTATCGAGGGTGGAGATGTTACAAAAGAAGCTTACACAGGCGAAGGAAACATGATTAATTCTGAGTTCCTTAATGGTCTTAACAACAAAAAGGACTCAATCGATAGAATGATTCAGGAACTTGAAAGAAAAGGCTGCGGTAAGGCTGGTGTTCAGTTCAAGATGAAAGACTGGGCATTTAACAGACAGCGTTACTGGGGTGAGCCTATTCCAATTGTACATTGTCCTACATGTGGCGATGTTGCAGTTCCATATGAGGAGCTTCCACTTAAGCTTCCTGTAATGGAGAAGTTTGAGCCTGGTACAGATGGAGAGTCTCCACTTGCCAGAGTAGAAAGCTTTGTAAATTGCAAATGTCCTAAGTGTGGCGGCGCTGCAAAGCGTGAGACAGATACTATGCCTCAGTGGGCTGGTTCTTCTTGGTATTTCCTTCGTTACATCGATCCACATAATGACAACGAATTTGCTGCTAGAGAAAAGCTAAACTACTGGATGCCAGTAGATTGGTACAACGGTGGTATGGAGCACGTTACACGTCACTTGATTTACTCGCGTTTCTGGCATCACTTCCTTTATGACCTTGGTGTTGTAAATACTCCAGAGCCATACAAGAAGAGAAGTGCTCAGGGTATGATCCTTGGTGAGGATGGACAGAAGATGTCTAAGTCACGTGGAAACGTAATCGATCCACTTGATATCGTAGATGCATATGGCGCTGATACACTTCGTACTTACGTATTATTCATGGGCGACTACGGCGCAGCTGCTCCTTGGTCTGACGCTTCGGTTCGTGGATGTAAGAGATTCCTTGAGAGATTTGCTGGTCTTACAGACATCGTTACAGATGAAGCAAATAGCGAAAAGATTGAAACAGGTATTCATAAGACAATCAAGAAGGTATCAGAAGATATCGAAGCTATGAAGTTCAACACAGCTATTGCTGCGATGATGGGACTTCTTAATGATATTGTTGCTGAAGGTCATATCACAAAGGATAACCTTATACTTCTTGTAAAGATTCTTTGCCCATTTGCTCCTCATCTTTGCGAGGAAATGTACGCTGAGCTTGGCGGTGAAGGATACTGCTCACTTTCACAGTGGCCAGAATATGACCCTAAGAAGATTGTGGAATCTACAATTGAAATCGCTGTTCAGGTAAATGGAAAGCTTAAGGCTACAATCACAATTCCTAACGGATGTGACAAAGATGAAGCTCTTGCAACAGCAAAGGCTGACGAAAATGTAGCAAAGGCTCTCGAAGGTAAGAACCTTGTTAAAGAGATTTACGTTCCAAACAAAATCGTAAACCTCGTGGTAAAGTAATACTGTAATTTGATTATTATTAATTGAGCCAGTAGCTATCAAGCTATTGTATTTCTAAAGCGAAACGTGTTGTTGAGCGTAGAAATACAATGCTTGAGAGTGTAACTGGCGGACTGGGTTAAGGAGATAATGTATGAGCAAAATTCAGATGACGACACCTTTGGTTGAGATGGACGGAGACGAGATGACTCGTATCCTTTGGCAGATGATTAAGGACGAGCTACTTCTTCCATTCATTGATTTAAAGACAGAGTATTATGACTTAGGTTTAGAGCATAGAAACGAGACAGACGACAAAGTTACAGTGGAGTCAGCTGAAGCCACAAAGAAATATGGAGTTGCTGTTAAGTGCGCAACAATCACTCCTAATGCAGCACGTATGACTGAATACAATCTCAAGGAAATGTGGAAGAGTCCAAACGGTACAATTCGTGCAATCCTAGATGGTACTGTTTTCCGTGCACCTATCGTTGTTAAAGGTATTGACCCAAATGTTAAATCTTGGAAAAAGCCTATTACAATTGCTCGTCATGCTTATGGTGATGTATACAAGAACACCGAAATGAGAATTCCAGGAGCTGGAAAAGTTGAGCTTGTATACACAGCTGAAGACGGAACAGAAGAGCGTTCTCTTGTTCATACATTTAATGGTCCCGGCGTTGTTCAGGGACAGCACAATCTTGACAATTCTATCGAAAGCTTTGCTCATAGCTGCTTTAAGTACGCTTTAGATACTAAGCAGGATCTTTGGTTTGCTACAAAGGATACTATTTCAAAGAAATATGATCATAGATTTAAGGATGTGTTCCAGGAAATCTTTGATAAAGAATATAAGGACGCATTTGATAAGACAGGAATCGAATATTTCTATACACTTATCGATGATGCGGTTGCTCGTGTAATGAAATCTGAAGGTGGTTTCATCTGGGCTTGTAAGAACTATGATGGCGATGTAATGAGCGATATGATTTCATCAGCATTTGGCTCACTTGCTATGATGACATCAGTACTTGTTTCACCAGCTGGCTACTATGAGTACGAAGCGGCTCACGGTACTGTTCAGCGTCACTATTACAAGCATTTAAAGGGTGAGGAGACATCAACAAACTCTGTAGCTACAATTTTTGCTTGGACAGGTGCTCTTAGAAAGCGCGGTGAATTAGACAACATTCCTGAGCTTTCTGCATTTGCAGATAAGCTTGAGAAAGCATGCATCAAAACAATCGAAGATGGCAAGATGACAAAGGATTTGGCTCTTATCACATCTATCGAAAATCCAACAGTCCTTAATTCACGCGATTTCATCATTGAAATTCGCAAGACTTTAGAATCGCTTTAAAATTGTCTGACAACTACATATAGTGGTATATCGTGTTGACATACACAATATAGTCTTTTATAATGGTCTCATACGTGGTCTAGGCGTACGAGACCATTTTTAGTTCGTAGAAGATAGAATTTAGATACAAGTATTTAATATTTAGATGAGTCTGTAGGCTACAAGCTCTTTGAATTCTCAAGCGAGACATATGTCGAGCGGAGAATTACTAAGGCTTGTAGTCGTAACAGACGGTTTTTAGGGAGAGAAAAACTTGGAAATGAATGTTAAGCTTCAGGCGTTTGAGGGGCCTTTGGATTTGCTTCTTCACCTGATAGACAAAAATAAAGTTGATATATACGATATTCCAATCGTTGAGATTACTGATCAATACATGGAATATGTGCGTGCAATGGACCAAAGTGATTTGGATGTCATGAGCGAGTTCTTACTTATGGCAACAACTCTTTTGGATATCAAAAGCCGCATGCTTCTCCCTCGCGAAGAAAAAGAAGAGGATGGAGAGGAAGCTGAGGACCCACGTGCAGAGTTGGTACAGCAGTTGTTGGAATACAAAATGTACAAAACAATTTCTTACCAACTTAGGGATAGACAGATGGATGCTAGCCTTGTATTCTACAAGGAGCCTACCATTCCTGACGAAGTTCTTAAGTATGAGCAGCCGGTTGATTTAGAAGAGCTTATGGGCGATTTGACACTTAACAAGCTCAACGATATTTTCAACCAGGTTCTCAAGAGACAGGATAATCGTCGAGATCCAATTCGTTCTACATTCGGCAAAATCAAAAAAGAAGAAGTAAGCCTAGAGCAGAAAATGGAATGGACTATTGCTTTTGCTAAGGCTCACAATACATTTAGTTTTAGAAATCTTCTTGAGGCATCTCATTCAAAGACAGAGGTTATTGTTACTTTTCTTTGCATTTTAGAGATGATGAAGGCTGGTCAAATCAACATCACTCAGGAAGATACATTTACAGATATTCTTATAGAATCAAAGATTGCTGCCTAGACAGCTTTTGAAGGGGTATTATGGAATTAAAAGAAATCGAAAACATAGTTGAGGGTATACTTTTTGCAATGGGTGGCACTGTTGAGCCATCTAAAATCGCAAAGGCTCTTGAAATAGATGAAAAACAAGTTGTAGAGGCTATTGAGTCATTAAAAAGCAACTACAAAGAGCAGAACAGAGGTATCACAATTACTGAAATTGATGGGGCATACCAGATGTGTACTAGCCCTGATATTTACGAATATCTTATTCGTATAGCAAAACAGCCTAAGAAATATGTTCTTACTGATGTCTTGCTTGAAACTCTTTCTATCATCGCATACAAACAGCCTATCACAAAATCTGAAATCGAAAAGATTCGTGGTGTTTCCTGCGACTTTGCTGTTTCAAAGCTTGTTGAGTTTGGTCTTTGTACAGAGCTTGGACGTCTTGATGCGCCTGGTAGACCTATGCTTTTTGGTACTACAGAGGAGTTCCTTCGTTCATTTGGAGTAAGCTCAATCGAGGAACTTCCTGAGTTATCTCAAACCCAAATCGAAGAGTTCAAAATCGAGGCAGAAAACGAAGCGAATAATGTTGAAGTTACCATTTAATTTTATATGTATGTTATATAGCCAATCCATCCTTTGGATTGGCTATTTTTATGCCTATTTTTCAAGGAAAATAATGACCAATCTTTTCTTCATAAATTTATGACAATTTTTTAACACATTCGCATTGAAATGGGTGATAAAAATGGTTATCATTAAACTTGCGAGAAATTTTGAAATAATTTATATAAATGGAGGTATAAGATGGGTAATGATTTAAGTCAGGCTCAGGCTAGAATTAACGCGTTACTTGATGACAACAGCTTTGTTGAGCTTCAGTCATTAGTGACAAGTCGCAACACTGATTTTAACCTTGATGCGAAAAAGGAACCATCAGACGGAGTAATTATTGGACATGGTCTTGTGGATGGAACTTTAGTATTCGTATTTAGCCAGAATGCCGATGTTTTGGGTGGCACAATTGGCGAAATGCACGCTAAAAAGATTCTTTCTGTATACGACATGGCACTTAAGGTTGGTGCACCAGTAATTGGCTTTATTGATTGCGGCGGAGTTCGTCTTCAGGAGTCATTTGATGCACTTGAAGCACTTGGTTCTGTTATTGAAAGAGCTGCCGATGTTAAAGGGGTTATTCCACAGCTTATTTGTGTAGCTGGCAACTGTGGTGGAGGTCTTTCAGTATTACCTGCACTTGCAGATTTCACATTTATGGTTGATGGAGCAAAGCTTTTCATTAACTCACCAGATACAATTTCTGGAAACAGTTCTGATAAATGCGATACTTCTTCAGCAGCATTCCAGTTTGAAGAGGCTGGTACAGTTGATATGCATGGTTCACTTGCAGAGGTTGTTTCATCTATGAGACAGGTTATTTCTATGATTCCAAACGATATCGTAGAAGCAAGTGATGATCTTAATAGAGCAGCAGAAGGTCTTGAGAGCAAGCTTACAGATGCGGCTGCAGTTGCAACAGAGCTTGCAGATAACAGACAGTTTGTTGAGCTTAAGGCTGGTTTTGCTAAGGAAATGGTAACTGGTCTTATTAAACTTGATGGTGTTACTATCGGCGTTGTTGGTAATAGAGAGATTGATGGTGAGGCAGTTCTTTCAGCTGCTGGCTGTGAGAAAGCAGCTGATTTCGTAGATCTTTGTGATATGTATGAAATCCCAGTTCTTTCAATTACAAATGTTGCAGCATTCAAATCATGCACATGTCAGGAAAAGAGACTTCCAAGAGCTCTTTCACAAATGACACAGCGTTTTGTAGATGCTAGTGTTCCAAAGATTAACCTTATTACAAAGCAGGGCTATGGCACACCATATGTACTTATGAATTCAAAGTCACTTGGTGCAGATTTAGTTTACGCTTTTGATACCACATCTGTTGGAGCAATGGAAGCTTCTAAGGCTGCAAAAATTCTTGCAGATAATGGTACAGATGCTGCAGCAATCGAGAAAGATTATGCTGAGCTTCAGGATAGTGCCCTTACAGCAGCTGCTCACGGACATATCGATAGAATAGTTTCAATGGCAGATGCTAGAAAATATATTATTGCAGGATTTGAAATGTTCTTTTAAGAGCAGGAAGGTGAACATATGAAGAATAAATTAAAGATTTGCTTATGCACCTTAGCGCTTGCTCTTGGTTTGATGGCGTGTGGCGGTCAAAAGGACGATACTTTAGGTGGTCGTACAGAAGCTGACTACCAGTCAGAATTGTCTAGTATGTTAACACAGCTTTCAACACTTGATGAAGCAGCAATTGACTACAATATTTCATATATTTCGTCATATGAAGATGGTGCAACACTTGTAACACTTCTTGAAGATTACAAGGATTGTTATGATGAGGCCAATGAATATGTTGGCATCGGCGAATTTAATGTCGAAAAATCTGGCAAGACAATCACTGCAACACTTGTTGGAGATTACTCAAAAAGAGATTTAAAGATGACATTTGTATACAGTACTTTAGATGTATCTACTCCAACTGCAATGAATATCGAGCCAGTATACACTTTAGGTGAGACAATGCAGAAGGCTGCTTTGAATACAGTAATGGGCATCCTTATTGTGTTCTTTATGCTTATTGTTATGTCTGGTGTAATCAAGCTTTTTGAAATTATTCCAAAACTTGAAAAGAAATCTAAAGAAAAGAAAGAGGGTGCTGTGGCTGCTCCAGTTGTTAGCAAGACACCTGCACCAGTTAAAAACGAAACAGATGATTTACAGCTTGTAGCTGTAATTGCCGCAGCAATCGCTGCTAGTACAGGAGCTTCTACAGATTCGTTTGTAGTTCGTTCTATCAAGAAAAGACATTAGAATTAGGAGGATTTTTCCATGAAAAATTATACAATCACTGTTAATGGAACAGTTTATGATGTTACTGTAGAAGATAAGGGAGGTTCTGGCGTATCTCCAGTTACTCCTGCAGCTGCACCTAAGGCAGCAGCACCAGCTCCAGTTGCTACAGGTGCTGCAGGCGGTGTTAAAATCGAAGCTGGAGCAGCTGGTAAGGTTGTAAAGATTGCAGCTGCAGCTGGTACAGCAGTAAAGAAGGGTGATCCTGTAGTAGTACTTGAGGTTATGAAGATGGAAACACCTGTTGTTGCACCACAGGATGGTACTGTTGCATCAATCAATTGTAACGAAGGACAGCAGGTTGAGGCTGGCGCATTACTTGCAACTATGAACTAATAGGAGGATTACACATGAGTTACGTTGGAGAGACATTGTTAAATCTCGCCGGTCAAACTGCATTTGCAAATTTGACTTGGGGAAACTTTGTCATGATAGCGGTTGCCTGTGTTTTCCTTTATCTTGCAATCAAAAAGGGTTATGAACCACTTCTTTTGTTACCAATCGCATTTGGTATGTTGTTGGTTAACATTTACCCTGACATTATTGCATCACCAGAGGAAACATCTAATGGTGTAGGCGGCTTGCTTTATTATTTCTATACTCTTGATGAGTATTCAATTCTTCCTTCGCTTATTTTCATGGGCGTTGGAGCTATGACAGATTTCGGTCCACTTATCGCCAATCCAATAAGCTTTTGGCTTGGCGCTGCAGCACAGATTGGTATTTTCACAGCTTACCTTCTTGCAATCCTTTTAGGATTCTCAGATCAGGCAGCAGCTGCTGTATCAATCATCGGTGGAGCAGATGGACCTACATCTATTTTCTTGGCTGGTAAACTTGGACAGTCAGCACTTATGGGACCTATTGCTGTAGCAGCATACTCATATATGTCACTTGTTCCAATCATTCAGCCACCAATTATGAAGGCACTTACAACAAAAGAAGAGCGTTCAATCAAGATGGCACAGCTTAGACCTGTATCAAAGCTTGAAAAGATTCTCTTCCCAATTGTTGTTACAATTATTGTATGTTTGATTTTACCTACAACAGCTCCTCTTGTTGGTATGCTTATGCTTGGTAACTTGTTCAAGGAGTCAGGTGTTGTAAATCAGCTTACAGAGACAGCATCAAATGCTCTTATGTACATTGTAGTTATTTTACTTGGTACATCAGTAGGAGCTTCTACATCAGCTGAAGCATTCTTAAATCCAGCTACAATCAAGATCGTTGTTCTTGGTCTTGTCGCATTCGTATTTGGCACAGCTGCTGGTGTATTATTCGGAAAGATTCTTTGCCATGTTACTGGCGGAAAAATTAATCCACTTATTGGATCAGCAGGTGTTTCTGCTGTCCCAATGGCAGCCCGTGTTTCACAGAAGGTTGGTGCAGAAGAGGATCCTACAAACTTCTTGCTTATGCACGCTATGGGACCTAACGTAGCAGGCGTTATCGGAACAGCCGTTGCAGCCGGTGTATTTATGGCAATTTTCGGTGTTTAGTTCTTACATATTAATTATTCAGGAGGGAATTACAAATGGCAGATATTAGTCCAAAGCCAGTTAAAATTACAGAGACAGTGCTCCGTGATGCACATCAGTCTCTTATAGCAACACGTATGCCTACCTCAATTATGCTTCCTATCATTGATAAAATGGACCAGGTTGGATATAACGCAGTAGAGTGCTGGGGTGGTGCTACATTTGATGCATGTCTTCGTTTTCTTAAAGAAGATCCATGGGATAGACTTAGAAAGCTTCGTGATGGATTTAAGAATACAAAGCTTCAGATGCTTTTCAGAGGTCAGAACATCTTAGGATACAGCCAGTATCCAGATGATGTTGTTGAATACTTCGTTCAGAAGTCAATTGCAAATGGTATCGATATCATTCGTATTTTTGATTGCCTTAACGATATCAGAAACCTTCAGACAGCAGTCAATGCTACAAACAAAGAGAAAGGACATGCACAGGTTGCCCTTTCATACACTCTTGGAGAGGCTTATACACTTGATTACTGGAAGGATATTGCAAAGCGTATCGAAGATATGGGTGCATCTTCAATCTGTATCAAGGATATGGCTGGTCTTCTTGTCCCAGCTAAGGCTTCAGAGCTTGTTTCGGCTTTAAAGGAATCTACAAGCCTTCCTATCGAGCTTCATACTCACTACACATCAGGTGTTGCTAGTATGACATACTTAAAGGCCGTAGAAGCTGGTTGTGATATCATCGACTGCGCAATTTCACCATTCGCACTTGGTACATCTCAGCCTGCAACAGAAGTTATGGCTGCTGCATTCGAAGGAACACCTTACGATACAGGATTTGATCAGGAACTTCTTTCAGAAATTGCTGATTACTTCAGACCATACAGAGAAGAGTGCATCGAGAGCGGTCTTATGTCAACAAAGGTACTTGGTGTAAACATCAACACACTTCGTTATCAGGTACCTGGTGGTATGCTTTCAAACCTTATCAGCCAGCTTAAAGAGCAGGGTAAGGAAGATAAGCTTCGTGAGGTTCTTGAGGAAGTACCTCGTGTACGTAAGGATCTTGGTGAGCCACCACTTGTTACACCTTCATCACAGATTGTTGGAACACAGGCTGTATTCAATGTTCTTATGGGTGAGAGATACAAGGTTGTTACAGAGCAGACTAAGGATATTCTCCTTGGTAAATACGGTCAGACAGTTAAGCCTTTCAACCCAGAGGTTGTAGAAAAGGCACTTGGTCCTGACAAAGATAAAGCTATCACATGCCGTCCAGCAGACTTGCTTGAGCCAGGACTTAAGAAGTTTGAAGAGGAATGTGCTAGATGGAAGCAGCAGGATGAGGATGTGTTATCATACGCATTATTCCCAAAGGTTGCTACAGAGTTCTTCGAGTATCGTGAGGCTCAGCAGACAAAGGTTGATCCTGCAAAGGCAGATAAGGAAAATAAAGCTTATCCAGTATAATTTCATCTATGATGAGGCAATGCAAGATTTCTTGCATTGCCTTTTTTTGCATAGTATAATAAATATCTCAATGATTAGTAAAAGGAGTGTTTATGGCTACTACAACTGATTTAATTTCTAAAATTAATGAAAACTATGGCAGAATGTCAAAGGGGCAAAAGCTTCTTGCAAATTATATTATTGATAATTTTGACAAGGCTGTTTTCCTTACTGCTGCTAAATTAGGGGATATTATCGGTGTATCTGAATCCACGGTAGTTCGTTTTGCTTCTTTTATTGGATATAAAGGTTACCCAGAATTCCAACAAGCATTAGAGGAAATGGTTAGAACAAAGCTCAATACTACAGATAGAATTGAGCTTACAAATGGAGGCATCGAGCAAAATGGAGTTTTGCGTTCTGTATTATCTGCAGATGCTTTAAAGGTTAAAAACACCATGGAGTCCATTGATGAAGCTGCATTTGAAAATGCAGTTGAAGCAATTAATAGTGCCAGAAGAATATACATCGTAGGCCTCCGTACTTGCGCACCTTTAGCTTCATTTTTAGCATTTTATCTTAATATGATATTCGACAATGTAATCAATCTTCAAACTAGCTCTACCTCGGAGCTTTTTGAGCAGATGATTCATATCGGCGAGGAGGATTGCATTATTGGTATTTCATTCCCTCGTTATTCTATGCGTACGCTAAAGGCGTTGGAGTTTGCTAATAATAGAAGAGCTAATGTTGTAACTATTACAGATTCTATTCATTCCCCTATGAACCTTTACAGTTCTTGCAATCTTATTGCTGAAAGTGGAATGCATTATGTAGTAGATTCGCTAGTGGCTCCCTTGTCTGTGATTAATGCATTAATCGTTGAGCTTTGCAATCGTAATCAAGCTACGGTTGCAAACAATTTAGATATGATAGAAAACATTTGGAATGATTATCAATTCTACGAAAATGATGAAATAGATTTGGTGGATGATTCTATTAGAATGAATTATTCAGGAGATTTTAATGAGTAAAGTTATTGTTGTTGGTGGCGGTGCTGCCGGCATGATGGCAGCTTATGCTGCTGGCATGTGTGGCCACGAAGTCACATTGTTAGAAAAAAACGAAAAGCTTGGAAAAAAGATTTATATAACAGGAAAGGGGAGATGTAATTTTACCAATGCCTGTGATGAGACAGATTTCTTCAAGAATGTAGTTAGCAATCCTAAGTTTTTGTACAGTGCACTGTATACCTTCAATTCCGATGCTATGATTGGCTTTATCGAGATGCATGGCACTGAGACAAAAGTCGAAAGAGGAAATAGAGCTTTTCCGGTTTCTGACCACGCTTCAGATATTACAAAGGCCTTAAAAAATGGTCTTGATGAATACAATGTAAAAATTCTTCTTAACACAGAAGTTTCTAATATAATAATAGAAAATGATACAGCTGTTGGAGTATCACTTAAGGATAAAACTCAGTTAAGGGCTGACCATGTTATTGTTTGCACGGGAGGGCTTTCATATCAGACCACCGGTTCTACAGGTGATGGTCTTCGCTGGGCTAAAAAAATCGGTATAGGTGTTACCGATACAAGACCGGCTTTAGTTCCGCTTAATGTAAAAGAAGACTATGTTATGTCGATGCAGGGCCTTTCTCTAAAGAATGTAAATCTTTCTATATATAATGGAAAGAAAAAGCTCTATGATAATTTCGGTGAAATGCTATTCACTCACTTTGGTGTTTCCGGCCCGCTGGTGCTTTCTGCCAGCTCTATTATCGGAAAGACTTTACAGAGCGAAGGTAAGCTTAATGCTTTTATCGACTTGAAGCCTGCGCTTTCTGTTGAGGAGTTGGATGCCAGAATACTTAGGGACTTTAATGATAATATGAATAAGCATCTTAGTTCTGTTCTGAGAGGACTTCTTCCTTCGTCTATGGTATCTGTTTTTATAGAACTTTTAGATATCGATGATAATAGACAAATCAACTCTATCACCAAAGAAGAACGAGCTAATATTATCAAACTACTTAAGAACTTCCCTTTCACCATTACAGGTTTAAGAGAATTCAAGGAGGCAATTGTCACTCAGGGTGGAGTTTGCGTCAAGGATATTGACCCATCCACTATGAAATGTAAAAATATAAATGGCCTTTCTTTTGCAGGAGAGGTTCTGGATTTGGATGCCTTTACAGGTGGATTTAATCTTCAGATAGCATGGTCTACAGGTTATCTTGCTGGACTTAGTATTTAATTAATTTACGGAGGATATATATTATGGCAATGAATGTTGCAATCGACGGACCTGCAGGTGCAGGCAAATCTACAATAGCAAAAGCTGTTGCAGCAAAGAAAGGATATGTATATGTAGATACTGGTGCTATGTATAGAGCAATGGCACTTTATTTTCTGAGAGCAGGTATCGCTTCGGATGATGAGAAAGCCATTTCTGAAAAAGTAGATGAAATAGTTGTTTCTATTAAATATGAAGATGGTGCTCAGCATGTAATCCTTAATGGCGAGGATGTTACTGGTCTTATTCGTACAGAAGAGGTTGGAAACATGGCTAGCGCAACTTCTGTTTACTCTGCAGTTAGAACAAAGCTTGTTGCTTTACAGCAGGAGCTCGCTAAAACTACAGATGTAATTATGGACGGAAGAGATATCGGTACTGTAGTTCTTCCTAATGCTGATGTTAAGGTATTCCTTACAGCATCTGTTGAGTGCAGAGCAAAGAGACGTTTTGATGAGCTTAAGGCAAAGGGTGCAGATCCTGATTTTGATCAAATCGCAAAAGATATCGAAGAGAGAGATTACAGAGATTCTCACAGAGAGATAAGCCCATTGAAGCAGGCTGACGATGCAGTATTAGTTGATAGCTCAGATATGACTATTGATGAAGTAGTTGCTGCAATTATAGACTTATGTAAATAAAGGTATTTTATATGGAAGTAATCTTAGCTAAATCTGCAGGTTTTTGTTTTGGAGTACAAAGAGCTGTTGATGTTGTAAACAAACAAATAGAAGAGGGTGTTTCTCCACTTTATACCTATGGCCCTATTATCCATAATGAAGAAGTTGTAAAAGACTTCGAAAGTCATGGCGTTCAGGTCATGGAAGAGGATTCTAATGAAGATTATGAACCAGGAACTGTTATCATTCGTTCTCACGGTGTCACAAAAGCTGTTGAAGAAGATTTGAAGGCTGCTGGTCACAATGTTATTGATGCAACATGTCCATTTGTAAAAAAGATTCATCGTGCAGTTGATGAACATTCTAAGAATGGTGAGTACATTGTAATCATTGGAAATCCTGATCATCCTGAGGTACGAGGTATAGTTGGATGGATTAACGGAGATAAGTATACTGTTATTTCAGGAGAGCAAAGCGCTAAAGACTTTTCAGTTAATTCTCACGATACTATTTGTATTGTTTCTCAAACCACCTTTAACCACAATAAATTTCAAGAATTAGTTGAAATTATAAAGCAAAAAGGTTATCATATTATTGTTTTGAATACAATATGCGATGCGACTAATAAAAGGCAGGTTGAGGCTTTTGACATTGCGTCACAGGTCGATGCTATGCTTGTTATTGGAAGTAAAAATTCATCCAATACACAAAAGTTGTACGAAATATGCAAAACACGATGCAACAATACTTACTATATACAGACGGCTGATGATTTCCAGCCATCTGACCTTAGTTCCATTGAAAGTGTAGGTATTACCGCAGGGGCATCCACCCCAAACAATATTATTGAGGAGGTTCAAAAGAAATGTCAGAAATGAGTTTTGAACAAATGTTGGAGGAATCATTTAAAACTATACACAATGGAGAGGTAGTAGACGGTACTGTTATTAGCGTAAAGCCAGATGAAATCGTTTTAAATATCGGTTACAAGTCAGATGGTATCATAACACGTTCAGAGTACACAAATGAGTCAAACGTCGATCTTACTACTGTAGTTAAAGTTGGTGATCCTTTATCAGCTATCGTAATCAAGGTAAATGATGGTGAGGGTCAGGTTCTTCTTTCATACAAGAGACTTGCTCAGGAAAAGGGCAACGAAAGACTTGCAGAAGCTTTTGAAAGTGGAGAGGTTCTTACAGCTACAGTTGATAAGGTTCTTAAGGGTGGCCTTACAGTTGTTGTTGATGAGGCTAGAGTATTTATTCCAGCTTCATTCGTATCAGATGTTTATGAAAAGGATCTTGGAAAGTACCAGGGTCAGGAAATCAGCTTTGTAATCACAGAGTTCGATCCAAAGCGTCGTAGAATCATTGGTAACAGAAAGACACTTCTTGTTGCTGATAGAGCAAAGGCTCAGGAAGAGCTTATGTCTAAGATCGCTGTTGGACAGGAATTCGAAGGAACAGTTAAGAATGTTAAGGACTTCGGTGCATTCATCGATTTAGGTGGTGCTGATGGTCTTCTCCATATCTCAGAGATGAGCTGGGGCCGTGTTGAGAATCCTACAAAGACTCTTAACGTTGGCGATAAAATCAAAGTATTCGTTAAGGAAATCAAGGATGGCAAAATTGCTCTTTCTTGCAAGTTCGATGACGAGAATCCATGGAATGGCGCTGCAGATAAGTATGCAGTAGGTACTGTAGTAAAGGGTAAAGTAGTTCGTATGAAGGACTTTGGTGCTTTCGTAGAGCTTGCTCCTGGAATCGATGCACTCCTTCACGTATCACAGATTTCTAAGGATCGTATTGAAAAGCCTTCAGATGTTCTTACAATTGGTCAGGATATCGAAGCAAAGGTTGTTGAATTCAACGATGCTGAGAAGAAGATTAGCCTTTCTGTAAAGGCACTTCTTGAGCCAGAAGCTTCCGATGATGCAGATGTTGCAGATGTAAATATCGAAGAAGTAGCTGCTACAGAAGAATAATTCGTTGACTATTTTAAGGTCTAGGTTTTAAATCTAGACCTTTTTTCTTTTCGAGTGAAATTATTCTTAGAAAAATAACAATAAATACACAAATGATGTATATAATGTATCTATTACGAGTTACAGAAGGATATAAAATATATAGATAGGAGAAGATTGCATGGAGAATTACGATGGATTCAAGAAAGAGGTTTATGATCTCACTAAAATCGATTTAAGTTCCTATAAAGAGAAACAGATGCGTAGACGTATAGATTCTCTTGTAACAAAACATAAATGTAAGGAATATCACGATTACGTTGCACTTTTAAAGAGTGACAAAGAAGTTTTTGATGAGTTTGTAAACTTCCTTACCATTAATGTTTCTGAGTTCTATAGAAATCCAGAGCAGTGGGATCTTCTTACAAAAGAATTCATTCCAGAATTAATCAAACATTCTGGCCAGAATCTTAAGATTTGGAGTGCTGCATGTTCTACTGGAGATGAGCCATATTCGTTAGTAATGGCATTATCACAGCATCTTCCTCTTAACAAAATTAAGATTCTTGCAACAGACATTGATAAGCAGGTTATCGCTACTGCAAAGGTTGGCTTATATAATGCCAAGAGTATTGCTAACGTTCCTGCAGATTTAAAAAAGAAATATTTTACACCAGTAGGAAATTCATTCCAGATAAGTGAAGAGATAAAGAAGTGTGTAGAATTTAAAGAGCATAATTTGCTTCGCGATACATATCCTACAAACTATGATATGATTGTTTGTCGAAATGTATTGATTTACTTTACAGATGAAGCAAAGGACGAAGTATATGACAAATTCTGCAAATCACTTCGTCCTGGTGGCATTCTATTTATTGGCTCTACAGAGCAGGTTATTAATTACAAAGATCTTGGATATAAGCGTCGTTACTCTTTCTATTACGAGAAGAACTAATGCTTAAGCATGTATCTAACAACCTTCAATAGCAGATTAGGAGTAATGTCATTGACATCAACAAATGCCTCTTTTGCTTCATATGAAGGTTTGAATATCCGAGTAGTTCCAATATCGATTTTTTCAGGAAGGGCAAGGAATTGCCCTTCTTTTTTTACCTTACAATCCTGTTTCTTAGCAGGACGACGGCTGTTTTTATCCATGCTTTCTCCTAATGATTTAGGTATTATCATGTCCTCGTTTATCAGATAATAATAGTTTTTATAATCAGGCAGAAAAGTGAGCAGTTCTCCGTTGAATAAATCAAGCGTAACGTATATACGATTGTCCTTTATGATATATATGCCGTAATCTCGTTGTTTATTTATTGAATTTGGAATTGTAATATCTGTTTCAACAATAAATCTAAGTTTATCTGTGTAAAATTCATGAGAAACATATCGTAATTGCGAATTAAATAAATCAGGATAAGCCAGAATATCAGTTATATAAATCATTCCTTGAACGTCTTCATAATTATGAAGAAGAATAAGGTTTTTGGACTCTAAATCACCGGTGAGAGAATACTTTTCGTATACAGGAATAAGCTCGCCGCCGTTATATTTATCATCTCTATTTAACCCTAAATATTGCTCGATAGTTTTTTGCTTATAGTTTGGTAAATCTAGAAGGCATCTGGCTTTTGTTGTTTTTAAATACATATCCATATGATTCTTAGATTTAATCTTGGTATTGAAATTGTATTTTCTACATCGTTCTACGATAAATGATTCGTCAAATCGTGTGGAGTTGAATCCTAGTAGATTATCATAACTCGCCATTACATTTTCGAATTCAGTAATTATTTCGATTTCTTCAGATTCATTAGCCGCCAATAGCTGTGTAATAGTGACAGAATTATCGATTCTTGTAGCATATCCAATTAAATAAATAAAAGATTTCCTAGGAGATAGGCCTGTACACTCAATATCAAAGAAAAGTGTGGTTTTATCAAAATATTTGTCGATTGCATAGCTTAAGTTATCTAATTCATAAGTGTTTTTAATTATTTCCATAATATAACTCGCTTTATAAAGTTTTTTCATTAAATTATACACAAATTTTTCATACTTTGGTATTCGAAAATGTACAATATTAATGATAAATTTTCTCTACTTCAGTATTTTAAATGATATAATTTAATTAACGTTAAAGAAAGAGAGGAGTAAATGCTAATGGGCCTTAGAACATTTAAAGGTGGCGTCCATCCTTATGAAGGCAAGGAACTTTCCAAAGAAAAGCCTATTAAGGATATTAAGCCACAGGGCTTAATGGTATATCCATTATCCCAGCACATAGGTGCACCAGCACAAGCATGTGTCGCAGTAGGCGATAGTGTGCTCAGAGGTCAGAAAATTGCAGAAGCAGGCGGATTTGTGTCTGCACCAATTTTCTCAAGCGTTTCCGGTACAGTCAAGGCTATTGAGCCTCGACGCGTCGCAACAGGCGACATGGTTAATTCTATCATAATTGAAAGTGATGGCCAATTCATTGAGACAGGATTTGAACCTTGCGAGGATTATACAAAGCTTTCCAATGAAGAAATCATCAAGAAAATTCAGGATGCAGGTATTGTAGGCATGGGAGGTGCTGGTTTCCCTACTCATGTAAAGCTTTCACCTAACAATCCTGAGAAGATTGAATATATTATTGCAAACTGTGCTGAATGCGAACCTTATCTTACATCAGACTATAGAAGTATGGTTGAAGAGCCAGAAAAGCTTATCACTGGCATGAAGATTATTCTTCAGCTTTTCCCAAAGGCAAAAGGTTTGCTTGGCGTAGAAGACAACAAATCTGATGTTATTGCATCATTAGAGAAGCTTGTTGAGAATGAGCCACGTATCGAAGTGGTTCCACTTCTTACAAAGTATCCTCAGGGTGGTGAGCGTCAGATTATCAAGGCGTGCACAGGTCGTGAGATTAACTCAAAGATGCTTCCTGCTGATGCTGGATGTATCGTAGACAATGTTGCTACTATAAATGCTATCTATACAGCAATTGTTGAAGGAAAGCCAGTTATGGACCGTATCTTCACACTTACTGGTGATGCAGTTATGGAGCCACGCAACTACAGAATTTGCATCGGTATGAGCTGCAAGGAAATCCTTGAAGCAGCTGGCGGATTCGTTAGAGAGCCAGCAAAAATCATTTCAGGTGGTCCTATGATGGGCTTTGCTGTTATGGATGCTGATATCCCTACAACAAAGACATCAGGCGCGCTTGTTTGCTTATCAGAAGATGAAGTTTCAATGTACGAAACTACTGCTTGTATTAACTGTGGTAGATGTGTTGAGGCTTGTCCTGAAAAATTAATACCTTCTAGACTTTCTAAGTTCTCTGATCACGGAGACAAGGAAACGTTCGAAAAATGGTATGGTCTTGAATGTATTGAATGTGGTAGCTGCAGCTTTGCTTGTCCAGCTAGAAAGCCACTGGCTCAGTCAATTAAGACTATGAAAAAACAAATTCTTGCAGATAAGAGAAAAAAGTAGAAAGGATGGGGTAGAAAGTGAGTAATTTATTAAAAGTTTCTTCATCTCCACATGTCAGAGCGAAGGACGACAGTAGTATTATCATGTTATATGTGATAATTGCCCTTATGCCAACTACACTATTTGGTATTATCAATTTTGGAATTCGTGCATTATTACTTATAGCAGTATGTATCACATCTTGTGTATTATCAGAGTTCTTATTTGAAAAAGCAGTAGGGAAGAAGAATACAATCGGCGATTTAAGTGCAGCTGTTACTGGACTTCTTCTTGCACTCAACTTACCACATACACTTCCTGTATGGCAGGCAGTGCTCGGTAGCGTTTTTGCAATCGTAGTTGTAAAGATGTTATTCGGCGGATTAGGTCAGAACTTCATGAACCCAGCACTTGGTGGACGTGTATTCTTGCTTATTTCATTCGCAGGAACAATGACTCATTTCGAGTACGATGGCGTTGCTGGCCCTACACCTCTTGCATCAATCGGTGGTGGAAATGTAAACACTCTCGATATGTTAATTGGTCGTACAGCAGGTACAATCGGTGAGACTAGTGCTCTTTGTATTTTGATTGGAGCAATTATTCTTATCTTGTTAGGCGTAATTGATTTAGTTATTCCTGGTGTTTATATTCTTACATTCTCCATTTTCGTTATTTTATTTGGAGGACACGGCTTAGATACAACATTCCTTGTTGCGCACCTTTGTGGTGGTGGATTAATGCTTGGTGCATTCTTCATGGCAACAGATTATGTTACATCGCCAATCACACCTCTTGGCAAGGTCCTTTTTGGTATTTGCCTCGGTGTTTTAACTGGAATCTTCAGATTCTTTGGCAACAGTGCAGAGGGCGTTAGCTACGCTATCATCTTCAGCAACCTTCTCGTTCCACTTATCGAAAAGATTACAGTACCTAGAGCCTTTGGAATATCAAAGGAGGTGAAGTCTAATGAATAAATTGGTAAAAGACGCTTTAGTCCTTACCTGTATTACTCTTGTAGCAGGCTTCGCTTTAGGACTTGTATACGAAATCACAAAAGCACCTATTGAGAAAGCTCATCAGGACGCTATGAAGGAAGCATATTCGTCAGTATTTGCAGATGCAGCTTCATTTGCTGAAATTGAGGATTTCGATTCTTCAGCTGCCACAACTTACGTTAATCAGGCAGGATACGGTACAGAGACAATCGATAATTGTGTTGAGGCACTTGATGCTTCAAATAATGTAATTGGATACGTTCTTACAGTTACAACATCAGCAGGATACGGCGGAAATATTACATTTTCTGTAGGTATCACAAATGATGGTATTATCAATGGCTATTCAATTACTGAAATCTCAGAAACAGCTGGTCTTGGTATGAAGGCTAAAGATACAGGTGATGGTTCATTCTCAGCTCAGTTCATTAACAGAGCAGCAGAAATCTTTACAGTTACAAAGACTGGCGCATCTTCATCAAGCGAAGTAGATGCTATTTCAGCTGCCACTGTAACATCGCGTGCTATGACAGGTGGTATTAATGCATGTGTCACCTACTTCGAATCTATTGTAGGAGGTGCTTCTAATGAATAAGAACCTAGAAAGAGTTTATAACGGACTTTGGAAGGAGAATCCTACCTTTGTATTAATGCTTGGTATGTGTCCAACACTTGCTGTTACCACATCAGCTATTAATGGTATTGGTATGGGCCTTTCTACAACAGTCGTTCTTGTTTTATCTAACATGCTTATTTCTGCACTTAGAAATATCATTCCAGATAGAGTGAGAATGCCAGCTTTCATCGTTGTAGTTGCATCCTTCGTTACAATTGTTCAGTTTTTAATGGAAGGTTTTACACCTTCATTATATGAATCACTTGGTATTTACATTCCACTTATCGTAGTTAACTGTATCATCTTAGGACGTGCAGAGAGCTACGCTAGCAAGAATCCAGTCATCCCATCAATGTTCGATGGTATTGGTATGGGTCTTGGTTTCACAGTAGGACTTACTCTTATTGGTATTGTTCGTGAAATTCTTGCAAACGGATCTATCTTCGGAGCAGTTATTGCACCACTTAATGATTATCACATCACATTATTTGGTCTTGCTCCTGGAGCTTTCTTCGTACTTGCTTGTCTTGTTGCCATCATGAACGTTGTTAGACGTAACATGGAAGCAAAGGGTAAGCCACTTCCAGCAGTACAGGGATGCTTAGGCGGAGATTGCTCAGGTTGTAGCTTATCAAGTGCATGTACAGGAAAGTCTTTGGTTCACAAGGCTGATGAGGTTCCACCAGTTGATCCTAAGGATGTTGCTAAGCCACAGGCTGTGCCTACAGAAACAAAACAGACTGCAAATGCAAAGAATACTGAAGATGTAGAGAAATCTGGTTCTGATTCTTCATATGCTGACGATATCGCTGGAAAGGAGGAAAAATAATGAGTTACGTAACAAGCTTAATTCTTTTATTAGTAGCTTCAGCTATTGTTAACAACGTTGTTCTTTCTCAGTTCCTTGGTCTTTGTCCATTCCTTGGAGTATCAAAGAGGGTTGAGACAGCAGCAGGTATGGGTGGAGCAGTAATCTTCGTAATTACTATTTCATCATTTGTTACATCACTTATTTATAAGTTTATTTTGGCTCCTACTGGATTTGAATATATGCAGACAATTGTTTTCATTCTTGTTATTGCTGCACTTGTTCAGTTCGTAGAGATGTTCCTTAAAAAGAGCGTACCTTCACTTTATAAGTCACTTGGTGTATACCTTCCACTTATCACAACAAACTGTGCAGTGCTTGGTACAGCTATCAATAACGTTACTAAGGAATATGACATTCTTGAGTCAGTAATTAATGGTTTTGGTGTTGCTCTTGGCTTTACAATTGCAATCGTAATCATGGCTGGCATCAGAGAAAAGATTGAATACAACGATTTTCCACAGGCTTTCAAAGGTTCAGCTATCGTTCTTGTTACAGCAGGACTTATGGCTATGGCTTTTATGGGCTTCGCTGGAGTAATTTAAGGAGGGCTAACAAATGAGTATAACAGGAATTTTACTGGCAGCTGTTATAGTTGGCGCTACCGGTTGTATAATTGGATTTTTCCTTTGCTTTTCATCTGAAAAGTTTAAGGTAGAAGTTGATCCACGTGAAGAGGCTGTTCTTGCAGTTCTTCCAGGAAATAACTGTGGTGGTTGTGGATATGCTGGATGTTCTGGCTTGGCTGCAGCTATCGCAAAGGGAGAGGCACCTGTAAATCAGTGCCCAGTTGGTGGCGCACCTGTTGCTGCTCAGATTTCTGAAATTATGGGTGTTGCTGCTGAAGAAGGTGTTCGTAAAGTTGCATTTGTAATGTGTCACGGAACATGTGAGAATGCCACACAGCTTTACGATTACACAGGCGTCGAGGATTGCCAGGCTATGGCATATGTGCCAGGTGGCGGTCCTAAGGCTTGCTCTTATGGTTGTATGGGCTTTGGCTCATGCGTAAAGGCTTGTCCATTTGACGCTATTCATATTGTTGACGGTGTAGCTTTAGTTGACAAAGAAGCTTGTAAGGCTTGTGGTAAGTGTGTGGCTGTATGTCCAAATCATCTTATCGAGCTTATTCCTTACGATTTTGGTCACGCTGTTCGTTGTCACAATAATGACAAGGGAAAAGATGTTATGAGCGTTTGTAAAGTTGGCTGTATTGGTTGCCACAAGTGCGAAAAGGTCTGTGAAAGTGATGCTATCCATGTTGATGGATTCTTTGCTCACATAGATCAAGATAAATGTACAAGCTGTGGCAAATGTGCAGAAGCTTGTCCAAGAAAGATCATTTTGTAAGGAGGAAATATGCGTAATAGTACAAAGAAAATTTTAGGTGTAACAATCTGTATATTACTTGCATTATTCTGTGGTTTAGCTCCACTCGTAAAGAAGGGAGCTTCTGGTAAGTCTTATGTTGCTAATGCACAAGGCTTTGGAGGTAACATCGAAGTTACAGTATTTGTTGATGGTGATACTATCACAGACATTACTTATGATGCTCCTGATGAAACACCTTCAGTAGGTGGTGTAGCATTGAGCAACTTAAAGACTCAAATTATCGAAGAGCAGAACAGTAATGTAGACGTTATCGCTGGTGCTACATACAGTTCTACAGGTTTCCTTGAGGCTGTAAATGCAGCTCTTAATGAAGCTGGTGTTGTTGCTGATGGTTCTAACGGTTCAAAGACAGTTGCTGAGGATTACGAAGGAACTGCTGATATCGTAGTTATCGGTGGTGGTGGAGCTGGTATGACAGCTGCTATCAGTGCTGCAGAGGAAGGAAAGTCAGTTATCCTTCTTGAGAAAAACTCAATTCTTGGTGGTAATACTGCTCGTGCAAGTTCTGGTATGAACGCTGCAGAGACACATTACGAAGAAGAGCAGGGCGTTGAGGATTCTGTTCAGTCATTTATCGATGATACAATGGCAAGTGGTAAGAACATGAACGATCCTGAGCTTGTAAAGGTATTAGCTGAAAATACATCAGGTGCAATTGATTGGCTTGATTCAGAGGGTATCGAATTAAACGGACCTCTTGCTACCATGGGTGGTTTAAGTGCTAACCGTACACATAGACCAGTAGATGCTGACGGAAACATCATTCCAGTAGGTTCTTACCTTGTAGATAAGCTTTCTGCAAGAATGGATGAGCTTGGAATCGAAGTACATACAAACACAGCTGCTACAGAAATCATTATGGAAGATGGTAAGGCTGCAGGCGTTAAGGCTACAGGCTCATCTGGAAACAATGTTACAATTCATGCTGATGCTGTAATTGTAGCTACAGGTGGTTTCGGTGGTAACATGGATAAGGTTACAGAATATCGTCCTGACTTAGAAGGATACATTTCTACAAACGTTACTACAGCAAGTGGTGATGCTATTGATTTCTTAGGAGATCTTAATGCTGATTTTGTTGATCTTGATCAGATTCAGCTTCATCCTACAGTAGTTCCTACAGATGGTACATTAGTTGGTGAGGCACTTCGTGGTGATGGCGCTATCCTTGTAAACAAAGAAGGTCACAGATTCTTCAACGAGACAGGTACTCGTGATGAAGTATCTGCTGCAGAAATCGAGCAGCCTACAGGTAATGTATGGCTTATCGTAAACCAGG
Organism: Pseudobutyrivibrio ruminis HUN009; assembly: GCF_000703005.1. Lineage (NCBI taxonomy): Bacteria > Bacillati > Bacillota > Clostridia > Lachnospirales > Lachnospiraceae > Pseudobutyrivibrio > Pseudobutyrivibrio ruminis. The sequence goes on along the minus strand of NZ_JNLH01000001.1, from coordinate 2,163,511 downwards.
ATATGTACGAGGGTTCTGCTGTTATTTCTAAGCTTGAAAAGGGTGGTTACCTTGTAAATGGTGAGACTCTTGATGATCTTGCAAAGGCTATGGAATTTGATGCTGATGCAACAGAAGCTTTAAAAGAGACAGTAGCAACATGGTCTGGCTATGTTGCATCTGGTGTTGATGAAGACTTCGGTCGTGAAATCGGCGCTGTAAAGACAGATCTTTCTTCTGGTCCTTACTATGCAGTAAATGTTGGACCTGGTATCCATCACTGTATGGGTGGTGTTAAGATTAACACTTCTGCAGAGGTAATTGATACTGACGGCAATCCAATCGAAGGCCTATATGCTTGCGGTGAGGTTACTGGTGGTATCCACGGTGCTAACCGTCTTGGCGGTAATGCTGTTGCTGATATCGTTGTTTATGGTAGAATCGCAGCTGAAAGTGCAATTGAATACATCGAGAAATAAATAAATTCTTTATCATGCTCCTCGTTTTTACGGGGAGCATTTTTTTTGTTAACAAACGAATAAATATTTGTTAAAATTATCTTTGCTTTTTTAATTATTTCTACCGGAGGAATTTGATGATATTTATTAGAAATCAATTTCACATAGCGTTTTATGCGGCAGCATTAGCAATTTCAATTTCGATTTTATTATTTACTCTTTTACAGAAAAGAACTGATAAAGCACAAAATAGATGGTTTTTATTTTTACTTTTAATTATTACACTTAATTCAATCTCAGAGATTTCTACAGCTGTTTTTGAAATTATCGGAAATGAATCCGATTATAGCCATTTTATGCTATTGGCGTCACAAAATTCCTATTTCATTTTGCATACAGCTCTTTGCCCAGCACTTTATAACTATGTATGTAGCGTAACTGGAAAAAACCGCAGAAGAGAATTTGCCAGAGGAATACTTTTACAGGTTCCTTTTTTTATTACAGAGTTTCTAGCTATATTAAATCCTGTATTTAATTGGGTATTCTATTACGATGAAAATTTAGTATTCCATAGAAACAATGCCGAGCTGGTTATTTATTGGGCAGCAATTTTTTATTTCATTCTTTCTATTTTTGAAATTTTATTTGCCTGGAAGGCTGTTACAAAAAGAAAGAGTATAGCTTTAATATATTTCTTTTTTATTACCTTTGCAGGCGTGTATATTCAATACAAATTCATTGATATTAAATTCGAATTGTTGGCAGAAGCCTTAGCTCTAATGGGTGTTATGCTTGCGATAGAAAGTGAAGATAATAGAATAGATGCAGACACTCATATTTACAATAGACTGGCTCTGCAAGCGGATTTAAATAACATTCTTACTATGAATGAAAAGGCAACCATTATATTTATTAAAATATTGAATGCCAAAACTCTCGAAAGAATTACTCGTTCATCTAATTATGATTTGCTGACAACTGAATGTGCGGAGTTTTTAAAAACACTTGTCCCTAGGTATAAAATTTATCATCCAATTAAAGAGACTTTCATTATTGTTTGCGATAAAAGCGACTGCAAGCATATAGACAACTTGACAAACGCTATTACAAATCGCTTTAACAACGTTTGGAATATAGCAGAAGCATCTATAAAACTAAATGCTATCGTTTTAAAGGCTGATACATCCAATGAATTATGCTCTGTAGATGATATTATGTACATTTCGGACTCTATCATTCCTTCCACAATTGCTGCAGAAAATATTATGGATTGGATTTTACGTAGATCCGAAATTGAGCAGGCTATTAAAAGAAATATTATTAATGATAATCTTGAAGTTTACTACCAACCAACAGTTTATCTAGATGACTATAGAATTCATGGAGCTGAAGCGCTTCTCAGAATGCAGGACAATACAATCGGATATATTTCTCCAGAGGAATTTATTCCAATTGCAGAACAAATCGGTTTAGTTGAACACATGGATGACTTTGTGCTTCGTGAAGTATGCCGTTTTATTAAATACGACATCGAACCAAAGGATAATATTGATTGCATTAATGTAAATCTATCGGTTATTCAATGTCTTAGTCCTGGATTCTTTGAGCACATTAAAGGAATTGTTGATGAGTATGGAATAGATCATTCTATGATTAACTTTGAAATTACTGAAACAGTAGGAGCAGAGGATTATGATGTTCTTTCTATCGTTGCTCACAACTTGAAAGCTGCAGGATTTTCAATATCGATGGATGATTATGGAACCGGCTATTCTAATATGGAGGGTATTTTCTCTCTAGATTTTGACGTTGTAAAAATTGATAAGACCATTTTATGGAATGCGGAGAATGACAAGCGTGGAAAAGTTATATTAGAGAACACCGTAAAGATGATTCATGATTTAGATTGCAAGGTTTTAATAGAAGGTGTTGAATCTGAAAAACATCTTAATATGTTAAAGAAACTTAATGTGGATTATCTTCAGGGGTTCTATTTTGCAAAACCAATGCCAAAGTCCCAATTTATTGAATATCTGCGAAAATAGTGTTATTATGTACCGGATAATATTTCGGGGGAAGAATATGTACGGTGTAGATTTTACAAAAAAGAAGAGAGTTATTGTTAAGGTCGGCTCGTCAACCATAACCCATGATGCAACTGGAAATATCGATTACACAAAGTTGGAGCGTTTAGTGCGTCAGCTTTGTGATTTGCGTGCTCAAGGCAAGGATGTATGTCTTGTGTCTTCAGGTGCAATCGCAGTTGGTCGATATGCAATCGGTTTAAAGGAACGTCCTTCAGATTTGGCTACAAAGCAGGCCTGTGCATCTATTGGGCAAGCTTATCTTATGTCGGTTTATCAAAAGCTTTTTTCTGAGTACAATCAAAGAGCCGGCCAGATTCTTATGACCAAGAAAACAATGACTGATCCAGAATCCAGAGAAAATGCTCGTAATACATTTGAACAGTTATTTAATCTTGGAGTTATTCCTGTCGTAAACGAAAATGATACTGTTGCAACCCATGAAATTCAGTTTGGTGATAATGATTCATTATCAGCTATTGTTGCAGCACTTGTAAAAGCTGATGCGCTTATTCTTTTATCGGATATTGATGGTCTTTATACTGACAACCCAAACACTAACCCTAATGCTGAGTTTGTGCCAGTTGTAAAGGATATTGATTCTGTCTTTGAAATGGCTTCTTCTGACAGTACATCAAATGTCGGTACGGGAGGAATGACTGCAAAACTTAGAGCAGCTCAAATTGCTACATATTCTGGTGCAGATATGGTTATTACAAACGGCGCACACATAGGAAATATTCATCGTATTTTCGAAAACAAAGACAAGGGCACACTCTTTACTGCAAATAAAAGAGATGATGTTCATGTATTAGATTTATTAGAGGATTAATTATGATTACAGAGAAAGATATCGCAAGAATTAATGAACTTTACCATAAGCAGAAAGGTGAAGGTCTTACTGATGCAGAAAAAGCAGAGCAGGCTAAGCTTAGAAGAGCATATATTGATGCAATCAGAGGCAACATCAGAACCCAGCTTAACAATATTGATATAGTAGATGAAAATGGTAAGGTAGAAAACCTTGGCGAAAAATATGGAAGTAAGTCAAACTAATAATGATATTAGATTAACTTATAAATGCATTAGAGATGGTATTTCAATTTCAGAAAGAAATCGACTGTCATCCCTTATTAGTAAAAATGTTTTGGCTCTTTTAGAATCTGATTTTAAAGGAGCTAATATTTTTTTATGCTATTATCCATTTGGAAGCGAAGTTGATTTAAAACAGTTATATTCCATTTTATTACAGCAGGGAAAGCATCTATATTTCCCAAAATGTGATAAAAAGAATCATCAGTTGTATTTCTATGAAATAGTCGATTTAGAAATGGATTTTTCTATTGGTTCATACAATATTATGGAACCGAAATCTGACATAAATTTACTTACTGATTTCAATCAGTCAATTATTTCTATAACCCCAGGGTTGATATTCGATAAAAAGCTTAATAGAATTGGTTATGGAGGCGGCTTTTATGATAGATTTTTCGAAAAGCATCCAGAAATAACAAGCATTGCGCCTTGCTTTTCAAAGCAGCTGGCGGAGACTATTCAAATCGAATCCCATGATATACCGATGGATTATATTGTTACTGAAAACTTGGTTTTGAAAGGAAGTAGATCATGACATTAATTGAGCAGGCAACAAAAGCAAAGGCAGCAAAGTATAAAGTAGCTTTATTATCTACCGAGGCAAAAAACAAAGGGATATTAGCGGTTGCTGATGCCCTTGTTAATAATAGTGCAGATATTATTAGTGCTAATCAAATCGATATGGCTAACGGTGAGAAAAAGGGATTATCTCAGGGATTATTAGATCGATTAAAGTTAGATGAATCTCGAATTAGTGGAATGGCAGAGGGATTGCGTCAGGTTGTAGAGCTTGAGGATCCAATCGGAAAAATCACCGAAGAATGGGATAGACCTAACGGGCTTCATATAGCAAAAAGACTTGTTCCAATTGGTGTTGTTGGTGTCATTTACGAGGCACGACCAAATGTTACTGCAGACGTATTTGGTCTTTGTTTTAAAACTGGCAATGCAACTATATTAAAAGGCGGCTCTGATGCTCTTGAATCAAACAAGGCTATCGTAAAGATTATCAGGGACACTCTTGAGAAGGAAAATCTTCCAGTTGATGCTATTACATTAATCGAAGATACTACAAGAGAGTCTACCAACCAGCTTATGCGCATGAATGGATATGTAGATGTTCTTATTCCTCGTGGCGGAGCAGGCTTAATTAAATCAGTTGTAGAAAATGCTTCTGTTCCTGTAATTGAAACAGGCTCTGGAAACTGTCATATCTACGTTGATTATGATGCCGATATCGACATGGCTATATCTGTTATTGAAAATGCCAAAACACAGAGAATAGGCGTATGTAACGCCTGTGAATCTCTTGTTATACATAAAGATATAGCAGCCAAGCTACTTACTGCATTAAATGAAAAGCTTAAAGAACATGGTGTGAAAATTTTTGCTGATGCAGCCTCAAAGCAGTATCTTGAGGGCTCACTTGATGCAACAGAAGAAGATTTTGGTAAAGAATATTTAGATTATATTATTTCTGTCAAGACTGTTTCCTCTGTTGAAGAAGCTATTGAACACATTAATAAATACAACACAGGACATTCTGAATCGATTATTACCAATGACGAAGCAAATGCTAACGCATTTTTAGATGGCATTGATGCATCCTGTGTATATGTTAATGCTTCTACTAGATTTACAGATGGATTTGAATTTGGATTTGGAGCAGAAATAGGAATTAGCACTCAAAAACTTCATGCGAGAGGCCCTATGGGACTTTTAGCATTAACAAGTTATAAATATACAATCCGTGGTAACGGACAAATTAGAAAATAGTTAGGAATTAAAATGAGTATTACAGATTTATTAAACAATGCTCCAACAGAGGAGCCAGAACGTCAATATTATTTCATTAAGGAAGCTGCAAAAATTGTAGCTGAAAGAGAAGCAGAGCTAGGAAGAAAGCTTACTTGCTGCGTAGTTACATTTGGTTGCCAGATGAACGCGAGAGATTCTGAGAAGCTTCTTGGTGTTCTTAAAGAAATTGGTTATGAAGAAACAACAGATGAGAATGCTGATTTTGTAATTTACAATACATGTACTGTTAGAGAAAATGCAAATAACAAGGTGTATGGTCATCTTGGCATTCTTCACGGTTACAAGAAAAAGAATAAAAATATGATGATTGGTCTCTGTGGTTGTATGATGCAGGAGCCTACTGTTATCGAGCATTTACAAAACAACTACAAATTTGTAGATTTAATTTTCGGAACACACAACCTTTACAAGTTTGCGGAGTTATTTACAACAGCGTTACTTAATAAAAAAGGTATGATTATTGATATCTGGAAGGACACAGATAAAATCGTAGAGAACCTTCCAATTTCTAGAAAATACCCATTCAAATCTGGTGTAAATATCAGCTTCGGATGTAATAATTTCTGTACATATTGTATCGTGCCTTATGTTAGAGGAAGAGAGCGTTCAAGAAAGCCAGAGGATATCGTAAACGAAATTAAGGCATTAGTTGCTGATGGCGTTGTTGAAATTATGCTTCTTGGCCAGAATGTTAACTCATACGGAGTAGGTCTTGAAGAAAAGGTGACATTTGCAGAGCTTCTTAAGATGGTAAATGATATCGAAGGTCTTGAGAGAATTCGTTTCATGACTCCTCATCCAAAGGATCTTTCAGACGACCTTATTGAGGCAATGGCTACACTTCCAAAGGTATGTAAGCACATGCATTTGCCTCTTCAGTCAGGAAGCAGTGAAATTCTTAAGAAAATGAACAGACGCTATACAAAGGAGCATTATCTTGGCTTAGTAGAAAAGCTTAGAGCTCGCATTCCTGATGTAGCTATTACTACGGATATTATTGTTGGCTTCCCTGGCGAGACAGAAGAAGATTTCCTTGAGACAATGGACGTAGTAGATAAAGTTCATTATGATAGTGCATTTACATTTATCTATTCAAAGCGTACTGGAACTCCAGCCGCTACAATGGATAATCAGGTTCCAGAAGACGTAATCAAGGACAGATTCGATAGATTGCTTGCTTTAGTACAAAAACATGGACACGAAAAAGTAAAATCACTTGAAGGAACAGTTCAAAAAGTACTTGTTGAAGAAGTAAATGAGCAGGATTCTTCATTGGTATCAGGCAAGCTTGAAAACAATACAACAGTACATTTCCCAGGAGATGCATCTTTGATTGGAAAAATCGTTGAGGTTAAGTTAAACTGTTGTAAAGGATTTTATTTTATTGGGGAGAAAATATGATAGCATTCATTCGAGGCACACTTACTGATATTGATGGTAACGTCATTATCGTTGACAATAATGGAATAGGTTATGGTGTTAATTCTTCAATGAATACCATTGGCAGTCTTCCTGCCATTGGTTCAGAAATTAAGCTTAACACCAAGCTGATTCCAAAAGAGGATTCTCTTACTTTATATGGATTCTATGACAAGGAGGAGCTTAAGATGTTTGAGCTTCTTCTTTCTGTCAGCGGAATTGGGCCTAAGGGGGCACTAGCGATCCTTAGTTCCATGACCGTTTCAGACATTCGTTTTGCTGTGGCAGGTGGCGATTCAAAGGCCTTTGCTAAAGTTCCTGGAGTAGGAAAGAAAACAGCAGAACGAGCAATAATCGATTTAAAAGATAAAGTTGATATTGTTGATGCGTTCGAAGGTAAGCTTTCGGCTGGCCAGACTAATATTGCCACTACTTCAACCGTAAAAGAAGAAGTATTAGAAGCACTTGTAGCACTTGGCTATTCACCAAGCAACGCTGCTAGAGCTTTAGATAAGATGACAATAACAGACTCTACAACCACAGAGCAATTACTTTCAGATACATTGAAACAAATGTCATTTATTTAAGGGTGAGAATATATGCTTTCAAACAAACAAATAACATCTACAATTGCATCTCACGAAGATTTAGTTACAGACAATGCTCTTAGACCAAAGAGCTTTGATGGCTACATTGGTCAGAATAAAGTCAAAGAGAACATGCAAATATATATCGAGGCTGCAAAAAAGCGTGGTGAGGCACTGGATCATGTACTTTTATATGGACCTCCTGGCCTTGGAAAAACCACTCTTGCAGGGATTGTAGCTTCAGAGATGAATTCAAATATCAAGGTTACATCCGGCCCGGCAATTACTATACCGGGTGAGATAGTAGCAGTTCTTATGACTTTAAAAGATGGCGATGTATTATTTATCGATGAAATTCATCGTCTTTCAAAGCCAGTAGAAGAGACTTTATATTCCGCAATGGAAGATTTTGCTGTAGATATTGTTATGGGCAAGGATACTACAGCCCGTTCAATTCATACAAAATTACCACGTTTCACTTTAATAGGAGCCACAACAAGACCTGGTCTTTTGTCCGCTCCACTTCGTGATAGATTCGGAATAATCGGCCATATGGATTATTACACTCCTGAGGAATTGTCTACAATCGTTACAGCTTCTGCAGGAAAGCTTGATGCTCCTATTGATTATGAGGGTGCATACCAAATTGCTCTTAGATCAAGAGGAACCCCACGTTTGGCCAACAGATACTTGAAACGAGTGAGGGATTACGCTGAGGTAAAATTTGATGGTGTTATCACAAAGGATGTAGCTGCCGCCACACTAGATTCTTTAGAGGTTGACACTTTAGGATTGGATAATAACGATAGAAACATTTTGCTTGCCATTATTGAGCGTTTTAATGGAGGACCAGTAGGTCTTGATAATCTTGCTGCTACAGTAGGAGAGGATTCAGGCACAATCGAGGATGTTTACGAGCCATATTTGCTTCAAAATGGCCTAATTATTCGTACTCCAAAGGGACGAGTTGCAACAAAAGAAGCATACGAACATTTTCACATGCCAATTCCAGAAAATGTAATGTGAAAATCTTGTTTTTATGCAAAATAATATATATAATTATAGGTGATTTTCTAGAGGGAGGATGCGGTATATGGTTTCCGAGAAGAGCGCAAAAGTGCTTATAGGCGGAAAAGTTTATACGTTGAGCGGTTACGAAGAGGAGGAATATCTTCAGAAGGTTGCCAACTACATAAATTCAAAGCTTGACGAGTTTAATTCAATAGACGATTACAAGCGTATTTCTGCTGATTTAAAGGCTACTTTGCTTGAGCTAAATATTGCTGACGATTACTTCAAGGCGAAGACCCAGGTTGAATCCCTTGAATCTGATTTAGATATTCGTGATAAAGAAATTTACAATCTCAAACACGATTTAATATCAGCACAGCTTAAGACAGAGACTTTAGAAGAAACAATTACAAAGCTTGAAAGGGAGAACAAGGAGCTTCTTCTTCACAAGACAAAGCTTGAGGCTTCCCTAGAGGATGCCCTTCTAGGTTCTATTTCAGATGAATAATAATTGGGTCCCTTGATGGGGCCCTTATTTTTTGAGGATATCTATGAATAAATTAGAATTACTTTCGCCAGCAGGCGATTTACAAATATTTAAGGCTGCTATCAATTCAGGAGCTGATGCAGTTTATTTTGGTGGTGATTTATTTGGCGCTAGAGCTTATGCTAAGAACTTCTCAATCGAAGACGCCAAAGAGGCTATTAAATATGCTCATTTGCACGGAGCGAAGGCTTATCTTACTGTAAATACATTACTTAAAAATCTTGAAATCGAAGGAAAGCTTTACGAATACCTAAAAGCATACGTGGAAAATGGAGTCGATGCATTTATCGTTCAGGATTTTGGTGTATTTAATTTCATAAGAACATATTTCCCGGATACGCATATTCATATGAGCACTCAGGCCAGCCTTTGCACAGAATATGGCGCCAGGTTTTTCGAGGATTTAGGAGCGTCACGTATTGTTACAGCTCGTGAGATATCTATCAATGAAATTAGCAGGATTCATAGCGCTTGCCCTGATTTGGAAATCGAGTCTTTTGTTCATGGTGCTCTTTGCGTTTGCTATTCCGGACAGTGCTTGATGTCATCAATTTTAGGCGGAAGATCTGGTAACAGAGGAAGATGTGCTCAGCCTTGTAGACTTCCATATGAAGCTTTTGATGATAAAAATAAAAAGCTTAACAAAAAAGGAAATTACATCCTTAGCCCTAAGGATTTTTGTACTATAAAGTATCTTCCGGAAATGATTGAAGCAGGTGTAATGTCTTTCAAAATCGAAGGAAGAATGAAGCAGATAGACTATGCAACTGGAGTTTTATCTGTATATAGACATTATATAGATCAGTATTTGTACAAGGGTGCTGCTAATTATTCTGTATCAGATGAGGACATAACACGTCTTTTAAATTCGGGAAACAGAAGCGGATTTACAGATTTATATTTGCATTCCCACAACGGCCCTGAAATGATTACTTTCGAAGCTCCTTCTCATACAAAAGCGGAACCAACTAATGCAGAAATTACAGAAAGAAAAATAAAAGTTAACTGCAAGGTTAGTGCAAATCTAGGAAAAGAGCTTCAGGTAATATTTACCGATGAAAACGGAAACGAGGGAAAGTTTGTCGGAAATATTATTGAACAGGCTCAAAATAGAGCTACAAGTAGAGAAGATATCGTAAAAGCGATATCTGGTCTGGGAAATACATCATTTGAAATTGATAAATTAAACATTGATTATGATGACGATATTTTCTTGCCTGTTTCAGCTTTGAAGAATGCCAGAAGAGAAGCCATTGCAAAGCTTACTGCTGTATTATCTACTGAGAAGAATAAAATAGTAGTTCCATTTGAGGAATTAAAGGTCCCTAACAATATTCAGGCTTCACCAAAGGCTTTCATCACATTGCTAAAAGAAGAGCAGATTAAAGCATTGAAAAACTTTGATTTTATTGATGCTATTGCGGTTCCATCCCATTTATTTGAGACTGCAAAACAATATTTTTCTGGCAAAGTATATATTTACCTGCCAGCAGTATTTAGAAGCAGCAAAATCAACTCTTTAGATATAGACGATAGAGCAGACGGTGTAATAGCAGCAAGCTACGATGAGCTAGGTTATTTATCTAGTATTGATTACCCTCAGAAAAAAGTAATACTGGACCACAGGTTATATACATTCAACAACCGAAGTGTTAAAGCATTTGAAAATCTTGGATTCAATTATAGCTGTATCCCTTATGAGCTTTCATTAAAAGAATTAAAGCACAGAGATAATCATAATTCTCAGATGATTATTTACAGCCGTATTCCTATGATGATTACAGCTAATTGTACTGTTAAGAACACTATCGGATGTAAAAAGGCTAACAGCCAGATTACACTAGTAGACAGAAAGAATGAAAACTTGATTGTTGCTTGTGATTGCACCAACTGCTATAACACAATCTACAACAGCAAGAAATATATGGCTTTTGATTTAAAGGATGAATTGCTGACACTTGGCGTAAAAGAATTCAGATTGGATTTTACTGTTGAATCTGAATCAGAAACCGAAGAAATACTTAATCTTTATAAAGATGTATTTATCAAGAATCAACCTTTTAAATTCAAAGAAGACTTTACTAAAGGACATTTAAAAAGAGGAGTAGAATAACGTTGGTTAGCGTTCTGATAACTTTTTCCAGAATAACAATTTTAATATTTATAATGGTGTTTACACTATTAGATGTTATACAGATATTTGAGGCAAAAATCGGCGAAGATTTATCGGGGATTTTATCTACTATTCAAGCTATCATGGTAGTCTGTTTTTTGATAAATGGCTCCGTCATTTTATACTATGTAAAAGAAGACCCTAGAATTATTCTTTTGGCTATCTTTCAGCTGGCTTTATTTGTTGCAATAAGCATATCAATGACCAAACTAAACTATGGCAAATCTGGAGCTCTTTTAAATAATATGTTGATGCTTCTAAGCTTTAGTTTTATTGCACTAGAAAGACTTGATATGAGTAGGGCAACCAGACAGTTTGTTTTTGCCATTGCATCTGCAGGATTTGCTATATTAGCCATGCTGGTACTTAAAAATATCAAGCATATCAATCGAAAGCTATTTATTTTTGCCCTTGTTGGCATAGCGCTTCTTTTAATAGTGCATTTCACAGGAAAGGTGGAGTATGGCGCAAAACTATCCCTTTCCTTTGGAAGCATAAGTATACAGCCTAGTGAATTTGTAAAGCTTACTTATCTATTCTTTATCAGCGGTTGTATAGTGACATATAAGGATATACGCGGCTTTTTATTCTCTTCAATTGGAGCAGGATTGCATGTTATAGTTCTTGTATTATCAAGAGATTTAGGAACTGCAATGATTTTTCTTGTTGCTTATGTGTTCATGATATTCATAGCTTATAAGAACTATATAGTTTTATCTTTAGAGTTTATTGTTGCTGTTGTTGGTGGAATATATGCATACAATAAATTTCCTCATATTCAATCCAGATTTATTGCGTGGTCGGACCCTTTATCTGTCATTGATGATAAGGGATATCAGATAACACAATCGTTATTTGCAATTGGCTCAGGAGGTTGGTTTGGATCTGGTCTTACAAACGGTCAGCCAAATAAGATTCCGGTTGTTACTAAGGACTTTATCTTTGCAGCTATCTCAGAAGAATTAGGGGCAGTTGTAGCTATATGCTTAATAATTATTGTGATGTGCACCAGCATTATGCTTTTTAATAGAGCTTTTGCATGTTCTAACAGCTTTTATATGTTGGTTATCAATGGAATCGCAATTATTTTTTCGATTCAAGCTATATTAAATATTGGCGGCGTAATCAAATTTATACCATCCACAGGTGTCACCTTACCTTTTATCAGCTATGGTGGCAGCTCGCTACTTTCAATGTTTATTTGTTTTTACATCGCACAGTGTTCTGATGAATTAATATATATAAACAAAGGCAGAAGACGTTATGACTAAAAAGAAGACTACTAAGAAAGCAATCAGAAAAGAAATATATGTTATAGCAATCATGTTTGCCATGGTCTTTATTGCTATGATTGTCTATCTTTCCTACTACGTAAAAGAAGGAGCAAAGGATTTTATTTATAACTCTTATAACTCAAGATTTTCTGCTTTTTCAGATGATGTAACAAGAGGTAGCATATATACCGCTGATGGGCATATTATAGCCAAGACAGGTTATGATGATACAAAGCAGGAAATACGTGTATATCCAGATGAAAGGCTGTTTAGCCACGCTGTAGGCTATGTCGACAAAGGGATGGCAGGCTTAGAGGCTTATTACTCATTTGACCTATTGAAAAGCCACATTTCACTTAAGGATCAGATTAATAATAATCTCAGTGGCAAAAAAAGTCCTGGTGATGATTTATACACGACATTTGATTATGAAACTCAGCTTGCTGCTTACGAAGGCATGGGAATGTATGACGGGGCAGTAATAGCAATCGAGCCTTCTACAGGAAAAGTAATTGCGATGGTATCAAAACCTGATTACGATCCAAACACAATTGCAACATATTGGGATGACATAAATAGTGAATCAAACAATAAATCAGTGCTTTTAAATAGAGCTACACAAGGAGCATATCCTCCTGGTTCAACATTTAAAATTGTTACCACTATAGCCTATTTAAGAGCTAATAATGGTAACTCAGATTTTAGCTACAATTGCAATGGTTCTCTTAAAGTAGGGGATTTTACAATTCATTGTAGTAGTAATAAATCTCATGGTTCCGAAAATCTGTTAAAAGCATTTTCAAATTCCTGCAACAGCGCATATGCATATATGGGAATAAATCTAGATAAAGAAGAGTTCTCTGAAACTGCAGAGGAATTATTATTTAATGATACTTTGCCTACACAGATTGAAACCACCAAAGCATCCAACTTTTCTCTTGAAAACAGTGATGAAAAGCTTGTAGGCCAAACAGCTATAGGCCAGGGTAATACTACAGTTTCTCCTCTTCATATGTGCATGCTCGTATCTGCAATTGCCAATGACGGCGAATTAATGGAGCCATATTATGCTGATAGGTTAGTTAGCGCCGAAGGAGATATTGTTAGTCAAACAGATGAAAAAAGCTACGGTAAGATAATGTCTGATTCCGAAGTAGCTCTATTAAATGAATACATGGAAGCTGTTGTAATGGATGGAACCGCTGATAGCGTAGATTTCGGCAATTTAAAAGTTTATGGTAAAACTGGAACAGCAGAGTATACTACCAATAAAAGCATCACTCATTCCTGGTTTGTAGGATATGCAATAGATAATACTGGAAAAGAACTGGCTATTGCTGTTATAATGGAGGGAGCAGGATATGGAAGTAAGCATGCAGCTCCATTGGCAGCAAAGGTTTTTGATGCATATTTCCAGTAATACATTATCTTAGAAAAATAAAATCAAGATATAGTGAAAAAATCATTGCAATTTACAATTTGCTTTGCTATAATTCGATTGTTGCGTTTAGTCAATGCAATTTGTTTTTGAAATAAATTACAAGGAGGTGCAATCATGGCAAAATGTGCAGTTTGTGGAAAAGGCGCTCATTTCGGTAACAATGTGAGCCATTCTCATAGAAGATCCAATCATATGTGGAAGTCTAATGTGAAGTCCGTTAAGTGTAATGTGAATGGAACACCTAAGAAGTTATATGTATGTACTTCTTGTTTACGTTCTGGCAAGGTTGAGCGTGCTTAATCTTACACACGATATTGAAAGTCACTCGGAAGGGTGGCTTTTATTTTTTGTTTTAGGCATTAATCCTTACTTTCATTTTTAGTAAACATAGTATATAATGTTCTCATCATGAGTAAATATGCGAATTTGGAGGTAATTTTATGCAAGGTCAAATGGAAACAGAGCTTGGTAAGATTGTTATAGACACAGATGTTATTGCTACTTATGCCGGTTCAGTTGCAGTAGAGTGCTTCGGCATTGTAGGCATGGCTGCTGTCAATATGAAAGATGGCTTGGTTAAGCTTCTCAAGAAAGATTATTTAAATCACGGAATTAGTGTCAATATCAATGAGGACAACACAATTTCGTTAGATTTTCATGTTATTGTTTCATATGGTGTTAGCGTTGCTGCAGTAGCAGAGAACCTCATCGAAACAGTAAAATATAAAGTTTCGTCTTTTACTGGTTTAACTGTTGATACAATCAATATCTACGTTGAAGGCGTAAGAGTTATTGACTAAGGAGGATTTATACGTGGAGATTCAAACTATCGATGCGTCTTTATTATCAAAGATGTTCCTTTCGGGCGCAAAAAATCTTGAATCTAAAAAGGAATGGATTAACGAATTAAACGTTTTCCCAGTTCCTGATGGTGATACAGGTACAAACATGACTATGACTATCATGTCTGCAGCAAATGCTGTAATGGAACTTCAGGATCCAGACATGAAGACATTGTCTAAGGCTATTTCATCTGGCTCACTTAGAGGCGCTAGAGGTAATTCTGGTGTTATTTTGTCTCAGCTTTTCCGTGGTTTCACAAAGGTTATTTCAAGCCACGACGAAGTTGATATTCCACTTTTAAATGAGGCCTTTGAAAAGGCTGTTCAGACTGCTTACAAGGCAGTTATGCAACCAAAAGAAGGTACAATTCTTACAGTTGCCCGCGCTGCTGCTGACAAGGCTGCAGAGATGGCTACAAAGACAGACAATATTGTAGAATTTGCTGAGGCTGTTATAGCAGAAGCAGAGGATACACTTGCAAGAACTCCAGATATGCTTCCAGTTTTGAAGCAGGCTGGTGTTGTAGATTCAGGCGGACAGGGTCTTGTTCAGGTTCTCAAGGGTGCTTACGATGCCCTTATCGGTAAGGAAGTTGATTACACATCAGAGGCTGTAGAAGCTCCAAAAGCTAAGCCAGCTATCTCTAAGTATGCTGTAGAGTTCGTTATCGAATCTGAGAAGCCACTTGCTTCATACC
Organism: Pseudobutyrivibrio ruminis HUN009; assembly: GCF_000703005.1. Classification (NCBI taxonomy): domain Bacteria; kingdom Bacillati; phylum Bacillota; class Clostridia; order Lachnospirales; family Lachnospiraceae; genus Pseudobutyrivibrio; species Pseudobutyrivibrio ruminis. The sequence continues at coordinate 2,148,085 of NZ_JNLH01000001.1, read as the reverse complement.
AGATTAAAGAATTAAAAGCTAAGTTAGAGAAGTTAGCTTCTGGAAAGGTTTCTGAGCTTACTATCACAGAGGCAAATTCTGATGAAGTAGTATTTTCTAGCGAAAAAGAAGATGTTAAGGAAGAGGCTCCTAAGTTTACAGAGCCAGCAAAGGAAATGGGATTTGTTTCAATTGCTACAGGTGAAGGTCTTACATCTATCTTTACAGAGCTTGGCTGTGACTACATGATTCCAGGTGGTCAGACAATGAATCCTTCTACAGACGATATTCTTTCAGCTGTAGAAAAGGTTAATGCAAAGACAGTATTTGTTTTACCAAACAATAAAAATATCATTCTCGCAGCAAATCAGGCAGCTGCTATTTGTGAGGATAAAAAGATTATCGTTATCCCTACAAAGACAATTCCTCAGGGAATTACAGCTCTTATTTCATTCGCTGCAGACGCTAGCGTTGAAGATAACCAGGCTGCCATGACAGAGGAAATCTCTAATGTTAAGACTGGTCAGGTTACATACGCTGTTCGTGATACTGTTATTGATGATAAAGAAATCAGAAAAGATGACTGGATGGGTATGGGCGATTCAGGCCTCCTTTCAGTAAATGCTGATATTTCAACTGCATTCCTTGAGATGATCGACGAGATGGTTTCTGATGATTCCGCTGTAGTTTCTATCTACTGGGGTGAAGGTTCAAATCAGGATGATGCTCAGGCTCTTGGAGACAAGGTTCTTGAGAAGTATTCAGATCTTGAAGTTGAAATTTCAGAAGGCGGACAGGCTGTTTACGCATACATCGTTTCAGTGGAGTAATATTATGGAGTTGTTATCACCGATTGACACTATTAAGGGCGTTGGAGAGAAGACAACTAAATTATTAAACAAGTTAGGAGTATATACCATAGAGGATATACTCCTTTTTTTTCCGCGTACCTATTTAATTTATCCGGAAGTATCGATGCCAAACAAAGATAACGTCAATTCACTTGTTAGCATAGCTGGGCGTATCAAGACAAGCCCAAAGATATTTCGAACACGAAACAAACTGGATGTATTATCAGCAACAGCTTATGTGGATGATGTGGCAGTTGATTTAGCTTGGTTTAATTCGAATTATATTAAATCCAGCCTGGAGCCAGGCAAAATATATGTTTTCTACGGAAGGCTATTATTTGACAAGGGTCGATACAAGATTACACAGCCTTTAATACTTGAAAGAGATAAATACGAGGAAATCCGTAAGCAAATACAGCCTATTTATCATTTAACTAAAGGCCTAAGCAACAATCTTGTATTAAAATCAGTTAAAAGTGGATTTGAGCACTGTAACATTCCAGAAAACAGGTTGCCTGAGGATATAGAATCAAAAAACGATTTTATGTCATATAAGGATGCGATTTACGCATATCATTTTCCTAAGGATTTCGATGAGCTGGTAAAAGCACGCCGTCGCCTTGCTTATGAAGAAATGTTTTTCTTTATACTTAATTCCCGTTTGCAGGAAGAAAAAGGCGTTTCATATCCTAATATATTCAACATCACACATCATCAGGAAACAGACGATTTTAGAAACTCATTACCATTCGCTTTAACTAATGATCAATTAAAGGTCATTGATGACATTTCTAGTGATTTGACAGGAGAATACATTACTCAGAGGTTAATTCAAGGTGATGTAGGAAGTGGTAAAACCATCGTTGCCTTTTTGGCTATGTTGGATGTTGCATTATCTGGATATCAAGCAGCAATCATGGCGCCTACAGAAGTGCTTGCAAAGCAGCACTACGAAAGTTTCAAAAACTGGGTTGATGATGCTGGATTAGATATTCCTGTAGCTTTATTTACTGGTTCTATGAAAGTTTCTGAAAAGAAAGCTATGCAAAAGCTGGTGGATGAAAATGAGCGATGCTTAATCATTGGCACCCATGCATTGATATCAGAAGGCAGATCTTTCGGAGAATTGGCATTAGTAATCACTGATGAACAGCATAGATTTGGCGTACAGCAACGAGATAAACTTTCCTCAAAAGGAAATCATCCGCATATTGTTGTTATGTCAGCGACCCCCATTCCTAGAACCCTGGCTATGATTCTCTATGGAAATATGCATGTTTCTGCAATCAAGGAACTTCCAGCTAATCGATTACCTATAAAAACATGTGTAATCAAAGAAAGCATGAGAGCAACCGCTTACAAATTTGTTTCCGATGAGATTGCAAAAGGGCATCAGGTATATATAATTTGCCCACTTGTCGAGGCATCAGAAACAACCGAAACGCAAAATGTTACGGATTACAGTAAAAAGCTAAAAGAACACTTTAAAGACAAATATCAGATTGGTGTTTTGCATGGAAAAATGAAGCCTTCTGAAAAGAATCAGGTAATGGATGATTTTGCTAATCATAAAACTGATATATTGGTTTCTACAACTGTTGTAGAGGTTGGTGTCAATGTTCCAAATGCAACAGTTATGATGATTGAAAATGCCAATAGATTTGGTCTTGCAGCCCTGCATCAATTAAGAGGCAGAGTTGGTAGAGGTGACGCCCAAAGTTACTGTATTTTAATGAATTCAAGCTCAGATAACCAAGAATCAGAGCGCTTGAATATTATGCTTAAGTCAAATGACGGCTTCTATATCGCCAGAGAAGATTTAAAATTACGAGGCCCTGGAGATATGTTTGGAGTTCGACAAAGTGGCGAGTTTAGCTTTAAGGTTGCCGATATTTATCAAGACGCCGACGAGCTTGAAATGGCATCCTCTGACGTAGACGACATATTAAAAAAAGACCCAGAACTGGAAAATCATCCAGCTCTAAGGTCTACATTAAACTCATTCTTGGCTAATCAATTTTACGTGCTCTAATGTAGGAGTGGCCATGAGAGAGTAATTAGTGTAATAAACTACAAAGCCTGCTACAGCGCTAGCGGGCTTTTTTACATTCTTTTTTTGCAAGTAATCTATCTCAACCTTTTGAGAATCGCGACCAGAAGAATAGTAAGCGGCCAACTCTGCAGCATATTCATATGTACTGTCTGGTAATTCCTTACCATTTGTTTTAACAATTACATGGCTGCCATGTATCTTTTTTGTATGGAACCACCAATCATTTCCAGTAGCAAATTTAAAAGTAAGCTCGTCATTTTGGTAGTTGTTTTTGCCAACATAAATATCGAATCCATTATCATCAACAAAATGCAAAGGCTTACTTTTCTTGATTTTTTCTTTTTTATTACCAGAATGCTTCTTAATGAATCCATGATCAGATAATTCACGTCGAATTTCAGCTAAATCTGTTTCATTTTCAGCGATATTTAAAGCAGCTTCGATAGATTTAAGAAGCTCTAGTTCCTGCTTAGACTGTTCAATATAAATATTGAGAGCTTCGGCTGTTCTTTTTAACTTTGCAAATTTGTCAAAGTATTTCTTTGCATTTTCTGTGGCTGATAAATCTGGGTCGAGAGGAATAGTCAGTTCTTTATTGTCGTAATAATTTATAACAGTTATTGATTTGTCATTTGGCTTTGCCTCGTAGCCGTAAGTATGAAGCATTTCACCATAAATCTTGTATTTATCGCGTTTTTCTGTGTCTTTTTGCTGCTTTAATTGTAAATCCAATTTTTTAGAAGCACGCTCAATATGGTTGTTTATGATTTTACGCAAATCTGAAGACTTCTGACGAATGTTTGTATATTGATTACGCTTAGCATAAAACTCTATCAGAACCTCAGACATTGTATCAAATGATTTCGACTCCATGTCTTGATACATTGTAAGTGTAACAGGAGCATATTCTAGCGGCTTTCCATTTGCAGCATCTACAATGATATTATATGTGTAATTGTTGTTTCTGATATCATCCATTAAACCTGAGAAACTAGCCCAAAGCTTTTCTTTATGTTCATCAAAAAGAGAAGCGCAGCTTGCATCAGAATCTATCCCTGCTCTGAAACAGATTTCGTTTGCAATTGTTGGGCTGATGCCAATATATGATGACATTAATGCTTTGAACACCGACTCACTTCTTTTGAGAACTACACTTTTAAATGCATTCTCAGAAGAATCCAAAGGATTAGTTTTTCCTTCCTGAGCAGGAATGAAATAATCACGTCCTGGTAAAACTTCGCGTACAGAACTTACAGATGAAGGAATATGCTTGATAGAATCAAGAATCATATTGTCTTCGTTGCAAAAGATTATGTTAGAGTGTTTACCCATAATCTCAATATAAAGATATTTGTATGTAATATCACCCATTTCGTTTAAATGCTGGATTTTAAAACGAACCGCACGTTCCATTCCCATTTGTGAGATTTCAATGATTCTTCCTGCGCCTATGTGCTTTCTAAGAAGCATGCAAAATCCTGGAGCTTGTGCTGGTGCAGTTTTATTCTCATCTGTGATATACATAAATGGAAGAGAAGCGTTTGCTGATACTAACAATCGTTTGTTTCCATTTTGAGTATTTATAGTAATCAATAATTCCTCTTTTTCAGGCTGAGATATTTTATTGATTTTTCCATTCAAAAATGTCTCGTTAAATTCATGTACTAATGCATGAATAGAAATACCATCTAATGCCATTTTCTTGTCCTTTCAAAGTAGTAGTACTTCATCCTTTATTGTTGACTATCATGATACATTTAATTATAATTAATTACAACTGTGTACACTTCAGAGTAATGTAATTTTTATTATAAAATTCTAAGGAGAGACATCTTCAAATGGTTCGTAGTATGACTGGATACGGCAAAGGCTTTGCTGAAAATTCTGATGCCCGTGTCACAATAGAAATGAAGTCTGTTAATCACAGATATCTTGATTTAAATATCAAACTCCCAAAGAAACTTAATTTTTTAGAGAGTGTAGTTCGCAACAAAATCGGCGAAAGTATTTTTAGAGGAAAGGTAGATGTTTACATCACTTTACTCGAGCATTCTGATGCCTGCTATCAGGTATCTGTAAATGATGCTATGGCAGCAAAGTACTATGAATCTATTTCTGCTATGGCTGAAAAGCTTGGTGTAGACAACGATATGAAGGCAAGCAGCATTGTTCGTCTTCCAGATGTCATTGAGCTTACAGAAAATGATGCTGATGAAGATAGCCTTAAGGAATTAGTCCTTTCAGCTCTTTCAGATTGCATTGATCAATTCATCGAATCAAGAATTGCTGAGGGTCAGCGTTTGGAGTCTGATTTAGTTTCTAAGATGGATGAGATGCTTATTCTTGTAGACAAGCTCGAAAAACGCAGTCCTCAGATTATCGAAGAATACAAAGCTCGTCTTACTTCAAAGATTCAGGAGCTTCTCGATGACACCAAAATCGATGAGGGACGTATCGCTCAGGAAGTTACAATGTACGCAGACAAGATTTGTATCGATGAAGAAATGGTTCGTTTGAAGAGTCATGTAGCTGAGACCAGATCAGTATTTGATTTAGATAAAGAGGTTGGCCGAAAGCTTGATTTCCTTGCTCAGGAGCTCAATCGCGAAGCAAACACCATTCTTTCAAAATCTACAGATGTAGAAATTGCAGATATCGGTATCACTCTTAAAACACTTATAGAAAAGGTTAGGGAGCAGATCCAGAATATAGAATAATATGGCTTTTATAAATATAGGTTTTGGAAACATTATTAATAGCAATAAAATTGTATCGATGATCACCTCCGATTCGGCACCTTCAAAGCGTATAGTTGCTAATGCAAAAGAAAAGGGCAATATAATTGACGCGACACAGGGGCGTCGCACTAGATGTGTGATAATATGCGATGAGTATGTGGTTTTATCTGCACTTATGCCAGATACAATAGCAAATCGAATTAGCGATAATTCATTTAAGGAGGAGACAGACAATGATTAGTGATAAGGGTCTTGTAATTGTTCTTTCTGGCTTTTCAGGAGCCGGCAAAGGAACAATCATGAAGCATTTGCTTGAGGCACATCCTAATGATTACAATCTTTCTATTTCCGCTACAACACGTGATATTCGTGCAGGAGAGAAAGATGGAAGAGAATACTTCTTCAAAACAAGAGAAGAATTCGACAAAATGATAGAAAACAACGAGTTACTTGAGTATGCAACATTTAATGGCAACTCATATGGAACACCTCGTGCTTATGTAGAGCAGTTGATTGAGCGTAAAAAAGACGTTATCCTTGAAATAGAAATTCAGGGTGCTCTTCAGGTTAAGAAAATGTTTCCTGATGCACTTTTACTTTTCACAATGCCACCATCTGCTAAGGAGCTTGAGAACAGACTTGTTGGCAGAGGCACAGAAACTGAACAAGTAATCAAAGAGAGACTTGCTATTTCATGCAAGGAATCTCAAAATATGGACAAGTATGATTACCTGATTGTAAACGATTCATTGGAAAAAGCTGTAGATCAGGTTCATAATATAATTCAGGCTGAGCATTACAGAGTTGAAAGAAATCGCTCAGCAATCAAAGAAATGCAAGAAGAATTAAAGATATTTGAAAGGAGTAATTAATTATGATACATCCATCTTATGTTGAACTTATGGAAAAGGTAAATGAAAATGTTGAGGTTGGAGAGGAGCCAGTTGTAAACAGCCGTTACACAATCGTTGCTGCTACAGCAAAGCGTGCTCGTCAGATTATCGACGGAGCTGAACCACTCATCAACTACCAGAAGGGTGAAAAGCCACTTTCAATCGCTGTTAATGAGCTTAACGAAGGCGCTATTAAAATTATTAATGAGGATGCAAACAACTAACCTATGAATGTATTATTTGTTTCATTAGGCTGTGATAAAAACCTTGTTGATTCAGAGCATATGCTGGGTGATCTTATTGATCATGGTTTCACTATATGTGACAACGAGGAAGACGCAGATATTATTGTTGTAAATACATGTTCATTTATCGCTGATGCAATGGAAGAAAGCATCCAGACCATCATCGATTTAGGAGCATATAAAGAGTCAGGCAAACTTAAGGGACTTATTGTTTCTGGGTGTCTGGCTCAGCGTTTTACTGAGGATATTCTTAAAGAGCTTCCAGAGGTTGACGCTATCATTGGAACTAATTCATATGATGAATTAATAAATGCAATCAATATTGTTTTAGAAAAGAATGGTGAAAAGCCTGTTTTCAAGAAAGAATTAAAAGGACTTCCTAAGGATGGCCGAAGAATTCTTACAACAGGTGGTCACTATGCGTACCTTAAGATTGCTGAAGGCTGCAACAAACGCTGCACCTACTGTATAATTCCATTCTTACGTGGCGATTATCGCTCTGTACCTATGGAAAAGCTTTTAGCAGAAGCAAAGCAGTTGGCTGCAGATGGAGTAAAGGAACTCATTCTTGTTGCTCAGGAAACAACAGTCTACGGCATGGACATTTATGGCAAGAAATCTCTTACAGATCTTCTGCACAAGCTATGCGCAATTAATGGAATAGAGTGGATTCGTATTCTCTATGCATATCCAGAGGAAATCACTGATGAACTCATTGAATGCATGGCATCAGAGCCAAAGATTTGCCACTATATTGATATGCCTATTCAACATTGTAATGATCAGCTTCTTCATAATATGGCAAGAAAGACTAATAAAGCCGACATTATGAATATTGCAGACAGATTGCGCAAGTCAATGCCAGATATTTCTCTTAGAACTACATTAATTTGCGGTTTCCCTGGTGAGACACAGGAAATGCACGAGGAATTATTACAGTTTATCAAGGATATGTCATTTGATAGACTTGGCGCATTTGCTTACTCAAAAGAAGAAGGAACTGTGGCAGCTACTTGGGACAATCAAGTGGATGAAGATTTAAAGAAAAAATGGCTAGATGAAGTGATGCTTTGCCAAAAAGACATTTCTCTTGCAAATAATAAAAACTACATCGGCAGAAGACTTAAGGTTTTCATCGAAGGAAAACTTCCAGAAGATGGTGTCTTTATCGGTAGAACATACCGCGATACACCTTCAGTAGACGGATTCATTTTTGTAAATAGCGATACTGAGCTTACTAGTGGACAATTTGTAGATGTAGAAGTTACAGGTTTTGACGAATATGATTTAATAGGAGATGTAAAGTTATGAATTTAAAGGAAATGAATTTACCTAACAAACTTACATTATTCAGAGTTGTACTTATTCCATTTTTTGTATTATTTTTACTTATCAACCCTGAAAATCAGGCACTTCGTATTATTGCTGATTTAATCTTTATTGTTGCATCATTAACAGATATGTTAGATGGAAAGATTGCACGTAAATACAATCTTGTTACAAATTTTGGAAAGTTTATGGATCCTTTAGCAGATAAGCTTTTAGTATGTTCAGCAATGATTTGTCTTATTTCTACAGGCCAGTTATATGCTTGGATTGTTATCATTATCGTAGCAAGAGAGTTCATTATTTCAGGCTTCAGACTTATAGCTGCTGAGAATGGCGTTGTTATTGCAGCAAACATTTTCGGAAAGCTTAAGACTGTTTCACAGATGATTATGATTATTATCCTTGTTGCAAATCTTCCATTTGGTTGGTTACAGGTACTAGGACAGATATTCATTTGGGTATCACTTGTTCTTACAGTCCTTTCACTTGTAATTTACATTTACCAGAATAGCGAAGTTCTCAAGGAGCAGAACTAATTATGGATATTTCCAATATTCTTGAAAGATTGATAGCAGCAAAACTTACTGTTTCAACTGCAGAGTCTTGCACTGGCGGCATGATAGCAAGCTCCATTGTAGATTTTCCTGGAGCTTCAAATTGTTTCAATGAAGGATATGTTACATATTCCAACGAAGCCAAAATAAAAAATTTAGGCGTAAAAGATGAAACACTTATGGCTTACGGTGCTGTCAGCGAACAGACTGCAAAAGAAATGGCTATCGGAGTCAAGAAAAAAGCAAAAGCTGATTTCGGTTTATCTTCGACAGGAATTGCTGGTCCAGGAGGAGGTTCTCCAACTAAGCCAGTGGGTCTTGTTTATATTGGATGCTCTTATGGTGAATCCAAAGTAAAGGTTAAAGAATTGCATTTATCTGGAAATAGAACAGAAGTTAGAACTCAAGCGACTAATTTAGTGTTTCAGCTTCTAGACGAATGCATGAAAGAACTCAGCATTTAATTGAGGTAATAAATTTGAGAATAATTTCCGGAAGTAAACGCGGGATGAATTTACAGACTCCTGAAGGCCTCGGCACCAGACCTACTTCTGATAGAATCAAAGAAACATTATTTAATATGATTTCTTTTGATATTCCTGATTGCAGATTTTTAGATTTGTTTTCAGGCAGTGGTCAAATGGGAATCGAAGCCCTTAGTAGAGGAGCAAGTGAAGCTGTTTTTGTAGAAAAAGACAAATCAGCCATCTCATGTATTGTAAACAACTTATCCAAGGCTAAGTTCACTGATGAAGCTACTCTTTACAAAGAAGATGTTTTTTCAGCATTGAACAAGCTTAACGGAAGTGAAGAGTTTGATTTTGTTTTTATGGATCCTCCATATAACAAACTTATTGAAAAGCAGGTTTTGGAATCATTAGCAAACAAAAGCTATATTTCAAGTGAAACCACCATTATAGTGGAAGCAAGTCTTGAAACTGATATAGACTATGTTTCAGAATTAGGCTATACCATTACTAAAGAAAAACTATACAAGACTAATAAGCATATATTTTTGAAGAAGGCGTAAAATGAGACGAGCAATTTATCCAGGAAGCTTTGACCCAATAACTTATGGGCATCTTGATATTATTAAAAGGGCTAGCAAGCTTTGTGATGAACTTGTTGTTGGCGTTTTAAATAACAAGCAAAAAAATCCGTTGTTTTCCATTGATGAACGTGTTAACATGATAAGAGAATTGACTGAAAATTTAGACAATGTAAAGGTCGATTCTTTTGAAGGACTTACAGTAGACTTTGCAAAGGCAAAGGATGCACAGGTAATAATTAGAGGGCTTAGAGCTGTTACTGATTTTGAAATCGAAATTCAAATAGCTCAATCAAATAAAGTTCAATATCCAGATTTAGAGACTTTATTTATGCCTACATCTTTAAAATATTCTTATTTGAGTTCTACAGTCGCAAAGGAATTTGCGTCTTATGGAGGAGATATCAGCCTATTTGTTCCACCTCAGGTTATACCTCTCATAGAAGCCAAAATTAAAGACAAGGAGAAGTAATTACCATGGCAAGTACAAGCAAAATTGAAGATATCATTGACGAAATCGAAGCTTATATTGATGATTGTAAGCCATCTGCTTTTTCTACAAACAAAATCGTAGTTAACAAGGACGAGCTTGAATCACTTTTACAGGAGCTTAGAACAAAGACTCCTGATGAAATCAGAAAGTATCAGCGAATGATTGCAAACAGAGAACAGATTCTCGCAGATGCAAAGGCAAAGGCTGACGAAATAATTAGTCAGGCACAGGTTCAGACAAACGAACTTGTATCTGAACATCAAATTATGCAACAGGCATATGCTCAGGCTAATGAGGTTATTTTAATAGCACAGAAAAACGCTCAAGAAAAGATTGATAGAGCAACAGAAGATGCTAATAACATCAGAATGGGTGCTATCGCTTATACTGACGAGCTCTTAGCAAATATCCAAACTATCCTTGCAAATGCAATTGATACTACAAAAGCTCGTGACGAGGCATTCCTTGGCACAATGCAGGTATATTTAGATACAGTTAATGGAAACAGAGCAGCGCTTGTTCCTGATTCATTAAATGACGGAGATTCTGATCCAGCTCAAAGTTTAGATTCTACAGGTGATGCAGCTGTGAATGAGCCAGCTCCACAACAGCAGGCAAATGTCACTTCAAACGCTAATGATGCTGATGAGGATTTACCAGCACTTGATATTCCTGAGCAGTTCTTTAATAAGGAATAATCATAAGATAAGTTTTTACAGCCAACTTGTATTACATACAGTTGGCTTATTTTATTTAAGAGGTTTATATGGCACAGTTTTTACCAATTAGTAAGCAAGATATGAAAGATAGAGGTATCGAACAGCTAGATTTTGTCTACGTCTGTGGCGATGCTTATGTAGACCATCCATCATTTGGTGCTGCAATTATCTGCCGTATACTTGAATTACATGGATATACAGTGGGCATTATAGCTCAACCAGACTGGAAGGATGATAATTCTATCAATATACTTGGCGAACCAAGATTGGGATTTTTTGTTAGTGCAGGAAACATGGATTCAATGGTAAATCATTACAGTGTTTCCAAGCACCGCAGAGATTACGACAACTATTCTCCAGGAGGCAAAATCGGTCTAAGACCAGACTATGCAACAGTAGTGTACTGTAATTTGATTAGACATACCTACAAAAAGAAGCCAATTATCATCGGTGGAATAGAAGCATCTCTCAGAAGACTTGCTCATTATGACTATTGGTCAAATAAGGTTCGTCGTTCTATACTTTTAGATTCTGGTGCGGACCTGATTTCTTATGGAATGGGAGAGCGTTCTGTTGTAGAAATAGCTGATTGTCTTGCATCTGGAATGGATGTAAAAGATATTACATATATTGATGGTACTGTATTCAAAACTCGTGACAAAGCCTTTACTGAAGATGCAATTATGTTACCTTCCTACGAGGATATTAAAGCAGATAAAGCAACATACGCTAAGAGTTTCTATACTCAGTACGTAAATACGGATGCTTTCACAGCCAAAAAGCTAGTTGAAACATATGATGGTGCTATGTATGTAGTCCAAAATCCACCTCAGAAGCCTTTAACAAGGCAGGAGATGGATGATGTATACGCCATTGAATATATGCGCACATATCACCCAATATATGAAAAAGACGGTGGTATTCCAGCTATCAAGGAGGTTAAGTTCTCTTTGATTAGTAATCGCGGTTGCTTCGGAGGATGCAATTTCTGTGCGTTAACTTTCCATCAGGGTCGAATAATCCAGTCCCGCAGTCATGAATCTATTATAAATGAGGCAAAGCTTATAACTCAGGACCCAGAATTCAAGGGTTATATACACGATGTTGGAGGACCAACTGCCAACTTCAGAAATCCCTCTTGTAAGAAGCAATTAGAAAAGGGCGTATGTATGCATAGACAGTGTCTATTCCCTACAAAGTGTCCAAATCTAGAAGTAGATCACAAAGATTATGTAAGCCTTCTTACAAAGCTTCGCAAGCTTCCAAAGGTGAAAAAGGTCTTTGTTCGTTCCGGCGTAAGATTCGATTATGTAATGTATGATAAAGACGATACATTCCTTCGCGATTTATGTAAATATCACGTAAGCGGTCAGCTCAAGGTGGCTCCTGAGCATATTTCAAATAATGTACTTAGTTACTTAGGAAAGCCTGATATTTCTGTTTATAATAGTTTTTGTGATAAATATGCCAAGATTAACAAAGAGCTTGGTCTAAAACAGTATTTGGTTCCTTATCTTATGAGCTCTCATCCTGGTTCAACTCTCGATGATGCTATAGCGCTTGCTGAATATTTAAGAGACCATCATTTATCGCCTGAACAGGTACAGGATTTCTATCCAACACCTAGTACAATCTCAACAACCATGTACTATACAGAAATTGATCCTAGGGATATGAAGCCTGTTTATATATGCAAAAATCCTCATGAGAAAGCAATGCAAAGAGCTCTCATACAGTACAAGAGACCGGAAAACTATGATCTTGTAAAGGAAGCCCTTATAAAAGCAGGCAGAGAGGATTTGATTGGATTTGGCGAGGAATGCTTGATTCCACCTAGAAAAATTAAAGGTAAGGAATTCAAAAAGAGTGATTCAAAGAAAAATAACGATTCAAGAAAATCAAGTTCAGTAAAAAATAATAAAAATACTAGAAAACAGCCTTCTGGAAAACAAAATAAGACAAATGAAAGAACTAAAAATAGACGTAAACGATAGTAATCAGCGTTTTGACAAATATTTAAAACGTATTCTTAGTGAAGCAAGTACTAGCTTTATATACAAAATGCTTCGTAAGAAAAACATTACACTGAACGACAAAAAAGCTGATGGCACAGAAAAACTTAATACTGGTGATATTGTAAAGATTTGGTTTTCTGATGAAACATATGCCAAAATGACAGGAGCCCGTGAGAGGGACGAATTATATCATACTCTAAAAGAAGTAGACCATAATATTAATGTGATTTACGAAGATGACGAAATGATTATCATCAACAAACCAGCTGGAATCAAATCACAAAAGGATTCGCCATCAGATATCTCTATTAATGAAATGGCCATTTCATATTTGATAAACGAAAAAGGCCTTACAGAAGAAAGCTTTAAGCATTTTCATCCTAGCATTTGCAACAGACTGGATAGGAATACTTCTGGCATAGTTTTATTTGCAAAAACATTAAAAGCTGCCCAGGAGCTTGGCGAAGCATTAAAGGAGAGAAGCTGTAAGAAATTATATCGTGCAGTGGTGCTTGGCAATATTGATGAAGAGCAGCAGATAGATGGCTTTTTATCAAAGGATGAAGCAACCAATAAGGTTTCTATAACTAAAACTGAAACAAAGGATTCTAAGCCTATTAAAACGGCTTATAGGCCTATATCACATGTTGGTAAGGATTTTACCCTGCTAGAGATTCACTTAATTACTGGAAGAACACATCAGATAAGGGCACACCTTGCCTCAATTGGTCATCCTATATTAGGCGACAATAAATACGGTAATACATCAATTAATAAAAAAGAAAATGTTAGGGGACAGCTTTTGCATGCATACTCAATAGAGTTTGCTGATGGAAGAAAGTTTGTCTGTGATTTACCAGGGGAGTTTAATGGCTACATATAAATCACGTGGACTTCGTGGTTCCACATTCGAAGAATTTATTAATAAGACAAATGAGGTATATGCTGAAAACGGTTTGGCCCTCATCCAAAAGATTCCAACACCAATCACACCAATCGATATGGATAACAAAGGTCATATAACCCTTGCTTATTTTGATCAAAAATCCACCGTCGATTATGTTGGTGCAATCCAGGGAATTCCTGTATGTTTTGACGCCAAGGAATGTAACAAAGACACATTTCCCCTTCAAAACATACATGAGCACCAGGTTAATTTCATGGGAAATTGGGAGTCCCAAGATGGTCTAGCATTTATTCTTATTTTCTTTAGCGAGAGAGATGTATATTATTATCTGACCTTTGAAAAGCTAAAGGAATTTTGGGATAGAATGCAAGAGGGTGGCAGAAAGAGCTTTAGGATAGAAGAGCTTGACGAAAAATACTTCTTTACTACAAAGCCAAATCTGCTAGTGCCTTATCTTGATATGATAAACGTAGATTTAAAAAATAGAAAATAGTAACAATGCAATTGCCTCATGGTCTATTTGACTGTGGGGCAATTATATTGTATAATCACTTTATTACATTAGCAGACTAAAGTATAGTTTTGTACAAGAGGTGCGAAATGAAAAATCTTACATTACACACTCCAGAAGGAGTAAGAGACATTTATAACAGTGAATATGAGCAGCGTTTAGATGCACTTTATAATCTTAGAAAATGCTTTAGAGATGCTGGATATTCTCCAATATCTACACCTACATTCGAATATTTTGATACATTTTCAAAAGAAGTAGGGAGCTGCAAATCTAATGAGATGTTTAAATTCTTTGACCGAGATGGTAATACACTTGTACTTAGACCAGATATTACACCATCAGTTGCCAGAGCTGCTGCAATGTATTTTTCCGATACAGATGAAGCGGTAAAGCTTTCTTATGAAGGAAATGTTTTTATCAATTACCACAGCCTTCAAGGCCGATTAAAGGAAAGCACTCAAGCAGGTTGCGAATTTATTGGCGATAGCTCTGTTGATGCAGATGCAGAAATCCTTACTATTACCGTAAATGCGTTAAAGAAGCTTGGATTAAAGGAATTTGAAATTGGTGTTGGTCATATCGATGTCGTAAGAGGATTAATTGAGGCAGCAAACCTTTCTGACGACCAGGAAGAAAAGCTAATCAATCTTATTTCAAATAAAAACTTCTTTGGTGCAAAAGAGCTTTTACAGCAAGCAGAAGTAAGCAACGGATTAATTGATTTGTTTGACATCACAGGCAAAATAATGAATTCGCCTAAGGAATGGGCTCCTTATTTGGAAAAAGCAAAGAAATATAAAAAAGTATATGATGCTTTAGAATACCTAACAAAGCTATATGAGCTTTTAAACAAAAACAAGGTAATGGATTACATCACATTTGAGCTGGGAATGATTTCTGAATACAAATACTATACAGGCATTATATTTACAGGATATTCCTACGGCGTAGGTGAGCCTCTTGTAAAGGGAGGAAGATACGACTCCCTTCTAAGCCACTTTGGTAAAGAAGCTCCAGCTATTGGTTTTGCAATTACAGTTGATCAGTTAATGTTAGCACTTAGGAGACAGTCATGAGTGAAGATAGATATTTAACATTTGCCCTTGGAAAAGGGCGTTTAGCAAAAAAGACATTAGAGCTCTTTGAAACTATTGGAATTACTTGTGAAGAAATGAAGGATCCTGATACTAGAAAGCTTATCTTTGTTAATGAAGATTTAAAGCTTAAGTTTTTCTTGGCAAAAGGTCCTGATGTGCCAACATATGTAGAGTATGGCGCAGCAGATATTGGTGTTGTTGGCGAGGATACTATTCTAGAGGAAAATAGAAATATTTATGAAGTATTGGATCTTGGTTTTGGAAAGTGTCGCATGTGCGTATGCGGACCAGCCGAAGCTGCAGAGCTTCTTAAACATCACGAACTTATTCGTGTAGCAAGTAAATATCCTAGAATCGCAAAGGACTATTTTTACAATATCAAAAATCAAACAGTAGAAATCATTAAGCTAAATGGTTCTATCGAATTAGCACCTATCGTAGGCCTATCTGAGGTGATTGTAGATATTGTAGAAACAGGATCAACACTTAGAGAAAATGGTCTTGTAGTTTTAGAAGAGGTTTGTCCATTATCAGCTAGAATGGTTGTAAATCAGGTTTCAATGAAAATGGAAAATGAACGAATTACAGATTTAATTGAAAAGCTGAAGGGAGCGTTAGAAAATGAGAAAGCTTAAGCTCAACAAAGACACGATAAACAACATACTAGAATCACTACTTAAGCGTAGCCCAAGTCAATACACTGAATATGAAAGCACTGTAAATGATATCGTAAATACGGTACGTGAAAAGGGAGACGAAGCAGTATTCGCATATACGAAGCAGTTCGATGGAGCAGATATTAACGCTTCTAATATTGTTGTAACAAAAGAAGAAATAGAAGAGGCTTACAGTCTTGTGCCAGAAGAGCTTGTTGAAGTAATTAGAAAAGCTCTTGTAAACATCGAAAGCTATCACGCAAAACAAAAGCAGAATAGCTGGTTTACATCCGAGGAAGGTATTATCCTTGGCCAGAAAGTATCTCCTCTTGCAAGAGTTGGTGTTTACGTACCTGGAGGAAAGGCTGTATATCCATCTTCGGTTCTAATGAATGTTATGCCAGCAAAGGTTGCTGGAGTTCCTGAAATATACATGACAACACCATGTAACAAAGAAGGAAAGGTCAACCCAAGTACACTAGTAGCCGCTAATGAAGCCGGTGTTGATGTTATATATAAGTGTGGAGGCGCACAGGCTATAGCAGCACTTGCATTTGGAACAGAATCTATCGCAAAGGTAGATAAGATTGTAGGCCCAGGCAATATATTTGTAGCTCTTGCTAAAAAGGCTGTATTTGGATATGTTTCAATCGATTCTATTGCTGGTCCTTCTGAGATATTGGTACTCGCAGACGAAACAGCTAATCCAACTTACGTTGCTGCAGACCTTCTTTCGCAGGCTGAACATGATGAATTAGCTTCAGCAATCCTAGTAACAACTTCAGCAGAGCTTGCTGATAAAGTAGAAAGCGAGATAGAGCGTTTTGTAAAAATTCTATCAAGAAAAGATATCATTCAAAAGTCACTTGATAATTTTGGCTATCTATTAATTGCAGAAAACAAAAAAGATGCTATTGATTGCGTAAATGCAATTGCATCAGAACACTTGGAAATTGTAACATCAAATCCATTTGAGGATATGACTTACGTTAAAAATGCAGGAGCAATTTTCCTTGGACAGTATTCATCGGAACCATTAGGCGATTATTTTGCTGGACCAAATCACGTCCTTCCAACTAATGGAACAGCAAGATTTTTCTCACCACTTTCCGTAGACGATTTCATCAAGAAATCAAGCATTATTTCTTACTCAAAGGAAGCTTTGGAAAAGGTATATCCAGATATTGTTAAGTTTGCAAACAACGAGCAACTGACAGCACATGCGAACTCAATTAAAGTGCGTTTTGAGTAATATAGTTACTTTAATATTTTGTAATATTTGGGTATAATAAAAAAGGTTGTAAAAATAATTATTTGGGGCGGTGTTATGTCGGAAGAACGTAGAGCACGTGTTGCTAGAAAAACAAAAGAAACAGACATTACCATCGATTTTAAAATAGATGGTTCAGGTAACTGTCAGGTTAATTCAGGCATAGGATTTTTTGATCATATGCTTGATGCATTTACAAGACATGGCTTATTTGATATGACTGCAGAAATCAAAGGAGATTTGCAGGTCGATTGTCATCATACCATAGAAGATACTGGTATTGTACTTGGCAATGCAATCAAAAAAGCGTGCGGCAGTAAAAAAAGCATGAAGCGATACGGTAGTTGCATTCTTCCTATGGATGAGACTTTAGTTCTTGTTGCAGTGGATTTATGTAATCGCCCATATTTATCCTTTGAAGCAGATTTTCCTACAGAAAAAATAGGATATATGGACACAGAAATGGTAAAAGAATTTTTCTATGCCATTTCATATTCTGCAGCTATGAACCTTCACATCAAAGTTTTAACACCAGGCAATTCTCATCATATGTGTGAAGCGATTTTTAAAGCATTTGCAAAAGCCTTAGACGAGGCAACCACAATTGATCCTAGAATTGCAGATACTATGACAACAAAGGGTTCAATCTAGTATTAAAGGAGCGGTATTTACAATGGAGCACAAAAATATAGTTGCCACCATCTACATCAAAGATGGAATGGCAGTTAAAAGTCCAACAGAGCTTGAAAATAAAAAGGACGTATTAGAGCTTGCATCTGTTTATGATGATAGCGGAATCGATAAAATCATATGCTATGATTTATCATCTACAGATGAAGAGCACGAGAAAAACATTTTAGCTATAAGAGAAATTAATCGTAACGTTCAGGTTAAGACAGCAGGCGGCGGAAATATTAAGCGTCTTGAGGACGTTAAAAAGCTTTTATACGCTGGTTGTATCGAAGTTATTTTAAACGGCTCAAAGCCAGAGACTATCGACCTAATAAAAGAGGCATCTGCAAGATTTGGTGCTAACAAAATGCTTGTTTCACTTTCAACAGTAGATTTTCTTTTCAAAACAAAGGATTTTCTTCAGGATAATGTTCACGAGCTTTTAATCATGAACACCACTCTTTTGGAGGGGCTTGAAAACATCACAAGCATTCCATACATTGTCCAGGTTGATAACAATGATTTTGCATATGTAGAGAAATTACTTAAATCAGATCAAATCAGAGGAATCTCTGGTGCATTTATAAATGATACTGATACAGATATCATGCAGTTAAAGAGTGAGCTTTCTGATTCTGGCATCAAAATGGACAATTTCGAGCCAAAGCTTAGCTGGTCAGATTTAAAACCAAACTCAGATGGTCTTGTACCAGTTGTAGTCCAGGATTTCCAGACAGGGGAAGTTCTTATGCTTGCCTACATGAACGAAGAGTCATTAAACGCTACTATACGTACAGGTAAAATGACTTATTATTCTCGTTCAAGAAAAGCTCTTTGGGTTAAAGGAGAAACAAGTGGCCATACACAGTACGTCAAGTCATTGACTGCTGATTGTGATTTTGATACTATTTTGGCGAAAGTTTCTCAAGTTGGAGTAGCATGTCATACTGGCGCACCAAGCTGCTTCTTCAACGAAATAGTTAAAAAGGAGTATGTTGAGCGAAATCCACTTAAGGTTTTCGAAGATGTTTATGCCATTATTTTGGATAGAAAAAAGAATCCAAAGGAAGGCTCATACACTAATTATTTATTTGATAAAGGACTTGATAAAATCCTTAAAAAGGTGGGAGAGGAAGCTACAGAAATCGTTATTGCAGCTAAAAATCCTGACCCAGAGGAGACCAAATACGAAATATCTGATTTCCTTTATCACATGATGGTTCTCATGGCTGAAAAGGGTGTTACATGGGAAGACATCACATCGGAGTTAGCTCAAAGATAATTTATTTATGAAGAAATTAGCATTACCAGACGATATTTTGATGCAGATTGATAAGCCTGCACGTTATATCGGCAATGAATTTAATAGCGTAATCAAAAATCCTGCTGAC
Organism: Pseudobutyrivibrio ruminis HUN009; assembly: GCF_000703005.1. Lineage (NCBI taxonomy): Bacteria > Bacillati > Bacillota > Clostridia > Lachnospirales > Lachnospiraceae > Pseudobutyrivibrio > Pseudobutyrivibrio ruminis. The sequence goes on along the minus strand of NZ_JNLH01000001.1, from coordinate 2,128,661 downwards.
GTAGACATCAGATTTGCCATGTGCTTTCCTGATGTCTATGAAGTTGGTATGTCACATTTAGGAATTGCCATCCTTTACGATATGCTTAACAAACGTCAGGATACATATTGTGAAAGGGTATATTCGCCATGGCCAGATTTGCATAATCTGATGAAGGAGCGTAATATACCTCTTTTTGCGTTAGAATCACAGGACCCAATCAAAGGTTTTGATTTTATTGGAATGACACTTCAATACGAAATGTGTTATACAAATATTTTGCAGATTCTTGATTTAGCAGGCGTTGCATTATTAAGCAGGGATAGAGAAAATGACGATCCTATCGTTATTGTTGGTGGACCTTGTGCCACAAACCCAGAGCCAATCGCTGATTTTGTAGATTTGGTTTACGTAGGTGAGGGTGAAACAAGCTATCCAACACTTCTCGAACTTTACAAAGCACACAAGAAAAAGGGCTTCGATAGAAAGTCTTTCCTTAGAGAAGCCAGTCATATTCCAGGCATATATGTACCATCACTTTATGAAGTATCCTACAAGGAAGATGGAACAATAGCAGATTTCAAACCAATCTATGAAGATGTTCCTGCAACAGTCGAAAGACAGGTTGTAAAGGATATGGATTCATCTAGTTACCCAACAAAGATGCTCATCCCATTTGTTCGTGCCATCCAGGACAGAGTTGTTCTTGAAATTCAGCGCGGATGTATTCGTGGATGTCGTTTCTGCCAGGCCGGTATGATTTATCGTCCAAATCGTGAAAAATCCGTTGAAGTATTAAAGGCACAGGCCAAGGAATTATTAGCATCTACCGGTCACGAAGAAATCAGCCTTAGTTCCCTTTCATCAAGTGATTACCATGCGCTTGGGGAGCTTATGGATTTTCTTATTGATGATTGCTTATCAGAGGGTGTTAATGTGTCATTACCATCTTTACGTATTGATGCATTTTCTTTGGATGTAATGAGCAAGGTTCAGGATGTTCGCAAATCAAGTATTACTTTTGCACCAGAAGCTGGCTCTCAAAGAATGCGTAATGTCATTAATAAAGGACTTACAGTAGAAGACATTATCGGTGGTGCAACACTTGCATTTAAGGGTGGCTGGAACAAGGTTAAATTCTACTTCATGTTAGGTTTACCTGGTGAAACAGACGAAGATATGAAAGCAATCCCACAGCTTGCAAATGAAGTTGCTGCTGCATACTATGATACAGTTCCTAAGGAACAGCGACAGGGTAGATGTCAGATTACTATATCTACATCTTTCTTTGTTCCAAAGCCATTTACTCCATTCCAGTGGGCTCCTATGTACGAAGCAGGAGAATATCTCCGCCGTGCTAAGGTTGTAAATGACGAAATGAAAGCACAGCTTAATCAAAAATCACTTAAATACAACTGGCATCATTCTGATGTTACTGTTCTTGAAGGTGTATTTGCCCGAGGAGACAGACGTCTTTGTCCAGCAATTCTTGATGCATACAATAGCGGATGCTTCTTCGATGCTTGGGGTGAATATTTCGATTTTGATAAGTGGCTTGCTGCATTTGAGAAAAACAATATTTCAATCGATTTTTATGCTTACAGACAGCGTGATTTAGACGAAATTTTCCCATGGGATTTCATTGATTGTCATGTAACAAAGGATTTCTTAAAGAGAGAATGGAATAACGCCATGGCTGGCAAGGTTACTCCAAATTGTAAGATGAGCTGCAGCGGATGCGGCGCAAAATCTATAGGTTCGGGGGTATGTCACAATGCGCGTTAGAGTTAAATTTGAAAAAACAGGAATAATGAGATATGTTGGCCATTTGGATTTAATGAGATTTTTCCAGAAGGCCGTAAAAAGAGCAAATCTTCCAATTAGATATTCAGAGGGATTCAACCCACATCAGATTATGTCATTTGCAGCACCTCTTGGTGTAGGCCTTACATCTGTGGGCGAATATATGGATATCGATTTAAAGGAAGAAGTATCATCAAAAGAAGGTCTTAAAAGCCTTAATCGCAACATGGTCGAGGGCCTTGCAATTACAGGTTTCAAATATCTTCCAGATAACGCTGAAAAATGTATGAGTGCAGTTACAGCTGCCAGCTATATCGTTACATACAAAGATCCTAAGGATGATGCATGCTATATCGAAAATATCATAGATTTAAAAGAAAAGTTCTTTGATGAAGCTGCTTCTATAAATATTATTAAGAAAACTAAAAAAGGCGAAAGAGAGCTAGATTTAAAACCATTAATCTATCGCTTTAACCTTGAAATAAAAGATAATGTGCCTGTATATGATTTGCTTCTTTCAAGCGGTAGCACAGATAATATTAAACCAGAGCTTGTTATTAAGGCATTTCACGAGTATTTAGGTTTGCCTGAATTCGATGAGCTTTCACTTGATATTCAGCGTGTAGATATGTACACAGGAGAACCAGACAGCTTTGTTTCTCTAGGAGAAATAGGAGATGAACATTAAAAAAGTTGTAATTACAAAAGGAATATATTTCGATAAGGAGCTTCGGCTCCTTGTTTCTTTTGATGAATTTGATAAGCCTGTAGATTTAATCAATCTGGATGTTACCAAAATCGGCGAGGTATATCTTGCTACAGTAGAAAAAGTACTTAACGATGTAGACGGTTGTATCCTTAAGCTTGATTCGACCATAAAAGGATATATCGAGAATAAAAAGCTTATTCCAGATTCCTTTATCACAAGACATTCCGATAAAAAGAAAGTCTGTCAGGAAGATCAATTCTATGTCCAAATATACCAGGATAGAAAAGGTATTAAGCCATATTCTTGTAACTTTGTAAAGCAGGAAGACTATACCGAGAATCCTACATTCATAAACTATTATTTAGAAAAATATTGTAATTCTGACTCCGAAGTTATTACCGATATGCCTGACATCCATGAAGCTAATCCATCATTTAGATATTACATCGATGATTCATTATCATTATGGAATCTTTATGGCATAACAAAGCTATTAGACAATATTTGCTCTAGGATATGTCATTTGAAATCTGGTGGAAACATCGTAATCGAACCTACCGAAGCCCTCACTGTAATAGATGTAAATTCTGGTAAGAACTACGGAAAACAAAATCCATTTGAGGTGAATGTAGAAGCATTAGAAGAAGCGTTTAGAGAAATCAGATTACGTTCTATATCAGGAATCATTCTTATTGATTTGCTCAAAGTGTCAAAGTCAGAAGAAGAGAAATTGATTGAATTTGCCAATAGTCTGACTGACTCTGATATTTCGAGAGTTACAATCCACGGTTTTTCAAACCTTGGCCTTCTTGAAATTACCCGTAGCAAAATCTTTTCAACATTTACAATATAAAAAAGAAATAGAGCCTAAAAAACGACTCTATTTCTACCTGCTTGTTTTCCAAAATATAATTTTTTATCAGCTGCTTCAATAGTTGACTCAGTACCAATTGTCCTTGAATATTCTTCCAAGCCAAAGGTCATTGTCACATTGAAACTTTGATCTTTATACTTAAAATCTATATTTCTAACTTTATTTCTTAGGTCTTCCAGACGATTAAGAGCTTCATCGCCATTTTTATTTACAAATACAAATAAAAATTCTTCTCCGCCCCAACGTGCCACAAAATTTGGAAGAGTCATGGAGGACTTGAAAAGCTCAGCCAGCTCCGAAAGAACATAATCACCGCAATCATGGCCATAGGTATCATTAATGCTTTTGAAGAAATCTATATCACCGATTGCGATAGAGATAAAAGATATATCCTTAGCTTTCTCTATATCTTGCAACTCGTTCTGTGCGAACCGTCGATTCATAAGACCTGTCAGTGTATCTGTTTCAGACATCAACTTAAGCTGCTTATTATTAATACGAAGTGTTCTTTCAACATCTACATATAAGGTGCAGTAGAAGTAAGCAGTAAGTGAAAGACAAATAGAAAATTCTATTATATTTGCCCAGACTAAAAGCCTAAATTCCAATGATTCATGATCTAAGATTGTACCTCCAAAAGGAGTTAAAGTTGATAGTGAAAGAAATATAGCTGTTATTATCAGGCTCAGACTTATCTTTACCTTTAATGAACTCATGGCGTCATACCAAAGAACTAAAAAAGCAATATATATCATATTCTGAAAAGAACATCGCCATCCAAAACCATATGTCAGGATATAAGTAGATGCTATTGTTGTTAGAATTACTATAAATGCACAAGTACGAACTCTAATTATATAGGAAAGATTTAAAGCAATTGCATATATCACCACAGCTATTACTAGAACTGCCGAATAAAAATAGTAGCCTCCTATAATTGTATAAATCAAAACTGCAAAATAATAAGGAATCCATGCAAAAAGAAGGTATCTAACAAGAGATATCATGCTGCTGGAATCCTCACTATGGGCTGGTGCTTTTTTTATCCATTGATTAAGCTTTTTAATTGGCATCTTTTATACTCCGCTGTTGTATAAATTATATAAACAATTATAATTTTAGCCGTATGTAATGTAAATAACGTTAGTGCCGACTTTTTCAACAATAAACAGCTTTTGAAATTAGGAATAATTACAAATTCAGCTCTATAACAGATTAAACATAATATAATGATATAATTCTAATGATTTGGTGCAAACATTGATTCAGAAAGGAATAATCCTTATCATAGGATAGGAATCTATTATGGAACTAAACGAAATAATTCCTGTAGTAGAGAAAAAGGCTGAACAGATTGCAGAGCAGGAGATTGTAAAGTATAACAAAGATTTTCCTGAGATAAACTTAACAGACGATGCAAGAATTGCCGTTAAGCAGCGTGCAATATCACAACTGACACTGCAACTTAGTAAATTCAGATTCAAATCAGATACGGACTTGGAAGAACAATTCGACAAATGGTTTGAAACTACTGAGCAGGATGATTTGCACAGAGCTTGCAGGCATTGTTTAGAAGAAGAGGCTAGAAAAATACGAGAGAGCAATGGACATAATCTTTCATCTCTTGATCAATATCTCAAGAAACATCTTGGAGATGTACATACAGTTGAGTAATATTCAATTAAATTATTGACGATAGCCAATCGCTGTGCTATTATACTTGAGTATGCCGCTCAGTGTGGTTTTTTGAAGTGTGTTTCATTCCGAAGCACCACCGAAACTGGCGAGTAATGATAAAAAGGAGGAGCAACCATGTACGCAATTATTGCAACAGGTGGTAAGCAGTACAAAGTTTCTGAAGGCGATATCATTACCATTGAAAAGCTTGGCGTTGAAGCTGGTGAGAAGGTTACTTTTGATCAGGTTCTTGCTGTTAGCGACAAGGATCTCAAGGTTGGTGACCCTACAGTTAAGGGCGCAACAGTAGAGGCTTCTGTTGTTAAAGAAGGCAGAGGTAAGAAGGTAATCGTTTACAAGTACAAGAGAAAAACAGGTTACCACAAGAAGAATGGCCACAGACAGGCTTTCACACAGGTTAAGATTGAAAAGATTAACGGTTAATTATGGTTTCCGTGATTATTTCCAAGCAAGCAGCAGATATTAAACAGATTTCTTTGGACGGTCATGCCGGTTCCGAAGAAGCAGGACAAAACATTGTTTGTGCTGCAGTTTCAGTATTAGCTATTAACACATTTAACAGCATTGAGCGTTTTACTGATGATGCTTTTAGTGTTGAGGCAGCTGAAGATGGAGGACATTTAGTTATGTCTTTTTCAGAAAAGCTATCTGATAGAGCTCAGCTTTTGATTGACTCTATGTTGCTTGGTTTGGGCGAGATTCAAAAACAATACGGTGATGAGTATATTTCACTAGAAATTAAGGAGGTGTAAGACATGCTACAGATGAACCTTCAGTTCTTCGCTCATAAAAAGGGTGTAGGCTCTACAAAGAACGGTAGAGATTCTGAGTCTAAGAGATTAGGTGCTAAAAGAGCAGATGGTCAGTTCGTTAAGGCTGGCAACATTCTTTATAGACAGCGCGGTACAAAGATTCTTCCAGGCAATAATGTAGGTCTCGGTGGAGACGATACACTTTTTGCTTTAGTTGATGGAGTACTTCGTTTCGAGAGAAAGGGAAGAGACAAGAAGCAGGCTTCTGTCTATCCTGTAGAGCAGTAATTATTTGACCCGACTATACGTGTTACGTAAAGTCGGGTCGTTTTTCATTTCAATATAAGGAGATTTTTATGGCATTTGCTGATAGAGCAAAGATTATTATAAAATCAGGTAAGGGTGGCGATGGTCACGTTAGTTTCCGTCGCGAAAAATATGTACCAAACGGTGGTCCAAATGGTGGCGACGGTGGTAAAGGTGGAGATGTAATTTTCGAAGTAGATCCAGGCCTTAACACACTTACAGATTATAGACATCGTAGAAAATTTGCTGCAGCTCCAGGTCAGGAGGGTGGCAAAGACAATTGTCATGGCAAAAATGGAGAGGATTTAATCCTAAAGGTTCCTGAAGGAACAGTTATCAAAGATGCCGAATCAGGAAAGGTTATTGCAGATATGTCCGGTGATAACAAACGTCAAATCGTTCTTCCTGGTGGTAAAGGCGGACTTGGAAATCAGCATTTTGCAACTTCTACAATGCAGGCACCTAAGTATGCAAAGCCAGGTGTAGATGCAATTGAATTAGAGGTTATCCTTGAGCTCAAGGTTATAGCTGATGTAGGTCTTGTAGGTTATCCAAACGTTGGTAAATCAACATTTTTATCACGTGTAACAAATGCAGACCCTAAAATTGGAAATTATCATTTTACAACACTTAGCCCAAATCTTGGTGTTGTAGATGTTGATGATATAAATGGTTTCGTTATTGCTGATATTCCAGGCCTTATCGAAGGTGCATCTGAAGGAATCGGACTAGGTCACGAATTCCTTCGTCACATCGAGCGAACAAAGGTTATCATTCATATGGTTGATGGCGCTTCTGTAGAAGGTCGTAATCCTGTCGAGGATATTAAAACTATCTCTGCTGAGCTTGAAGCATATGATTCAGCTCTTCTTAAAAAGCCACAGGTTATCGCAGCCAACAAAATGGATGTAATCGGAGAGGAATCTAATCAGGTTCTTGAAGAATTAAAAGCAGAATTTGAGCCTAAGGGTATCAAAGTATTTGCTATTTCTGCAGTTAGCGGTCAGGGTATTAAAGAGCTTTTATACGAGGTTGTACGACTTCTTGATACATGTGACGATGCTCCAATCGTTTATGAGCAGGAGTTCGATCCTACTATCAGAGCATTCAATGACGAGCCTTACACAGTAGAAATTAACGATGAAGGCGATTACGTTGTTGAAGGACCACGTATTGAAAAAATGCTTGGATACACTAATCTTGAGTCTGAGAAGGGATTCTTATTCTTCCAGAACTTCCTCAAAGAGCAAGGTATCTTGAAGGAGCTTGAGGAAAAGGGTATCCAGGAAGGCGATACAGTTCGTATGTATGGTCTAGTATTTGATTACTACAAATAAAGAGGTATAGAAATGACAAATAAACAGAGAGCTTATTTATCATCTTTAGCAGCCGATATGAGCCCTATTTTACAAATCGGCAAGGCTTCACTCACACCAGAATATACAAATGCTGTTGATGAAGCTTTAGAGGCTAGAGAGCTTATAAAGATAAATGTATTAAAGAATTGTTTTGATGATCCTAAGGAAATCGCTCAAGTATTAGCTGAGCGTACACGTGCTGAAGTTGTTCGTGTTATCGGTCGCAAGATCGTGCTTTACAGAGCTGCTAAAAAGCCTGTTATTAAGCTTCCACAGTAAAGGAGACATCATGAGAATTGGCATTTATGGTGGTACATTTAATCCGATTCATAACACTCATATAGAAATAGCGCAGGCTGCTAAAAAGCAGTTTGACTTGGATATTGTCTATTTCCTTATTTCAGGCACACCGCCTCACAAGGATACTAGTGAAACTGTTGCTGATTTATGTAGATACGATATGGTGCGACTTGCAATCGAAGGCATCGACGGGCTAGAAATAGACGACAGAGAAATATATAGAGCTGGAAAGAGTTATTCTTATATTACATTTACAGAATTACATCAAGAGCACCCGGATGATGAATTATTCTTTATTATGGGTAGCGACAGCCTTATCAATTTCAAAAATTGGGTTAAGCCTGAAATCATTTCCCAGTATTGCAATGTGCTTGCAGCGCCTAGAGCCGGGGATGATATGGATAAAATAGAGCAATCTATCCATGAATGCAAAAATATCTTTGATGGTGATTTTTTCTTAATTGATTATATTGCAAACGATATTGCATCCTCATCAATAAGAAACAAAATCAGAATAAATCCAGATATTAAAAATCAGATGCCTGAAGCAGTCTTTAATTACATAATTGAGCATAATCTTTATGCCCCTGATTCATACACCATGGAAGACGTTATGCGTCTTGATGATGAAATGAAAAAGGAGTTAAAAGTAAGTAGATATGTTCACACCATAGGAGTAGCTCAAACAGCATATAGCTTAGCAATAAGATGGAATTATCCAGCTATAAATGCTATGGTAGCTGGTATGCTTCACGACTGCGCAAAATGCATCTCAGATGAAAAACGTATTAGTGTTTGCGAGAAAAACAATATTCCTATCACTGATATCGAATATAAATATCCACACTTGCTCCATGGCAAAGTTGGAGCATATTACGCTAAAGAAAAGTATGACGTAAAGGACAAGCAAATCGCTCATGCAATTGAAGTTCATACTACTGGATGTCCAAATATGAGTTTATTGGATAAAATCATTTTTGTGGCAGATTATATTGAACCAGGCCGTGACAAGCAGCCAAGGTTAGATATAATTCGTTCGGTAGCTTATAGTGATTTAGATTTGTGCGTATATATGATTCTTGAGGATTCAGTAAACTATCTTAATAGCAATCCTGATATGGTAGATCCAACAACAATAGATACGTTTAATTATTATCGTAAATTACTTAATAAATAGAAGAGAGGTACAATATGGATTCAAGAGAAATGGCAAAACTTGTTTGCAAAGCACTTGACGATAAGAAAGCTATCGATGTTAAAGCTATTGATATTTCAAATGTAAGTATCATGGCTGATTATTTCATCGTTGCTTCTGCATCAAACCAAAGTCAGATGAATGCAATGCAAGATGAAGTAGATAGAATTCTTTACGAAAACGGAATTCACGCTAAATCTATCGAGGGTAACAGACAAAGCACATGGGTACTTATGGACTACGAAGATGTAATTGTTCACTTATTCTCTGAAGAAGATAGATTATTCTACGATTTGGAAAGAATTTGGAAAGATGGCATCCTTATTGATGCTGCAGACTTATAGAATTAATAAAAGCCAATCCGAAAAGATTGGCTTTTTAAGTATAAATAACACTAGAAGAAACGGAAAACACCGAATACTTTACCAAGGATTTGACAGTCTGGAACAATGATAGGATCCATAGTGTCATTTTCAGGCTGTAAACGAATGTGTCCATCCTCTTTATAGAATGTCTTAACAGTAGCGCTGTCATCTACGAGAGCAACTACCATATCACCATTTTTAGCTGTATCTTGCTGCATAACAATAATAGTATCTCCATCAAGAATACCAGCATTAATCATTGACTCACCCTTGACGCGAAGCATGAACGACTGCTGATTAGGCATATGCTCAGCTGGAATAGGGAAGTATTCATCGATGTTCTGAACTGCAAGAAGTGGCTGACCAGCAGCAACATTTCCGACTACAGGAACATTGACTACCTCACGACGAACAATATTAAAATTATCATCAACAATTTCAATAGCACGTGGCTTTGATGGGTCACGCTTGATATATCCATTCTTTTCAAGAGTCTCCAAATGAGAGTGAACAGATGATGTAGATTTAAGATTACATGCATCACAAAGCTCTCTAACAGTAGGAGGATAACCTTTATTTAAAATTTCTTTTTTAATAACTTCAAGGATTTCGCGCTGTTTTGCAGAAATTTTTCCGTATGCCATAAGAAAGGCTCCTTTCTTTTTTATTAATTTTACAATATCACAAAGAACATACTTTTGCAAACACATTTTCCGAAATTTTGTTCGAAAAAAGTATTGACAAAACGAACGTTCGGATTTATATTGATACCAGAACAAAGGTTCCGAACATTTATTTTGGAGGGTTTGATATTATGAAGGTATATAACAAGTCAGAACGTATCGTTAGAAATAGAAAAATCATGTTATTAGCAGGCATTATCGCTACTTTATTATTCAGCTTCATTCTCTTTTCTAATAGAGCAGCAGCCGAAACAAATCGTCAGGTTTACACCTATTACACTAGCTATGAAATCCAGCCAGGTGACACTTTGTGGTCCATAGCAGATCAGTTCATGGGCCCAGATTACACAGACAAACAGGATTTCATCGACAATATCAAATCAATGAATCATCTTCTGGACGATGATATTACAGCTGGTAATTATCTTGTTATCGAATACTCTTCATACGATATGTTGTAGTAAGTATTCACAGGGCTCCCCCATTTATGGTACTATCATATATAGAGAATATGGATAGGGAGTTATTATGATTCGTTTTTTAATAGCAATTCTGTTTAACGCAAAACGTGGACCTGAAATTGTTCCTACTATGCGTAAAATGATAAAACATAAAGAAAAATACCCAGAGAATACAAGATACGCATATGCACTCCGACTTATACGTTATCTTAAGAAATCTGCCAGAATCACTACCGAAGTTTATGGCACAGAAAATCTTCCTGAGGAGGGCGGATACATCATGTATCCAAACCATCAGGGCAAATATGACGCTCTTGGAATCATGTATGCACATCATAATCCATGTACATTCGTTATGGACAAGGCCAAATCATACGGTTTCCTTGTTCGCGAAATGGTAGATTTGCTTGGTGCCAAGCGTTTAGCATTGGATGACGTACGTCAAAACGTTCGTATCATGGCTCAGATAGAAGAGGAAGTAAAGGAAGGAAAGCGCTTCATTCTTTTCTCTGAAGGCGGATATGCCAGCAATGGCAATATCGTTCAGCGTTTCAAGCCAGGCAGCTTCAAATGCGCTATGAAGGCTCAAGTGCCTATCATTCCAGTTACACTTATCGATTCTTACCTTGCTTTTAATAGCTTTAAGCCTGGTCCCGTTACCACAAAAGTAATATTTGGCGAGCCAATCTATTACGAAACCTACAAAGATATGAAAACCCATGAGGTTGCAGATATCGTTAGAAATACCATCATTTCTACCATGGAAGAATTTGGAGTATATGTAAATAATCCAGAAAAAGATCCTGAGTACTAATCGTCATTTAAAAATAGGTATATCAAGAAGCAATATCTCAAATACTTTCATAAAATACTGTAAAAATGCTCCGTAATCATTTAAAATGATTTCGGAGTTTTTTATTGGAGAGTTTAATATATGGAAAAATTTAAAAATACTACTAAGAATCTACTGGATTCATTGATAATTCAGGATCCTCACATTACCGTCACCAGTCCTAGTCAGGGATATTATTACTTTTCATTATTTTATGTTTTTGTTCATACCGCATTAGAAGTTTTTTACATAGCTGTCGGCTGCACTCCAATGGCGATTATTAATGTATTTAGCATCGCCTTATATGTATTTACATGTCATTTGTGTAAGATCGGTTCTGAGCTTGTAGCATATAGAATTGGTATGACAGAAATCTATCTACACATCATTTTTGCCACAGTTTTTTTAGGCTATGACTGTGGTTTTAACTTATGGTTCTTTGGGATGATGTTAGGAACCGTTACACCATACTATACCCCTATGAAAACGATAATTGACCGAGCACTTATGTATTTATTCGCGATTCTAATTATGGTCACATTTTATGTTTTAACTATACTTGATTACAATGAAATCATATATACACGCTACTATGTTTCGAAAGACATTGCCAAGGTTTTATTTGCTATAAATTCTTTGTTAATCTTTATTGAAATAATAGTACATGTATATAATTCTTCATTGAGAACAAATCAGTATGGCTATGATGTAAAAATGATAGCCAATACGGACTACCTTACAAAGCTCAATAATCGTCAATACATGCAACGATATACAAAGGATAGAATTACATGCTTCAACGAATCAATTGATAATACAGAAATTTCAATAGCGATAATGGATATTGATTATTTCAAAACTATAAATGATACATATGGACATTTAGCAGGTGATTATATCTTAATAGAATTATCAAAAATTCTCAGCTCTCAGAAACATATAAAAGTATCTCGATGGGGCGGAGAGGAGTTTTTGCTAATATCTTCAAGAGAGACCGATAATCAAACATTCTGCAAAATAATTGAAGGTCTATGCCAAACTATAGCTAATCTGAATTTAAAGTATAACGGTACATCTATAAAGGTCACTGCATCATTTGGAGTTGCAAAATACCAGCCTAATGAAAGCCTAGAAAACTTCATCAAGAGTGCTGATGAAAAATTATACGAAGCAAAACAAAATGGTAGAAACCAGGTTTGCTAAAATAAATAATGTAAAAAAGGGGGACAATAATGTTTATTACTGATGACGGCATTAAGCTAAATGCAAAGCTTGATATGCCTACAAATGGGGCTACTAAATGTCCACTATGTTTAGTATTTCATGGATTTACAGGACACATCGAGGAAGACCACATCCTTGCAGTATCTAAGGGATTAAATGATATAGGAGTTGCCACTTTAAGAGTAGATTTATATGGCCACGGCAATAGCGATGGTGAATTCAAGAATCACAATCTCTATAAATGGCTTAATAACATTCTTACAGTTGTAGATTACGCTAAAACTCTTGATTTCGTTACAGAAATGTATATGTGCGGCCACTCACAGGGAGGTCTTGCAGTTACACTAGCTGCAGCAATGGAAAGAGATGTAATTAAGGCTTTAATTCCACTTTCTCCAGCTTATGTTATAATAGAAGGAGCAAAAAAAGGCGAATTATTGGGACAGCCTTTTGATCCTGAAAACATCCCAGATATGCTTCAGTCATGGGATGGAAGAGAACTTAGTGGCAATTATATAAGAGTTGCTCAATCCATTGATTTAGACGCAGCAATTAAAAAGTATACCGGCCCAGTTCTAATTGTACATGGCGATGCTGATGAAGCAGTTCCTGTAGAATACGGAATTGAAGCATCGAAGAAATTCGCTAACTGCACATTGAAGCTTATACCTGGTGATACTCATTGCTATGATTATCACCTTGATCAGGCTGTTGATGCAGTAAAAGAATTCGTTAAAAGTTTATAATATATTTAAGGGACCTATTCATAGAATAGGTCCCTTTTTTCACACCTATTGCAACTTGTGGTGCTGGGACGTAAAATAAAATATGTAAAAGGAGACGGCTTATGGAATTATGTTATGACATGGTTATAAATATAGGGCTACTGGCTTTAATTGCTCTAGCTTTGACAAAAATTCCATATATTGACCATATTTTATGCCAGGATAGCGGTCACGCCAAACTAGGTCAGTTCATTCTAGGCGGAATTTTTGGTGGTTTCTGCATATTTTCAACCTGCACAGGCGGAATAGTTCAGGGAGCTATCCCAAATACAAGAGTGTTAGGCGTACTAGCAGGTGGACTGCTTTGCGGTCCAATAGTGGGAATCACGGCAGGAACTATTGGAGCTATTCATCGATTTCTATTTGATCCACATGGATTAACCACATTTGCTTGCGCATATTCTACATTTTTAGAAGGAATACTGTCAGCTGTCATATATCAGATTCTTAAAAAGAAGAATTATACATTAAAATGGACCACGCTACTTGTAATTACAGCTGCTGCGGAAGGGTTTCATATGATAAATCTTTTAATTTTCGTGAAACCATTTTCTGTAGCAATAGAAATTGTAAAGACGTTAACAATACCAATGGTAATAATTAATTCCATAGGTATGCTTTTATTCTTTTCAATTTTTAAAGATGTATATATGAGACAAATGCTTCAAGCAGATAATGAAAGGCTTGAAACAATAAACAACGATTTACTTGAAAAGACAAAAGCCAAGCAAAAGATTGGTCCTTTTGGATTACAGGCAGGAGATCACACAGAGCTTGTAGAAGCTGATAATATCTATTACATCGAGGCCATTCATAAAGGAGCAAAAATATATTGTAAAAACCAGACTTATTATAGCAATGAGCCACTTATTGAATGGGAGAAGAAACTAGAATCTGACGACAACTCATTTGTAAGAATTCATAGAAGCTATATTGCAAATCTTACAAAAGGTGATTCCTTACAACCAGATGCCAATAACGGTTATGCACTTTGTATGAAAGATGATAATCATACTATTATTCCAATCAGCAGAAAGATAATCCACGAAATAAAGGACTATTATAGCATGTAAATCAGTACCTGTTTTTAGCATTTCAGTCCGAACCCGTTGTTGTAGGTAAAATTAGATACTATACTCCAGGTTAAGAGATGTCCTTATAGGACAAAATAAATGTAACGGGGGTGTATGTATATGATTAGTTTTATTATTTGTCTGGCAGTACTTATAGGAGGGTACTTCGTCTACGGAAGGGTTATAGAAAAACTCTACGGACCAGATGATAGACAAACACCAGCTGTTCGAATCAACGACGGCGTCGATTTCGTTGTAATGCCAAAATGGAAGCTATTTTTAATCCAGCTTCTAAATATTGCAGGCCTTGGTCCAATTTATGGTGCATTAGCAGGAGCGCAGTGGGGCACATCAGTTTTTCTTTGGATTACACTAGGAACCATTTTAGCTGGTGGTGTTCATGATTTTTCTGTAGGATTTATGAGCATGCGTCACGATGGAGCCAGCATATCAGAGCTTACAGGCATATACCTTGGAAATGTAATGAAGACTATTATGCGCATATTCAGCGTCGTACTCCTTGTAATGGTTGGTACAGTATTTGCAGTTGGTCCTGCTGGTTTGATTTCTTTATTAATTGGAAATCAGGGTGGTTCAGGTCTTCTGACTAACACGTATTTTTGGTTGGCAATAATCTTAATTTATTATTTCATTGCCACATTCATTCCAATTGATAAAATCATCGGAAAGCTTTATCCAGTATTCGGAATATGCCTTATCGTTATGGCTTTTGGTGTAGCCATAGGTATTTTTACACACGGTTATACCATTCCAGAGATTCAGTTAGCCAACTTACATCCAGATAACACACCAATCTGGCCAATGATGTTTGTTTCTGTTGCATGTGGTGCTATTTCTGGTTTCCACGCAACCCAATCACCACTTATGGCTCGTTGCTGTTCTTCAGAAAAAGAAAGCCATATGGTATTTTACGGAGCAATGGTAAGCGAGGGTATTATTGCTCTTATCTGGGCAGCAGCAGGTAGTGCAATTTATGCAACGACAGGAGGTCTTACAACTGGTTTAACAGCAATGCTTGCAAATGGTCAGGCTACTTGTGTATATGATATCTGCACAAAGACAATGGGAGGGTTAGGCATCGTTTTAGCAATGCTTGGAGTTATAGCTTGTCCTATAACATCTGGTGATACAGCTTTCAGATCAGCACGACTTGTAATAGCTGATTGGTTCAAGATTGACCAGAAACCATACCTTAGCCGTCTGTACATTTGCGTTCCACTTCTTGCAGCCGGTGCACTGATTAGTCAGTTAAACTATGGCGTAATCTGGAGATATTTCAGCTGGTCAAATCAGACACTTGCAATGATAGCTCTTTGGACCGCATCAATGTATCTATATAAAAATGCAAAGAATTACTGGTTCACAGCAGTTCCTGCAACATTTATGTCAGCAGTTTCTGTCACATATTTCTTCTGTGCACCAGAGTGCTTACATCTATCTACACAAATAGCTTATCCAATAGGAATAATTGCAGCCGCTGTTTTCCTCGGATTATTTATAAGAGCTACATTAAAACAACATGATACAGTTTCTCATTTCAAGATGATGCATCATGTATGATAAAAAGTGAATAAATAGGAGCCGATAAGGTAATCATATAGTACAAATCAAAACACTTATGGTTGATTAGAAATTTTCAATCATAAGTGTTTTTTTATATACGTCTCTCAAAAACATGGTAATTTACGCTTTAAATTATTCCTAATAACAACTAAAATAAAAACAATTAATGATAAATGAGGTATATGATGACTAAAAATATTCTCAACTACGTAATGGCAAAGAATATACAATAGTGTCAGAGCAGACTTTAGAAGACGAGTAATAGGATAATCTCTAAAGCAAATTGAAAGTCATAAATAAGACAATCTATAGAAGAGGTGTAAATGTATTTAATATCAGCATATTTTGATAAAAATACAACTGAAAAGCTTCAGGAATATATTTGCAAAATAGCAGAGGCATCAGGCAATAGTTTTATGCTAGATAATAACGTGCCTCCCCATATGACGCTAACCGCAATAGAAGCTAGAAGCATAGATGTACTGGTGCCTACTTTTGAAAATCTTAATAACAAATTACATGGCGGTGATATATCAATAATATCTGTAGGCCAGTTTATGCCGAAGGTAATATATGCTGCGCCATATTTAAACCAGTACTTGTTTAATCTTCAGCAGGATATATGCGAAGCTTTTGCTGATATTCCGGAAACAACAATAAGTAACTACTATAAACCGCTTTCATGGTTGCCACACATTACCCTAGCTAAAACATTAAATAAAGATCAAATGGCTAAAGCTATAATGTGCATGAACGATTTTAAGGCGCTAGACGCTCAAATAGTACGTATAGGCTTAGCCAAGGTTAATTCTCACCAAGATGTTAGCGAGATATCCTTGAAAAAATGACTTTTTTTATGTATTAATGTAATATTTACTACAAACAATATATATATTATTAAGGAGGGGTTGTGTTTATATGGCTCTATTAAAATGTCCAGAATGCAATAAAGAATTTTCAGAATATGCAACTGCTTGTCCTAACTGCGGCTGTCCAATTGATATTGTAAAGCAACACTTACAATCTACAACTGATGCCCATACTATTCCAACTGAATTAGTTAAAGAGAGTAATGAAGATTTATTTCAATCTAGTGATATAAAAAGTTCTTTTGACTATACCCATAAGAAGCATACTGTCGATATCAAAGATGTTGAAATTCCTTTAGTAAAGATGGTAAATGGTGAAAGGATATTATATTACATAATTGCTGTTTTCGTTTTTTTAACCTTTTTTATTGCACTCATTAACTTACGAATAATTCCAGCAGTTCTGTTGTTTCTCTCAGGGCTAGCGATATTACCTAAAAAGAAAATCCTTGAATTTTGGGACAATAGAAATCTTTCAAATCCAAAAATAACAAGAATTCTAACATCAATTGGTTTATTTATTGCCGCTGTTGTTATATCAAGAGGAATGACAGCTGTGAAAGAAGGCACTAATGCCGCAGCAACTCAACAATCTGCAGAAAAAATTACTGAAAATAGTGATATAAATACCGTAACAACAGATGAAATTGTTGACGAACCCAATCTTGATTCTAAAATTGCAGATATTGAAAATGCAGGATATTATTACATTACACCAGACGATTTAAACACCTATTGCTCAAATCTGGAAGGCGTTAAAATATATACCGTCATAAATGTTGATGAGTTGGATAATGAAAAGATTCAATCTACATTAGTTGATGGTTATATGATGAGTAATTTTTATACATCAAAAGATGTGACTAATAGTATTTCAGAAGATGATGTTGTTGCGGTATATGGCACAGTCGCAGATTATAATTCGTATGGTAGTATTGGAACTTCTGTAAATATAAACGATTGTGAAATCTTAGCTGTAGGAGATGACGCTTCTTCTTTGAAGCAAGAAGCATCTAGTGAAAACCTTGCAGACTATAGTGTTGTTACACCTGAAGTCGCTAATAATAACAACATTTCTGAAGAAGATTATAAAACCTTATGTGAGACCGTTTCATATAATGATGTGTTAAGAAATCCGGATGATTTCGATGGTAAATATATTAAAGTTAGTGGCACTGTAGATCAAATTATAGAAGGCCTTTTTGATTCTGTTACCATCTATGTAAAAGATAGTAGTGGTAATAAATGGGATTGTTATTATTATTACAATGATGGAGAATCTCATATACTTGAAGGTGATTACATAACAGTTTATGGTAAATGTGATGGAACATCGACAAGCACTACAGTTTTAGGAAAACAGGTCACTCTACCAAATATTACATCAGAATATATAGAATAAATCATTGTCCAATAAAACAGTTGATTTGTGAACGCGAAAACTTGTAAATATACTACAATAGAGCCATGTTAATCAAAATGATGCGTTTTCCAGTAATATCAACGTTTTTTATCTGATTGATATTTTGGGGAGCGCAAAATTATTGGAAAAAGTGTTCACAAAATATAAAAGCCATTTATTGAACAGGTGTGTGCTCAATGATAAAAGAATTTGATGAAAACCGAGTTTATGGATATGCGCGAGCCAGCACGAATGAATCACGCCAGGATATTGATTGACAGAAAAGTGAGCTGAAATCTTTAGCAAATACAAGGGTCACAAATGTGACTATCGTTCAACAAGGAGAAAAAAGTGTCAATTCAAGGATTAAATCAAGCAGACAAAATAATCTCAATGGCTAAAGAAGGGGCTAACTGGAAAAAAATGCCTCAAAAAAAGGCCCTAGAAAGAAAAAATACAAAGGATCTGAAAAATATATATGTAATAAATTTGGAAAAACAATAGTAGTATATAGTGATTACAATCCAGCTGAAATATTCTGGAACCCTTTAAATCTTTTATTTTTGATTCCTTTTATACCAATTATGGTTTTTCTAACTCTTGGGTATTATAAATACTTGAATGATAGCAAAGGCATATTATTTCTCATTTTGGATATTATTATTTTTATTTTATCTCTATGGACAATAGATATTTCGTTGCTAATAAAATATTTTAGATATAAAGATTTCGTTAGATATGATAAAACCACAAAGAAACCTATTATTAAAGCCAGCATATGCACAGGTGAGCAGGTGGCTGGCTTTAGGGATCTTTCCACCGGTGCTTTTGAAGAAGTAATGCTTATAAAGAATCAAGAAGACCTAGCATCATTTAAAAAGATTTACGGCATCACAGAAGAAATTGAAAAGATATATTAAAGGAAGAATACGTTATGTTTTTTATTATGGGAATTACTGATGGTCGCAAAGACTTTGACTTTAGTCAGACTGTCATATGTGATAATTGTGGGAAATATGGAAGATATCAGGTTTTCATGCTCTATACAATTCTATCTCTTTTCTTTATCCCAACTTTTAAATGGAATAAAAGATATTATGTTCAGATGAGCTGCTGTGGCAGTGTATATGAAATTAATCCTGAAATAGGTAATCGAATAGCTTCAGGAGAAGACCTACAAATCAAGCCTCAAGATCTCACTAAAGTAGGCAATGGGAGAGGCTTCTTCAAACACTGCAATAACTGTGGTTACGAGACAGCTGAAGACTTTGATTTTTGCCCTAAATGCGGAATGAGGTTTTAAATGAAAATAATTACACGAGTAGAATATTGGTACTCCCCATTTATGAGAGAATAATGCATAAAATGGGGAGTATTTTTTTGTGTAGTATTTGAGCAAAACCTTAATTGACATACCATAATGGTTGGTGTATTTTATAAGCATAGAAAATATGGAACGGGTTCCATATAATAATATAATGACGCAGGACCGGGCTGCGTTTTTTATTGAGGGGATATGGAACGGGTTCCATATATGTTTTTACACTAGGAGGAGAAAAAATGAAAAGAAAAATTCTTTGCTCAGGTCTTGCCATTATGATGGCTTCATCTCTTATGGCGTGCGGGTCTTCACAATCTACAGGTGGAGATGCAAGCACAGGTACTGAAGGCGCAACACAAGGTGATATGGACGATGCCGTAATTACTATTTGGTCACCAAGTGATAAAGAATCTATTGAGAATTGGTGGGCAGAAAAGATTGACGAATGGAACACAGCTCATCCAGACATGAAGGCAGCTCGTGAGGCGATTGATCGTTCAGATTCATATGCATATGATAATAAAATCGCAACAGCTGTAACATCAAATAGCCTTCCTTCAATATTCTTTGTAGACGGACCACAGGTTTCATACTATGCAGCTAATGGACTTATTGTTCCAATCACTGATTATTTTAGTGATAGTATTGATGATTTTGATCCTGCAACACAGGCTCAATGTACATATGATGGTGAATTATATGCAATATCAGCAACACAGTCTGGTGTAGCATTCTACTACAACAAGGATTTGTTAAAGGAATGTGGTGTTGATACTGATGACTTGGATTCAAGAACTATTGATAATCCAATAACATGGTCAGAAATGGCAGAAATTGCTGAGAAATGTACAACAGATAGTTATGTAGGAACACATATTATTATGGACCACGGCGAGGGTATTCCTTATGCTCTTGAGCCAATGTATATTTCAGAAGGTAAGGACTATATTTCAGATGATGGAACTACAGCAGATGGCTATGTAAATAGTGACGAATCTGTAAAGACAACAGCATTTCTTGCAGACCTAATTGCAAAAGGTTATGCAAATGTAGATCCTATTACAGACGAATTCTTAAATGGCGCATGCGCTACTGAGTTAGGTGGTTCATGGGATGTAGCTACACTTGAGGCTAATGCAACTTTCGATTGGGGCGTAACATATTATCCAGTTGCTGATGATACTCATAAGGCTGTTTCTCCATGTGGAGACTGGTCAGCAGCTATTTCAAAGGATTGCGAGAATGTAGAGGCTACAGGTGAGTTCCTTAAATGGTTAATGAATACAGAAAATGTTGCTTCATATGCAGATGCAATTGCTAAGCCTGCAACTAGAGCATCAGCTTATGATGAGGAATGTATGGCTTCTTATGCAGAAGGACCAAGAGCTTTATTCGTAGAACAGCTTCAGAATTCAGCTGCTCCTCGTCCAAGAACTCCATCATATGCAACTTTCTCAACAGATTATGCAGAAGCAATGTCAAATATTTTCTCAGAGGCTGCTTCGTCAAAAGCTGTTGATGAATCATACATTAAAGAACAGTTAGATTCTGTAGCAGACAGTTTTGCTGAAGATTATAACACTTACTACGCAAATTAATTAGTAAGGCTTGATGATACTATATTAAAAGTCGCATCAATTATGGTGCGACTTTTATATAGCATAGCTAGTAGCTTAGCAGTAAAGGAATTCTAAAAATAGGAGCAATATCGATGGCAAAAACAGAGCAAATGTCTGGAAGAAAACGGGATGAACGAATTGCTGGATATGTTTTTTCATTGCCTGCAGTAGTATTACTGATAGCGTTTTTGGTTGTACCGATTATATATACAGTGTACTATTCAGTGTTCCAGTATCAGGTTATGAGACCAAATGATATAACATTCATTGGTTTTGAAAACTATCACAAATTGATTACTGATTCTGACTTCTGGATTTCATTAAAAAATACTTTTTATTTCACTATTATAGTTGTGCCAGTCCAATGTGCATTAGCATTGGCATTGGCAATGTTAGTTTCAAAAAAATTTAAAGGTGTAGCAATATTTAGAACTATGTATTTCAGTCCACAGTTAACATCTATGGTTGTAATTGCTGTTCTTTGGACTGTTTTATACAACTCTAATCCTAATACTGGATTAATTAATGCGTTATTAGTAAATCTTGGTCTTGAACCAATTAACTTTTTGACCAATGAGAGAACAGCGATGAATTCAATCATCTTTATGTCTGCATGGCAAGGAGCAGGCTATCAGATGATGATCTTTCTTGCAGGATTGCAGGGAATTCCAAGAGATCAATACGAAGCTGCATCAGTTGATGGGGCAACACCTTGGCAACAGTTTTGGTTTGTCACAATACCAAATCTTAAAGGAACAATTAAGTATGTCATTATGATTACTATGATTCAGGCGATGAAGCTATTCACACAGCCATATGTAATGACACAGGGTGGTCCAAGAAATTCCACAAAAACCATGGTGTATTACATCTACACCCAGGGATTTCAAAAAGGAAATTTTGGATATGCCTGTTCAGTTGCAGCTGTATTCTTTGTGATTGTTGTGGCAATGTCATTAATTTTGCAAAAAATAACATCAGAAGAATGAAAGGAGTAGCTTATGAAATCTTTAAAAGCACAGAAGGCACTTCAGAAAATTCTATTCTATGCTGGTAATA
The DNA here is from genome assembly GCF_000703005.1 of Pseudobutyrivibrio ruminis HUN009. Classification (NCBI taxonomy): domain Bacteria; kingdom Bacillati; phylum Bacillota; class Clostridia; order Lachnospirales; family Lachnospiraceae; genus Pseudobutyrivibrio; species Pseudobutyrivibrio ruminis. The sequence continues at coordinate 2,106,410 of NZ_JNLH01000001.1, read as the reverse complement.
CAATAATTGGAATTATCTTTGTTTCTCCTTTGATTTGGATGATTTCAGCATCGTTAAAACCAGAAGCAAAAATATTTGCTAACATGAATTCAATACAGACTTTTGTTCCTGAAGATGCAAGCTTTGATAACTATATTGAGGTTTTCAGACGAGTTGATTTGATGAACGTGTTTAAGAACACTATCACATATATTTTGCTTATTTTAGTATTTGATTTATTAATCAATTCAATATGCGGATATGCATTGGCAAAATTTCGTTTCAAAGGAAGAAAGCTAATTCTTAGCTTTGTAGTTGCATTAATGGTAATGCCAATGGAGGCAATTTTACTTCCAATGTACATTGAAATGTCACAGCTAGGTTGGGTAAATTCACTGCCAGCATTGGTAGTTCCATCAATTGCAAAATGCTTTTCAATATATATGTTTTACAACTTTTTCAAGGATATTCCTGATGATTTATTGGAAGCAGCTTCAATTGATGGTAGTTCACCAATCAGAACTTTCTTTAGCATTGTAATGCCTATATCAAAAACGGTATATGCTACAGTATTTATTTTGGATTTTGTGGCTCATTGGAATGATTTCATGTGGCCATTCTTGATAATGACAGGTAAGGAAAGTCGCACTATACAGCTTGCCGTTCAGTCATTTTTTGGAACACAGCCTGTACATTATAGTGCTATCATGGCATCACTGGTATTATCTGCAATTCCTATGATAGTTATGTTCATATTTATGCAGAAATACTACGTTGAAGGTATAGCATCTTCGGGTATAAAAGGATAAAAAATAAATATAATAAAAGCAATAAATTAACTTGAAAATTTGCCCAAAAACAGATATCTTAAACTAAAATATCTACATGAAAGGGTAAGAAATTATGGCGACAATTAGAGATGTTGCGCAAAAAGCTGGAGTAGGTGTAGCAACTGTATCTCGTGTACTTAGTGAAAATGGGTATGTAAAAGAGGAAACAAAGCAAAAGGTTATGGAGGCTATCCGTGAACTTAATTACACCCCAAATGAGATTGCTAGAAATTTATATTATAAAAGAACAGGTATAGTTGCAGTTATCATCCCTCAGATTTCTCATCCTTTTTTTGCAGAATTCGTTGATAAACTGGTAGTAGAGCTGCTCGCACATGATTATAAAGCTATGATTTGCAATACATGGTCAGAGGAAAGCTATGAGCTACAGTACTTTGATATGTTAAAACGCAATATGGTTGATGGTATAATCTGCGGTACTCACTCTGTTACTAATGAAGAATATTTTAATATCAATCGTCCTATTGTTGCTTTAGATCATACATTTGGTCGCGGTATACCATGCGTGTCAGTAGATCATAAGGAAGGTGGACGCCTTGCTGCCATGGAATTAATACAGGCTGGCTGTAAAAATGTACTACAGTTTCGTGGCTCCTCAAACGTGAATTCACCAGCGTCATTAAGACACGACGTATTCGAAAAAATAATCCGTGAACACGGACTTGGTTATCAGGAAATTATTACAGATATAAATGATTTATCTGAAGCAACAGCAGACAGAAATGCATATGAATTCTTCGAAAAATATCCTGATGTAGATGGCATATTTGGAACGGATTTCACGGTGATGTCTGCTATGAAAAGAGCTCATGAGCTGGGAATTGATATTCCAGGAAGGCTAAAAGTAGTAGGTTACGATGGAACAAAAATTAGTAGATTGGCTAGCCCTGGATTGACTACTGTATGTCAGCCTATTGATGATTTGGCCAAGCAATCAGTGAAGATTATGATGGATTTAATTAACGGTAAAACTATTGACAGTAGTGATGTTCATTTATCTGTTAGTTTACATCGTGATCAATCAACAGCTATTAACTAATCTGATTTAGGCAAATTTATAAAAACGATAATGGAGTTTTTATGAATAGTAAATCATTAATTAAGGCGCGAGAGTATGAACTACAGGAAGAGGCTAAAGTCAATGTAAGTGACAGAGCAGCCTTTCACCTTACTCCTAGAGTTGGATGGATGAATGATCCTAATGGATTCTCCTATTATAAGGGAAAATACCATTTATTTTATCAGTATTATCCATATGATACTAGCTGGGGACCAATGCATTGGGGGCATGCTTGCACAGAAGACTTTATTAAATGGGAATATTTGCCAGCCGCATTGGCGCCAGATCAAGAGTATGACGATTTTGGTTGTTGGTCTGGTAGTGCTATAGAGTTAGCTGACGGAACTCATGCATTGATGTACACAGGCGTAGTTGAGGATCCTCAAACAAAAGAATTTACCCAGACACAGTGCTTAGCTGTGGGAGATGGTATTGACTATATAAAGCTTGAAAATAATCCTGTTATAGATGGTACGTTGCTCCCAGAGGGTGGTAGCAGAGCAGATTTTCGAGATCCTAGAATCTGGTACGACAAGGACGATCAATTATATTATTTGGTCGTGGGAAATAGAACAGAGGATGGCAGCGGAGCCATCTTATTATTTCAAAGTCCTGATGTGAAGCAATGGGAATATGTAACAACCTTGGATCGTAGTGATAATAAATATGGAAAAATGTGGGAATGCCCAGATTTCTTTTCGTTGGATGATACACAGGTTTTGTTAGTTTCACCTCAGGAAATGCGAGCTCAGAAATTAGAATTTCATAATGGAAATAATTCTATTTGTCTTTTAGGTAGTTACAATAAAAAGAAACACAAATTTGAACGTGAGAGCGTTCAAAGCGTTGATCAGGGGCTTGATTTTTATGCTCCGCAAACGGTGGAGACACCTGATGGCAGAAGAATTCTTATAGGCTGGATGCAATCTTGGGAATCAAGTAGAAATCAACCCCATGACAATAAGTTCTTTGGAACTATGTCAATACCAAGAGAGCTATCTATTAAAGATGGAAGGCTTTTGCAAAAGCCTGTTAAGGAATTAGAAAAGTATCGTGATAATCGAGTATCTTATCAAGGTGTGACATTCAAGGAGCCTATGCAATTGGACGGTATTAATGGGCGAATTCTTGATATGGATATTTGCTTACAAATGCCAGAGGCAACAACCAATGATGTGGTTACAATTGCCTTTGCAAAAGACCATGAAAATGAGACTATAATACAGTATTTTCCACACAGTGGATTATTTCGATTTGATAGAAATAACTGTGGCTTTAACTGCGACATTCTCAATGTAAGAGATGTTGAAACAACCCCTTATAAATTGAAGCTGCGGATTCTATTAGACCGTTACAGTGCAGAAATTTTCCTAAATGAAGGTGAACGAGTACTTTCAAATACTTTTTATACACCTATTCAAGCAACAGATATTACATTCCAGGCGACATCAGAAGCATATATAGATATTACTAAATGGGATTTGATGCTGTAACCCAAAATATAGTCATTTTCACTCTTCATAATTCTCATATATAAATCAGAGGTGGAGATTCGCTAAAAAGTGAATTTCCACCTCTGTGTTTTTATTTATTGGCAGTGCTAGGTTGTAAACCACAAAAAGCTCAAAATGATAGCGATGATAACTCTGAGAGTGATGCATGATAGAATTTCTTTCAGATTATCTATGTGCCATAAAATGCACATAGATTAGTGTTATTATCCTTGGTAGATACATTTTTATGAGGAGACAAGACTATGTATGGAACAGGGACAAAGAAAATGTTAAATATGCTTATATTGGATATTCTCCGAGAGTATTCAGATAGTGAGCATAGGCTTCTACAACAGGATATTATTGATTTGCTTAAGTACAATTATGGAATGGATTGCGAAAGAAGAGCTGTCAAAAATAACATAGTAAGCCTTCAAGAGATGGGCTATGATATCGTGGCAAAACAGGGATATTATTTGAATACTAGAGATTTTACAGACGCAGAATTGCGTCTTTTGATAGATAGTATTTTTACATCTGGGGCCATTTCTGACAAGGATGCCCATTCACTTGTAAAAAAGCTAGAACGTTATTCTAATAAATACTTTAAAGCGCATGTATCTCATATTCACAGCACTTCAAGTGGGAAGAATACTGATAATCCAATGGTCATGGATTCTATAGCAATTATAGATGAAGCTATTTCAAAAGGTCGACAGATATCGTTTTCTTACCTGCAATATGGAATTGATTTTAAGCTTCACCCTAAACGCAGTCAAAAATACATAGTAAGTCCTTACCAAATGATTAGTAATAGAGGTAAATACTATCTCATAGCAAAGACAGAGGAATATGAGAATCTCTCGCATTACCGGCTGGATAGGATTGCCAACGTGGAGATACTGAAAGATAAAAATAAGCCGATTAAAAGTATTCATGGCTATGAAAGAGGTCTTAATTTAAAGGATTATTTAGCAGAGCATTTTTATATGTATTCTGGTGAGAGTATTCATATTAAGTTAAAAGCTCATGAGAATCTTATGGATAATCTGGTGGATAGCTTTGGAAAGGATTTTAGAGTTGTACCAGAAGGTGAAGATGAGATTATTGCTAGTTTGAAGTGCAATCCAGATACTTTTTTCTACTGGGCAATGCAGTATGGATTGAACATTGAAGTTCTTGAACCAGAAAGTATGAGAGAACGCATCCAGAGCGCATGCAAAGAAATAGAAAAGAAGTATTGTTAATGACAGGAGATAGAGTATGGAAACGCAGCAGGGAACTGTAAAAGTTAGACTACATAGAGGTGCAAAGCAGATTGGTGGAGTGTGCACGGAAATATTTACAGATGATACTAGATTGTTATTTGATATAGGAGCACCACTAGAAGGAGAAGGTGAGCAAGCTAGACTTGATATAGATGGTGTTACTACTGGTACTACTAATTGCAATGGTATTTTTCTCACGCACTATCATGGGGATCATATCGGTGAGGTTGATTTTGTTGATGTGGCGATTCCAGTCTATATGGAAAAGCATGCTCGGAAAATTCTTGAGCTTCAACAGGATTATAAAAAAGGCGTAGTGGGAGCAGTATGGGCAGATAATGTTAATGAGATTGAAATTGGTAAGCCTATTAGGATTAAAGAGTTCACTATAACGGCGTTAGAATCAGACCATTCTGCTGTTAACTCTGTAATGTTCTTAATAGAAGCATATGGTAAAAGAATTCTTATTACTGGTGATTATCGTTTGCACGGTTTCTATAAGGACAAAGTAGAGGCTTCATTAATGAATCTTGGACATATTGATTTGATGATTACAGAAGGGACAAATATTTCTAAAGACACCGCGTTGAAAGTGCCATATCTTACAGAGCAAGCTTTAATACCAGCTTTTAAAGACGCATTTAAAAAGTATAAATACGTTTTCTTATTGGCTTCATCTTCACAACTAGATAGAATAGCTTCATTTTCAAGATGTGTACCATATGGGAAGTATATGATAACTGACAGGTATCAGTATGATTTGATGCAGATATATGATGAGGATAGGGAAAAAGAATTCAAATCTAACAAAGTACTATACGATAGTGAATATGTATTAGAAAAGGCTGAGAAGGCCGGATTTGGAAGGGTTGTTAGAAGTAATCATTCTTTTCAATTAATTGTAAAAGATTTTTTTGAAAGACACCCAGAAGACACATGTTTGATTTATTCTATGTGGGGTGGATATATTAATAAGCTTTCAGATGTAAAGACTCTGGTTGACTATGCTGGTGACAATCTGATAAGGGCACATGTTTCAGGGCATGTGACGAAGGAAGATTTGGAGAGGGCAATTGATATAGTAAAACCGGAGAAATTGTTGATTCATCATACATCTGCAACTGATAATGGAGTGGAGAAACTTATAATACAAAGTTCTACAAGCCTGGTACATACACAGGACGGAAAAGAAATAGAAGTGTAAAATGTAGAAGATGAGGTGTTTAATATGATTAAAATGGAGCACTATAAAAACAAACGTGCATTAAAGAATCAATGTAAGCACTTGGAAGATACGTTGCAAAAGGAAAAAAAGTATTTAAAAGAAATAGCTGAAAAATGTAAGAAAGCATATAAAAATGGTGTTATAGACACGAAAGTATTATCTGATTTTTTAGTGGACCCTAATGCCAGGAAAGGTAAAGAATTAAAACCAGATCACACTAGTTGCAAAGGATTTAAAGATACTCCACGAAGCGGAGGGGAAAAACAAATATGTCATTGCATGTTTTATTTCAACAAAGATTATCCAAAGAATTGTATAAATTGCAATTTACCACGCTGGAAAAATGTTGGGACAATATCTATTGAGGAGTTTGAATATCCTTCAAGGTATGATATTCCAGGAATTGGAGGTATTGATTTGGTTTTAAACTATGATAATGTAGTGTACGGTGCGGAAGTGAAACCATCTAACAGTAAAGAGACTATAAGCCGTATGGTTTCAGAAATACTTACTTATTCGGTAGTGGATAGATTATTAGAATTTAAACCTGCAATTGCTGTATTTAGAGACAGTAACCAATATAATACAATTGTCCAATTAAGAAAAAAGAAGGATGCTGATTGGCTAGAAATAACTGAACATATAACGGTATTTGTTATTGATTATGCAAAGAAAAATAATATAAACGAATTTACCATTAAACCTTTTGATTAAGAAATAGGAGTAGCTAAAAGAGCAATGTGCTAAAAACAGCACATTGCTTTTTTTATTATTGCATAAATGAACAGAAAGGTAACAGAAAGGTAAGCTGATGATGGTTAAAGAGACGAAAGACATAGTTTTAGCGAAAGAGTACAAATTCAGCGAAGAGTATAAGAAATATATCGTGACAACTCAAAGGGTTACTGATGAAGGAAGAACAAGTTTGAAAGTCACTGATACTACAATTTATGATGGCCATGACGCCGGTATAACAATTCAGGACCCTATTTCGTATTTTTCCGAGCTTTGTGAGGAGGGGCTGTTGAGCGGCTTAGTGCCAGATGGTAAAACAGCTTTGGAAGTATTGAAAGACCTATGCAGGCGAGGCTTTTCCGAGCGATACCCGGATGCATCTGCAGATGTATATACTCGTTTGACACACGAGATAGAAATCATAAAACAAAAAGGAATGGTTGGCGGATTCCTTATTATTCAAGACTTCATCAAATATGCGAGATCAAAGAATTTAATGATATCTCCTGGGAGTGGCGCTCTACCAGGGTGTCTTGTTGCATATTGCCTTGGAATAACAAGAGTAGATCCAATAGAAGAGAGCCTTTCTTTTGAACGCTACTTAAACATAGAAAGAGAAACTCCGTCTTACTGCATTAGGATTGATGTGCAGAGAGGCGGCAGGTCCTTAATATTTGAATATCTTTCTGAAAAGTATGGAAGCGGAATGCCTGGGCTTTTGAAAATGCTGGACATTAGTATTAATGAATGCGTGGAACTTTCAATTATCAAAGATGCCATCGATAATATATCGAGTGGCAAAGGGCAGAGAATAGAAATAGCAGGAATTGATAAAAACGATCCAGCTGTGTTTGAGCTTCTGGCTTCAGATGAAACAGAGGGAATCCTCTATTTTGACAGATGTGACCCGCATACATATTTAACATGGTGGCATCCTGATGATAATGGCAACTGGCATGAATATCATGAACCCTTGGTTACTGAGGACGTTACTTTGTTCGAAACAATATGGCCTAAAACAATGGATGAGCTCATGGCAGCAATAAGCTTGGATAGGTTCTTGCCTGAAGAGCATGTAGGGAAGTATCTGCATAACATAAAGAATCAGCAATTCATCACCTATGAATGCTCGGAGCTTGAACCAATCTTGCGCACAACCTATGGCTGTGTGATCTATCAGGAACAGGTCATGCGGATATTGCAGGATATAGGGGGATTCTCACCTGAAAAAAGTGACCTATGTCGTAGATTACTATCTAAGAGGCACCATCTTGCTGTTGAGGATATGAGAGTGGACTTTATGAATGGGGCAAAAGAGAAAACTGGTATAGATGCACCTGTTGCAAATGCAATATATGAAGTGCTATGGGATGAAGCGAGATACTGCTTTAATAAATCCCATGTTGCGTCTTTTTCGCTGATGATATATGAAATGGCCTGGCTTAAAGTCTATTTTAGATCAGAGTTTATGGAGGCGGTAGAAAAATACAGAGGATTGAAATCTGAGATTTAGCCAAAGAAAGATATGGTCTTAGAGGAATCATATGATTTGAATGAATATTATCCCTTAAGGGATGTAAAAAGACCAAGTATAGAAGATTTTGAAGATGTTCTACGAATGGCAACTTTGTATGCAAAACTTTGTAATGATTCTTAATGGAGGCTGTGTAAGGATATGAGGAGAAGTATCTTTTGTTGAGATAATGATTTTGATGATATTTGTTTTATTTTAAATTGAGATGGCAGGAGATTCAAAAAATGAATGATTCACTGAAAAAAAGTGTGCCACATTCATTGGCAGCAGAAAGAGCAATAATAGGCTCAATGATCATAGACAATGAAGCAGTAAATGTATGTTCAGAAATATTAACAAAGAATGATTTTTATCAGAAAATATACGGCATACTCTTCCAAGTCATAATAGATTTGACTAATTCGCAGCAGGCAGTGGACGAAATAACAATTATGGCTGCTGTAGGAGAAATCGATTTAGGAATAAATGTAGAAGAACTAATCAAAGAATTAATTTTGGAGGTTCCTACCTCTGTAAATGCAAAAGATTATGCAAAAATAGTTAAGGACAAGTCAATACTAAGAAATATAATTCGAGTGGGACAATCACTTGAACAACGTTGCTATGAAGAATCGGATAATGTGGATAGCATTCTTGCTGATTCAGAAGCAGATATATTTGCTTTAAATCAAAAGCATGGAGACACTGATGAAAGCTCTATAAAGCAAGTAGTATTGGCGGAATTAACAGCCATAGAAATGGCAGCCAGAAATAAAGGCGAGTTAACAGGGATAGCATCTGGATTTATAGACTTAGATGGGGTTACTCAAGGTTTTCAAAAGGGAGACTTAATAATTGTTGCTGCAAGACCTGCTATGGGTAAAACTGCATTTGTACTTAATATAGCAGCTCATATAGGAATTGAATTGAAGAAAAAGGTAGCTGTTTTTTCGCTAGAAATGCCAAAGGGACAATTGGCCCGAAGGCTTATGGCGCAAGAAGGGCATGTTGATTCTAAAAAGATGAAATCTGGAAATCTAACAGAGGCAGATTGGGAACTTTTGATTCAAGCAGCCACGAAAGTGGGTTGTTCAAATATTGTTCTTGATGATGCCATTGGTGGACTGACGCCACAAAAGTTGAGACATAAATGTAGAAAACTGGCAGCGGATGGTGATTTAGCAGTTATTATAATCGATTATTTACAGCTGATGGATGGAGACAAGCGTGTTGACAACAGACAGGTCGAAGTATCTCAAATTTCTAGAAGTCTAAAAATGATAGCTAAAGAACTTAATGTTCCCATTATAGCTTTATCACAACTATCAAGAAGTGTAGAAGACAGAACTGATAAGAGACCAATGATGTCGGATCTTCGAGAGTCTGGCGCAATTGAGCAAGATGCTGATATTATTATGTTTCTTTACAGGGATGAGTACTACAATCATGACTCGGACAAGAAAAACACAACAGAACTGATTATTGGAAAACATAGAGGTGGCGAGCTTGCGACTATTGAGTTAGCATGGCTGCCAGAATTTACTAAATTTGCTAATAAGGATTATACACAGGGGGGTGTATAACAAATAATTTTGAGACACTTTAGTGTCTCTTTTTTGTAATGGTAATAATTAATAGTGTAGTTTTCCATTATAGGTAAAACTATAAAAGATGGAGATGTTATTTCTATCATCAGAAAATACCTAGTCAGTATAGAACATTTTGCGATGTGCCAAAAAAGGCACATCGTTTTTTCTATTATGTGCATATAAAGTAACAAAGGCTTTTCATTATATTGAAGGAAAGGAAATTGATAATGAAAGATTTTTTTTCAGAAATTGTAGGATATGAAAATATCAAGTACGAATTACGAATAATTATAGACATGCTTAAGAATACGGAGAAATATAAAAAAATGGGAGCCTATATGCGGAATGGCATATTATTTATTGGCCCTCCAGGAACGGGTAAAACAACAATGGCAAATTGTTTTGCAAGTGCCACAGGTAGGAAGATTTTTACAATAAGAAAAAAATATTCTGATGGAAGATTTCTTGAGGAAATAAACACAACATTTAGTGAGGCTGTTGAAGCAGCTCCGTCAATAATCTTATTAGACGATATTGATAAGTTCGCAGTACAAGAAGCTCATAGAGGCAATGAGGAAGAGTTTGTCGCAGTGCAGGCTTGCATAGACGAAGTCAGAGAAAAAGATGTATTCGTAATTGCGACAGCAAACGATAGTAGACGCATTCCTGATTCTTTACAACGTGATGGACGACTGGGTAAGGCAATAATATTTAATGTTCCGCAAAAGTCAGACAGGATTGCTATAATTGATCATTATTTAAAAAGAATGAATAATGTGAAAGATGTTGATTCTGAATCAATTGCTAGAATGCTTGATGGATATTCCTGTGCGATGCTTGAAACAATCATAAAAACAGCGGCAATGAGGGCAGCTTATAATAATAATGAATATATTCTAATGGATGATTTTGTTGAAGCGTGTTTAGAGGAAGTTTTTGATATTAGAGGAAGTGATGAAAACTTGAGTGAAAAGACCTGTATTCGAACCGCATATCATGAAGCAGGACATGCACTGATAGCAGAGCTTGTTGATCCAAAATCTGTAAGTATAGTATCAATTCGAAAGATAGATAGTCACGTTCAAGGTTTTGTAAGATATTCTCGGATTCCTGAAAGTGAATATACTTATGATTATTATGAGAATTTAATAAAAGTGTCACTCGCTGGAAAAGCGGCAGTAGAGGTGGTATTAGGCGAAACCGATTTGGGTACAAATAGAGATTTACATAATGCGTTTGATAGAGCTTCAAAACTAGTGGATAATTATTGCTCATATGGTTTCCATAATTGGATTGAGGATGGTAATGGAGATTTTGTAGCTGAAAACAGAAACCGAGAAATGATTGCTGTTATGGAAAGAAACTATATGGCAGTAAAAAAGATGCTGATAGAGAATCGTGAATTACTGGATTTATTGGCAAATGCATTATTAGAAAAAACAACTTTAATATACTCAGATATACAGGCTATTATGTATGGAGAGGAAGTTATGTAAGGCTTTTATGAAGAAGTGTATTAATAATGTTTGAAGGATAGAATATGAATCAAGAATTATCTTATACAGAGAGAGCCTATACTAAGCTAAAGAATCTTTGTTATACAAGATTTAAAACTATGTCTATTGATGATGTAAAGCGCGCCATGATCCGAAATAATACAATTGTAAAAGACGGAGAAATCTATGAGTGACTATATTCGAGGTGTGTTTTGGCTTATTGAAGGTGAAATACTTGCTGTTCCTTTTGATAGCAATATAAATTTTGGCGTGGCAAAGTCAGGAAATAACTATAATCATAAGTTATTATGGGATTATGTGAAACCGAAAAAATGTAACAAACCATATTATTATTATCCACGAGGACGATTGGAATTTAGTAATAAAGGCAAGCCTTTACTATATATGAATATAAACATTGGTGAAGAGTTTATCCCTATCATAATGGAGCAATTTGGACTTAACGATATGCCAATAATTCATTATGATGGTAGCAAGCACTACAAATGTTACTTAGATTGATGGCGATTTGCATTTACTAAAAAAGTTACGCAAATTCTATAGGTAATCGGTTTGCAGAACAGTATTAGTATAAATCTAATAAACAAATATTGGAAATATGGTAATTAAAGCTTTAATTAGATAGTCAAATCTACTAGAATAAAGACATTGAAAAATCGTTGTTTGTAGGAGTGACACAATGCTTACAGAATTACATGAAAAAGTATTGCTAAAGATATGTATGCTATTACATGATTCCGGTAAGGATGTTTGCTGGGGATTAACAGGAAGTACATCTTTTGCACTTCAGGGGATGGATTATGAGCCTCACGATATAGATATTCAGACTGATGAAGCAACGGCTTATATCTTAGGCGAGTTGTTAAAGGAATACGAGGTACAGCCTGTAAACTTCAGTGGTAATGAAAAGATTCGATCTCACTTCGGAAAGTTTTTAGTTGATGGAATGGAAGTTGAGGTTATGGGAGATATTCAAAAGAAGCCAGCCGATGAATGGGAGAACATCATCCCGCTAGATACATTGCTTGATTATGTTGATTGGAATGGATATCAGGTTCCGGTGTTGAAACTTTCATATGAAGCTGAAGCCTATAGAAAGCTGGGACGTTTAGAGAAGGCAGAGCAACTAGAACGATTTGCACGGGAAAGACAAATTCAAATTTGTCTAATTAAATAAATATATTATAAGGAGCTGGTTTGGCTCCTTTAATTTTGCCTAATATTTCCGGTACTAAATGCAATAGCACTATAGGTTTTGCTTTTACCTGTGAAAATTTGCATTAAGTATCGGAATTTTGCATTTACTAAAAAAAGTTACGGGCGTTAAATATAGCACTTGACAAAAAAACGCAGAAGAGAGTAAAATGTATCTATCGGTTAAATATCTGTTTATCCGATAGATAGTATTAAAAAAGCCCGAAAATACGGCATTTCTATCTATCCCCTGTTTTTTCAAATTTTTGGGAGGATTTACAATATGGGTAAAGATTCACAGTTCTATAAAGACAAAACAAAGAATCAAAAAATCAAATTACGTGAGTTAATCTCACAGCTTCCTAAGTGTGCTGCTGATTATATTTATTCTAAGGAACATACAACTCAGCCTAGCACTTTAATTTCATATTCCTATGATCTATTAACTTTTTTTCGATTTTTAGGAGCCTCCAACCCTACAATTGATGGTTCAGACCTCAAAAAAATTGATTACGGCGTTTTAAATAAAATTACAGCTGATGATATTATTGAGTACCAACGTTATTTGGAATTAAATGTTGTAGGCGAACAACACGAAAATGATAAAAAAGCAATCGCTCGTAAAATGTCTCCATTACGTGGTATGTTCAAGTATCACTATACCAGACACAATATTGACGATGATCCAACGGCTACAGTTGAATTACCAAAGCTCAAAAAAGACAAAAACATCATTAGAATGAACAATTATGAGGTTCAAGCAATTCTAGACGCCATTGATAACGGAACTGCCTATACATCTGAGCGTCAACGCATGTATAATCAAAAAACACGCGGCCGCGACCTTGCAATCCTTACTTTGATGCTAAATACCGGAATCCGAGTCAGCGAATGTAATGGCCTGGATTTAAATGATGTAGATTTTCATGTTAATTCTTTAACAATCGTTCGAAAGGGAGGCGGACAGGACGTTATCTACTTCAATCAGGAGGTCGCAGACGTTCTAAAAGACTATATAAATGGCGAACGCCAATATATAAATCCTGTAGAAGGCCATGAAACTGCTCTCTTCTATTCCCTTCAAGGAAAGCGAATTAGTGTTGATGCCATTGAAAATCTCGTTAAGAAATACGCCAAAATAGTGGTTCCAAACAAAAAAATCACGCCTCATAAGCTTCGAAGCACCTATGGTACTGCCCTCTATCGTGAAACCGGAGATATCAGGCTTGTAGCTGATGTATTAGGCCACGAAAATATTAATACTACAATCGACTACTACGCTGCTATTGAAGACGAGCACAAACGACAGGCCCGCAATGCAGTAGATTTCCGAAGAAAAGATACATAAAAAATGGTATAGGAATTCCTATACCATTTTTCTATATTTAGTAAGTAAATCCTCAAAATAAGCAGGCAACGGAGCATCTACTTCAACATATTCTCCAGTAGTAGGCTGAACAAATCCAATTGTTTGAGCATGAAGAGTTTGGCCCTGAAGATTCTTAACTGGCTTTCCATAAACGTCATCCCCAAGCAATGGATGGCCTATATGAGCCATGTGAACACGAATCTGATGGGTTCTTCCAGTTTCCAGCTTAAACTGTACATAAGAATAGCCTTTATATTGCTCTAAAACCTTGAAATGAGTGATTGCTTCACGACCATCACTTACTACAGCCATTTTCTTTCTATCTTTCGGATTTCGGCCAATTCTAGCGTTTATCGTGCCTTCGTTCTCTTTAAAATTTCCAATAACGATTCCCTTATATATACGATTTACTGAATGCACTTTGATTTGAGCGGCAATATCATTATGAGCTTTATCGTTTTTGCATACTAAAAGAGACCCTGTAGTATTCATATCTATTCTATGTACAATTCCTGGTCTAATTTCTCCATTAATTCCAGATAATGAATCTTTGCAATGATACATAAGTGCATTGACAAGTGTACCAGAATAATGACCTGGTGCCGGATGCACAACCATTCCCTTAGGCTTATTAACAACAATTACATCCTGATCCTCGTAAAGAATTTCAATAGGAATATCCTCAGGCTGAATATCTATCTCTTTTACTGGCTCTATGCTTACAACAATATCGTCACCAAGTTTGGTCTGATATTTAGATTTGACCTGTTTTCCATTAACTAAAACAAAGCCACTATCAATGGCTTTTTGATAGTAGCTTCGTGATTTCTCAGGTAATGCTTGAGCTAAATATTTATCTATTCTGACTCCACAATCTGCAGAATCCTCAATTGATAAAGTAAATTCATCCATTCTTTGTAATCTTTAATCCTTTTTTAATATCATCTAAATCCTCATCTGTATAATACCACATTATAAGAATTAACAGTAAAATAACAGAAACTGTAACGTAGCAATCTGCAACATTAAATACAGGAAAATTGATAAGCGAAAAATAAATAAAATCAACAACATAATTGTTCATGATTCTATCGATATAATTGCCTATAGCTCCTGCTACTAAAAAAACAATAATATAATCTAAAGCCTGATACTTCTTAGTCTGAGGCATCTTTACCAAAATATAGCAAAGAGCAACCAGTAGAATCGGTGTAATAATCGCAAATACAATCTGCTTTCCCTCTAAGATTGAAAAAGCTGCACCTGTGTTTTCTAGATAATGAAGCTGCAATACATTAGAAATAAGAATTATATCTGGCTTATTCATAAGATGTCTCACAGCTAAAACCTTAGTAAACTGATCAAGCGCTATAAGTAAAATTATAAGTATTAAGCTATAAAGCAATGAAACTGATTTTTTATATTTGTAAAACATTAAACTAGCACCTTATCTATAGCCCAAAGCAAATCTTCATCGGAAAAATCCAAATATGAATCGGCCTGACCTATCGCCTTTAATATAGTAAATTTAATCTTGTTTCCAGTCATTTTTTTATCTGACTTGGTAGCTGCAAGAACTTCTGTTGGATTCAAACCATCTACACTAACCGGAATATCAAACTCCTTCAAAGTATCAATAATATCAGAAACCTCATCATCCGATATGTAAGATAATTTGTTAGATAAATAAATTGCTGAGACCATACCAAGTCCTACGCACTGTCCGTGTCCCAACATAAAATTCTTAAGCTTCTCAATAGCATGACCTATGGTGTGACCAAAATTAAGATACGCTCTGATACCTTTTTCCTTGGGATCAATTTCAACTACATGGCCTTTAATTCCACAGCACTTTCCAACAGCATAAGCTAACGCATCATAATTACGTTCTTTTAGTAATGAAGCATTTTCCTTAAGCCAATTATAGAAATCCTTATCAGCAATAAGAGCACTTTTAATAACTTCGCCCATACCACAAATAAAGTTATTATCATCCAGAGTATTTAAAGAACCAATATTCATATAAACAAGCTTTGGCATGTAGAACGCGCCAACCATGTTTTTATATTGGTTAAAATCAACACCAGTTTTACCACCTACAGAACTATCAACCTGTGAAAGCAATGTAGTAGGAATTTGAATAAAATCAATACCTCTTAAGAAAGTAGCTGCAGCAAATCCCGTTAAATCTCCAACAACTCCACCGCCTAATGCTACAAGCAACGAATTTCTAGTAAACTTATGTAATATTAAATGCTGATATAACAAATTAACAACATCGAGATTTTTAGATTCTTCGCCTGCGTCAAAGCTAAACGAATAAACCTCCGAATTAGTATTCTTAAATCCTGATATAATTTCACCCAAGTATAGCTGCGCCACATTAGAATCTGTAACAATGCAAATCCTATCGTATTGATGGTTTACTTCTGAATTAAACACATTTATTAAATCAGAAAAATCGGGTCTAAATACAATTTTATAACATGGCTTGTTCTCGTAATTGATTAGTAAATCTTGAAGCATTCTATTCTCCCGTAATGATCAAAAGCAAGTCAACATAAGTAAAAAGAAAAGCACCAGATAATCTGGTGCTTATAATTTAAAAGCCTGTTTGAATTCCTGTAAAGTCAAAGGCATCAACGATTCCTGCTAAATCACCAGATAGCTCAACTCCTGCAGGTGTGATAATGAAGATGTAATCTTCGATTCTCTGAAGGTTACCATCGATTGCATAACATGTACCGCATGTAAAATCAATGATACGCTGAGCAACTCCTAAATCCAAACCTTTCATGTTAAGTAAAACGGTTCTATCTGCTAAAAGTGTCTCAGAAATCTCTCTGGCATCCTCGAATGAAGATGGCTTAATAACACAAACCTCCATAACAGTTCCTTTCCCTTTATTTCTCATAGGTGTAATCTTTGGAGCTGGTTTAGCAGCTCTAGTCTCTTTTTCAGAAGGCTTGTTCAAAACTGGACGTCTTTCTTCGTCTGAATTCTTTCCGAATTTGTTGAAGAAGGATTTATCCTCTTCCTCATCATATAATTCATCATCATCATAATCGTCGTAGTCGTCACTAAGATGCATCGCGTCAAGCATTCTTTCAAACATAACATACTCCTCTTTATTTAAATATTATAGTTTCTCTCGCCGAAGATTGCTGTACCTACACGTACATGAGTAGCACCTTCTTCTATGGCAACTTCAAAATCATTTGTCATTCCCATAGATAAAATTCTCATATCTACATTATCAAGGTTTTCTCTTGCTATGTCAACCGATAATGCCTTTATTTTGTTAAAAATTGGTCGATTTTCTTCAGAAACCACTACATTTGGTGCTATAGTCATTAATCCTTCGATGTGAACATTCTCTAAATGAGATATTTCTTCACAAAGCTGTAATGTCTCTTCCAGCTTCACACCAAACTTTGTAGCCTCATTAGCTGCATTTACCTCAATAAGAATAGGTACAACTATACCATGCTTTTTAGCCTGAATATTTATTTCTTCTGCTAATCTATAACTATCTACAGAATGGATAAGCTTGACCTTGTCTACAATATATTTAACTTTATTACGCTGAAGGTGACCAATCAAATGCCAATCTATATCATTTGGCATCTCAGGAATCTTCCCTGTGAGTTCCTGAACTTTGTTCTCACCAAAGTTACGAATACCTGAATTATAAATTACCTGCAAATCCTCTACTGGCTTTGTCTTACTAACTGCAATAAGAGTAACTTCCTCTCTTGCTCTCCCAGCTCTTTTGCATGCCGCAGCAACTCTTTCTTCAACGTTTGTTAAATTCTCTTTTAATTCTTGCTCTCTCATATAAAATCTCCTTAATTAAATCAAGACTCTATTTATTAATTTATGATTGAATTTTCTTCTACCTCATCGCCCTGTAGTACAATATGATCATACATTGATATACCATAGTTTGTACCAGTTTTAATAATAGAATAATCATCGTTCTGATAAAGAATTTCTATTTGTTTAAATACAGCATAGCCTTTATTGACATTATATACTCCCTCCAATTTATCAGTGGTAGAACCAACTACATACTGCTCATTGGAATTAGGCTTAATTAACTTATCCCCTCTTGTGACAATCTCGTCATCTATAAAGTAATAATCATCAGATTCGTAGTAGATTGTTGGAGTAATATACATATTTTCCGAACCAGATTGAAGTAGGAATCCAGCTTCATCGCTGTTATTTCCCTGCATCATATAGTCTTTAGGTATTGTATAGAACTCTTTTTCTACGATAGATGAATTAGGAATTTTTAAACCTGAAATATTGTTGTTAATAATCTTAACATGGACATAACGCGAATCAGCGAAACGATCCATGGAATCATCCAAAGTTAAAACTAAATAATATTTTCCAGCTTTTTCTTGAAATGCAAGGTTTGTCCAAGTCTCGGTGTCATCCTCTAGAAATTTTATCTTTAAATAGGATTCTTCCTGAAGAGAATCATACAAAGTCTTATCAACTTCCAATACTAAATTCCAATGGTCTGATGTAATAAGCTTATATACAGGTTGCCCTGCAACAATAGATTCTTGTGCTTTAAGGTTTTCAGAAGAATACTCGGAAGTATCAAAAGAATCAGCTGTAAATGTATCTGTAGTTAAGTCTTCCATTCCATCAATAGAATACACAACCAAACCCGGCGTAGCACTATTATAAATAGTAAAAGAGCCAGAAGCTATTGCTGAGTCCAATGAATCCCCCATAGACTCCATAGCCGATACAGTATATAGCTGCTCAACCTGGGATTCTAAATCATTTTTGAATGAATATGTCTTAAGGAAATTGATTCCATCATAGTCAATCAAAAAATTAGAAACTGTAGATTGAATCTTTGAGTAGTCTTCATCATCTAATACAACATCTGTATCTTCACCAGAATCCTCCAGTGAGGATAAAATTTCACCTGTAGTATCCAATGCATAAACCTGGGATTTCGAACCAACTTTACCAAAATTTTCAGCCAGGTATAAAATATCTCCCGAATTATCTGCAGTGACAATTTGTTCTTGTCTGATAGCAAGTGCATTGTACTCGAGATTTGAAGATATAGAACCCTGTGACACCTCATAAACAGTAATGTTATCTGCAGTGACATAAGTAAATAAATGATACATCATATAGATAAACATTACGCCTATAACGATAAAACCAATAGAAAAATGGTATTGCTTTGGGTATTTAATTATTTTGTTATCATTTTTCTTTTTTCTTTTCATATATTGTCTAACATAATTATAGGGCACGCAAACCGTGCCCTAACATACTCATAAATTATAAAGAGATTATGATTTTGCCCTTTGCATTTTCTGGCAAATCCTTTTCATTTTTACTAACTGATAAAACAAATTTAACATCATACATGTTGCAAATCTTATCAAGCTTATTAAGGGCTACATTAAGACCGTCTGATGAATCAACGTAGGAAACAGTAAGAAAACTATCAAGAAATACTTCCTGAATATCAGAATTCTGAGATAAAACTCCACTAAGGAAACCTAAAAACTCATCTGTAGATTCGACTGGATAATCCCCCATGTTTATCAATCGAATCTTCGAATCAAGTTCATACATGTGCTTCGTATTCTTGTCAATGTAAACAACAGATCCGTCAACCTTTTTGACATCACTGTTAACCTTGTCAAGTAAATACTTTGTCTTGCCTTTACCCTTTTCGCCTGAAATAATTTCCACCATGTCAAAATACCTCCCTTAAATTTTTAGTTATATCAATTTTAACATAATGCTGTTAAAACCTAAATACTAAATGCCAAATTATAGGCAATAGTTACTAAGTATTTCATTCATGAGCAGATATAAATTAGAACGACAATCTGCGTTAAAAACAATCGATATTATTTTGTCGTGGTCCTCATTTTCTGAAAGAAGGACCAAACAGTAACCAGCAGCTCCTGTTGTACCAGTTTTACCACCTAAAATAGTGAAACCTGAAGGTGTATTTACATTGCCAGTAATATATTGATTTGTAGTCTTCCACTCCTGGGTCTTTGCTTCACCACCACTAGTATAGCTTGCTGTATATGTGCTTGCAGTAAATATTGTGTAAAACTGTTCGTTAGACATAGCAGCGTTTAATATCAAATACATGTCATATACAGTGGTGTAATGATTTTCATCGTGCAATCCATTAGGCGTAATAAAGTTCGAATTTGTTGCACCCAAGGATTTAGCGGTACTATTCATCAAAGTAGCAAATGTTTCTACATCTCCGCTTATACCTTCTGCGATAGCCACAGCAGCATCATTACCTGATCTAAGCATTAACCCATAAAGCAAATCTCTAAGACTAATCACATCTCCCTCTTTCAAGTCAATAACAGATGAATCACTAGCCTGATCAACTGCATTTGCACTTACAGTATAATAATCATCCAAATTACCATATAAACAAGCTATATAAGACGTAAGTATCTTAGTAGTGGATGCAGGATACATCTTTTCATGCAATGACTGGGCATATACAACCGATTGCTCTGTAGTGTTGAAAGCGCCTGCAGCACCTGCAACTTGAGAATCAACTGCAGAAGTGCCTAAATCATCTGTACCAGCTACACATAAATCCTTTGCAAATAATTGAACATTTGATGTAGCTCCATTATGAGTAATACCATATGTAAATGAAGTATCATACATCTGGTACGATGCAACAGATTCAGAAGTGTCACCACATGCCATAAGCGGTAAAGATATACAAATAATCAGTATAATGCTTAATAGTTTATTTATACATCTCACGCCACTCAAGATCTCCTCTATCAAGTGATTTAATTAATAACTCAGCTGTTGCTAAATTAGTAGCAAGAGGGATGTTATTAGCATCGCAAATACGAACAATGCTATTAACATCAGGCTCATGAGACTTAACAGTAAGTGGATCTCTAAGGAAAATAACCAAGTCAATCTCATTCTGCTCAATCTGAGCACCTAACTGCTGTGTTCCGCCTAAATGTCCAGCTAAGTATTTATGTACACTAAGATTAGTAACTTCCTCTACAAGTCTTCCAGTAGTACCTGTTGCAAAAATTTCATTCTTGCTAAGAATACCTCTGTAAGCAATACAGAAATTTTGCATAAGCTTCTTCTTAGAGTCGTGTGCTACCAAACCAATATTCATTTAAAAAAGCCTCCCGTTGTTATTTTTGGACTGAAGCCCTACATTTAAAACAATACCTATACCAAAATACACTGTTACAAGTGAGGTCAAACCATAACTAACAAATGGCAATGGTAAACCTGTATTTGGCATTAAACCTGTAACAACACAAATATTGACAAAGCTCTGGAATCCAATAAGAGCAGCCATACCTATACAAATAAGCTTTCCAGCAATGTCCTTTGCATTTTTGGCTATCATCAATATCTCGATAGTTATAAAAAATATAAGTATTATAATAAGTGCCGAACCAACAAAACCTAACTCTTCTCCCGCTACGGCAAAAATAAAATCTGTATGAGGTTCAGAAATATAATTTCCGTTTTTAACTGAGTCAAAAGCCTGATTTCCAAGACCTTTTCCTAATAGCTGTCCTGAACCGATAGCCATAATAGAATTCTGCTGCTGATAAGAACTTGAAGGATATTCATCAGGCTTAAGCCATGCAAGAATTCTAAGGCCCTGATATTCATCAAGAATCGTCTGGCCATCTCGAGTTACAAGAAAAAGTAATAATGCTATTCCAGGTATAGTAACACCTAAAATGGCACCGACCAACTTATAACTAACTCCTGTTACAAATATCATAACACAAATAATCATCATTGTGACAATTGTGGTCGATAAATCTGGTTCTTTTTCAATCAAAATTAGTGGAAACATTGATAAAACTATTGTTATAGCCAATGTTTTAGGCTTATTAATATCTTCTTCATGCATCATAAAAAACCAAGCGAAAAATAAAATAAGCAAAATTTTAGCCAACTCAGAAGGCTGGAATCTAATACCAACATCAATCCAACGAGTTGCACCACCTGATTTTTCACCAAAAAGCAAAACAGATGCCAACAGCCCTAATACAAGGAAATAATAAACCCAATGGAAATGAAGCAAGAAATCATAATCTAATAGTGCCATAGCAGCCATTACAAAGATTCCTAAAATCATACCAAGAATCTGCTTTTGCTGATTAGCTTCATTGGCACTGCCAATAACAAAAATGCCAATGATAGTCAGCGCTATAACAGCAATTATTAATTTTACATCAAGGTTTTTAAATCTATAATTGTGAAACATTAGTTTTTAATCCTTCTAAGTAATCCACTGCTAAGAGGCTCAGCAAGGAGCTCTCTATTCCAAACAGAAATGCCCATCGGCTCGATTTCTTTTTTATGAACTCTAAAAGACCATTTTTCCTGAATCTTGATAGCTCCATTAACAGTACCTATTTGAATATTGTCGCTATCCAAAAGACCAGTTGCAATATAACATCCAGTGTTGTCCGGATATCCTGCATAAGCTGCACCTTCTAAGGAGCCTAAAACAATAATATTGCCCTTCGCCTGAACTGATGCCTTGTGCTTTACATCTCCAAGTATAACAAGGCTTGAATCTGAAGTGATTGAATCATTCTTCATGACAGAGCCTCTAATAATTTTGGCATTTTCAAAAATCTCATCAGAATAGAATTTATCAATCTGTCCCAGCATCCTTGTATCTTTTAACTCATTATTTTCATGTATAAGGATGATTTTGATTTTAGAATTCAATTCGATGGCTTGAATAATCACCATTCCCTCTTCAGCAGTAAGCTCCCTGCCTTGAGTCTCCAAAATCATTTCAGTCTCACCAAAAAAGTCGGCAGACTGAGCAAATTTCTTACATACGGCTCTGACTAAATCTTCAAAGGGAATTGTTGCATCCAATTGAAGAGTTAAACCATATTTATTACTTTTTAAAATGACTGGGTCATTACTCATAATTTATTCTCCCTTTATTGTTAAAAAGTATTTTAATCTGTAAATTCATTTTCAGAATTTGAAACAGTGCTAGCCTCACCACTAAGCAAATCTTCAGTTGCAGATACACCAAAGTAATAAGCCAAAATATCTTTCGAAACCTCAGCAGCATTATGTGATGTATAACCATAAGCGATACGAGTTGCTATTGAAACCTCTGGATCACTATACGGTGCAAATCCAATAAATAAAGCGTGGTTAGGACGAGATGCAACCTGCTGGGCAGTACCTGTCTTACCGGCAACCTCAACAGAGAAACCATTAAAGGATGAAAGGGACTCACATACCATTCTCATACCATAGTGGATAGCATCCCATTCTGATGTATTAAGTACATCTATCTGGTTTCTAACAGATGGGCTATAGCTTTCAATAACATTACCTTCAGAATCTCTAACACTATCAAGAAGTGTAAGGTTATAAACAGTTCCCTCACTAGCAATAGCTGCAGCATATCTTGCTAATCCGATAGTCGTATAGTTGTTATCAGACTGACCGATAGCAGCCATGACAGGATACTCTGTCGCAATATGAGGTGTATTTTCCTCTATTTCAATTCCTGTAGTTTCATCTAATCCATATAAAGATGCATACTCAGTAATCTTATCAATACCAGTAGCGTCATCATAGGCACCATCACCACCGGCAAGTCTCCAACCAACTTCATAGAAGAAGTAGTTACAAGAATCTCTAATAGCTTCAGAGACATTGATGCTACCGTGGTTGCTTGGGTAAATCCAACACTTAGGATTATTTGAAACCTTAGTATATTGTCCTAAATCGACAATTTCCGATGTTGTTGTAATAACATTTTCTGCCAAACCGGCTGTAGAGCTGACAATCTTGAAAGTAGAACCAGGGGCTGTTCTCTGCTGAGTAGCATAGTTGTACAAAGGATTTGCAGCACTATTTGTAAGGTATGAATAATAATCAGCATCTACTGAATTGGCAAGCTTATTATTATCATATCCTGGGTAAGTAACCATTGCTAAAACTTCGCCTGTATTAACATCAATAAGAACAGTTGATCCAGAGCAAGGATCGAGAGCAAGCTGACCTGGTGTAATTTCCAAAGACTTAATCTTTGAAAGCATAAATTCATATGCTGTAATTTGACCACCTGCAAGCTTGGTATAGTCTTCATCATCTTCCTTTGAAAGAACACCCTGCTCATATAAAATCAGGCAAAGCTGGCTTCCCGAAATATTATCATCCAGAAGAAGATACTTATAAACAAGCTTTTGGAATGATGTATCAGTTGAAAGATAATCAATTATATAATCAACTAAATCAGCATAAAGCTCATCTGTATCTGCATACTTAGCTTCTGATTCGTATTTTGTAATGTCTATCCAGTTTTGTTCAATGGCATAGATAAGATATTTATTGACTGCCATCTCCTCTGATGTCCAGCTTGTTTGTACATCAGAAGATGTATCAATGGCACTGGCATCAAAAATACCAAGACTCTTAAGAGTTGTAACAATATAAGTAGAATATGCTTGATACTCAGATGGAAGTTGATTGTAAACAGTCTCATTAGAAGCCTTGAGCTGGCTCTTTAACGTAGCTAAAACTTCTTTTTCCTTTACCTCATAGGCACTCAAAACATCCTTTTCAGTCTGTGAAGCATTAGGGTCAGAAAATGCGTTAATATCAATGATTCCATTTTTAATCAAAGAATAATAAACATCATAGATAGGCACTACAACATCGCTTGAAGAGGTTGTGTTGTACTCTTTGATATTTTGAATCTTTGAATATAGGATTCCAGCAATCTCCTGTTCTAGAAGAATATAAGCTGCCTTTTGTAAATCCATATCAATAGACAGATAAACATCATTTCCAGAAACAGCAGCCTGGTAATCTCCCTCTGCAATAGTATTTCCCACACTATCAACATACAAGGTCTCAAAACCTTTTGTTCCGGAAAGGTAATCATTCATGTATTTTTCAATACCTGATTTACCAACGATATCTGTAGTTTCAACGGTGCTATCTGTGGCAGAAAGCTCCTTATATTCGGAAGTAGATATCTGACCTGTATAACCAATAATATGTGCGAAGTATTCGCTATCTACGTATCGACGAAGTGACTTTTGTTCTACATCAACACCAGTAAGCTCATTTATGTTTTCTTTGATGAAAGCAACTGACTCATCTGAAACATCCGATGCTATAACAGTTGAAATATATTTCTGATATGAGTTCTGGCCCATATTGTAACGAACAACCATAATCTCATAGCGAAGCTTTTTAGAATACTCATCAGATATATTGTAAACCTTTTCGCCTTCAAGATAGTCGATAATCTGATCAGCAGTGGCTGTAGCTTCATCAATACCTAGCTCGTCATTATATTCCAAATCATCAACGCTATTCTTTCCAAAAACATCAGCCCTAAAACGCTGTAAAGCAGAACCAGAACTTAAAAACTGAAATGATCCTGATGAATCTATATAGATTCCAAAGTCGTTATCAATTGTATCCCCATTGCTTTCAAGCTTAGAAATAATTTCTGCAATTTCAGTATTTAACGACTGGCTTCTCTCCTTTGTAGAGGAATATGTTCCAGTATCCTGAATAGTAACGGCATAAACTAGCTCATTATAAGCTAGTAAATTACCATTTCTATCGTATATATTTCCTCTTGTAGCGGCAATTGATTCAGTCTTTTCAAGTTTTAAATTGTAATTATCCTGATATTCACTACCATTTAATATTTGCAAATAAAAAAGACGTGAAATTAGAATAGCAGCAAAAGTAATCATTGCTACTATAACCACGCGAATACGTGAAGAAAATACATTTTCAAAAAAGTCCTTAATAATATCCAATTCTATCAGAACCTTTCTTTTCTAGTTTTTCTACCCAATTGTTTAAATGAAGAATTGCATAATAAACAAAAATGGATACAAGTAAAGTGTAAACAACCTCAGGTAAAATGATATTCAACAGATAATAAGAAAAATCATACTGAGATCTAATTGCAAACAAAGTGAGATAAGTGGCTATGCCGTAAATTAAATCACTTGTCCCAATAAGAATCATTGGAAGACGTAAATCGTCACCAAAGAACTGCTTTTTAAATAGACCATTTAAAAGACCTATATACATATAAATCAGTGCGTACATTCCAAAGAGTCCGCCTGAAAAGATATCCAAAAGAATACCTACAAAAAAGCCAATGAGGATACCGTATTTACGGCCTTTCATAAAGCCGTAAGTAGATACCACACAAATCAAGACATTAGGTGTAACACCTGCAAGTCTATATCTAGAAAAAACACTTGTCTGCAGTAAGAAGCATACATAAATGACAAGGGCTATAATCAATATTTTCTTTAAATATTGCTTAAAATCACTCACTTTCGTATGACTCCTTTAACTGCTTAATAACAAGGACATTAGATAAATGTTTAAAATCTACAACAGGTGTGACTGTACCAGATTTTGTAAGTTCATTTTCATCCAAAGAAACAGATGAAACATATCCAATCATCAATCCTGGAAGATATTTGTCAGAAATGTTAGATGTAACAATAACATCTCCTATTGCAACTTTATCTTCATCATCATCCAAATCCGAAAACAAGATAAGATTGCTTGCAGTCATATTCTCAAGAGAACCTGAAACGATACAGTTATCTTCGGTTGATGATATGGTTGCACTAACATTAGATGTGTCATCTATGATTGCGCGAACAACTGCATAGGAATCTCCAACAGAAGTAACGATACCAACAAGACCGCCATCAGCGATAACATTCATATCTACCTCTATTCCATCCTTGGTGCCTTTATCGATTGTAAAGGTGTTGAACCAATTGGATGTGCCTTTGCCGATGATTCTGGCGCCAGTTGTCTCATAGTCGTAGTAAGTTTGATCTAGTTCGTATAATTCCTGTAATTCATCTAATTCTTTAAGCTTAAGCTCGTAGTTGTTGATAGTAGAATTAAGCTCATCAACCTGAGCCTGAAGCTCTTCGTTTTCCGCAACCAATTCCTCACGTGTCTTGGTATCAGCTGAAGAAATGGCTATAGAGCTGCCAATGTAATCTATACCCTTTTGCATAGGAATAAAGATATGATTGGCAATTGTCTCTAATGGACCACCTGAAAAACCAGTTGAATAACTGAAAAACAAAAGCATTATACAAACAATAGATAAAATCATTAGCAAATATTTACTTGGAATACCGCCATTTGCTTTTCTTTGTCTCATTATTTGAAAATCCTTGCCCTCATGCTATATCCATAAATTTTGTATTTAGAATCTGAAAGAACCTGTCCTAAACCTCTAACACAAGATTCCTGTGGATCATCCATTACATTAACCTTAATGTTTGTAACCTCTGAAAATAAATCTGTTAATTGATAAAGCTGAGATGTACCACCTGTAAGATAAATACCAGAGTGAACAATATCCTTTGCAAGCTCTGGTGGAACTTTTTCAAGGATAAGCTTTACATTTGTGCAGAAGCTCTCTAAATCATTCTTGATAGCATTGTAGATTGTATCGCTTTCAACTTCCATCTCGATAGGAAGACCGCTAACAACATCACGGCCTACAACGGTAAGCTTCTGTCCTCTTCCCTCCTGTGCTGAACCGATTTCTTCTTTAAGCTGCTTTGCAGTCTTCTGTCCAATTACAAGATTAAAGTTTCTCTTGAGGTATGTAACGATTGACTCATCAATCTGATTTCCACCAAATGGAAGAAGCTCTGATAAAACGAGGCCACCAAGGGAAATAACAGAAATCTCAGTTGTATCTGCACCAAGATCTACCACCATAACACCTGTAGGCTCTGAAACATCAAGTCCCATACCGATAGCACTGGCAATAGGCTTCTCGCAAACTCTGATAGAATGTGGCTTATTCTTTGATTTGCTAAATAAATCAGAGAAAGCCTTCTTTTCTACCTCGGTAATGTCAGTAGGTACAGCAACAACAATGTCGCTACCCTTAATCTTGCCCTTTAAATCCTTTTCGATAACTTCGAAAAGCATAGTTTGCATATTGTCAAAATCAGCAATAACACCAGAAACAATTGGGAATGAAACATTGATTGTATCTGGAGCTTTTTCGTACATAGAATAAGCTGCATCACCGTATGAATACATCTGATTCTTGTTAACGATTGCAATAGTATTTTTTATGTCAGTAATTTGATTATTAGAACCGCTGAAAATCTTAAGATTTTGAGTTCCTATATCAATACCAAATGAATTGGCCATGGTTTTCCTCCGTAAATATTTTTATATAAAACATCCTAAAAATTTTAACACAGTTGTGACTTCATCACAAGGCAAGCATCCACTAGTTTTTGGAGTGAATTGAGTATGCCAAGCTTAGCATGATTCCATGTAAGTCCGCCCTGGAAGAAGGCTGTATATGGGGCACGAAGTGGGCCGTCTGCAGATAATTCAATTGATGAGCCCTGTACAAAGGCACCGGCTGCCATGATAACCTTACTATCATAACCTGGCATATCCCAAGGCTCAGGTTTAACGTATGAATCCACAGGTGCCGCTGCCTGAATTCCTTCGCAGAAAGCAATAAGTCCTTCTGGCTTAAGGAATGATACAGCCTGAATAATATCATGTCTTGATTCTGTAGAATTTGGAACGCACAAGAATCCAAGCTTCTCATATACATTTGCTGCAAAAATAGCACCCTTTAAAGCGCCAGCAACTACTGTAGGTGCAAGGAAGAATCCCTGATAGAATGACTGCATAATGCCAAGTGACGCGCCAACTTCCTTTCCAAGACCTGGGGAAGTTAATCTGTGGGCAGCATTTTCTACACATTCCTTTGTTCCTACGATATAGCCTCCAATAGGAGCAAGTCCGCCACCTGGATTCTTAATAAGAGAACCTACGCACATATCAGCACCAACTTCTGTTGGCTCGATTCTCTCAACAAATTCGCCGTAGCAGTTGTCAACCATGCAAACAACATCTGGCTTAATACCTTTGATGAAGGAAATAAGCTCACCAATCTGTGAAACTGATAATGTAGGACGATTTGCATAGCCCTTAGAACGCTGAATTGTTACAAGCTTTGTCTTTTCATTAATAGCTGCCTTGATTCCATCGTAATCAAAACCGCCATCTTCTAACAAATCAACCTGCGCATATGTAATGCCATACTCTGCTAATGAACCGTTCGAAGGACGAATACCGATTACCTCTTCAAGTGTATCGTAAGGCTTTCCTACAGGTGAAAGTAACTCATCTCCTGGTCTAAGATTACTCATCAATGCAAGAGCAAGAGCATGTGTACCACATGTAATCTGTGGACGAACAAGTGCATCCTCTGTTTTAAACACTGAAGCATAAACCTTTTCTAAGGTATCACGTCCAACATCATCATAGCCATATCCTGTTGATGTGTTGAAGCACTCAGCAGCAACCTTATGCTCCTGCATAGCCTTAAGAACTTTCAACTGATTATACTCTGCTGTTTTGTCGATTTCTTCGAATCTGTCCTTAAGACCCTTTAGAATCTCCTCACCGTAATCATAAACTTCTTTCGAAATACCAAAATCCTTATAAATACTAAACACTTTCTATAATTCCTTTCTCTTTCAAACAAGTTAAAATCTTTTCAAGTAAAGCATCACTTGTCGTATAAACTGTTTTATCAAGCCAAATGACTTCTTTTTCTCTTCTAAACCAAGTTAGTTGACGCTTGGCGTAGTTTCTAGAGTTCTTTTTAATAAGCTCTACTGCCTCATCCAAAGATATTTCGCCATCCTTGTAAGACAATAATTCTTTATAGCCAATGCCATCCATGGAAGTCATACCTTTTTTGACGCCCATAGCAAGCAGACTATCGATTTCGGACTGTAAGCCGTCCTTCATCATTATATCAACTCTCTTATTAATTCGATTATATAGCAATTCCCTATCGTCATTTAATACAAAATAAGCAAAGTTGTAAGGGCTAGTTTTTTCTCTTTGAGTAGCATTATGAACAGAAAACTTTTCACCTGTCTGCTCATAATACTCGATAGCTCTAATCACACGCTTTCTATTTGCAGCCGGAATAGTTTCTGCCGACTCAGGATCAATTTCTTTGAGTTTTTCATGCAAAGCATCATTTCCGAACTTATCAGCAAAATCCTCCAGTGACTGACGGTAGGATTTGTCGATATCATTTTCTGTAAAATCGATATCATAAAGAATCGCCTGAATATAAAAACCTGTTCCTCCGCAGATGATAGGGATTTTTCCTCGTGAGTAAATATCTGCCATGGCATCCTTCACCATTTGCTGAAACTTTACAACGTGATAATCCTCAGTAGGCTCAATCACATCAATCATATGGTGTCTAACGCCATCCATTTCCTCCGGTGTAACCTTCGCTGTCCCTATATCCATTTTTCTATAAACCTGCATGCTATCAGCAGAAATAATCTCGCCATTTATAGCTTTGGCGAGATTAATTGATAGTGAAGTTTTGCCGACCGCAGTTGGTCCAGTTAAGATTACTAATTTATCCATTAAACAATCCTTTTAAATTTCTTTGCTAATTCATATTCTGAAAATGAAATCATTGTTGGTCTGCCATGAGGACAATGATATGGATTATCAAGCTTTAATAAATCATCGATTAGGGTTTTAATCTCCGGAATAGAAAGCTTATTATTACCCTTTACAGCAGCCTTACATGACATAGAAGCCACTCTCTCAACAATCATGTCAAATGAATCTGATGCCTTGAAGCTTTCACAATCTGAAAGTATCTCAAGGAAAAATGTCTTTGGATCCAGATTTAAGAGGTTACCTGGAACTCCATTGATAGCAAGCTCATTTCCTCCAAAGGATTCCACTCTAAATCCAAGCTTTTCAAAAGCCTCATGATAGTTTTCAAACAAAAGAACATCCTGAGGTGACAATGAAATAATAACAGGTGGGCTAACCATCTGAGAAGTCATTTCGTTGTTTTTAAGACGCGCCATTGTCTTTTCAAAAAGAACTTTCTCATGAGCAGCATGCTGGTCTATGATATACATATTTTTATCATATTCAATAATCCAATATGTATCAAATACCTGCCCTATTATTTTGTGCTCTTTAACAGCTTCCTGCTTAAGAAAGCTAATCTGCTCATACTTTGTTTTGTCTAGATTATTCTCAGCAAATTTCTTTTCGTAAGGAGTATCCTGACGAATCTGGCTTGTAACCTGAGCTTTTATCTTTTCAAGTCTATCCTTTTCGAATGGTTCAGGAAGCTTTACCTTTACAGGAGGGATAATTTCAGATTCCTTTTCAGATACGGAATCATTGGACACTTCATATGAAGATGAATCTGATTCCTGTTCTACAGCTGGCTTAGAAACAAACTCTGTATATGTTTCAATTACAGGCGCTGGAGCCGATGCTTTAGGCTCGTCAATATGAGCTTCAAGGACATCTTCCCTTTTTCTAAGACGGTCATTTATAACTTTAGTTAGAATCTCAAGAATATATGCTTCATCCTCGAATCTAACCTCTTGCTTTGTTGGGTGAACATTAACATCTACAGCGCCATCTTCGAAATTAATATTAATAACAAAGAACGGATACTGATGTCCCATTAGAAAGCCGTAATAGCCTTCCTCACAAGCTCTGGAAAGGTTGCCACTTTTAATATATCTATTGTTTACAAAGAAATGCTCGAAAGCTCGATTTCCTCTAGCAATAACTGATTTTCCAATAAAGCCGTTGATTGAAACTCTCTCATCTTTGTAATTTATCTCCAAAACATTGGATGCTATCTGACGTCCATAAATCTGATATATGGTATCTGAAAGCACACCATTACCTGAAGTCATAAGCTTTTCTTTGCCGTTAAGCAAGAACTTAAATGAAATCTCTGGATGGGATAAAGCCAAATGCTCAACAACATCAAATACATAGCTTCCTTCAGTACTTTCAGATTTTAAAAACTTCTTTCTAGCTGGAGTATTAAAGAATAGCTGTCTGATAATAAATGTGGTGCCATTTGGCGCTCCAATATCAGTAAGAGATACTTCTTTTGCACCTTCGATAATGTAGGATGCACCAAGTAAGGAATCCTTAGTTTTTGTAATAAGCTCGACTTTAGCTACAGCAGAAATGCTGGATAAAGCCTCTCCTCTAAATCCCAATGATCTAACATTGGCTAAATCAGCAGCATTTTCGATTTTGCTGGTTGAATGACGCAAAAATGCGATTTGGATTTGATCCTTTTCAATTCCAGAGCCATTATCGGTTATACGAAGATATTCGATTCCACCGCCTTTAATCTCAACAGAAATAGCTGTTGCACCAGCATCAATACTGTTTTCTATAAGCTCTTTTGCAACAGAAGCAGGTCTTTCAACAACCTCTCCTGCTGCGATTTTGTCAATAGTTTCCTGGCTAAGTAAATTAATTTTTCCCATTATTCCTTCACCTTATTGTGATACTCAAACAATATGTTCATAGCTTCAAGGGGAGTAATCTTTGTAACATCAAGATTCTTTAGCTCTGTAATTATCTGTGCCTCAGATTCAGAAATCTCTAATCCAGTAGCTTCTTTGAGCTTTTCTTCGAATTTTTCCTGAAGTGCAATCTTGTCAGAAACTGCAGCAATATCATTTTCGTTTAAAGAATCTACGATTGTACGTGCCCTTGAAAGCACCTCCTCAGGCAAGCCTGCCAGTCTGGCTACCTGTATACCATAGCTTTGATCTGCGCCGCCAGAAATGATTTTTCTAAGGAATATAATATCCTCTCCCATTTCCTGTACTGCGATGCAGTAATTATGAACTCCTTTTATCTGACCTTCCAACTCTGTAAGTTCGTGGTAATGTGTTGCAAATAAAGTCTTTGCACCAATGTTATAAGCCACATGCTCTACAACAGACCATGCAATTGAAAGTCCATCATATGTGGAAGTTCCACGGCCTATCTCATCAAGAATCAAAAGTGATTTGCTAGTAGCATTATGCAAAATATTAGCTACTTCATTCATCTCTACCATGAATGTAGACTGACCAGTTGATAAATCATCTGATGCACCTACTCTGGTAAAGATTCTATCTACAACACCAATTGTGGCGCTAGAAGCGGGAACAAAACTACCAATTTGAGCCATAAGCACAATAAGTGCAACCTGTCTCATATATGTAGATTTACCAGCCATATTAGGGCCTGTAATAATTGCGATGGTGTTGGAATCCTGATCCAAATAACAATCGTTAGATATGAACTGGTCAGCATTTATCATCTGCTCAACAACAGGATGACGCCCTTCCTTGATATCTAATACTCCACGATTATTGATTACCGGTCTCACATAGTGATTCTTTTCAGCAACAACTGCAAGAGAAATAATTGCATCAAGTGTTGCAATAGCCTTTGCACTAATCTGAATTCTATCTACTTCTCCAGCAATTGTATCTCTTACTGCTTTAAAAAATTCATACTCGATAGTATTTAATCTATCTTCTGCGCCTAAAATGCTATCTTCTAGCTCTTTAAGCTCAGGTGTGTAATAACGTTCAGCATTAGTAAGAGTCTGCTTTCTTACGTAATAATCAGGAACCAAATCCTTATATGAATTTGTAACCTCAAGATAAAATCCAAAAACCTTGTTGAACTTGATCTTTAGGTTTTTAATTCCGGTCTTATCACGCTCTTTTGCTTCAAGCTCAGCAAGCCACTGCTTGCCATCTATCTTGGCAGAACGAAGTCTGTCTACTTCTTCGTTGTATCCGGTCTTTATAATATCGCCATCACGGGAACTGATTGGTGGTTCCTCAGCAATAGCATTATCAATAAGCACATATAAATCTTTAAGATCATCGATGCTTGCATTTAAATCCCTGATTAAATGTGAATGGAAGCCATCAAGCAATGTTTTGATTGGAGCAAGCATGCCGATAGATTGCTTAAAAGCAATTAAATCTCTAGGATTGGCAGATTGATATGTGATTTTTGTAATAAGACGCTCTAAATCATAAACTGATGAAAGATATTCTCTAAGTTCTTCTCTGTCAATCAAAGAACCGTTTATATCTTCGATAGCATCCTGTCTTTTTATGATTTCATCTACCGATACAAGCGGCTGTTCAATAAAGCTCTTAAGCTGTCTTGCACCCATTGCAGTTTTAGTTTTATCCAAAACCCAAAGAAGTGATCCACGCTTTTGTTTATCTCGCATTGTCTCTGTTAATTCAAGATTTCTGCGTGTAGAGCTGTCAATCAGCATAAACTTGCCATCTGTATATGGAGTGATATGTGTTAAATGTGTAAGCTCAGATTTCTGAGTCTCTTTTAAGTAAAGTAACAAAGAACCTGCAGATACCTTACCAACAGAAAAATCGATTAAACCTAATCCCTCTAAGGAATGGGCCTTGAAATGATTCAAAAGCTCACGCGTGCTTAAAGTGTCATCAAAGTAAGATTCATCAAGCTGAGTAAGAGCGATATTTAATTTGTCTGCATAATCAGTAATATCTATTCCTGATTCGTAAATCGATTTGCTGTAGATTATTTCAGCTGGAGTAAATCTGTAGAGCTCATCTGTAAGCTTTCTAGTTTCGTTTACCTCAGTCAGATAGAAATCAGCAGTAGAAACATCACAACAGGCAATACCAATCACACCTTTTGTATAATACAAGGACATGATGTAATTATTGCTTCCTTCCTCAAGTGCAAGCTGATCGATGTTTGTACCAGGAGTAACTACTCTGATTACTTCTCTTTTAACAAGCCCCTTTGCTTCTTTGGGATCCTCCACCTGCTCACAAATAGCAACTTTGTAGCCCTTTGCAACCAATCGATTAATATATGTGTCTGCAGCATGGAAAGGAACTCCGCACATAGGTGCACGTTCTTCTGCTCCGCAAGACTTTCCTGTAAGTGTCAATTCAAGTTCTCTAGATGCAGTCTTTGCGTCTTCAAAAAACATCTCATAAAAATCACCTAGACGGTAAAATAAGATACAATCTTCATATTCCGCTTTTGTTTTAAGATACTCCTGCATCATTGGAGTGTATTCAGCCAATTATTATCCCACCTATTCTTATAAATTCATGTTGGATATAACAGCTTCTGCAACTTTCATTCCGTCCATTGCAGCAGATGTTATACCGCCTGCATAGCCTGCACCCTCTCCGCAAGGATATAGACCTTTTATGTTAGCCTGATAGAATTCATCACGACTAATTCTTACTGGAGAAGAAGTTCTACTTTCAACCCCAGAAAAAATCGCATCATCTCTATCGAACCCTTTTATTTTAGTCCCAAAAACACCTATGCCGTCAATAATAGACTGGTATATTTCCTGAGAAAATATATCAGATAGCAATCCAAATGCTGTCTGCCCCTTTGTTTCAGAGGCAAAATCACCGAAGCTAGAAGAAAATTTCTTTAGTTTAAAATCTCCAAGCAGCTGCTGTGGAATTTTTCCATTACACAAGCTAAATGCTTTTTCTTCAAGAGAGCGCTGATATTCTACACCTGCAAGAGGATTGGTTTTATCAAACTCTCGCCCACCAACTGATACTACAATAGCGCTGTTGGCATTTTTGCTATCTCGCTTCGAATAGCTCATACCATTAACAACAAGCCTATTTTCCTCTGAGGATGAATTAACAACAAAGCCACCTGGACACATACAGAATGAATAAACGCCACGTCCATTATCAAGATTTGTTGCAAGCTTATATGGAGCAGGCTCAAGATTTTTGTAACCATCAGCATACATGCTTCGAGAAATCATCTCCTGTGGATGCTCGATTCTAAATCCTACAGCAAAATCCTTTGCCTCCATATAAATACCTGATTCATGGAGAATTTTGAATGTATCTCTTGCGCTATGTCCTACTGCAAGAATCACATGATTTGATTTGTAGGTTTTATCACCTGCTTTTACACCAGTGATTTTTTCATTTTCGATAATAAATCCATCGACAGCTGTACCAAATAAGAACTCGCCACCAAGTCTAATGATTTCATCTCTCATATTTGCAATAACATTTTTTAAAACATCTGTGCCGATATGAGGCTTGTAATCGTACAAAATGTTACTGTTAGCACCAAATTTAACAAATGTATCAAGTACAAATTTGTTACGTCCCAATTTGTCATTTACAAGGGTATTTAGCTTGCCGTCTGAAAATGTACCAGCACCGCCCTCGCCAAACTGTACATTAGATGTGGTATCAAGAATTCCAGTCTCCCAGAATTTCAAAACATCAGCAGTTCTTTCATCAACCTTTTTTCCTCGTTCAAAAACTATAGGATTAAGGTTGTTTAAAGCAAGAATATATGCTGCAAATAATCCAGCAGGTCCAGCACCAATTACAATAGGTCTATCGCCAGTCCAATCTGATGCTTTTGGCATATTGTAAGCTTTAGGAACATAACTATTTATATTGTTATCTTTTTTAAATTTAGCCAATATTCTCTTTTCATTATCATTTGATAATTGAACAATTACCGAATATACGAAGTAAATAATTGGCTTTTTTCTGGCATCTACAGACTTCTTTAAAATTTCTAAAGACTTGATTTCACCTTCGCTGACCTTTAACTTCTTTGCAATTATCTGTTTTAAATCAGCTTTTTGTCCTGATACCTCTACTTTAACTTGATCAATTCTAATCATTGTAATTCCTTTATTATTGATTTGGATGCTATATCAGCAGATGTATATGCCCAATTGAGATTGTATCCTCCGCATATTCCATCTACATCCAAAACTTCACCTGTAAAATATAAACCTTTACACTTCAGTGATTCCATTGAAGAAGTATCGATTTCTGATAAATCAACACCTCCAGCAGTGACCTGAGCACTGTCAAAGCCCTTTGTTCCATCTACAGAGATTGTGAAATTCTTGAAGAAGTAAACAAGATTCTCTAAATCCTCTTCATCTAAACAATCAACAGTTGTATCACCATAAATTCGAGAATAACTAACCACCTGTTCAATAGCTTTTTCATTACAAAGACCAACCAACGCAGTCAGAATTGTTGCTTTTGGATTACGCTTAAATCTTTTTGTCAATTCCTCTTTCAAAGCTTCCGCAGAAAGGTAAGGAATAAAATCAATTCGTAAATCCGATAGCTTTTTATCAAGCTCATCAAAACCGATAAAACGGCTGATGCACATGATAGGATATCCTGAAACACTATCCTTATTGAACTGGATTTCTCCCTCGCAACTGTAATCCTTGTACGAAACAACTCCTGAGGCTCTAACTCCTGCTAATTCTTTTAAGCATTGGCTTGAAGATTTAACACCAACAAGGGCCGGCGAAAGCTTAGTTGTCTTCATTTTAAAGCTTTGTGCTATTTTATAACCGATTTTAGAAGAACCAAGAGTTGCAGCAGCAAGCCCACCTGAAGCAACGCAAACCTTCTTCGCATTTACGATAGTTCTAGAGGTAGTAACTTTAAATAAATCTGCTTTTGATACTTCTGTAACTCTATTATCAAGAAGAACATCGATACCAAGAAAACTAATTTCATTTTCAAGTGCTTCTCTAACTGTCTTAGCTTGATTTGTAATTGGATAATAATATCCATCCAAATCCTTGTCGTACACCCCTAATTCATTAAGAAATTGGCGCAAATCATTATGATTATCTGAAATAAAATCAAGGCTGTGATTGCTATAATAATATTGAGCCCCCATTCTGCTGTTTGTGAAGTTGCATCGGCCATTGCCAGTAGATAAAATTCTTCTGCCAACTATACGATTTAATTCCACTAAACATACCAAAAGACCTGCTCTCGCAAGTTTGATTGCGAGAACAAGTCCTGAAAATCCGGCACCTATTATACAAACATCATATACCTTTTCATCTGTATTCATAAAACTACCTCAACAAATGTAAATTATATGCTATCTGACAAAGTCTTGTTCCACCTGGGAATTTTAAAAGTGTTTCCTCATCTATACCCTTAAAGAGAAGCATCGATACAAAGTAAACGATAGCTCCAACAACTATAGAGACAACACAAGCAAAAAGGTTCGCTACCTTTTCTGACATACCAATCAGCAAAATGGCATCCAGCATATGATAAATAAGGTAAACTACTAGTCCCATAAGAGCTGATGCTTCAAGAGGTGCAAGTACAACCTTTTTAACATCAATCCTTGCTCCAGAGAATCTAAGAACTGCCGATTGATTAAGGAAGCACATCATAAGTGCATAAAAAGCATTAGCAATGATTACTGCATAGATGTGTAGTTTAAATACTTCCATCAACACAAACAAAAGTGCCACATGGGCAACAAGTGCAATAAGTGCATTCTTTACAGGGATAGTCATTTTATCAATTCCCTGAAGAATTCCATTGGAAAGAGTTGAAAGGGAATAAAAAACAACCGAACATCCACCAATAATAAGCATTAATGCTGATGAACTTTCAGCATCATTAAATAACAAAAGCATAATTGGTGAAGCAAGTACCATTAGACCTACAGCACATGGGAAGGCAATTACCATAACAAATCTATTAGCTGCGTTAATCTGTCTTTTAACTACTTCTTTGTCATTGGAATTGAAAGCAGCAGTCAAACTAGGAACCGTAGATGCAGCCATAGAAGACGCAATTGCCAAAGGTACATTTATAAGGACCTTATACTGACCAGTGAACACACCCCATGATTCACTGGTAACCTTTGAATCATAGCCCTGCAACAAAGCAAGATTTTTGAAAATACCCTGATCAATTATAGAGCTTATATTGTAAACCGTTGTACTAAGCAGTACAGGGATTATTGTCATAATTAAAACAGGTAAAATATCCCCAAAGGTTTCAAAATGCTTATGTCTATCCTTCTTTATCATTTTCTTAAGGACCTTCTTGAAAGCAAAGAAAATGAATAAAATAAAGCAAAGAGCAAACAAAGCACCTGTAGATGTTCCAAGTGTTCCACCAGCCGCACCAAAAGCAGCTGCATAATCTGAAACATTACCTAAAACACCGCCAACCTTTTTTCCGTAGCTGAATAATATAGTTGCTGCCACTACAGAAACAACAGCATTAACCAACTGCTCTCCTATTTGAGAAATAGCACTTGGAATCATTGTACCAAGGCCTTGGAAAAAGCCTCTGAATACACCAAGAATAGCAACTACCAGAAGTGTAGGTGCCAAAACCTTTAAAGCAATAGCCGCAAGAGGTGTCTTTAAAACAGTACCTGTGAAGAACTCTGCTCCAAAGAATACTACTATGGATGCAATACCACCACTTATAAACGCAAAAAGAAGGGCGCCATGTAAAACCTTAGTTGCGTCCTTAATGTGCCCTTTGGCTATTCTCGCTGAAACTAGCTTTGATACCGCGAGAGGTATGCTATAAGAAGATATAAGTAATATTATGTTGTAAATTTCATAAGCGGTACCGTAATAATCATTTCCTGTCTTTCCAATAGTAGCCGTAAGTGGGACTCTGTAAATGAGTCCCACAATACGACTGATAATTGAAGCCATAGCAAGAATTGATCCCTGCATTAAAAAGCCGGTATCGCTACGCCTTTTTTTAGCATTCATAAACTAATTAATTTGCCTTACTAAATTCTGATTTATCTGCATAGTATACAGTTTCATCTGTGTAATCACGCTGGCACGCCTGAATCCAAGTCACACCAACATTAAGCTGAATCTCTTCACCTGAGTTTAAGTCGTAATAATGTGTAATATCTGTATCACCATCTTTTGACCAAACAATATCAATCATCTTTCCATTAGAGATGTACTTACCAGTACCTGTGTTGTATGAAAGGAGGTATCCAAGATACTGAGATCCTTCATATGTCCACCACTCTACATTCTGAATAATAATGTTCTTAGCTGTAAGCTGCTCGCCTGTAATAGCGTCAACCTGCTTCTGATTGAACTCATATCTGTAGTATAAACCATCATCCTCGTTGTAAATCCAATAAGGCTTGTTTGTGTAGTAGTAAAGCTGGATAGCCTGGCAATCCTCGCCGCTTGAAAGATCATTACCATCAGCTGCGAATGTGAAATGAGGCTCATAGTTTGCTGGAAGCTCTGTGTCATATCCAAGCTTTTCAATACCCTTTGCAATACCATCAGAATTTGTATAAAGTGTATGCTCACCCTTACCAGTTCTGAAAGCAGCTGCCTTACCCTTTGTACCTTCTACTGTAAGAGCATTGATGTTGTCTACAAGATTCTTGTCATCAATAAGCTCGAATGCTGCTGGGTTACCACCTGCATGCATGTAAATAGCATCATACTCACTAGCAAAATATACGTAATAAGGACGTGAACTACGGATATTACCAATCTGGTCTAATCCTGAATAATCATCAAAGATGGCCATCATACGAGTGATTCCACCTTCAACAACGCATTCATAGATAACACCAGCATTACCAATACCATACTGTGGTAAACATGCCTTTGTGTTCTCAATCATAACTGCAACCGGGCGCTGTCTGCCATACTCAGCATCAACCCAATCACCAGTTAAGTAGCTTCGAACCTTGCCGTCTTCTGAAACCTGATCCCAAAAAGCTGCAGAATCATCAACTGGCTCAACTACCTCCTGTACTGTATTGCTTGCTGTATCATCAGCCGCTGTATTGTCTGCTTCATCTTTACCGCAGGCAATCAATGATGTGCACATACTCAAAACAAGCAATGCGGATACTAATTGTTTTTTCATAGATTAGTGTCTCCTTTTCATTAATCTCGAGATATATTTAGTATGTTTAATATCTCCCTTTGTTTTTGTTCCATAACAGAAGCTTCCTCCTCTGTCATGTGATCAAACCCCATTAAATGTAACATACTATGGGCTATAAGAAAAGCATACTCTCTGAGATTTGAATGCTGATATTCCTCTGCTTGCGCATGAATACGAGGAATATTAAGAACTATATCTCCAAGAATTACTTCTCCTGTCTCAGGGTTAAATAAATCATCATTCTCTTCGATTTTTGAAAAATCACCCGGTTTTTCGTACTCAATCATAGGGAATGATAATACATCGGTAGGTGCATCAATATCTCTAAATTCTTTATTGATTACCTGTATACCATCGTTGTCTGTCAGAGTGATGCTTACTTCAGTTTCGAAAGGGAATTTCATATAATCCAAAGCAGTATTCACCACATCTTTTGCAACTTTCTCATAATCGAAGTCGAAATCAACTTCTGTTTCGCTTTCCATTAAAATTGTCATGCTAAAATATCCTCATTTGCTAAAATCTCACGAATCTTCAAGAACTGATTCATGGTCAGTCCTGAGTTGTCGTAGAAGCCTTTTTGTGAAAGCTCATTAATAGTTTGATATATAACCATATTTTGATTCCAACTACTGCTCATAGAATCAGAATCAAAAAGCTCTACCTTTGTAACAACAGAATCTACCATATGAACAATAGCCGATTCTTTTGAGCTAGGAAGAACAACTATTCCTCCATACTCCGCCAAAATCTGAACAACCTCGGCTGGGAAGCAATGATTATTTGCAATTTTAATTGCGTTATCAATCATTGGCTCACCTTCGATTTTGCCAAGACGATAATACAGTCCTGCACAAGCAGCAAGATTTTCGTTGGCATTAATAGCTGCAGCACACTTTCTAGATAA
The DNA here is from genome assembly GCF_000703005.1 of Pseudobutyrivibrio ruminis HUN009. NCBI lineage: Bacteria > Bacillati > Bacillota > Clostridia > Lachnospirales > Lachnospiraceae > Pseudobutyrivibrio > Pseudobutyrivibrio ruminis. Next base: position 2,065,005 of record NZ_JNLH01000001.1, on the reverse strand, counting down.
TCTTGAAAGTCTCATTGCATGCTGATATTCAATGTAAGACAGCTTTCGTATTTCGTTACAGAGAGTGTAGTCTGGATCCAAAAATGTATCGTAAATCAACACCTGCTCCCTATCAACGAATCGGCTGATTACAGGGAATATTGCCGCTATAATTAGGCAAGCTACTATGCCATCAATCATCCCGTAAAACAGAACTGCAAATGAGAGCTCAAGATAATTAAAATAATAAAATACTATCGAAACCAATGTTGTAATTGCAAAAACAAGAATCAAAGCATACAACTTTTGGATTGTCTCTCCTTTTCTAAGGAACGCTGATAGCACTCCACCAAATAGAATAAGAGTGATATAGCAAAGAATAGTATAGCTATTGTAATCCCAGCAAAGAGATGTAATTACCACCAAATAAAGGCTCAAAGCATTTGAAAGGCTATCCTCAAAAACGCTACTTGCAATAATTGGAAGTACTATGAATGGAGCAAAAAAATCTGGTGCCAACAAAGACATTACAATAACTAAAACCCATTCTATTAGAACAACAAATGTAATTTTCCCATAGGATATGTAGTTTTTTTCTGGAAGCTTTTGCTCTAAACGTCTTCTGATGATAAGTAAAAACTGTAAGCAAAAGAAACAAATATTAATTGCAACTAAGCAAATATATTTGTCTATAAGTACAGAGGCAAAGGAACACATTAAAGTGTTGGCAATAATAAAAACAAACGCCATGCCTATTGCATACAATACTCTTGTGGTGGAAAAACGATTAGTCCATTTCATTATTTCGCCTTTTTATTCTTGCTTTGTAGTTTTTTGTCGTGTACTTCATAAGCATTTACAATCTTTTGAACAAGTGGATGTCTAACAACATCCTTTGCATCAAGATTGCAAATCTTTATATCATCAATATTCTTCAAAACTGCCATGGCATCATCAAGACCTGATTTTACTCCAGTAGGCAAGTCCTTTTGAGTCTTATCGCCAGTAATTACAGCTTTTGAACCAAAACCAATACGTGTCAAAAACATCTTCATTTGGGCTGGTGTAGTGTTTTGTGCCTCATCCAAAATGATAAATGCATTGTCCAAAGTACGGCCTCTCATGTAAGCAAGAGGTGCTACCTCAATCAGCCCCTTTTCCATGTTGCGCTGAAAGGCTTCAGCACCCATTATCTGATAAAGAGCATCGTAAAGTGGTCTAAGATAAGGATCTACCTTGCTCTGCAAATCTCCTGGAAGGAATCCAAGCTTTTCTCCTGCCTCAATGGCTGGACGAGTAAGAATGATTCGTGAAACTTCCTCGTTTTTGAATGCTGTAATCGCTTTTGCCATAGCAAGGTATGTTTTACCAGTACCTGCTGGTCCAACACCAAATACAATCATATTGTTCGTGATTGCATCAACATATTTCTTTTGTCCTAATGTCTTAGGAGCTACAGGCTTGCCTGTGGTTGTGTGGCAAATAATCTCACCTCTAGCTTCTGAAACATCATGATTTTCTATTTTTTCCTGCTCTATTGACATAATATAATTAACATCCTGTGTGGTAATAATACTGCCCTTCTTCGAAAGGGATAAAAGCTCATCTACAACAACAATTCCATGTTCAACATGGGATTTCTCTCCCAATACTTTAATAACATCGTCCCTTAGAATAAAGGAAATTCCCATTCCCTTTTCTATGGTTTTGATATTTTTATCAAATTGGCCAAATATATTGTCGATGTGCTCAGCCGGAATACTAATACTTAAAGAAAAATCGCTCATTTTATTCAACAATATCAATAATCAAGTCCATGTGGTTGCATTTTTCTGGAGCAATAACGGTAGCTGCCTTAATCATCTCCATAGCATTATTAATCTTGCTCTCGTCGTTTGCATGAATATAACAAATAGGCTCACCCTTTTTGATTTCATCTCCAACCTTTTTGTTAAGAACAATACCAACAGCCATATCGATGACATCCTCGAATGTCTCGCGACCGCCACCAAGTGACATAGATGCAAGGCCAAATGCCTCTGCCTTCAACGCGTGTACATATCCATCAGCCTGCGCCTCAACTGGAACTACATACTTAGCTGGCTCAAATTTGCTGATGTCAGTAGCAAAGCTTGAATCTCCGCCTTGAGCCTGAATGAATTCAACAAATTTATTAAATGCGCTGCCATCTGCAACTGCATTTTCCATAAGCTTTCTAGCTTTTGCTTTATCTGTCTCAATTTCTGAGAAAACAATCATCTGAGAACCTAACTCATAAACAACTTCCATTAAGTCCTCTGGACCATTTCCCTTTAAGGCATTGATTGCTTCAATTACTTCAAGATTGTTTCCTACTGCAAAGCCAAGTGGCTCATCCATGTTTGTAAGAACTGCAGCGATTTTCTTGTCTGCACGCTTACCAATATCAACCATAGATTTTGCAAGCTCTAATGCCTTTTCTTTTGTCTTCATGAATGCACCATCGCCAACAGTAACATCAAGAACGATTGCATCTGTGCCGGCAGCAAGCTTTTTAGACATGATTGAGCCTGTGATAAGAGAAATCTCATCTACTGTAGCTGTAACATCTCTAAGTGCGTAAAGCTTTTTGTCTGCTGGAGCAAGGTTTTTAGACTGACCAGTAACGGCAATCTTTATATTGTTTACCTGATTGATGAAGGCATCCTCTGAAAGAGCTCCATTGAAACCAGGAAAAGCTTCAAGCTTATCAATAGTACCGCCAGTATGGCCTAAACCTCTACCACTCATCTTTGCAACAGGCACACCAATAGATGCAATGATTGGTCCAAGAACAAGTGTAACCTTGTCGCCAACACCGCCTGTAGAGTGTTTATCAATTTTAACACCATCGATTGAAGACAAATCAAGGATATCTCCAGAATCACGCATAGCCATAGTAAGGTCGTAGCGTTCTCTGACATTCATGCCTCTAAAATAGATAGCCATAAGAAGTGCAGAAATCTGATAATCAGGTATCTCGCCATTTGTGTAGCCATTAACAATATGATAAATCTCCTGGGTAGAAAGCTCCTCTCCAAGTTTCTTTTTTTCAATTAAATCGTACATTCTCATAGTAACAAAACCCCTTTTTATTTATTGCCTATTTGTGATAAGGCTCGTTATTCATAATTCGCATTCCACGATATATCTGCTCAAGTAAAATCACTCTCATTAATTGGTGAGGAAAAGTCATCTCAGAAAAAGAAATTTGATAGTCACTACGCTTCATTACTTCATCTGAAAGCCCAAGTGAGCCGCCAATAACAAAAACTATGCTACTGTGCCCTGAAATACCAAGATTCTCTATATATTTAGAAAAAGCAACAGAATCCAGTTGCTTTCCAAGTATTGCAAGAGCAATAACAAAATCTTTTTCTTTAATGTGCTTTAAAATTCTTTCGCCTTCTTTGGATTTTACAAGTGATATTTCAATATCAGATGCATTCTCTGAAGTCTTTTCATCAGAGACCTCTATTATCTCTAAATTGCAGTATTTCGAGAGCCTCTTTGAGTACTCTGAAATTGCATCTCTAAAGAATTTTTCTTTGATTTTACCTACGCATAGAATTTTAACATTCATAGGTTATATTTTAGCCCATTTGAATGATTTAGACAACATAAAAGACACGCCTGCGGTGACGTGTCTTTCAAAGGGAGAATAATGTTATGAAAAATGTATCTCTTAATGAGATGATGTAATGATACTAATTAATTATGTAAAAAATTCGGAAATCTTGTGAACATTCTGTTAAACGTAAATTAATTAGTTACATCAATCGTTACATCCTCTCCCGTGCTTTCTTCTGGTTCCTCAACTTCAGGATAAGTAATAGTGTATGTAGCACTAACTATGTCTGAATACTCTCCAGCATCATTTTGTGCCACTGCCTTTATTTCAGTAGTTCCCTCAGTTAAAGGTATTGGTTTAGTGTATTGTTTGCCTGTTGTAATAGGACTTTTGCCATTCAAGGTATAAAAGATTTTATAATCCCCGCTCACGGTAATTTGGATAAGCAGATCTTCTTCATAATTGCCACCAGCCAAATTGAATGTAGGTGCTGATAGGAAATATGAATTAATCATCGCTGTAATTTCATCACTAGGTGATGTTTCAAGCAAAGCTGCTATCCCATCCATATCACCATTTGCATATAAGGCATCCAAAAGATATGAATATATCTTTTTGTTAGAAGGATCGCTATCCAGCGCAAGATAAAGCATCTCTATAGCGTCATCATAATCCTTAACCATGTAATACATACGGCCCAAGCCATAAATAACCTCGAATGATGTAGGGTCGATTTCATATGCCTCTTCATAATAACCTAAAGCCTTTGCATATTGCTCATTGGATTCTGCATCCACTGCTTGATTCATAATATTGTCATAAGTATGTGCACCCATGTAAGGAATAAACATGCATACACCTATTATTGCAACCAGCAAGCAGGCAACCAAAAGAAATGCCTTTATCTTTTTTGTAAAAACCTTTGGCTCAGGCTTTTGTTGAGATTGAGACTTAGATGATGTGTTTACCGCAGATGCCTCTTCCTGAAACTGGTAAACACCTGTAGCAAACTTATCATCCTTTGATTTATTTTTATCTTCTACAACTTTTGAAAGTAATTCTTCTTCTAAAACATTGTAATCAGGCACAAGCTGAATAGACTCCCCACATGATGGGCAGTACATAAGACCATTTTCAATTTCAGCTCCACATTTTTTACATTTCATTTTAGAACAATCCTGTAATTACTCCATCGTCAGTAACATCGATATTGTTGGCTGCTGGCTGCTTTGGAAGACCAGGCATAGTCATAATGCTTCCTGTAACAGCAACAACAAAGCCTGCGCCTGCAGAAGCATATACTTCACGAACATTTAAAGTAAAGTCTGTAGGACGTCCAAGCTTAGTAGCATCGTCAGATAATGAATACTGAGTCTTAGCCATACAAACAGGGAAATTACCCATTCCAAGCTCTTCTATTCTCTTTAATTCGCGTTCAGCTGCAGCTGAGTATGCTACATCCTTTGCACCATATATCTCTGTTGCAACGGTTTTAATTTTATCTTTAAGCGAAAGTGAATCATCATAAAGTGGCTTGAAGTTGCTTTCTTTATTCTCTAATACATAAAGAACCTTCTTTGCCAGCTCTACACCGCCTTGTCCACCTTTCTCCCAAACCTCAGAAAGTGCAAATTCGCATCCACGAGACTCGCAGAATTCTCTAACAAAGTTAGTCTCTGCTTCTGTATCGGTAACAAATGAGTTAAGTGTAACTACTACTGGTACATTATATTTCTGAAGGTTTTCAATATGCTTTTCAAGGTTAACAATACCCTTCTTTAAAGCATCTAAGTTTTCTGTAGTAAGCTCTGTTTTAGGAACACCACCATTATATTTTAAAGCACGAACAGTTGCTACTAAAACAACAGCATCAGGCTTCAAACCAGCCATTCTACATTTAATATCAAAGAACTTTTCAGCACCAAGATCAGCACCGAAACCAGCCTCAGTGATTGTGATATCAGCAAGCTTCATAGAAGCCTTTGTAGCTCTAACTGAGTTACATCCATGTGCAATATTAGCAAATGGACCACCATGAACTATAGCTGGTGTGTGCTCAAGAGTTTGAATCATATTAGGCTTTAAAGCATCCTTAAGTAAGGCTGCCATAGCGCCTGTAGCCTGTAAATCATTAGCAGTAACAGGCTTTCCGTCAAAACTATAAGCGACAATGATTCTTCCAAGTCGCTCTTTCAAATCTTTCATGTCATTTGCAAGGCAAAGAATAGCCATGATTTCAGAGGCTACTGTAATAACAAAATGATCCTCACGAACCATTCCGTCTGCCTTTGCTCCAAGACCTACGACAATATTTCTAAGGGCTCTGTCATTCATATCAAGACATCGCTTCCATACAATCTGTCTAGGATCAATTCCAAGAGAATTACCCTGCTGAATATGATTATCAAGCATAGCTGCAAGCAAATTATTTGCAGATGTTATAGCATGAAAATCACCAGTAAAGTGAAGGTTCAAGTCTTCCATTGGAACAACCTGAGCATATCCACCACCTGCGGCACCACCTTTGATGCCGAAGCAAGGTCCAAGTGAAGGCTCTCTAAGGGCAAGACACGCCTTCTTACCAAGAACTCCCATTGCCTCACCTAAACCAACAGAAGTTGTTGTTTTGCCTTCTCCGGCTGGTGTTGGATTGATTGCAGTTACAAGCACAAGCTTGCCGTCTTTATTACCCTGAATTTCGGATAACAATTCATCAGATAATTTAGCCTTATATTTTCCATAAAACTCTAAATCATCCTCCCTAATACCAAGTGAAGCGGCAACCTCCTTGATATTGACCATTTGTGCTTCCTGAGCGATTTGAATGTCTGACTTCATTTGAAATGACTCCCTTTTAATTTGCTTTTATTAGTTCTTCAAACTCTGAAATGGACATGCGTATTTCTCTAGGTTTAGTACCCATTTCAGGACCAACAACGCCTGCTTCCGCAAGCTGATCCATGATACGTGCCGCCCTATTAAAGCCTATCCTAAAGTTTCTTTGAAGATAGCCAATAGAACCCTTTTGATTTTCTATAACAAGACGACCTGCTTCATTGAATAGTTGATCTCTAGAATTATCAGGTTCTCCAGAGATTGACACTGAACCAGATCCAGTCTCAGAGTTTTGAATTTGAGCCTCTATATTCGAATCGTATTCTGCATTTTCGTTATTATTTTTAAGGAAATCAACTACTGCACTTACTTCGTCATCACTGACAAAGGCACCCTGAACACGAATAGGCTTAGAAAGGTTTTGTGGAGCATAAAGCATATCACCATTTCCAAGCAAATCCTCTGCACCATTCATATCAAGAATAACTCTCGAATCTGTTCCTGATGAAACAGAAAAGGCAATTCTTGAAGGAACATTCGCCTTGATAAGACCAGTAATAACATTAACAGTAGGCTTTTGAGTAGCAATAATCAAGTGAATACCAGCTGCTCTGGCAAGCTGAGCCAATCTAACAATTGAATCTTCTACATCAGCTGCCGCAACCATCATAAGATCAGCAACCTCATCAAGGATAATAACAAGCTGTGACATTCTCACACGCTTTTCCTCTGGTATAGATTCAGGTAAAGCGTCGGAATCAACCTTTTCATTAAATCCTTCGATATTACGCACTCCTGCAGCTGCTAGAAGCTCGTATCTATCTGTCATTTCTTTTACAGCCCAATGAAGAGCTCCTGCCGCCTTTTTGGCGTCAGTAATAACTGGTAAAAGAAGGTGTGGAATTCCGTTGTATACAGAAAGCTCTACCATCTTTGGATCAACCATTATCATCTTAACCTCATCTGGTGTAGCATGATAAAGAATACTCATGATGATAGTATTGATACAAACTGATTTACCAGAACCTGTAGCACCTGCAATAAGCAAGTGAGGCATCTTTTCAATATTTCCAACAACTACGCTACCAGAAATATCCTTTCCAACGCAGAAGGAAATCTTTGATTTAGCATTCTTGAATTCTTTCGAAGAAACAAGCTCTTTGAAAGAAACCATTGTCTTTTCTTTATTTGGAACTTCAATACCAATAGCAGATTTGCCAGGAATTGGGGCCTCAATACGAACATCTGTAACAGCCATATTAAGCTTAATATCATCAGAAAGGTTTACAACCTTTGATACTCTAGTACCCTCTGCGATTTCAAGCTCATAACGAGTAACTGATGGTCCCAAAGTAACCTCAGTAACATTTGCTTGAACACCAAAATTACCAAGTGTACGCTGTAGCTTTCCAGCCATTTCCTGAAGGTACTCTCTAGAATCCCCAGTGCCTTTTTTAGCATCCTTAAGCAATGAAATAGGTGGAAACTTAAATGGCTTCTTAGGCTTCTTTTTATCTGATTCTATAGAAGCTCTGAGAGATTCTGAAGAATCTTCGATTTCTGCCTGTGTAGAAGCTGATGGCTTAGGTTTTCTAGTAGAAGTAACTGGTTCCATAACAGGCTCTGGCTCTGATGTAGGCTCTGGAGCTGGTGTAGGAGCCGGAGTATTAATAACAGGCTCAACTGGCTTAGGCGTGGCTACAACCTTTGGCTCAACTACTACTGGCTGCTCTGGTTCAATAAATGTAGCTGATTCGTTTGTAGCCACAAGAGGGGTAACATTTTTGAAAGAATGTGTACTCTTTGACTTTTTATCTCCAGAACGAAGGCGATGTCTGCTTGTGTTTGTAACTTCTACATCAGACTCTCCCTCTGCCATGTTGATTTTGATTTCGTTAACGCCATCGGCAGACAATGATGCCTCTGAAAAATCTGGCATAAGTGTTGTATTTGTAGTAACGCCAGAATGCTTTCTATCTCTTCTAGAGCCACCCTTTTGATTCATCTGCTCAAGCTCGAGAGCTTTTTCCTCGTTAATCTTTTCGATGATGGCCTGACGTTCAGAATTATATCTGGTCTGATTTGCTTCACGCTCCATAAGCTGACGTTCTCTTCTAGCCCGTCTCTTAGCTGCTGCTTTATCAGCATGGTATCTAGAAGACTGCTGAACTCTATCGAAAGCAAAGCGCTCGATAATAATGATTATGGAAACAACCATTGCAATAATATCAATTAAATATGCTCCAAACAAACCGAAGCTATCATATATTCCAAAAACGATGGCGCCTCCCAAAAGGCCTCCACCATTGTGGTTATCTCTTGAATATTCAAATGCTGAAAGTGGCCCTAATACATCCTGTCCATGTATGATTAGTTCCACAAAAACGCTGATAAATATAAGTAAAACGGAACCGGCAATAACCTTAGCCACTGCCACCTTGTTACCATAGTTTGAAATAATGAAAAATGCAGAAAAAGCAACCATAAAAGGCAAGATAAACTGGATAATGCCAAAAATTCCAAAGAAGAAATCGGCAATGGCATTACCTACAACTCCGCCAAGGCCAAAATTGCTAATGCAAAGTAAAATGCACAGCACTAAAGAACCCCAAAGGATAATTTCCTTTGAAGAATCCTCGAAAAATGGGTCCTCGAATTCAACCTCCATAGTAGCCTTTTTAGCTCTTGTGGAAGTAGATTTACTGTTGCTCTTTTTAGTAGTGTTTCTGCGGGAATTATTTGATTTTCTTTTAGAATTATTCGTCCCTTTTGTTGCCAATATATAACCTCTTACAATCAAAAGAGAATAGTCAAGCTATTCTCTTTTGTAAATTACTATTTGTTAACCTATCAAATAGTTATAAATATTTTCGTATTTTTCTTTCTGAACTGCCCAAGAATAGTTCTTGTTCATGCCACGCTCAACCATTTTATTCCATTGAGTTTTTTTATCGAAAAATACAAACTTACTGTAATTTACAGTATTAAGGAGCTCATCTCCATTGTAATTTGCAAATGAGAATCCATCTCCAGTCTTTTTGTACTCGTCAAAAGCTTCAACTGTATCGCTAAGACCACCTGTCTCACGAACAATTGGAACTGTTCCATATCTAAATGAAATAAGCTGTGTCAAGCCGCATGGCTCAAATCGTGAAGGCATTAAAAATGCGTCCGCTGCCGCATAAAGCTTGTGAGCAAGATTATCATCATAACAAATATTAGCTGAAATCTTCTCTGGATATTTCCATGCATAATGCCTGAACATATTCTCGTACTTAGACTCGCCTGTGCCAATAACAACAAGCTGAGTAAAATCATCAACTATTCCTTCAATGCAATAATTGATAAGATCAAGGCCTTTTTGATCTGTAAGTCTAGAAATAAGGCCGATCATGTATTTCTTAGGATCTACTTCAAGACCTAAATCAGCTTGAAGCTTTGCCTTATTAACCTTTTTGTTTTTACGGAATGTAGAAACATCAAAGTTTTTATAGATTTTAGAGTCCTTAGAAGGATCATATACATCGTTATCAATGCCATTGACAATGCCCTGCATATCGTAATGACGAGCACGAAGTAAGCCATCTAAGCCCTCTCCATAGTATGGGGTCTGAATTTCATCACAGTAGGTTGCAGAAACAGTTGTGATATAGTCTGCGTAAACAAGACCCCCCTTAAGCATATTTCCGCATTTTTTGTATTCAAGCTTATCCGGAGTGAATAAGTTCATAGATAAACCAGAAATACCTGCTACTGTCTTTGTGTCCCACATACCTTGGAACTTAAGGTTGTGAATGGTCATGACTGATTTCATTCCCCAGAAGAACTGATCTCCCTGGAAATCATTCTTTAAATAAACAGGAATAAAGCCTGTCTGCCAATCATGACAATGAATAAGATTTGGCTGGAATCCGATAAGTGGAAGCATTGATAAAACAGCCTTATCAAAGAATATAAACTTTTCAAGATCCCATCTATCCTCAGAATAAGGATAGAAACAATCGAAGTAATCATGATTGTCAATGAAGTAATATGTAACCCCATCTAATTCATATTCAAAAACGCCAACATATCGTGTACCTACAAGTGGTCCCATGTTCATTTGGAAGCTAGTCAAGAACTTGAAGTCCTTTTTGTATTTCTCAGGAATAAATGTGTAGTAAGGCAAAACAACCCTTACATCGAAGTACTCCTTTGAGAATTCCTTAGGAAGTGCTCCACAAACATCTGCCAATCCGCCGGTCTTGACAAATGGAACGCACTCGCTAGCAGCGAAAAGTATCTTATTCATAATTATAAACCCCTCAATTTTTATTTATTCATTCCAGTTGTGATAAACGTTCTGAACATCATCGTCATCATCAAGAAGGTCAAGAATCTTGTTGATTTTGTAGAGATCCTGCTCATCTGTAAGATCAACATATGTCTGAGGAATCATTGTAACCTCAGCATCAGCCATAGGAATGTTTTCAGCCTCAAGAGCTTCTCTAACAGCAGAGAAATCCTCTGGAGCTGTGTAGATTTCGAAGCAATCCTCTTCCTCAGAGAAATCTTCTGCACCTGCATCAAGTGCAATCATCATAAGATCATCAGCTTCCATAGAGCAATCCTCTTTAGAAACGATAATCTGCCCCTTATTATCAAACATAAAAGATACGCAACCTGGTGTACCGATGCTTCCGCCACCCTTTGTAAATGCTGAACGAACATTAGCAGCTGTACGGTTACGATTGTCTGTAAGACAGTCTACGATAATAGCTGTACCGTTAGGACCATATCCTTCGTATGTAACAGACTCATAATTTACAGCATCTGCATTACCAGCAGCCTTCTTGATACCATTTTCAATTGTAGCATTTGGTACATTATTAGCCTTTGCTTTAGCAATAACATCACGAAGCTTAGAATTATTATTAGGGTCTGGGCCGCCTTCCTTAACTGCTACAGCGATCTCACGACCAATTATTGTAAAAATCTTACCCTTTGCAGCATCATTCTTTTCTTTTTTGTGCTTAATATTTGCGAACTTTGAATGTCCTGACATAAAATTATATACCTCTTTTCTATTCTAAATCTCAAAAAATTATAACAAATCACGGCCTTTTATTCAACGTGCCTTTTACGTCTAACATATACGCTATCTATGACTTTATCGGATACATTTTTAATATAAAAAACATAATTATCGTCCTCTAAAGTAAAGGAACTACCATCTTCTGGAATCTTGCCATTTAAAGAAATTAAGTAGCCATTGAGAGTTTCATAATCATCAGATAACTTTGTACCAAGGATTTCTTCAACCTCTTCAAGAGAAGTTCCTCCATCCATTACAAAAGAATCCTCTGTCTTAACCTCAATAGAGTTTTCTTCCTCATCATGCTCATCCTCAATATTTCCAACAATTTCCTCGAGAATATCTTCCATGGAAAGCAACCCAGAAACCTGTCCATATTCATCAACCACAATCACCATATGGCGCTTTTTGGACTGCATTTTAGCAAATAAAGTATTGATTCCATGAGTCTCAGGCACGAACTCAGCCACTGACATAAGTTCATGTAAATCCTTAACTTTCACATTATCAATATCCTTATCATAGTATGTAAGCAAATCTTTTATATGTAAAATGCCAATGATATTGTCTAAATCCTCAATATAAACCGGATAACGGCTCATATTATTCTCATTTATAAAATTTATAGCCTCTCGCAAGGTACTATCACCATTCACCGCAACTATGCTTTTTCTGTGAGTCATGATATCTTTTGCATCTGTATCAGAAAACTCAAAAATGTTCTGTATCATAGCAGCCTCAGATGCAAGGATATTGCCATCTTCATGACCTTCATTTACAAGAGAAATAACATCCTCCTCGGTAATATTTTCTTGCTTAGACCTTCTGTACAAAATAATTAGCCCTATCGCTTCAATAACAACAATAGCCAACAAAAAAATAATTAAATAGGGATTGGACCCGTCTTCCATAAATACTCCTTTCTTGAAATACGTAAATTATCACAATAATAATGATACCATATATACAAGAAAAAGACTAAACATAATGGTGTTTAGTCTTTTAAAAAACAGTAAATTCTATTCTTCAGGTGAAGCCTCTGCTTCCTCAGTATTTTCTTTTGTTTCCTTAGAAACTGCATCCAAATCTACTTCTTCAAGCTGAATGTCAGAAAGATCTGTTTTATCACTTTCATCCTGCTTATCTGCAGGTGTTTTTACAGGCTCACCTTTATCATCGATTGTACCAATATAGAAATCCCCATTTTGCATATCAAATAGATTTAGTACCTCCATACCAAATACATCATGCATATATGAGTAAATCTCTTTATTGTTAATCTCGCGGTTATGCTTGCGAATAACGTTTTTCTTGAGCTGAACTCTAACATCCTTAATCCAGTTAGTAATTTCCTCTGCCTCTGTGGAATTAGTACGAAGTTTATCGTAGCAATAATCCATTGTTGCCAACATCAGCTCTCGGTTAACATCATCTGTCTTCTGTGGGAGCTCGCTCAACTCTTCTTCGTTTGATTCGATGCGTTCCTTGCATTCTTCTAAAAGTCTTTTATCATCATCAAGCTTCTTTGAAACCAGATCAGAAGTTCCTTCCATATTGGACATAACCGAAGCCATCAAGTTTTCTTTAACCTTCTTAAGGTCTTTAAGTTCCTTTTTCAGCTCAGCTTCACGTTTCAGTAAGTCATTTTCCTGCTTTTCAAGCTCTTTAACCTGTTCAGGCTTTCCGCCTAATGCAAAAAGTCTATGCCATTTCTGATCCAAAATAAGCATAGGAACCTTGATTTTGGAAATGGCAGTTGTAAAATCCCTGTCCGCCATATACATTCACCTACTTCTGTTGAGTAATGTTATAAGAAAGTTGCATCAAACTATCTGATAAATGAACATTTTCTATAATAACATCAGGAATATCATCTAAATCAACATGAGCAAAGTTCCAAATAGCATGTACGCCTAGTGAAACAAGCTTTAATGCTGTAGATCTCGCGTTTGACTTAGGCAATGTTAAAGCTGCAATTTCCACATCATTATGTTTAATGAATTCTGGAAGCTCATCAAGCATCTGAACAGGAATGTCTCTAACTAATTTGCCTTTAAGCTCAGGATTAACATCAAATAATCCAATAATTTTAAAACCTACACGCTCAAATTTAACATAACCTGCAATAGCCTGGCCCAAGTTACCAGCGCCAATAACGATAACATTATGTGTTTCGTTAACTCCCAAGATATTTCCTATTTCATCATGTAAATATGCAACATTATATCCATAACCCTGCTGACCAAAACCACCAAAGTTGTTAAGATCCTGTCTAATCTGAGATGCTGTAACATGCATTCTCTTACTTAAATCATTTGATGAAATTCTTTCAACACCATCGTCTAAAAGTTCGCCCAAATATCTGTAGTACCTAGGAAGTCTTCTGATGACTGCTTGTGAAATCTGTTTATCCAACCCATATACCTCCTAATTACAATTTTCAATCTTAATTATAAAATCACACAAAAACTATGTCAAGATTTTAACAAAGACTTATACATGCTTAAGATAAACTTAACTCCTCCCACTGAGAATATAAATCTTCCAATTTAGAATCTATTTCATTCTGTTCAGCAGTTAATTCGTTGAGCTTTGCAGAATTTGTCATATTCTCTGGCTTTAAGAATTCGTCTTGAATCTTTGCCTTTTTTTCTTCTAGTTTTTCTATCTCTTCTTCGATTTTTGAGATTTTGTTTTGAAGCTTTCTCTTTTCCGCTTCAATTCTCTTTTGTTCTTTAAAATCAAGCTTTGCAGCTGTAGCGTTAGAGTCTACTACAGATTCCTGGATTGAAGCAACATTTGCTGCAGAGAGTTGTTCCTTCTTGACAATATAATCATCGTAATTGCCAAGATACTTTGTAAGATGACCATCTGAAAGTTCAAGAATCATATTTGCAGTACGGTTAACAAAATATCTATCGTGACTTACATAAAGCAAAGTTCCGTCATATTCGTTAAGTGCTTCCTCAAGCATTTCTTTCGAATCCATATCAAGATGGTTTGTAGGCTCATCAAGGATTAAAAGATTAGACTTAGAAAGCATAAGTTTTGCAAGAGAGACACGTCCTCTCTCGCCACCGGACAGCTCGCTGATGCGTTTAAAAACATCATCTTCTGTGAACATAAAGGCCGCTAATGTATTTCTAACCTGAGTCTCTGTGAGATAAGGATAAGAATCATGTAGCTCACTAAAGATAGTGTTTGACTCTGTAAGCCCCTGCTGCTCCTGGTCATAATATCCTACAGTAACATTTGCACCAAAGCGAATCTCTCCTGATTCAAAATCTGTAAGACCATTGATACATTTAAGAATTGTAGTCTTTCCTGTACCATTGTCACCTAAAATAGCGATTCTATCCCCTTTGTGAACTTCGAATGAAAGGTCTGTAAAGATATTTTTATCATCGTATGATTTTGTCACATGAGAAAAATCTAATACATCCTTGCCACTTTCCTTTTCAACCTCAAGAGTAAGTCGCATTCTAGGCATATCCTTATCAGGTGCATCCATAATATCGATCTTATCAAGCATTTTCTTTCTGCTTTCAGCTCTTTTTATGGATTTTTCCCTGTTGAAGGATTGAAGCTTTTCAATAACAGCTTTCTGGTGTTCAATTTCCTTTTGCTGTTTTTCATAGCTGCGCTCATATGTGAGTTGATACAAAGCCTTTTGCTCAGAAAAAGCTGTGTAATTTCCTGTATATACACTAGTGCGTCCATAGGATAAATCAACAACATGATCTACAATTTTATCAAGAAAATATCGATCATGAGCAACAATTACAACTGCGCCTTTGTATGAAGATAAATATCCCTCCAACCACACGATTGAATTCAAATCCAAATGGTTTATAGGCTCGTCTAATAAGAGCAAATCTGGTGATGAAGCAAGAAGACGTCCTAAGCTAACCCGTGTCTTCTGACCTCCAGAAAGCTCATTCATGCTTTTATTTAAATCATCCCCTTCAAAGCCAAGGCCCTTTAAAATACCAACAGCTTCAGAACGAAATGTATATCCACCTAATAAATCAAATTGATGCTGTAGCTTATGATAATTTTCCATAAAAGTCGCAGCATCTTTACTATCAAGATTTGACATCTCCATTTCCATATCTGAAAGACGTTTTTCCATGGAAAGCAAATCTTCACGGGCACTGAGTACTGTATCCAAAATACTACTACCAAAAGAATCCTCTTGGTACTGAGCTAAATAGCCCATAGTTGCATCTTTTTTAAGAGTAACTTCGCCACTATCTGCAGGCAAATCTCCAACTATGATTTTCAATAGCGTAGATTTTCCCGTTCCATTGTTACCAACGATAGCTACTTTAGAACCCTCATCCACAGTAAAAGTGGCATCTTTTATAATGCCATCTTCTCCAAATGATTTAAAAATATGCGAAACATTAAGTAACATAGTTTTTCCTTAAAAAATGCGCCTGACTAATGTCAGGCGCCAAATAAAATCTAATTTTACTGAACATCCTTAATAGAGAAGCTGATGCGTCCCATCTTGTCCTTACCAAGGCATACAACCTTAACAGTATCGCCAAGAGTAAGAACATCTTCTACTCTGTCAATTCTTTCCTTAGCAATCTTAGAAATGTGTACCATTCCTTCCTTGCCTGGAGCGAACTCGATAAATGCACCGAATTCCTTGATGCTTACAACCTTACCTGTGAGGATCTGACCCTGCTCAAAATCAGTTGTGATGATTTCAATCATTCTCTTAGCCTCATCCATCTTTGCAGCATCTGTACCACAAATTGAAACGTTTCCGTCATCTGTAATATCAATCTTAACATCGCATCTTGCAATGATTTCATTGATTGTCTTACCACGCTGACCAACAACATCACCAATCTTTTCTGGATCAATTGTAAGCTGGATAATCTTTGGAGCGTATTCTCCAACTTCCTTACGTGGCTCAGCGATTGCTTTGCTCATGCAGTTGTCCATAATGAAGAATCTAGCCTCGCGGCAACGAGCGATAGCACCCTCAACGATTGGACGTGTAAGACCGTGAATCTTGATATCCATCTGGATAGCTGTGATACCTTCTTTTGTACCTGTTACCTTGAAGTCCATGTCGCCGAAGAAATCTTCAAGACCCTGGATATCTGTAAGAAGAACGAAATCGTCATCTGTATCGCCTGTAACAAGACCACAAGAAATACCAGCAACCATAGCCTTAATAGGTACACCAGCTGCCATAAGTGACATACATGAAGCACATGTTGAAGCCATTGATGTAGAACCATTTGACTCGAATGTCTCAGATACAGCACGGATTGCATATGGGAATTCTTCTGGTGTAGGAAGTACTGGAAGAAGTGCTCTCTCTGCAAGTGCACCGTGTCCAATTTCTCTACGTCCTGGTCCTCTAGAAGGCTTTGTCTCACCTACTGAGTATGCAGGGAAGTTGTAGTGATGCATGTATCTCTTCTCAGTAACGAATGGATCAAGGCCATCAATCTTCTGAGCCTCTGAAAGAGGTGCAAGAGTTACAACGTCACAAATCTGTGTTTGACCACGAGTGAACATAGAAGAACCATGAACACGTGGAATAATATCTACTTCTGCAGCAAGTGGACGAATCTGTGTGATCTCACGACCATCTGGACGCTTGTGATCCTTAAGAATCATCTTACGTACTGTCTTTTTCTCGTACTGGTAAATTGCCTCACCAAGAACAGCAAGCCATTCTTCGTTATCAGCAAATGCTTCTTCAAGACGCTCTGTGATCTGACGGATATTTTCCTCACGAACCTGCTTCTCGTCTGTGAATACAGCACCTTCCATTTCCTCAGGAGTAACGATTTCCTTCATCTTTGCGAAGAGCTCCTCAGGGATTGCGCATGATGTATACTCATGCTTTGGCTTACCGCATTCCTTAACCATCTCGTCGATGAATGCGATAACTGTCTGGTTAACATCATGACACTTATAGATAGCTTCAATCATCTTGTCCTCAGGGATGATGTTTGCGCCAGCTTCGATCATGATAACCTTTTCTCTTGTAGAAGCAACTGTAAGCTTAAGGTCCCCCTTATCCCACTGCTCCTGTGAAGGGTTTACGATAAACTCTCCATCAATCATACCCATCTGTGTCATAGCGCAAGGGCCATCAAATGGGATATCTGAAATACATGTAGCAATAGCAGCGCCGAGCATAGCAACAAGCTCAGGACGACACTGTGGATCTACTGACATAACCATGTTGTTAAGTGTTACGTCATTACGATAGTCCTTTGGGAAAAGTGGACGCATAGGTCTATCGATAACACGAGATGTAAGAACTGAGTTCTCAGATGCCTTACCTTCTCTCTTGTTGAAACCACCAGGGATTTTACCAACAGCATATGTCTTTTCTTCAAACTCAACAGAGAGTGGGAAGAAATCGATACCATCCCTAGGCTTGTCTGATGCAGTTGCAGTTGAAAGAACTGTAGTCTCACCATACTGAATAAATGCTGCTCCATTAGCCTGTGCAGCAACTCTGCCGATATCAACACGAAGTGTTCTACCAGCCAAATCCATTGTAAATGTCTTCATGGTTTTCTCCTTCAAATATTTTATTATTTAAGCATCAACCCGAAACTACTGAAAACGAAGAGTTATACTCTCCTAATTCAGTGGCTTCGGATTTTGCTTGAAATCGAAAAATAAATAAGAAAATGAGCGGAGTAAGCAATACTCCGCTCTTAAAGATTACTTTCTTAAGCCAAGACGCTCAATGATTGAACGATATCTCTCAATGTCAGTATTCTTAAGGTATGCAAGAAGGTTTCTTCTCTTACCAACCATCTTCATCATACCACGACGTGAATGATGGTCACCTGGGTTAGCCTTAAGGTGCTCTGTAAGCTCAGAAATACGAGCTGTAAGAACAGCGATCTGAACCTCTGGAGAACCTGTGTCACCAGCTGTTCTAGCATACTCATTGATAATTGCCTGCTTCTTCTCTTTTGTAATCATTTTACTACCTCCTAAAAACTTTTAATATGCCGTAACTAAGGAAAAGGTCGGAGTGTCCAAAACCTGAGTTACAGTAATTTTCGTACCGATATATAATAACACAGCTACAAAAATATGTAAACTATGTATAAATAGGCTTAAAAAAACTATTACTGTATTAAATCTTCGATTGCGTATTTGTTTACGCCTGCTAATTTTCCGCTATTTACATAAATAGTAGAAAAATCATAATTCAAAGCAAAATAAATCTGTCCAGTTTCTTCATCAATTTTGCCCAGCGAAATAAATGTCGAATAGCCATTTGCATCTTTGATGATATACACCGGAGAATCCTGATTCAAGCCATACTTGTCGCCATTTTCGTCATCAGTAGAAATTGTATCTACGAATCTAACGTCAGTAATATAATTCAGAAGCTTTTCAATTCTTTCTTCATTTATATCAATACTAGGGTCATCTGTATAAACCCAGTCATCACCATCTCTTTCAAATGTAAGCAAAATATTATTGCTATCAGTCATCTGGAAGCTATACACTTCTTCATTATCAAGCAATATAACATTTTCGCCCTCGTCTTCTATTTCACTAGCTTCATCTAAAACTTCAGCCTGGTCTTCAGAGCCATCAAGATTTTGAATCATCTTTGCAGGCGACTTAGCATTAAAGGTGATTATCAAAACTATCACAAGCAAAATAATCGCTAAAGCTAAAAATATACCTTTATAATACTTTGAAATAAACTTCTTCATCATTTCCTCCATAATCAATTCTGTATCTAGTATAACAAAAAAGTCTGAACAAACAAAGAAGCCGGAGCCATAGCTCCAGCTTCAAAATAATTATCTGTAGATGATATCGTCTCTTCCAGGTCCGTTTGAAACCATTGTGATTGGGAAACCGATTTCCTTCTCAATGAATTCAATGTAGTTTCTGCAGTTTTCAGGAAGATCTTCGTATTTCTTGATTCCACGAATATCTGTCTTCCAGCCAGGAAGTGTCTTAAGAACTGGCTTAGCCTTTTCAAGCTTGCTAGTAACTGGGAAATCAGTAGTAACTTCACCATCGATTTCGTATCCAACACAAACAGGAATTTCATCAAGATATCCAAGTACATCAACAACTGTAAATGCGACATCTGTTGTACCCTGCATTCTGCAGCCGTACTTAGAAGCGACACAGTCGAACCATCCCATACGACGTGGACGACCTGTAGTAGCACCAAACTCACCACCGTCACCACCGCGGCGTCTAAGCTCATCAGCCTCATCACCAAAGATTTCTGAAACAAAAGCGCCAGCACCAACTGCTGATGAATAAGCCTTACATACTGTAACAACCTGCTTTAACTCCTGAGCTGGGATACCAGCACCGATGCAACCATAAGGTGCAAGTGTTGATGAAGATGTAACCATTGGGTAAATACCATGGTCTGGATCCTTTAAAGTACCAAGCTGGCCCTCAAGAAGGATTGTCTTATTTTCTTTAAGCGCATTCCAAAGGTATGCTGAAGTATCGCAAACATATGGTGCAATCATATCTCGATATTCATGCAATGTCTCAAGGAGTTCCTCTGGATTAAGAAGTGGCTTGTGATATAAATGCTCAAGAAGAACGTTCTTCTGTTCACATGTACGTACAACCTTTTCTTTTAAGAGCTCATCATCGAAAAGCTCCTGAACCTGATAACCAATCTTTGCGTATTTATCTGAGTAGAATGGAGCTATACCGCTCTTTGTTGAACCGAAGGAAGCCTTTCCAAGACGTTCTTCCTCGTATTGATCAAAAAGGATGTGATATGGCATAACAATCTGTGCTCTATCAGACACAAGAATGCGAGGTGTTGGTACTCCTTTCTCTACAATAGAGTTAATCTCTTTGATAAGGATAGGAATATTCAATGCGACGCCATTTCCAATGATGCTAGTGGTGTGATTATAAAATACACCTGAAGGTAATGTGTGAAGCGCGAACTTACCATAGTTGTTTACGATAGTGTGTCCTGCGTTTGCACCACCCTGAAAACGAACAATGATATCAGCATTCGCTGCCATCATGTCTGTAATCTTTCCTTTGCCTTCATCGCCCCAATTGGCACCTACAACTGCTTTAACCATAACAATCCTCCTAAATTACAATTAAATTAATTTATATCAATCAATTTCTTAGTCACCGTACAAGCAAGTGCGCCTGGTCCAATGTGACATGAAACTGAAAGTGATAACGGATCTATCCAGATTTCTTTGCCTGGGAATTCAGCTTCTAATTCTTCTTTAAATTTTTCTGCGGCTTCCTGATTCTGTGTGTGAGCTATAGAAATCACAACATCATCAAGATTGTCTGTATGAAGGACATTTTGCATATCCTTTTTTAATGCTTCAATCATAGTCTGCTTTGCAGCCTTAACAGTACGAACCATTGAATACTTATCAAGCTTCTCTCCGTAGATTGAAAGTACTGGCTTAATCTTTAACAGTGAACCGATTGCAGCAACTGCTGGAGTAAGTCTTCCGCCCTTTTTAAGGTATTCCAGTGTATCTACAGTGATGTAGATAGTAGATAAAGACTTGATTTCCATAAGAGCATCACAGATTTCCTGTGCACTCTTTCCTAAATCTGCAAGCTTTTTAGCCTCCAGTGCTGAAAGCTTCTGTGTAACTGAGATACGTTGGTTATCTACAACTACAACCTTGCCATCGTAATCCTCTGCTAGCATCTTTGCTGTAGCGCAAGATGAAGATAAACCGCTAGACATAGGAATATAAACTATTTCATCATAGTCTTTAAGAAGCTTATCCCATGTATCCATAAGATTTCCTGTGATAGGCATTGAAGTAGTAATCTCGCCGCCCTGTGTAAGCTTCTCATAAAACTGCTCCTGAGTTAAATCGATATCCTCATAATATAACTCGCCATCGATATAAAAAGGCATAGGTATAACAAAAACTCCATAGTCCTGGGCCTGTGCCTGTGTAATTCCACTATTGCTATCTGTAAGAATTGCAACTTTGCTCATAAATCACCTCAAAAAATACTCTGTGTTAAACAAAAACACCGCTGATTATTCTAACATAATCAGCGGTGAAAAGAAACAACTAAAGCATAATTTTAGTACATTCCACCCATGCCAGCACCAGCAGCAGCGGCAGCTGCAGCATCAGCAGAAGGATCTTTAATGTCTGCAACAACAGACTCTGTTGTAAGAAGTGTTGCAGCAACAGAAGCAGCATTCAAGAGAGCTGTTCTTGTAACCTTAACAGGATCAAGGATACCAGCCTTAACCATGTTTACATACTCTTCGTTGTAAGCATCGAAACCAATACCAACTTCTGACTCACGTACCTTGTTGATAATAACAGATCCCTCAAGACCTGCATTTGCAGCGATGTAGAACAATGGAGCTTCAAGGGCCTTAACGATAACGTTTGCACCTGTCTTCTCATCACCAGAAAGTGTCTCAGCAAGAGCTGCAACTTCCTTCTGAACGTGGATGTAAGCAGATCCACCACCCTGGATAATACCTTCCTCTACAGCAGCACGTGTTGCGTTAAGAGCATCCTCCATACGAAGCTTAGCTTCCTTCATTTCTGTTTCTGTAGCAGCACCTACACGGATAACTGCAACACCACCTGCAAGCTTAGCAAGTCTTTCCTGAAGCTTTTCTTTATCGAACTCTGATGTAGTCTCATCAATCTGTCCACGAATCTGAGAAACACGAGCCTCGATTGCAGCCTTATCACCAAGACCATCAACGATAACTGTGTTCTCCTTGTTAACCTTTACAGACTTAGCACGACCAAGCTGCTCAAGAGTTGTATCCTTAAGCTCAAGACCAACTTCTTCAGAAATTACCTGGCCACCTGTAAGGATTGCGATATCCTGAAGCATTTCCTTACGTCTGTCACCATATCCTGGAGCCTTAACAGCAACAACGTTGAATGTTCCACGAAGCTTGTTAAGGATAAGAGTTGTAAGAGCCTCGCCCTCGATATCCTCAGCAATGATAAGAAGTCTAGCACCTGACTGAACAATCTGCTCAAGAAGTGGAAGGAGTTCCTGAATGTTAGAAATCTTTTTGTCTGTAATAAGAATATATGGATCATCAAGGTTTGCTTCCATCTTGTCCATATCTGTGCACATGTAAGCTGAAATGTAACCTCTATCAAACTGCATACCTTCTACAAGGTCAAGCTCTGTCTGCATTGTCTTTGATTCCTCGATTGTGATAACACCATCGTTAGAAACCTTTTCCATAGCGTCAGCTACCATCTGACCTACTTCATCATCACCAGCTGAAATTGCAGCAACACGAGCAATCTGCTCCTTGCCATCTACAGCCTTAGACATTTTAAGAATAGCCTTAACAGCACAATCTGTAGCCTTCTTCATACCCTTTCTAAGAACGATTGGGTTTGCACCAGCAGCAAGGTTCTTCATACCTTCCTTTACCATAGCCTGTGCTAAAACTGTAGCTGTTGTTGTACCATCACCTGCTACATCGTTTGTCTTTGTAGCAACTTCTTTTACAAGCTGAGCACCCATGTTTTCAAATGCATCCTCAAGCTCAACATCCTTTGCGATAGTAACACCATCATTAGTGATAAGTGGAGCACCGTAAGACTTTGAAAGAACAACGTTACGTCCCTTTGGTCCAATAGTAACTCTAACTGTATTTGCTAATTTATCTACGCCTGCCTCAAGAGCCTGTCTTGCTTCAGCACCATACTTAATTTCTTTTGCCATAATAATCTACCTCTTTTCCTAAATATTATTCTACAACTGCAAGAATATCATTCTGACGAACGATAATGTACTCCTCGCCTTCAAGCTTAACTTCTGTACCAGCGTACTTTGAATATATAACCTTCTGGCCTTCTTTAACCTGCATTGTGATTTCTTTACCGTCAACAATTCCGCCAGGACCAACAGCAATAACCATAGCTTCCTGTGGCTTCTCCTGTGCTGCAGATGCAAGAATAATACCAGACTTTGTAGTCTCTTCTGCTTCGCACTGCTTTAATACAACGCGATCTGTTAATGGAACTAATTTCATTTTATATTACCTCCTAAATTAAAAATCTAAATCTTTTATTAGCACTCATCTTAATCGAGTGCTAACCACAAGAAGTATAATAGGATTCTCTCGAATCAGTTGCAAGTAATTAAGGTTAGTAATTTTCGAAAGAATCCTATAAAAATCTCTTTTTTACTCTTTATTTCTCACTTTTTCTCATTATTAAACTTTTAGGTAGCTTAGAAAGCAGAGAATTCTTAAGACTATCGCCGCCTGCCGCCACTAATTTACCTAATACATCCATAATCAAAGCCTGATTTTGAGGGTCAAGGGATTGTATCTCTTTTGTCAGAGAAGCAATGGACCTTACCTTACTAGATGTAATCTGTGAAAGTCTAGTTGCCCCAGATGAACTAATAAGGGATGAAAAGAAAACATCACCAAATGCCGCCCTTGTTTCATAATCAAATTGAACAGACCATTTCTTGATAACTTCGTCTATAAGAACTGAAGAAGAAGCAACTGAATCTACTTCTTCAAATCTATTTCGTTTAATCTGCCAACTCAAAGGATTGTGTTGATTAATACCTTTTGCATCACTGACAACTACCTGCATCTTAGCCTTTGTATACATAAGCATACCAATAATTGATTCTTCTGGAACAATCTTATGGACCCTATTAATCATAGATTTATAAGCTGGCTTTTTAAGAATTTCTGGAATAAAACCAGGACCGTCAAAATTGTATACTTCTAAAATGCTATCCTGTATATGGCCTCTGCAAAATGTGCTGCCATAAGCGGCAAAGTTACCGCCCTTAGAGTGGCCTCCTATTCGAAGCTTTTTCATTGTCCTTGCAAAATTGGTATTGAGATAATCTACAGCCTGAAGTTGCCCACCAGTACCCTCAGAAAAGCACATGTTAAAATCTTCTTTCCAGCCAACAAGTGAATCGTCGGTTCCTCTGAAAGCAACAAAAATAGTGCCATCAGGCAAATAAAAGCTACAAACAGCAAACTGAGTCTGCTTTTTAGCATCAACATCATTAACAAAGCCAGCAAGCTTCATTCCGCCAAATCTTTTAGAGCCAGCCATTTTAGGCATAAGAAAAGGAGCAAGCTTAGTCAAAGCTGTTCTTGCCATCAAACCTTCTTCTGTGAATTTTTGAAAGAATTTTTCGTTGAGATCTTCTATGGAAATTTTTTCTTTTAACCCAGGACCGGGCACTAAACCATCAAAAGGTGTATACACAAGCTCGCAAAGAGCCAGTGCATCCACCTCATTAAACGGATCTATATCGAAAGGGACATCCCCTCTCCAGTCAAGATAATCAAAGATGTTAGCCATACAAAATATTATTCCTCAAATAAAGCATCTGAGCCAGCCTCAGGCTGTGACTTTGTTTCTTGTGTAACCTCCACTACAGGCTCTTCTTCAAAAATAGATTCGTCTATTTTATTTTTACCTGTGATTGGAGAATCCTCCATGTTACGATTATAGTTTCTATTAGAATCTTTTTTGTGATCCTTGAGACCAATAACCATAAGCAATAAAGAAAACAATGAGCATGCACCTACTACTATCAAGTATGCACTTGCATATACATTGCCATCAAAGATTTTGATAGGTGTTAAAAGAATATAGATACTTGCTGCAATTGTAGCTGCTCCAAGAATAAGGCTTAAGAACCAAGAGCCTCTTTGAATGTGGAACAAAGCAAATGACTGTTGAAGCATGATTGCACCAAAAACAATGCCAATAAGGCAAACCAATGCATCAATAAACGCTGAAACAACATCTGCATTTACAACAAAAACTGCGCCGATTACAACTAGGATAACTCCCATCGTAAAACCGTAGCTAGTAATTCTAGTAAACTCATGATTAAAGAAGTATTTAATCATGTAGTACATTCCAAAACATACAAACAAAATACCAAAACCTAAAATAGAGAATGAATATACCACCTTAGAAATAATCTCTACATTAAGTGTAAGCAAACAAATACCAACAGCTAGGTAAGCAATCGCTCCAATAATATTGGCAATCAAGCCTGCCTTTGAGTCCTTAATTTCTTCTTGTGTGTGAGCCATAGTCTCCTCCTTAATATTGATTAAGTGATAATAATCAGTATTTAACCAAATAATATAGCAGTAAGATTTATTAAACAGTGAGCAATAATGCACATAGATAAACGTTTATTTTTAACATACATTATTCCAAGGGCTGCTCCCATCAATACTGCATATATGAATTGTACTATATTATTGTGTAGAATTCCAAAACAAATTGAGGAAATCACTACCGCTGGAACCGGCCCGTACCATAAGCATAGCTGGCCTGTTAGAATCCCTCGCATTAATAATTCCTCCAATATCGGAATTACTAAACAGTTGCATAACACCTTCATTAATAAATCGCCATCAGTAAGTATGCTATTGGCTCTGGCAAAACCTGCCGACGATTCAACCAAACCACTATGGGTCAGAGCTATGTTAAGTAAAACTGCCACAGCCACTGTTGCCACAATCCATATCGCATATACGAAGACTTGCTCTTTGTTTTTAACAGGCTCCGGAATAAGCTTTGGAACATTTGAATAAATAATATACATTGGCACAATGCAAACAATGCCTGCAATAAGCAGACATGTAAGCTTGCCATATTTATCTCCTATGATATCAAGAAGCAACGAAACTCCCAGCTGATATACAAAGAAATAAACAAGCAATGGATATATAATTTGAATGATTCTATTCTGTCTAATTTGCTTCAATATATTCAAGCACCTCATTTGGATAGTCTAAAATTGTGACAGCTCCAGCATCTTCCAAATCCCACTTTGAGCCAAAGCCCCAGGAAACACCGATGCAATCGATTCCTCTTTGTGCAGCACCTTCTGCATCGAACTTAGTATCACCAACAAGAACTGTTTCTTCCTTTTTGTGCCATGGTGCACGAGAAAAGCATAAATCTATTACTTCTGCTTTTGTGTCTATGGATGCATCCAATGTAGCTCCACAAATATCAGTGAAATAATGGTCTATACCAAGCTTTGCCAAAAGCTTTCTAGCAGTTGGTTCTGGCTTTGAAGTGCAGACAAAAAGACAATAGCCGCGTTTGTTTAATGCAGCAAGAAGCTCTTCTATGCCAGCATAAACCTTGGCATTAAACATACCATTTTCCTTGTCGTAATACTGTCTGTAAGCGGCAACAGCACCATCAAAATCCTCATCCTTAATATGCAAAAGCTTTGGAAAAGAATATGTAAATGGTGGCCCTACGCATTTACGAAGTGTAACAAAATCCGGAATATCATATCCGTATTTTGTGAGGGCAACCTTCAGCCCCTCAATAATACCAGGAGCTGAATCTACAAGTGTGCCATCTAAATCAAAATAAACATTTTTTATCATTTCTTAACGCCCTTTGTGTCTCTACTTGCGATGTGAAGTCGTCCAATTGAAACTGTTTTGTCTTTAACCTTAACATCTACATTTTCGCCTTCGCCAAGAATGTAAATATTAATTAGCTCGTCGCCTTTGCCAAGCTTCATTCCACGGACACCAACTGCTGTCTTTTTCTTTTCAGGAATTGTATCTCCCTCAATTCTAAGGAACATATCCTTTGCAGACTGCATTACAACAGAGCTACCAGGATTGAGCTTGCCAACACAAATAACCTTATCGTCGTCAGCAAGTTTTGTTGCAGCAATTTGCTTTCTAGTAACGTCAAATTCTGCACCCTCAACAACCTTAATCATAGATTGCTTAGTACCAAATAAGAGTCTTGATTTAACGATATTAGCCATTGAATCTGCAAAGATAAGATTCTGCTTTGTAAGGTCAATCTTTGAACCCTTTTCTGCTGTGTCAATTGGCTGCCCCTTATCACGGAACTTACCAAATGGAAGGCTAAGAACCTTAATCGCATGCATATCGCCATTATCAGTAAAGAGACAAATCTTGTCTATATTTTTACAGAAGATAATCTTTTTAGATTCTGTCTCTGCTGCTTCTTTATTACGCTCGAATGTAGGCATATCTACTACACGAGCATATGCAAATCTGTCGATAAGAACAGCCACATCAATTTCTTCGATTGGCTTTTCTTCTACAATAGCCTCTTCCACGTTATCAATTACAGTGCGGCGCTCTCTAGCGTACTCTTTCTTGATAGCCTGTAAATCCTTGATGATAACCTTTGCCATCTCAGCACGACTTTCAAGAATCTTTGTATAATCAGCAATCTTCTGCATTGTCTCAGCATAGTCACCACGCAATGCTTCGATTTCCAAACCAATCAATCTGTGAAGACGCATATCAAGGATAGCCTGAGCCTGACGCTCAGTAAACTTAAGCAAAGCTGCATCCTTTTTCGACTGCTCAGACTTGAACTTGATACCTTCTGTGATACCTTCAACAAGACATGCCTTAGCCTGCTTTACATCCTTTGAACCACGAAGGATTTCGATGATAAGGTCGATAACATCACAAGCCTTAATCAAACCTTCCTGAATTTCCTTTTTCTCACGCTCTTTGCCAAGTAAATGAGTATACTTTCTAGTACAAAGCTCATACTGGAAGTTAACATGATGTCTGATGATTGGAACGATGCCAAGTGTCT
Organism: Pseudobutyrivibrio ruminis HUN009; assembly: GCF_000703005.1. Classification (NCBI taxonomy): domain Bacteria; kingdom Bacillati; phylum Bacillota; class Clostridia; order Lachnospirales; family Lachnospiraceae; genus Pseudobutyrivibrio; species Pseudobutyrivibrio ruminis. Next base: position 2,036,912 of record NZ_JNLH01000001.1, on the reverse strand, counting down.
CTGGCTTTCCATCAGCAACTGCAAGCATGTTTACACCAAATGTATCTTCAAGACGAGTCTTCTTGTAGAGAAGATTGAGTACATTTTGAGCATCAGCACCCTTGCGAAGCTCAACAATAATACGCATACCATCCTTTGAAGACTGGTTTGAAATATCTGTAATATCGTTGGTCTTTTTAGACTCAACAAGTGAATAGATATCGTTAAGGAACTTTCCGATATTGGCACCAATCATAGGATAAGGAATCTCCGTAATTACGATTTGTTCCTTACCACCCTTAATCTTTTCGATTTCTGCCTTACCACGGATTTTGATTTTACCAACACCTGTTGAGTAAATCTCAAGCAAATCATCCTTGTTAGTGATGATGCCACCAGTTGGAAAATCTGGACCAGGAATGATTTTAAGCATCTGAGCTGTATTGATATCAGGATCCTTCATATAGGCGATAACACCATCTATAACCTCACCAAGGTTGTGCTGAGGGATTGATGTAACCATACCAACGGCAATACCATCGGAACCATTGATGAGGATATTAGGAACACGAACAGGAAGAACCTCAGGCTCCTTTTCTGTCTCATCATAGTTTGGTACGAAATCTACAACGTTTTTATCAAGGTCCCCAAGATAAACCTCCTGGGCAACCTTTGCAAGACGAGCCTCAGTGTAACGCATTGCAGCAGCGCCATCACCTTCGATAGAACCAAAGTTACCATGGCCATCAACAAGTGGAAGACTCTTCTTGAAATCCTGTGACATAACAACAAGTGCTTCGTAGATTGAGCTATCACCATGTGGGTGATATTTACCCATGGTATCACCTACGATACGGGCACTCTTTTTATATGGTTTATTATAATCAACCTTTAACTCGTACATATCGTACAGGGTACGACGCTGTACAGGCTTAAGACCATCTCTAACATCTGGAACTGCACGTGCAAGGATAACCGACATAGAATAGTCTATAAAGGATTTCTGCATAATCTCAGAATATTCGGTTCTTATAATCTCACTAGGCATCTATCTCTGCCTCCTTTGCGTGTTTGTAAATAAAGTCTTTTCTAGGGGCAACGTCGCTACCCATAAGAAGCTCTGTTACCTCGGAAGCCATAAGGGCGTCCTCGATTTCAACAAGCTTAAGCTTACGACGCTCAGGATCAAGTGTAGTTTCCCAAAGCTGATCCTTGTCCATCTCACCAAGACCTTTGTATCGCTGAAGAGTAAATGTCTTTCCATTCATCTTCTTACGATATTTATCTAGAGCAACATCATCGTAAAGGTATTCCTCCTCGCCCTTTGTAGGAATGGCCTTGTAAAGAGGAGGCATAGCGATGTATACGTGGCCCTCTTTGATGAGCTCTGGCATAAATCTGTAGAAGAATGTCAGAAGCAATGTACAGATGTGGGCACCATCAACGTCGGCATCGGCCATGATTACGATTTTGTCATAGCGAAGCTTAGAAATATCGAAATCGTTGCCATAGCCCTCAGAGAATCCGCATCCGAAAGCATTGATAAGTGTTTTAATTTCGGCATTTGCAAGAACCTTATCCATTGAAGCCTTTTCAACGTTAAGAATCTTTCCTCGGATAGGCATGATTGCCTGATACATACGGTTTCTAGCCATCTTTGCAGAACCGCCAGCGGAATCTCCCTCTACGATAAAGATTTCGCACTTGCTAGCATCTCTTGATTCGCAGTTAGCGAGCTTACCATTCTGGTCGAAAGAAAACTTCTGCTTTGTAAGAAGGTTTGTCTTTGCCTTTTCTTCGGATTTACGAATCTTTGCAGATTTCTCTGCACAAGAAATAATTGCCTTTAATGTATCTAAGTTTCTATCGAAATAGAGAACAAACTCATCCTGACAAATCTTCTGAGTAGCCTTTGAAGCATCTGGGTTATCAAGCTTTGTCTTTGTCTGTCCTTCGAAGCGAGGATCTGGATGCTTGATAGAAACAATAGCTGTAATTCCGTTACGAACATCGGCGCCAGTGAAATTAGCATCCTTGTCCTTTAGGATACCAAGCTCACGGGCATAGTTATTGATAACAGTTGTAAGAACTGTTTTAAAACCTGTGATATGTGTACCACCCTCAGAGTTGTAGATATTGTTACAGAAGCCAAGGATATTCTCCTTGAATTCGTTACAATACTGGAATGCAACCTCTAGCTCGATTCCATCAGCACTACCGCTGAAATAAATAACATCGTGAAGTGTCTCAGCTGTTTTATTTATTTCCTTAACAAAGCCCTTAATTCCCTCTGGCTCGTGGAATGTAAGGTACTCAGGCTCCTCGCCACGTAAATCTGCATAATTGATTGTAAGACCTGGATTAAGGTATGCAGTCTCATGAAGACGTGACTTAATATCCTCCTCCTTAAAATAAGTCTTTTCGAAGATTTCTGGATCAGGAAGGAAGTTGATTTTTGTACCGTGTTTTGTTGTCTTAGCAATCTTTGGAAGAAGGCCATCAACAAGCTTTTCTGTAGGTACACCTCTTTCGTATCTATCGTGGTGAACGTAACCCTCACGAGAAATATCTACAGTCATGTAAGTACTAAGTGCATTTACAACTGAAGAACCTACACCGTGAAGACCACCGGAAGTTTTATAGACACTGTCATCAAACTTACCACCTGCGTGAAGTGTAGAAAAAACAAGACGTGCAGCAGGCACACCCTTTGCATGCATTCCAACTGGAATACCACGACCATTATCCTCTACTGTACAGCTACCGTCCTTTTCAAGAGTAACATGGATAGTATCGCACTCTCCGGCCAAATGCTCATCTACTGAGTTGTCCACTATCTCATATATAAGATGGTTCAAGCCCTTTCGTGATGTTGAACCAATATACATGCCGGGTCTTTTTCTAACAGCCTCAAGACCTTCTAAAACAGATATACTGCTGGCATCATAAGTAACTTTGTTTGCCATAAAATCATACTCTCTTTCGATATAATTTATAAAAACGCTGAAAGGCGTCTGGTACAAAACCAGGCGCCAACGTAATAAATACTAATGTTTTCCAGTGGAACCAAATCCGCCTTCTCCTCTAGCGGTATCAGATAAACTTGAAACCTCATTAAAGTCAACAGATAAAAATGGTACAACCACAAGCTGAGCAATCTTTTCAGCTGGTGTAATAACTCTAGCCTGCTCTCCATCGTTGTGAAGGGCAACCTTTATTTCTCCCCTGTAATCAGAATCTACCACGCCAACACAGTTTGCTGGTCGAAGACCTTCCTTTGCAGATAATCCGGAACGAGCAAAAATACCTCCGAAATATCCCTCAGGAATCTCCATCGCAAGACCTGTACCAATCATCTTGGTCTCGTGAGGCGCAATAGTAACATCCTCTGCAACATCAGCAAATAAATCATAACCAGCTGCTGATACTGAGCCACGCTCAGGAAGCTTTGCAGAATCAGTCATACGCAAAATATTAATATTCATTTTTATTCTCCATTTATTAATCTACATGCAAAACGATTTGTCCAAGCTTTCTAGTCTGTGGAACATCAATAACACGCTGATTGATACTTCCTCTCCATTTTGCCTGCAAATCTATCTTATCAATTTCAAATTCTCCGTCAACCAGAACATCCAAATATTCCATAATTTCCAGAGATTTTATTTCTTCATAAGTGAAGCCTGTGTAAAGCCAGACGGTCTTCCCGGGAAATCTCTCCCTAATCTCCCGGGCAAGAGCCGTCACTTCCTGACGATTGCCAGGATAAAGTGGATCTCCGCCACTAAATGTTATGCCTGATATATAGTCGCGAGATAAGACCTCGTATAATTCATCCTTTGCAGCCTGATCAAATTTAAGTCCTCCATCAGGATCCCAAGTAACCGGGTTCTGACACTCCTTACAATGATGATCACAGCCAGCTACCCAAAGTACAACGCGAAGGCCGTCACCATTGAGCATGTCATCCTTTGTAATGTTATGGTAATTCATATTCTTCAAGTCCTCTACATAGATTTTCTATCAGCAATCTCTGCCATCTTTGCCTCATTCAAACGTGTATCTCCCTTTACACGTGAATATGACAAGTATCCATTCATACGGTCGATTTTTGTAAGATTCTTGCTGCCGCAAACTGGGCAAACATCCATCTCTAATTCCTCGTGACCACAATCATCACAGTATGAAAGGGAAAGGTTAACTCCTTCATAGAAGCCCTTTGCCATAGCGCGACGAACAAGTGTCTTTACAGCGTCGCGGTTGTAGTTGATTGGATAACGAACGTACTGAATCTTTCCACCATTTGAAAGCTCCCAGAATCTGCCTTCCAAATCCTGCTTTTCAATTGGTGTGATGTCTTCTGTAACATGACAGTGGAATGAGTTTGAAACGTACTCTCTGTCAGATACATTCTCAACGATTCCATATTTGTTTCTAAACTGCTTTACCTGAAGTCCGCAGAGGTTCTCAGCTGGTGTGCCGTAGATAGCATAAAGATTGCCATCCTCCTCCTTGAACTGATTTACTTTTTCATTGATATGCTTAAGAACCTCGAGAGCGAAATCTCCGTCTTCTACAAGAGATTTGCCATTGTAAAGCTCCTGAAGCTCATTAAATGCAGTAATACCGAATGAAGCAGTTGCAGCCTTAAGAAGTGGCTTAATCTTGTCGTGGAAACCAAGGTGTCCACCGTAGAAGCCGCCCTCGCAATATGCAAGTGGATTTGTGCTAGCGCGCATTTCTCCAAGGTATGCATATGTACGAATGTGAAGCTTTCTAATCATTTCAAGATAGTAATCAAGCACTTCGTAGAAATCCTTTGATTCCTGACGTGACTTAGCAAGAATCATAGGAAGGTGAAGTGATACTGCACCAATATTGAAACGACCAATAAATACTGGCTCATCATTTTCATCTGCAGGCTTCATGCCGCCCCTTTCATACCAAGGTGAAAGGAATGCACGACATCCCATAGGTGAAATTACCTTGCCATATTTCTTGTACATGCTGGCAATGTAGCCCTCACCTGTAAGAGAAAGCCAATCTGGATACATTGTCTTGCGTGAGCAATCGATACCTGCTTCGAAAACATCCTCAAGCTCCTTACCTGGGCCGTGAAGATTTTCATCATAAAGGAATACAATCTTAGGGAAAAGAACTGGCTTTTTGAAGCCTGGCTTTCCCTGTCCAATTGAACGAACCTTTAAGCATGCCTTTGATGCCATCTTTGCAAATACTGATGTACCAAGACCAATTGTAACAGTGATAAATGGATAGTCACCACGGCTAGATGCAACTGTGTTGAACTTGTACTCCCATCCCTGGAAGCCCTGCTCCATTTCTCTTTCAACTTCTGCCATTGATACTTCGTGAGCCTTTTCCTCACCAATACCAAGGGCAATGTATTTTTCCATGTATTTATCAAATGATTTCTGAGCATACTTCTCAAGAATCTGATCAGCCTGAGGAATAGTGAAACCACCGTACTGCTGGCTTGCAGCAGAAAGAACGATGTCACCGATAACATCAAATGCTACATCCAAGCTCTTAGGCTCGTTATAGAAAATGTTACCCATTTCAAAGCCGCCCTCAAGAACAGACTTTACATCGAAAAGACAGCAGTTCATTGTGTCTCTTCTGGCGTTCATATCATGGATGTAGATATAGCCATCACGAATAGCCTGAACTTCCTCAGTAGTAAGGAAGAATTTCTTGTAAAGCTCTCTATTAAGCTCATTGAAAATTAAAGAACGTTTTGTGGATACAAGCGCAGAATCAGTATTTGAATTTTCCTTGTCACCAATGTACATGATGTTTTGAGACTTCTTATAAACATCATCCAACATCTGGACAAAATCCTGCTTGTAATTGCGGTAATCGCGGTAAGATTTCGCAACCATAGGGTTAACACGTTCCAAAGCACCCTCAACAATGTTATGCATTTGCGCAATTTCAATTTTCTCAAGGCCAAGTTCCTCCACTCTTTCTTCAACGAATTGACAGATAAACTTTTCCTGCTCAGGAGTAAATTTTACAAGTACGCGTGTAGCAGATTTTCCAACAGCTTCTACAACTTTTTGCACATCAAATGGTTCAAGCGAACCATCCTTTTTAACTACATATCTTTTCATGTTCCGCCTCCGGGTTTTATATAAAAATGAATCGTATTGTATATAATATTCAGTCAATATCTAGTTGATTCAAAATAAAAACTACTAGATATTGTGTTGATAAAATTATACTACCACCACATTATCTAGTAGTCAATAGACTTCTGTACCACAAAATAAAGTTTCACAATTTTGTCATCAAATCCATAACAAGGGCCATTAAAAATTGTAAATATGATATGAAACCTTTATATATTTGTTTCCCTCATAATCTTCATCTCTCTCAATGTCTATATGGACACTTGCATCATCAGATATTTCATATTTAAATTCATAGGTTCCCTCTTCAGGATTCATAAAATTATCTTTGAAATCTTCTGGTAATGTTAACCCTTCGTTCATCTCAGAATATTGAAATTCAAGATTTGTTTCCTTGAAGGCGGATGTAACATTATCAAATTCTTCTATAAAATCATCATAGAGTTTTTCCCTGTCTTTTGAACCATCAAAATTAAATTCCATATTCACTGTCGATACAAGAAGATCCTCTTTGTCCAAATTTATCGAAAAATAATATTCATCATCTTTGCAATAATTCCAATATTCACTCAAAGAAAAGTCAAGCGAACTCTTGTCAAATCCAAAATAATGAGATTCTTCAGCACTATGTCTAACCATTATTTTATCCGCTTCAGTAAACATTTCTCTAGCTTCATCAAAAAGCTTTTCCCTTTGCTCATGCCCTGTAATGCAGTGCATTGCAAAGAAATAAATCATAACACCAGAAGTAATTATGCTTAAGATTAAAGAAAGTGATATATAGAGAACCCTCCTACCACCACATTGTTCATCAAACTCTTTAGATATAGCTTTTGCAATAAAAACCAAACCAAAGAGACCAACAACATATATATACTTGCCTATATTACAAGCCAATATTTCCAGTTTGCTAAGGTGTTTTTCTGCGACTGAAGGAATATCTAAATTGTCATAAATCTCAAGGAATGCGTCCTTGCGGAAATTAAAAATAATTCCTCCATAGCCTACTGAAAACAAAATTATCGAAATTGGGATAAAAACCGATGAAAATGAAAATGCCATAAATACCTGATATTCAGTTTTGTAATTAAGAAATAATGCATTGACAATCTCAAGAAATAATTCAAGAAATGAAGCGGATACAAATACCCAAAATCCTGCTATAGTCACTTTGCAACATAGCGAGAATCTCCTCAAAATTTTAATTTGCTCTTCTGAGTACATATGTTTCTCCCTTCCTAATAATAACAACCTACATCTTTGTGGTTTAAATCACCATAGGTGGCATATGTAAGACATTTCAAGCCACCCTTGCAAAATAAGCTGTAATCGCAATCACTACAGTCATCAGGGGTGGTATCTGCTCTAAGCGACTTTAACACATCAGAGTTGTTGTAAAGGTCAAGCATATTGTCAGCAAGTAGATTTCCAACCACTATAGGCATACGTCTACAAGGAACTAAATCGCCATTTTCCATGACAGTCAGCAAGGTGTCCCCCGCTGTACAAGAATAAGGCAGATTATTAGTCTTTAAAAATTGCAGAGCACGATATAGCGCCACTTCTGTTTTACAGCCCTGTCTTCTTAGCGCAAAGCTCTCCCTTGTGATCATATCAAGGTACTCCTTCGTTTGCTCTTTGTTCATGCAAAGGTTAACCTCAGGAGAATTCAATGGAATATATCTATCCGACCATACAGTGTCCACTCCATATCTTTTTGCGAACTTAACGACCTTTGGCAGCTCTTTATAATTGAGAGCTGTTGCAGTAAAAGATAAAGAAACATAAACATTGTATTTTTTCAGCAGCTTTACAGCCTTTGCAACTTTAGAATAAACTCCCTTGCCTCTTATATAGTCGTTAGTTTTCTTGCTGCCTTCCAAGCTGACCTGGACATACTCAGGCCCGTAGCTTGCAATCCTTTTTGCTATCTCATCAGTGATAAGCGTGCCATTTGTAAGAATCGAGAAACTATATAAATCTCTATCCTTCTTAAACTCTTCTAAGAGTTCAAAAAAATGAGGAGAACACAGTGGTTCCCCTCCTGTTATATTAATATGTCCTTTGATTTTCTGCTCCTTAAGAAGCTGTCTGTATTGATTTAAAATGGCCAAAAGCTGCTCACTATTAAGTGAAACAGGTACATGACCTTCTTGATAACAATGCAAGCATTTAAGATTGCAGCTTTCACTGATATGCCATTGCAATACAAATTCTCTTACCATGAGCCGCCTCCGCCGCAAGAAGAACATCCACCACCACAAGATGAGCATCCGCCGCCACATCCTGAGCTAGAACCAGAGCTAGAACTGCTGCTTGTATATGTGTCTGTATAATACACAGAGCTTGTTATATTATCTGTATACTTTCGATATCTGTTTGTTGCATCTGCAGTGTAATCATATTTCTGCACTAACTTTTTGGATATACCCAGAATAAAAGCGTATGGAAGAATCTCATCAAAATAATCAGGATTTTCCTTAATCTTTGCCTCTAAATCTGCCTTTTTTATTCCAGAAAGATAATCCTTATATGCTTCAACTCTAGCTTGCAACTCTTCGCCATAAGCAGTCTTTTTAGGTGTTTTCGCGGCAAAATATCCTGTAGCTATAATTGCAAGGAACGCAGGCAAAAAGAACCATCTAAGAGTCGGATCCATATCCTCCGACTTAATATAGGCAAATCCCCAAGCTACACAGGAAGCAAAAAACAGAAAGCTAGATATAAAAAACTCTACGTAAGATGTAATATTGTAAATTTGAGAATCAAACTTTGCTTCTAACATTTTGCAAAGCTTACCATTTAGCTTACGAACACTTTTATCCTCTGCTGGGTTCACCTCAGAACCATTTTTGAAAAGCCCTTCATATACAAGCTTCTCTGCTTCAGTCATATTACCAATACTTGTATTTACTTTATGAATCTTTAATTTTGTTTTACTACTAGGGTTCTTAATACGTATGTACCCTTTGGCAGCAAGCTGAATAATTACAGTTACCAGAAGAAGCTGTCCACTTCCTTGGTAGATATAACCCATTTCAACAGCTTCAAGGCCACCAGGAGCTGTTCCAGAAACATATTCGTCATCAAACAAAATGCTGTCTTTATTTTTATTCCAGAAGAAAAAGCTAATTAAAACACTGACCAGGCAAATCAAACATAGTCTAAAAGCAAGGCTCTTATAATTAACTGTAGAATCTGTGAAGTACCCATCCGGCAATTCAACATCAACAGTGAGTGCTCCATTTAGATGATAATCCTTAGAAACCACTGCTGTAATGGTATTACCATCAACTGTGTAATCTACCTGGGAAGAAATATCTTTCTTACGCTTTTTGTCCGCAAAGAATGACACTTTGCTGGATGAATCAATATCCTTAGGCAAAGTGATATTAACCTTAGCTCCATTGATTTCAGTGCCCCAATAATCGCCAAAAGCATGAAAAATCAACTCATCAAAGCCCTTGTAAACATCGCCACCCATATCATAATCGTAGGATATTACGTAGTCATAATCACCTTCATCTAAAGTATAATAAGCACTTCCTATTTTGATTCGCTTCTTTCCATGAATGGTATCAACTGTATATTCTTCGTTTTCGCACTCCAGGTTAGTAATTTCACCCTTTCTTGACATAGTTTTCTTGTCTTTTGAGGTATACTTGAGCCATTCTGGAATAAAACGAAAAATACCATGATGCCCATCTTCATAGAAATTTACAGTAATATCTTCAGTAACGTGAATTTTATTATTTTCATCCACATCAAGATTCACTTCATAAGCTTCAATTGTAAAACCATCTGCCTTGGAAACCTTGGATGATGAGCTATTTATAATAAATCCCACTATCTGGATTCCACAGAGAATCAGGCAAATTATTCCTAAAATAAAAAAGGTTACACCGAAGAAGTGTAACCATTCCTTACATCTTTTAAACATCATAACACTCCCACTCTAAATCTGATGTTTCATCCTTCTTAGAACGAGTCATCAGCTCATATACTGCATCCTTAGCAGCAAGTCCATCGAAAAGAACCGCATTTACGATATCTACGATTGGCATTTCGATATTGTATTTCTCTGCAAGCTTCTTTGCTGCCTTTGCAGAATATACACCTTCTACAACCATGGCAACCTTTTCCATAGCCTCATCCTTACTCATACCCTGACCAATATAGTAACCAGCCATTCTGTTTCTAGAATGAATAGATGAGCATGTAACAATCAAATCACCGACACCTGTAAGACCTGATAATGTCTCAGCCTGCCCGCCCATTGCAACTGCAAGGGCAGAGATTTCTTTGATGCCACGAGTAATAAGAGCAGCCTTTGCATTGTCGCCAAAGCCAAGGCCATCTGACATACCAGCAGCAAGTGCGATAACGTTTTTCAACGCAGCACCAACCTCGATGCCCTTAACATCTGGTGATGAATAAACTCTGAAATATTTGTTCATGAAAAGATTCTGAACAAAAAGTGCTGTCTGACGGTCTGTTGAACCAGCAACTACAAGTGTAGGCTTGAATACAACGACTTCCTCAGCATGGCTTGGACCAGATAATACGCATATACGTTTATCTTTTCCTAGCACATCCTCCAGAATTTCTGTCTGTGTAAAAAGAGTATCTTCCTCAATACCCTTTGTAACAGTAATGAAAATCTGATTTGGATTAACAAAGGATTTAATCTTTTCAGCTGTCTCTCTTGTTGCTTTTGATGGGACTGCCATCAAAATAACATCAGCGAACTTTGCAGCAGACTCAATATCTGCAGTAAACTTCATAGACTCTGGAAGCTTAACTCCCTTTATTTTGTCACTAGTATGAGTGTCGTTCATCTGGTCAACCTGTGACTGACGATGTGACCAAACCTCTACTTCATGACCATTTTTGTTAAGCATTACAGCAAGGGCTATACCCCAGCTTCCTGCACCTAAAACACTAATTCTTGCCATTATGCCCTCGTTTCTGGATGGAATGAGAATTTGTTCTCTTTTCCATTGATTAGACGTCCAATATTTGCATGGTGAAGTGCAATTGAAAGTGCAGATACTAAGCAGCAAATAACAAGTACTTCCTTAAGCTGTGCCCCTTCAAATTTGCCATCTAAAAGTCCCATCTTGGCACCGATAAGCATTTCGATTGCAAATGAAAGCTCACCAATGATAGAACCAAGTGATACATAGCGAGTAAGTGCAACAATCGCTATAAATACACATGCTGGAATTGGAAGTCCCATTGGGAAAAGTGCGATGATGAATCCAAGAGTGGATGCAACACCCTTTCCACCTTTAAAATGCATGTAACATGGAAAATCGTGACCAAGCACGCAACCAAGGCCTGCATATACCATGTAAATGTTTACGTTTTCTACAAAACGTCCAAAAATCAGCCAAACAAAAAATACCGCTACTACGCACTTAAGGCAGTCCCAAGCAAGTGTAGCAAGACCTGCTGGAACTCCAAGAGTTCTCATGGTGTTAGTGGAACCAACGTTACCACTACCAACCTTTGTTAAGTCGATATTCTTAGATTTACCGATGAGGTATCCCATCAAAATCATTCCAAAACAATAACCAATAAGTAAAGCTAAAATTCTCCCCAAAACAACCATTATTCGTTTTCCTTTCTCTCTCTAATGATAAATTTTAAAGATGTACCTTCAAAACCAAAGGCATCTCTAATTCTGTTTTCCAAGTATCTAACGTAAGAGAAATGCATCAGGTATTTCTCGTTTACAAAGATAACGAATGTAGGTGGCTTAACAGCAACCTGAGTTGTATAGAATATCTTAAGTCTCTTACCCTTATCTGTAGGTGGCTGCTGAAGTGCAACTGCCTCAGATACGATTTCGTTAAGAACACCTGTAGCTATACGCATTGAGTTGTTTTCAATAACTGCATCGATTGTCTCATAGATTTTGCCAAGGCGCTGTCCGCTCTTAACAGAAATAAAGAGAATTGATGCATAAGGCATAAATGAAAGAATCTGACGAATCTTTGTCTCGTGCTCTTTCATAGTTTTATCGTTCTTTTCGATAGCATCCCATTTGTTGACGCAAATGATGATACCCTTTCCACGCTCATGAGCGATACCAGCGATTTTGGCATCCTGCTCAGTAACACCTTCTGTAGCATCAATCATAATGATAACAACATCTGCCTTTTCAACAGAGGCAACCGCACGAACTATTGAATAGCGCTCTAAATCCTCTTTGATTTTACTCTTACGACGAAGTCCTGCTGTATCAATAAAGATGTAATCCTTGTGATTGTAGCGAACCTTTGTATCGACAGCATCACGAGTGGTGCCTGCAATATCTGAAACGATAACGCGATCTTCACCACAAAGCTTATTAATGAGGGATGATTTACCAACATTTGGCTTTCCGATAACTGCTATACGTGGTGTCTCGTCCTCTTCTTCGTTTTCTGTAGGCTCTGGAAAATAGCTACAAACTACATCAAGCATATCACCAAAACCGAGACGAGAAGATGCTGAAATAGCAATTGGATCACCAATACCAAGATTGTAGAACTCGTAAACATCAGCCATATCACGCTCAAAGCTGTCTACCTTGTTAACAACAAGAACAACTGGCTTGTGGCTACGTCTAAGCATATCTGCAACCTTTGAATCGCTATCCTGAAGTCCTTGCTTTACATCAACAAGGAATATGATAACATCTGCTGTATCGATAGCAATCTGAGCCTGTTCGCGCATCTGTGATAAGATAATATCCTTTGAATCTGGCTCAATACCGCCTGTATCAATCATAGTGAAATCGTAATTTAACCATGAAATATCTGCATATATTCTATCTCTTGTAACACCAGGGGTGTCTTTTACTATTGAAATTCGCTCTCCTGCGAGCGCATTAAATAATGTGGATTTACCAACGTTAGGGCGACCTACGATGGCCACTACTGGTCTTGCCATATTATACCTCTTTCTAATGTCCAATTATGGCGTAAACTAAATCACGCCCGTCTGATTGTACTATACGAGTTTTGACTTGTAAAGCCGACTCAAGCTCAGATAAAGTGATATCGTCAAGGAATACTTCCTCACCACTTCTAAGCATTGTACAAGACAATAATAAACTATCTCCAAGCTCTCTGTTTGAAAGCTGTTTTATTAAATCCTGTCCTGTAATTAATCCAGAAACAGTAATCTCTTCTCCGAAAAATTCGTTTGTGATTGCCACAACATCAACCGTAACTCGATTGAACTTTTCTGTAATCAAATCTGCAAGCTGGCGCATAAATGGTGCTGCAAGCTTTCCAGTTGCGATAGTCACATGACGCTTTTTCATAAATAAAGGCTTTTTAATATCCTCAAGGGCATCCAAAACCTCTTCGTGAAGGAGTCTTAGCATTCCAACTCCGTTTTCAAGCTGAATAAAACCGTCATATCTATCAGCCTCAGGAAGTGGTCTTCCTGCAAGAATATACCATTCATCAGATGCTTGAACAAAATGATTGCCAAAGCGTTCCATTGCTATCTGCTGCCAATGCTCAATTTGGTCGATTACCTTTCCTGCTTCCTCTGGTGTGTATGTGCGAAGTGGGAAAAGCCCATCTCTGAACTTTGTGACACCAACAGGCACTACTGACATAGAGCTCATGACAGGCGCAAACTCCATCAAATCAGAAATTGTTCTATCCAATTCTGGGCCATCATTAAGACCTGGGCAGGAAACAACCTGTGCATTCATAGGGATTTCTGCTTCATAAAGCTTGCGAATCTTATCAAGAATATCTCCTGCAAATCGGTTGTGCAAAAGCTTCACTCTAAGCTCAGGATTAGTTGCATGAACAGATATATTGATAGGACCAAGCTTATAAGCAATGATACGATCCAAATCAGCCATCTTCATATTTGTCAAAGTAACATAGTTACCCTGTAAAAATGAAAGACGCGTATCGTCATCCTTGAAATAAAGAGTCTCTCGCATGCCTGGTGGCATTTGATCGATGAAACAAAATGCGCATTTATTTGAGCATGATTTATAATCATCCATAAGACCATTACAGAAAATTACACCAAGGTCTTCCCCCTCTTCCTTTTCTACAAAAACTGAAGAGGTAGTCCCATCCTCATGAAGGAGCTCAACAGTGATATCTGCATCATCTGAATAATAATGATAATCAAAAATATCAACAAGCTCTACATTATTAATTTTTGTGATTATATCCCCAGGAATAAGTCCAGCTCTATCAGCAGGGCTGCCTTCACTTACCTGAGCGATTTTATGACTTGAATTTAACATACTGGTATATACTCAAAAGCATTTTTAATATGCTTTAAATGTCCTTCCTCAATTGCAATAACATCAAACCTAACACTTGTGCCGCCATCCATGTGACGACTGTACATATAAAAATCTGCGACTCTAGAAATTTTACGCATTTTATTAAAGTTAACTGCCTCAAAGCCAGTCCCTCTTGCAGCAGATTTTCTATATTTTACTTCTACAAAAACTAAGTAGCTGCCATCCTTTGCAATAATGTCTACCTCTCCCATTTTACAGTAAAAATTCATTTTGAGAATAGACATACCTTGACGCTTCAGATAGTCAGCTGCCAGCTTTTCAAAATCATTTCCTTGCGTTCTGTAATTCAATAAAACCTCAATTCTAACCTAGCTTTGATTTAATCTTTTCCATATCATTTACAAAGACTAAAATCTCAGCAACAACCTCGTATAACTCTGGTGGAATTGCATCACCAATATTTAATTTACTAAGGGTCTGAGCCAATTCATTATCCTGGTAAAAAGGCACATCTGCCTTCTTTGCCTCTTCGATGATTTGCTCGGCCACATAGCCCTTTCCTGAAGCCAAAATCTTTGGTGCTGTATCTCCAGCCTCGTAAGAAAGGGCAACAGCAGTTTTGTTTTTATCAAATGTCTTTTCTTCTGCCATAATTATGCCCTCATATCAAAGCTATATCTATGAACTATGCCTTCTGATGTGTTTTCTGTAGATACTGGCGCAGCCCCAAGGAAATCTTCCACAAAAGATTTCTTTGGCTCACCACAGGTCACCTCAGATGTTACTGAGAAGCCTTTCTTGGCAAGTCGCTCAGTAAGAATATCTAAATTGTCCTCAATAAGCTTCATAGAATCTTCGCTAGCAAGATTCCATTTGCATCCTACCTTGGACTCTTTCAAACTAATAAAAACATCTGTTGAACCTAAATATTCCATATCAAAGTGAAGAAATGCAGTGATTTCCTCACCCTGCTCATAAGATGCCTTTTTGTTCTGACGAACATAAAGCATACTATCAGTGTTCTGATTGTACATCTTAAGCGGAATCTGGATGAAATTGTACATTTCATTTGCAGAATTCATAAAGTTGACATTCTGCTTAATCTGAGATGTCTGAGTTTTGATTGTGTCTGCAGCCTTGTTATTAAAGTTTGCTACAAGACGCTCTAAGGCCTCCGTCTGCTTCAAAACTCTTTCATACAGCTTTGAAATCTCACCTGGCTTGGTTACCTCCTTTGGCTCCATTGCAAAGCTATTAGTAATTATATTTTTAAGAAGCCCCTTATATAAAGGTGCTCCAATAATATCATTGAGTGTCTGCTTAGGAATATCAGGATGATTATTAAGATAATCTGTAATTTCCCTGAAAACCTGACTCATATCTGCATCTGCCTTGAGAGTGCCATTTTCAGCAAAAATCTCGTGATTATCCTTTGGAAAATCAGGCAAAGTATTCAATATAGTGTTGAATGAATCAATCTGTTTTTCAGATGCAAATGTATTTAAAACCTGTGTACCAAGCTCATTTTCCATAACCTGAGCCTGGTTAACAGTAGTGCTTTCTGTCTGATTAGAAATAATAGCCTCTGTTTCTACCATGCCAGACTGAACCTGATTAGGATTCACTGCCTGCTCAGGAGTTACCTGTCCATTCACCTGAGGCTGCTGGCCAGCTTCTATAACAATGGCATTTTCTGTGGCAACAGCTGGATTGTTTGTAACATTAGTAGTATTTTCTGTGACAGCAGCTGCGGTGTTATCAGCCACTACAGAAGTGCTTTCTGCAGGGGCAGCAGCTTCTGCAGCAATAACCTCATTAGTGTTAACAAATATATCCCTAATAGCATTATTAATGCCAATTACATCTCCTGTAGATACTTCACTGCTAGTCATTATCTCGTGAAGCATATCTGAAATCACATCAAAATTATCTGATAGCACAGCCTTGTCGTTAGCATAGTTTTGGAACATGCTGACGTTTTCAGGTGTAATCGGAAGATTTGATTTAGACATAGTTACTAGAGTCTGAATATCCACCCCTGGGTTGTTAATCATAGCACGATTCATAGCTGTCAAATTCTCAGGGCTGACAGACATAGAATTCTGCATCATTGAATTAACCATGTTGATTGTGCGCTCTGTAGCTGCCAAATTGGCCATATCCAAAGCTTTAAGAAGTGTAGGATTAGCATCTAGACTAGTAAGAGATACTGGACGAATTTGTATAAGATTCCCATCGTTGCTTTTTACTTCAAAAAACACAGACTGACCAGGAGTAAGACTAACTCCTGAATCCAAACGCGCCGTCATAGTCTGACCATTGGCAAGCCCAATAGTAACCTTGCCATTGTCAATCGAGTTAACAGAGCCCTCAAAAACCTCGCCTTCCTTGAGGTTGTCAGTTACAGAGCCCGTAAGGGACTGACTCTGACTCAGCTTTGTCATGTCAGCTCCGTTAACATAATTTGAGTTGTAAGGATTCAGTCCAGTGTTAATGTTCATAATTCACCTAATTAAACAAAGTTTCCTATAAAGGATCTTCTATGAATTGGACAAGGGCCGTATTTCTTGAGAGCCTCGATATGCTCTGCGCTACCGTAACCCTTGTTAGATGCAAAATGATATTCAGGATAAATGCTGTCGTATTCTACCATCATTCTATCTCTAGTAACCTTTGCAATAATGCTGGCTGCACCAATAGATATTGATTTGGCATCACCCTTTATAATTGGAACTTGCTGTATTTTTACCTCAGGTATAGTAACTGCATCATTTAACAATACCTGTGGCTCTACTGAGCATTCTGAAATAGCCTGGCGCATTGCTTCGTATGTAGCCTGAAGGATGTTGATTTCATCTATGCGCTGCTCTGAGCATACGCCAATTCCAACTGAAACAGCCTCTTTCATAATGATTTCGTATAATTCTTCTCTTTTTGAGGCTGAAAGCTTTTTAGAATCATTGATATAAAGGATACTGCAATCCTTTGGCAAGACAACGCAAGCTGTAACAACAGGGCCCGCAAGTGGTCCTCTTCCAACTTCATCAATACCGCCAATATAGTCAAATTCAGGCCAATACTGTTTTTCATATTCCTTGAGGCGTTCTATGCGTTCCCTCTCAATACGAAGCTTTTCCATACGTTTCTGGGCCATGCCTATGATTTTTGAAACTCCTGGTCGGCCATCATTAATATATTCTTCGATGAAATCCGGAAGTAAAAGCTCACTAGTCTCTTTGTATTCTTTTTGAATTTCTGAAATCTTCTTTTCGCTCATGTCTATTCTATATTCTCTACAAGTCCAAATGAATCAAATGGGTAAACTCTAAGCCAAGCTCGTCCCACAATGTCTTCACCTTTAACATTACCAACAGCCTCAAAACGCGAGTCTGTACTGTTGTTTCGATTGTCTCCTAGAACAAAGTATTCATCAGGTCCAAGAAGAATTTCGCTGCTAGCAAGGCCAGCGTTCATAATAACATCAGTGCCATATTGCTCATCAAGCACTTCGCCGTTGATATAAATAGTGCCTTCGCTGTCTATGCTAACTACCTCACCTGGCAAGCCGATGATTCGCTTAATGTAATATGTGTCTTCCTCGTATTTAGGCGGAAAAACAACCACATCAAAACGCTCTGGTTCGTTAAAACGATAGCTGATTTTGTCAACGATAAGATTGTCCCCATCTGACAAAGTATCTTCCATAGATGAACCACTAACTACCGTACGCTGCCCTATGAAATGGGTGATAAGAAAAACAATGCCAAAACATACCAAGACATTAATGATTACGCTAATAATTTCCTTAGCAACTGATTCTTTTGTAAGAGGTTCTTCCTCATCATCTTTCTTTTTCTTCTTTTCTTTTTTAGGCTTTGAATCGAAGTCCGACAAATCTTCTACTTCTTTAATATTCTGTCTAGCCCTTTCGATGTCTCTTTTGATTTCCTGCTCTTCCTCGTTAAAGTCGATAACCTTCATGCTTATGGCCTTTCAAGTGAAATTTTTCCTAGACTACCGTTTCTAAATTCATCTATTAAAACTGAAGCAGCCTTGTCGAAATCTGGCTCCGAGCCCTTTTTCAAGAAGTTTCTCTTGAGGGCTATTTCAGTAATAATTTCATGATTAACTAAATCTTCATTTACTTCATAACGAGCTGCTAATGCTCCTGGATAAGTCTCTTTTATAAAATCTGCAAGCTCCATAGCAAGCTCTCTGGTTTCGATGATTGCATCATTGATAGAACCGATGAATGCTAAATGAAGACCAACAGTGTTATCCTCAAACTTTGGCCAAAGAATACCTGGTGTATCAAGAAGCTCAACTGATTTATTAAGCTTAATCCATTGTTTGCCCTTTGTAACACCTGGCTTATTACCAGTCTTTGCTACTGCTTTACCTGCAAATGAATTAATGAATGTAGACTTTCCAACATTAGGAATACCTACAACCATGGCTCTAACTGGGCGATTCTTAATGCCACGTTTTCTGTCCTTTTCAAACTTTGCGGCGCAAACCTCATCAAGTGTGGCCTGAACGCCCTTCATGTTCTTTCTATCACGAGAATCCAGCTCGACGCAATAAAAGCCCTGATCCTTGAAATACGAAATCCATTTCTGATTAACAGCTTTGTCTGCTAAATCAGATTTGTTTAAAAGAACAAGTCGAAGCTTGCCATTAGCAAGTCCATTTATATCAGGATTTCGGCTAGATATAGGACATCTAGCGTCGATAACCTCGATAACCAAATCTATAAGTTTTATATCCTCCTGCATCTGACGCTTTGCTTTGGTCATATGCCCTGGATACCATTGAAATTCCATATTCACCTCTCGTTAGAATGGGTATTTAGCCCAAACCTTGCCTAAAATATCTTCATTGGAAACAAAACCAACACTTTCATAACGCGAATCCTCTGAAGAATTACGATTATCACCTAGTACAAAATACTGATCATCCAAAAGTGTAATTGGAGTCGCTGCAATACCTGGATTTTCTATGCGCTCCACATCAAGATTTTCTTTGTATAATTCATCATTGATGTAAATACGGCCATTGCTGATATAGATAGTATCCCCCGGTACTGCAATAACACGCTTTACGCTGTAGCTGGCGTTAACATTAGACTTTGGCTTGAATGCGATAACATCCCCTGCCTCAGGCTCAGAGAACTTGTAAGCAATGGTGTTTACAAGTAATATATCGGATGTTTGATAGGTTGGCTCCATAGATGCATTGGAACATTCTACCTGTTTGCCGAATGCAGTAACAACTCCAAATGCCAAGCCAATCACAAGCACTAATTCCAGCAAAAATATCAAAACGTATCTTACTTTATCGAAATTTATTTTCTTGCGGCGTCTTCTAAAATTTAGCCCATCGTTTCTACGATGAAAGGTTTTATTAAATAATCGTTTAATTGATAAAAGCATACAAAAATCCCTTTAAATCTTTAGTATAAATATACCGCACTTTAGTCTAAAAATAAAGAACAGTCACAATAAAGTGACTGTTCCAGTGGATTCCGAGATTAGATTCTCTCCTTAACCTTTGCCTTCTTACCTGTGAGCTCTCTGAGGTAGAATAGCTTAGCTCTACGAACTTTACCTTTTCTAACTACTTCGATCTTCTCAACGTTAGGGCTGTGAAGTGGCCAAGTCTTTTCAACGCCTACGCCGTTTGATGACTTACGAACTGTGAATGTCTCACGGTTGCTTCCACCCTGTCTCTTAATAACTGTACCCTCGAATACCTGTGTACGAGTACGGTTACCCTCAACGATACGGCCGTAAACCTTTACTGTGTCACCTACCTGAAACTCAGGTACTTCTGCCTTAAGCTCGGCAGCTTCAATGTTTCTGATAATCTCGTTTGCGTTCATTTTTATTCCTCCAAATTTAGCGACATTCTTAATATTCCCTATTGAATAACAGCGGAACATCTCTTTTTTGCAACTCATTTATAATAACATGGTTGTTTATAATAATCAACAATCATTTTCCAAATATTTAGCATATAAATCAGGCCTGCGCTCTTTGGTACGCTCAATTGATTGTTCATGTCTCCACGCATCAACCTTTGCATGATCACCTGATAAAAGAATAGCTGGAACTCGTCTATCGTTCCAAACCTCTGGTCTAGAATACTGAGGATACTCTAAAAGGTTGTTTTCAAGAGATTCATCCTCTCCTGATTCTGAGTTTGTAAGTACTCCCGGAACCATACGTGAAATAGCATCAATCATAACAAGTGATGGAAGCTCGCCACCAGTAAGCACATAGTCGCCGATTGAATAATACTCGTCAACGATTTCCTCAAGCACTCTTTCATCGATGCCCTCATAATGTCCGCAAAGTAAACAAATATCTTCTTTTAAAGCAAGTGTCTTTGCATCTGGTTGCTTGAAAAGCTTCCCCTGTGGTGTCAAATAAATGCAATGAACCTTGTGTCCAGCCTTTTCGCAAACTGCCTGGTATGCGTCGTATATTGGCTGTGCCTGCATAACCATGCCGGCACCACCGCCATATGGATAATCATCCACCTTTTTATGCTTATCAAGTGTGTAATCACGAATATTAATAGCTTCGAATGAAATAGAACCAGCCTTGCTAGCACGGCCAAGGATACTGGTATTTAACGCATCCTCAATCATTTCTGGAAAAAGGGTTAAAATATAAAACTTCATATTAATCCATCAATCCTTCCATCAAATGAATTTCCATTCTGCGCCCTTCGATATCTACATCCAAGATGCAATCCTTGATAGCAGGGACAAGAACAGTTTTGCCGCTTTCAAGGGTAATCTCATAAACATCATTAGCGCCAGTTTCCATAACATCCGAAATAGTGCCAAATCTGTTGTCCTTGTCAGAATCAAGATAAACATCACAGCCAATAAGATCCGCGATGAAATACTCATCCTCCTTAAGGTCTACGCGATTATCCTTTGTCACATAAAGGCCATGGCCCTTATATTTTTCAATATCATTGATATTATCGATGCCTTTAAACTTAAGGATAACAAGATTCTTCTGTGGACGAGCATTTTCAACCTCAAGGCTGATATAGCCCTCCTTACCTGCATCCAAAAGCAAATTCTTCATATTCTTAAATCTGGAAATATCGTCTGTAAGAGGAAAAACCTTTACCTCGCCTCTAATTCCATGAGTCTGTGTAATTGAACCAACCTGATATAAATCTTCCAAACTAATTAACTCCTAATTTTTTCTATTAGACTATCATATACAAATAGCTCTTTGCAAATGATAGGGCTATCAATTATTTTACTCATTGGCCTTGAGGCTTGCAACCATATCTATCTTTTTAAGATTACGAGACAAAGCAATACTTGTAACAAACATGATTAAAAGTGTACCTATTATTGCAATCAGATAGGCTGATATATCTATGTTCGCAAAGAAATCGTAATTGTCACCTATAGCATATTTAAACATACAGTCAGTAAATTCATACCCTAGTGGTAAACCAAGGATTATCCCTACTAAGGTAAGCCATAGATTTTGCTGGGTGTAAATAAGCGCCAGTTTATTAAACTTAAAGCCTAATACCTTAAGCGTTGCAAACTGGTACATCTTCTCGCTAAGTGCAAGAATTCCCATATTGTAAATGATAATAAACCCAAGGATAGCTGATATTGCGATTAATAAAACTATCATGCTGCTTATCATCTCAAGCATAACATTCATCTGCTCTTTCAATGATTCAATTGATGAAATCGTAGATACTCCATCTATATCTGAGTCAGTTAAAACACTAAGATCATCATTTGTATAAATGGTATCGCAAACATAATCCTCGCCCAGGCCTTCAAAGGCTACTCTTGTCATAGAAAACTGTTGACTCTGAGGATCTCTGTAGGCGGCTACAATCTTAGTTTCATACCAATCATCCTCCCCCATGATTCTCCATTTAACTGTATCTCCTAATGAAAATTCATTATCTTTAAGAAGTTTTTCTGTTGCAAAAAGCGCCCCAGCTTCATTTACGTCTCCATCTGTGTTTCCTGGTATTCCATCATTAATATCATAGGTGTTTGTATCATGGTCAGATACTCGTAAATATCCATCTGAATCATTTACAGTAATAGAAGAAGTTACTATATTACCCTCTGAATCCTTGTATTCGATGGCAACTGTCTGACTGGTTGCATCTCCGTATGCATCAAACAATTCATCTAATCTTTCATCTGAAACATTCTCCGAAAGATTGAGCTTGTAATTATATGCTTGTATCTTATCAAACTCCCATTCAAGATAATGCTGAAGTGAATCCTGCATGCCAAATGCCATCACTATTAAAAGTGTAGAACCCATAACACCAACTATAGCCATGATACTTCTTGATTTACTTCTGAAAATATCCCTCAGATTCCATTTTACGGAAAATGGCAATTTGGCGCTTAGCCCTTTGCCGCCTTCCTTGGCCTTAATTTTAATGTGTGGAACTTCAAGTCTAAGAGTTTGAGCTGCAGATTCCTTCAAAATACTCTTTATTGAATAATAAGTAATTATCGTAATTACGATAACAATTGAAGCGGCAACTATATAATTCTTACTTAGAATACATCTGTGAGC
Organism: Pseudobutyrivibrio ruminis HUN009; assembly: GCF_000703005.1. Taxonomy (NCBI): domain Bacteria; kingdom Bacillati; phylum Bacillota; class Clostridia; order Lachnospirales; family Lachnospiraceae; genus Pseudobutyrivibrio; species Pseudobutyrivibrio ruminis. The sequence goes on along the minus strand of NZ_JNLH01000001.1, from coordinate 2,013,915 downwards.
GTCTGGCAAATCAAACATAGAAAGCTCCATGTTAAGGAAAGGCTGACCAAGTACAGGACCACCAATTACAATTCCAAGAATTGCAGCAATTAAGCTTACCCAAAAGCCATATGCAATATAATGCATTGTAACTTTTCTATTTCTAAATCCTAAAGCCTTCAATGTTCCAATCTGCACTCGCTGTTTCTTTACAAATCGGCTCATAGTTGTAACAACAGAAAGACCTGCTATGAAAACAAACAAAACAGTAAACATGCCTGAGTAGGTATCCCCCTCCTCAGATTCTGCCTTTAAAGTCTCATAAGATGGCCATACATCTCTACCAGTGATTGCACTTATAGAAATGTCATCAAGCTCATACAGCTCATTCTTTACTGACTTTAGTTTGTTCTCAAATTCATCAAGCTCATTAGAATTAATATATGGATTAGGAGCTACTCCTGTCACATCAACTATAGCATTTGGATAGACGAAAATATCATCATACAGGTATTCCTTAGGAAATTCCCTCATTGATAAATACACCCATCCGAAATCAGCGGCATCCTGGAAAATAACAGTAGGATCAGATACCGTATATACGTGATCTGGAGATGATACAATTCCGCGAACCACCTCTGTAAATTTATAGCCCTCTACATAAAATGTCAGTTTATCTCCAACTTGAATATCTCTGGCCTTAGCGAAATAATATCCAACCCAAACACCATCTTTATCTGGGCTGTATTCCTCGCCATCTCTTAAATACATGGTTGAAATATTCTTTTCATCATCCTCTGCATCCAGGAAATTCAACTCAACTTGAATATTTTCAAGTTCTGAATTCTCCTTATTTTCCACATCTACTGAGCCCTGCATCGAAAGATATCTTTCTGCATCTGCTACATTGTCTAACGCCTTAATTTTATCTAAATCTTCCTCGGAAAAATTTTCACCATACAACCATAAATCTTGAAGATTGTTCTTTTCATAGAATTCTACTGAAGAATATTTCAATCCATCTGAAAAAGCATTGATACCTGAAAATGCCATAATCGCCAAAAATATCATGGAAAAAATGGTAAAGAATTGTCCCAAGTTTTCCTTTATATCTCTTAATAATTTTTTTCTCAACATTTTACCATTGAACCTCATCTATGTTTGCTGGATTTGCATTCTCTTCTACACTCTTTATTTTGCCGTTTTTCACACGTATAACAACGTCGGCGATATCTGCAATAAGTGCATTATGGGTAACGATAATAACTGTATTATTGCCTCTTTCCTTTGTAGTTTGCTTTTTCAAAATCTTGAGAATCATTACACCTGTTTGAGAATCAAGGGCACCTGTAGGTTCATCGCATAAAAGAAGTGCTGGATTCTTTGCAATAGCACGTGCGATAGAAACACGCTGCTGTTCGCCACCAGATAATTGATTAGGAAATTTATTCATGTGTTCTGATAATCCCACATCCTGAAGCGCTTCATCCGCATCAAGATGATTTTTTACAATTTCATTAATCAACTCCACATTTTCTTTTACAGTAAGTGAAGGAAGAATATTGTAAAACTGGAAAATAAAGCCTACCGATTTAGCTCTAAAATCGCTGAGCTTATTCTCCGAATATCCGGTAATATTTTCCCCATTTACAATTACCTCTCCTTCAGAAGGAGTATCCATTCCTCCAATGAGATTAAGTAATGTAGATTTTCCTGCTCCTGACGGACCAAGTATTACTACAAATTTTCCTTCCTCAATGTCTAAATCAACATGGTCCAAAGCTCGAAACTCTTTTTCTCCCACGTTATAAACCTTTGATACATTTCTTAAAGATACTTTATTCACCTGTCTCCTCCTTGTCTTATCTAGTCTTATCTAGTCTTTTCAATCTTAATTAAATAATAGCACATATGGTTAGTTATTTCTAACTACAATTTGTGAATTCTATCTTAAATATAAAAAAGCACCTAGCCCTTATGGACTAGATGCCTGTCATTAGCCATCTATGATAGCAAATTCATATAAATCATCATCCTAATTTAATACTGAACAATGAAGCCTCTTTCATCAGCTTCAATAGGAATCTGCTGCTTTTGTATATCGTCAATGCCTATATACCTATCATTAGCCAGCGACTTAATAAACAAGTATATAGCTTCCTCGGCTCCCTGAACCTCTACAGTGACCGAGCCATCATATTCATTTTTCACATACCCAGTAAGGTGATACTGGTTGGCTGCATTATTAGCTGTATATCTAAAACCAACTCCCTGCACTCTACCGGTAAATATCATTCTATATCTAACCAACTGATTCACCATCGCTTTCATCCTCTTATTTCTGACCATGTAAATTATAATAATGCTAAACAGCGTTAGAATAATGACAACAAGCGTTATCACTGACATAAAAATAAACATTGTTGCCGTCATCAAACCTGTAGGATGCCCATGTGCATCTGGATTACCATTCACTTCCAATTCAAACGTAAAATGTAAAACAAGATAATCAAAGAGTAGCTGAAAAGGAATGATTATCAGCAGTATAAAAGGATTAAATTCTCTTGAGTTATTCTTTTGGTTCATTATCCCCCCTGGACTTCTCCATCTACAGAAAAAGTGGAATCATAGAGATTCCACTTTAATTTTTAATTTACAAATACTTTTTATTCACCCTTCGATATTAAAGACATACTACTGCTGTAACTCAAATTCAAGGCTAACTACAGTACCATCACTTTCTGAATTAACTGTGATAGAACCATCTTCGTTGATAGTCCCCTTATCTAAGAGTAATTCATCTTCACCATTAACAACAAAGACAACAGAATCTTTCTTAACTTTATAATCGCCTGAAACTGAATATTCCTGTAGTTCCTCATCAATTCCAGAATAAATATCATCTAAAGAACCTTTAATCTCGTTCTCCATATCTGCAAACAAAGCATCAGCACTTTCATAACCAGAATACTGTGCAACTTCATCAGTAATATCTGATCTTGAAAAACCTTCAGACTCTAAAGACTTATCAATAATTGTATCCATGCTATCATCTACAAGTGTAGAAAACTGATCTTTGAAACTTGTAGTATCAAAAGCCATTGTGAATGTGTTGTCATCTGATAACTCTAATGTCACATCCATAGTGATATCTCCGGCATTAATTCCAACATCAGCTAATGCCTGCATATCCTCTTGTGTTGAAAACTGAGCAAGCTTGATTTCTGAAACATAGTTCCCAGAAATGTCCTTTCCACCGCATCCTGTGAATACTGTTGCAACCGCTGTTACTGTTGCTAGCATTAACGCTAATTTCTTTTTCATATTACATCTCTCCTTAAAAATTATATTTAATGATGTGGATAGCCACACCATTAAAAATTTTAACAAATTCAATTTTTTTAGTAAAGCATTTTAAAAAATTTTTGAATTTATAATTTAAAAGCATTATTAGTCCAATAAAAAAAGGAACCTGAAAACTCAGGTTCCTAAAACATTAGTCAACGTCAACAATATCAACGATAACTTTCTTGTCAATCTTTGAGGCTGCAGCCTTTACTACAGCGCGGATAGCCTTGGCAATTCTGCCCTGCTTTCCAATAACCTTACCCATATCAGATGGTGCAACGCGAAGCTCAACAACGATTGATTTAGCGTCTTCCTTCTCTGAAACTACAACCTCCTCAGGATTGTCTACAAGTGACTTAGCAATTACTTCAACTAATTCTTTCATCACTATTCATTCCTTTCGAGTGTTTACTGAACGCCTGCCTGCTTGAAAAGTCTAGCAACTGTCTCTGTTGGCTTTGCGCCGTTTGAGATCCACTTCTTAGCTGCCTCAGCATCAACTGTAACTGCTGCTGGCTCCTGGTTTGGATCGTATGTACCGATCTCATCGATGTTTCTACCATCACGAGGTGCTCTTGCATCTGCTACTACGATTCTGTAGATTGGTCTCTTCTTCTGACCCATTCTCTTTAATCTAATCTTTACTGCCATTTTTAATTCCTCCTAAATAATAAAACTAAATGGTCTTGGCTAAAATGGGAAGCGCATTCCGCGGCGTCCCTTGCCCATCATATTTGGCATCTGCTTCATCATCTTCTTTGATTGTTCGAATTGTTTAACGAAGCGATTAACCTCTGCTATATCTAAACCAGCTCCAGCAGCAATTCTGTGCTTTCTGCTAGGATTTAGTAATTTTGGATTCTCACGCTCTGCAGGAGTCATGGAAAGGATGATAGCTTCGATGTGTGCAAGCTTTTTATCATCCACAGCCCCTTCAATCTGAGCCAACTGGCTAGAATTGATACCAGGCATCATTCCAAGGATGGATGAAAGGCCACCAAGCTTTTTCATCTGCTCCATAGAAGTGAGATAATCATTGAAATCGAATGATGCTTTCTTTACTTTCTTTGAAAGCTGCATTGCTGCATCTTTATCGATTTCTGCCTCTGCCTTTTCGATGAGTGAAAGTACATCACCCATACCAAGGATTCGGCTTGCCATTCTATCTGGATGGAACTGCTCCAAATCTGAAAGCTTTTCGCCCATACCAGCGTAAAGAATAGGCTTTCCTGTGACAGCCTTAATAGAAAGGGCTGCACCGCCTCGAGTATCACCATCAAGCTTTGTGATGATTACTCCATCAATGCCAATCTTTTCATCGAATGTAGCTGAAACATTAACTGCATCCTGACCTGTCATGGCATCAACTACCAAAATGGTATTGAGGATATCGATATTGCTCTTGATTGCTGCGAGCTCATTCATCATATCCTCATCTATGTGAAGACGACCGGCTGTATCGAAGATAACAACATCGAAGCCGTTCTTTTTAGCATAAGCCATTGCCTCTTTGGCAATCTTTACAGGCTTTTCTTTATCTCCTAAAGAGAAAACCTCAACATCCTGCTTTTTACCATTGATCTGCAACTGCTCAATAGCTGCAGGACGATAAATATCACAAGCTACCAATAAAGGCTTTTTGCCCTTTTGCTTTACCTTGCCAGCAAGCTTCGCTGTGGTAGTTGTTTTACCGGCACCCTGAAGACCAACCATCATGATAGTGGTAATGGCCCCGCCTGTGCCAAAAGTAATATCTGTAACCTCTGAGCCCATTAAATTAACAAGCTCTTCGTTAACAATCTTTATAACCATCTGTCCAGGATTCAAGCCGTTCATAACATCTGAACCAATTGCTCGCTCTGTGACAGTGTTTGTAAATTGCTTTACAACCTTGAAGTTAACATCGGCCTCAAGAAGTGCCATCTTAACTTCCTTTAAAGCAGCCTTTACATCAGCTTCTGTAAGTCTGCCCTTGCTTCTTAGATTCTTAAATACGCCTTGAAGCTTTTCTGAAAGTGAATCAAAAGCCATAAATTATAGTTCCTCTAAAATCAACTGAGATAATCGGGAAATCTCTGATAAAGTAGCTTCGCTAGGATTTCCTTCTGTCAATTCATTTATACGAATGACATCTCCTCTAATGTTCATAAACTTTTCTACGAGATGGAGCCTAGATTCATAATCCTGTAAAAGCTTATCGCATCTCTTTAAAATATCGTGCACCGCCTGACGGGAAATGGAAAGTGAATCTGCTATTTCTGCAAGGGATAAGTCATCGTTGATGCTCATCTCGTATACGCTACGCTGATGCTCTGTTAAAAGCTCACCATAAAAATCATATAAATAACCAGATTTAATCTTGTCTTCCATATTTCTCCTTTTAGCGACCTTAAATAATATACTATAATAAAATAGAGGTGTCAAGTATAAATACTTTACACCTCTAATATTATTAAAGTGAAGTTCTAACTATCTTTGGTCTGTAACCGCCTTCATCCAAAGCCTTAAGGATCTGCTCCTTGTGTTCTGTACCGAATGCCTCAAGAGTGATGCGAAGCTCAACAGCTGCAGAACGATTTGTTGTAACAAACTGATTGTGCTCAAGCTTGATAACATTGCCCTGCTGATCTGCAATAAGCTGTGAAACCTTTGCAAGCATACCTGGCTTATCAGGAAGAAGTACAGATACTGTGAAGATTCTATCTCTAAAGATAAGACCCTGCTGTACCACTGAAGACATGGTGATAACGTCCATATTTCCACCAGAAAGTACAGATACAACTCTCTTGTCTTTGAAACCAAGATGGTTCAATGCAGCAACTGTAAGAAGTCCTGAATTTTCAACTACCATCTTGTGATTCTCTACCATATCAAGGAATGCAACGATAAGCTCATCATCGTCTACTGTGATAATCTCATCGATATTTTCCTGAAGATAAGGGAAAATGTTTGAACCTGGAGTCTTTACTGCAGTACCATCAGCAATAGTATTTACAGAAGGAAGTGTTGTAACCTCTCCCTTTGCAAATGATGCCTGAAGTGAAGCAGCTCCACTAGGCTCAACACCGATTACTTTAATCTTTGGATTAAGAAGCTTTGCAAGTGTAGATACACCTGTAGCAAGTCCGCCACCACCGATTGGAACAAGAATATACTCAACAAGAGGCAACTCCTTGAAGATTTCCATTGCAATAGTACCCTGACCAGTTGCAACTGCTAAATCGTCAAAAGGATGGATGAATGTGTAGCCATGCTCATCAGCAAGCTTGTAAGCATACTCACATGCCTCATCATATACATCACCATATAAAACAACATCGGCACCATAGCTCTTTGTACGGTTGACCTTAATGAGAGGAGTTGTTGTAGGCATAACGATTGTTGCTTTTACGCCATATTTGCTAGCTGCATATGCAACACCCTGAGCATGATTACCGGCTGATGCTGTAATTAGTCCCTTTGCTCTCTCCTCATCTGTAAGAGTGCTGATTTTGTAATATGCACCTCTAAGCTTATATGCACCAGTAAGCTGCATATTCTCTGGCTTAAGGTAAACCATATTTCCGCACTTCTCACTAAAATAATCGCTGTAAACCAGCTTTGTCTCATGTGTTACCTCAGTGACAATCTTTGAGGCTTCTTCAAATTTGTCCAATGTAAGCATAATTAGTCTCCCTCTTGTGTGGCTTACTATTGTTCAGCGTAGAATAATGCATCAACAAATTCATCTGCGTTGAACTTTTCTAAGTCGTCAATTGTTTCTCCAACACCAATATATTTTACTGGCAATTTTAACTCAGATTGGATAGCAATTGCAATACCGCCTTTTGCAGTTCCATCTAATTTTGTAATAACAATACCAGATATATCTGTAACCTCAGAGAATTCTCTAGCCTGAACAAGGGCATTTTGGCCTGTTGTACCGTCTAACACAATAAGTGTCTCCCGATAAGCCTCTGGGAATTCTTTTGAGATAGTGCTGTTAATCTTAGAAAGTTCGTTCATAAGATTCTTTTTGTTGTGCAATCTACCTGCAGTGTCCACAAGAAGAACATCTACATTTCTAGCCTTTGCTGCGTGAACAGCATCATAAACAACTGCCGCTGGATCTGAGCCCTCTGGACCACCAATGAAATCCACAGATGCTCTGTCTGCCCATTCCTTAAGCTGATCAGATGCAGCTGCGCGGAATGTGTCAGCACCCGCAACCATAACCTTTTTGCCAGCAGCCTGAAGCTTTCCAGCAAGCTTTCCGATTGTGGTTGTCTTTCCAACACCATTTACACCGATTACTAAAACAACAGATGTCTTCTTTTCAAAATCAAATGATGTCTCATCGAGAGCCATCTGCTCTTTAATTTCGTTGATAAGAAACTGCTTGCACTCGGCAGGCTCCTTAATGTGCTCCTTTTTTACTGCCTCTCTTAAATCGTCTAGGATAGTCTCTGTTGTGCGCACACCAATATCACCCATGATAAGGACTTCTTCAAGCTCCTCGTAGAAGTCCTCATCGATATTTGAAAAGCCGTTGAAAATGTAATCCATCGACTTTATAAAATTGTCTCTTGTTTTGGTCAGGCCCTTTATAAGGCGCTGCCAGAAGCTGATTTTTTCTGCCATATAACCTCCAGCTAAGGATTAATCATCTAACTGTGCTTCGATAAGATTTACAGAAACAAGAGCTGAAACACCCTTCTCCTGCATTGTGATACCGAATAATCTGTCTGCTGCGTTCATAGTACCACGTCGGTGAGTGATAACGATGAACTGTGTATTCTTTGTAAGCTTGTGTAAGTATCCAGCAAATCTATCTACGTTTGCATCATCAAGAGCCGCCTCAATCTCGTCCAAGAGACAGAATGGAGATGGCTTAAGGTTCTGAATAGCAAACAATAATGCAATTGCAGTAAGTGATTTCTCACCACCGGACATCTGCATCATATTGATAAGCTTCTTTCCTGGTGGCTGGGCATTGATGATAATACCTGTCTCAAGTAAGTCCTCACTATCAACAAGCTCAAGTGTACCATGTCCACCACCGAACAATTCCTTGAATGCCTTATCGAACTGCACCTGGATGTCCTTGAATCCTTCAGCAAACTGCTTTCTCATTCCCTCATCGAGCTCATCGATAATACGAACAAGAGAAGCCTCTGCCTCAACCAAATCATCGTGCTGTCCCTTAAGGAAGTTGTAACGCTCAGAAAGCTCCTTGAACTCCTCGATAGCGTTTACATTAACATTTCCCATAGCTCGGATAGCATTTTTGATTTTAGAAGCATCCTTCTTCATCTGATCCAAATCGTTGTACTCTGGATCCTTTAATTCTTCTGCCGAATGATATGTAAGCTCATATTCATTCCACATGTAATTGTTCTGGTATGAAATAGCATCGCTGATTTTCTCTCTCTGAGAATCAAGACGATAGATTTCCTTGTCTAATTCAGCGATTCTATCTGTAATCTCCTGACGCTGCTCAAAGAAGTTCTTGTGTGAGTTATTAAGCTCTTCTTTTCTTGCAACAGCTTCTTTGATTTCTTCCTCAAGCTTTCCAAAAGACTCGTCAGATGCAGATATTGTAGCCTTAATCTCGTCGATTCGAGCTCTCTTTGCCTCTGTCTCTTCCTTAGTAGACTGAGCATTTTCTTTAATAACCGCAATATCAGCTACACACTTTTCAATTTCAGATGTGATACGGTCTAAGTTCTGCTGAACGAAATCAACCTTCTGTCTAGCATTAGCCTCCTCAATCTGAACCTCAGACATTGTTCTGTTAACAGAAGTCTCCATGTAAGTCTTCTCATCAACTTCGTCTGAAAGCTTTTGAATTTCAGCTTTGAGTTCTGCTTCTTTGTCTTCTGATTCCTGCTTTTCGAACTCGATTTCCTTCTTACCAGCAGCAATTTCAGTGAGCTGTGTTTCAAGTTCTTCGCTTTCCTTAGAAAGGCCCTCATAAGCAGTTAAGCTTTCCTTCTTCTGCTCATTTGCTCTATCTAAGCCAAGCTTTGCAGTATTTAAAGCAATAGCTGCTTCATTCAGCTTTGTAGTGTTGTCATCTCTATCACTTTCAAGAAGTGCAACAGCTGTCTCAATCTCACCCTCACGGTTCTTAAGCTCATCCATCTCCTTAGAGATAACATCAAGCTTGCCTTCAAGCTCCTCAATCTCACGATTTCTACCAAGAAGATTTGATTTGTTCTTGAAGTGACCACCGGCCATTGAACCACCCGGTGCAAGGTATTCACCATCAAGTGTAACGATATGGATGCTGTAATTGTTTTTCTTTGCAAGAGCGATAGCTGAATCGATATTGTCAGCAACTACAACTCTACCAAGAAGATAAGCTACAACGCCATCAAACTTGCTATCACATGTAACAAGCTCTGATGCAAGACCAAGAACTCCCTTATCGTTAAGAACTTCTGTCTTTTTGAAATTGCCTCTTCCATCAACGGATGTCAAAGGAAGGAATGTGGCACGACCAAGCTTATTTTCCTTTAAGTAGCTGATAAGCTTCTTTGCGCAAGCCTCGTCAGCTGTAACGATATTTTGAATGTTTCCACCGAGAGCTGTCTCGATAGCCATTTCGTATTTCTTTTCAACATGGATAAGGTCAGAGATAACACCCTCGATACCATCGATTCGCCCTTTTTGTTCCATGATTTTACGAGTAGAATTTCCGTATCCCTCGTAGCGCTCAGCTATGTTCTTGATTGACTCTAATCTAGTCTGAACACGAGCGAACTCATCCTTCTTAGCCTGTAATGCATTGGAATTCTCACGGCTCTTCTTTTTCCATTCAGCCGCCTTTTCTGTGTATTCCTTGTCCTTTTCCTGAAGCTCGAGAAGAAGTGACTGTGCATTCTTAAACTCATCCTCTGCAAGGGCAACAGCAACATCCAAATCCTCTTCACGAGTCTTTCTTTCAAGGAGACGCTGATTAAGCTTTGCCTTGCGGATGTTTGTCTGCTCAAGCATAGTCTCAAGACGTTGCTCCTTAGACTTGATTGAAGCACGATTGTTGAGCAGTTCCATGATTGCTTTGTTGTCCTGCTCAATTTTTGCGTTATTTGAAGTGATTGCAACCTGGAGCTCACTGTAGTTAGTCTTAACAGAATTGAGACGCTCTACCGCTTCCTCCAATGTCTTATCAAGATTTTCCTTTTCAGCCTTGAAATCTGCTAACTGGCTTTCTTTATCTGCCTTATCTGCCTCGATTTCAGCGATACGGATTGCCATATTTTCATCAGTTGCATTAGCAGAACGAATCTGCTCCTCTAAAAGAGCGATTTCGTTTTCCAGTTTGCCCTTCATGAGAGTAGAATCCGACTGATTCTTCTTTAAGGTTTCGATTTCAACATCAAGGTCGTTGATCTGCTGCTCCAAAGAGTCGTATTTTGTACGAATCTCCTCCTGAGCTGTCTTGCTTTCTTCCATGTGTTCTCTAGCAAGATTTGCATTCTTTTCAACCTCATCTAAATTAGCCTGAAGTCTATCAACCTCAAGCATGAAAGAGTTGACATCGATACGCTTAAGCTCTTCTTTGTATTTTAAGTATTGCTTTGCATCCTCAGACTGCTTTTCCAAAGGCCCGATACGACGCTCCTGCTCAGAAAGAATATCATTTACACGAACAAGATTCTCTCTCTCGCTTTCAAGCTTCTTTACAGATGCTGCCTTACGCTTTTTGTACTTTACGATACCAACAGCTTCATCAAAAAGCTCACGTCTATCCTCTGGCTTACCAGACAAAATCTTTTCAATCTGGCCCTGTCCGATGATAGAATATCCTTCCTTACCGACACCAGTATCATAGAAAAGCTCTGAAACATCCTTTAGACGGCAAGGTGTACCATTTAAAAGATACTCGCTTTCGCCTGAACGATATACTCGTCGTGCAATTGTAACCTCTTCGTAATCTACCGGAAGCACATGGTCAGAGTTGTCCATTGTGAGTGCAACATATGCATATGAAAGAGGCTTTCTAGCCTCTGTTCCTGCAAAGATAACATCCTGCATGCTGGCACCACGAAGCTGCTTTGCAGACTGCTCACCGAGAACCCAGCGAACAGCATCAGCAACGTTACTTTTACCGGAACCGTTAGGACCAACGATACCTGTGATACCATTATGGAATTCGAATTTCATCTTGTGTGCAAAAGATTTAAATCCGTATAATTCAATACTTTTAAGATACATTAAATTCTCCCTAATTAATTATATAATCTTGATAGAGTCTTCTTTGTGGAGGCGCATCAAGCCTTCGTAAGCAGCTTCCTGCTCGGCAGCCTTTTTGGTGCTACCAGCACCTGAGCCAAGAACTCTATCCCCTACTAAGGCTTCAACCTTAAATTCCTTAGCGTGGTCTGGACCAGTTTCAGAAATAAGCTGATATGTAAGCGGCTCTTTAAAATTAGCCTGAACAACTTCCTGTAGTCTGGTCTTGCTATCATAAAATAGCTGCTTGTGTTCTATATCATTTAAAACAAACCTGTGGATATATTCAGAAGCAGGCTCCATTCCACCATCCAAAAAGATAGCGCCGATTGTAGCCTCGAAGGCGTCAGAAAGAATAGACTTTCTATTACGACCGCCTGTCATGTCCTCCCCTTTAGATAGGCGAACATAGTCACCAAGGTTTATTTCCTTGCAGATGTAAGCCAGGGTTGGCTCACAAACTATGCTAGCTCTAAGTCTAGATAATTTACCTTCGTTTAATTCGGTGTAATTTAGATACAAAAACTCACTCGAAACGATTTCAAGCACTGCATCCCCAAGGAACTCAAGTCTCTCGTTGTCGCTAAGCTTTGGCATATGATTTTCATTAGCATATGAACTATGTGTCAAAGCCTGTTGTAGTAAGCTTTCGTCTCTAAACTCATAACCGATAATCTTTTGAAATTCCTTTAAACTATTCAAAATACTACCTCCTGAGTTTAAAATAGTGTCCACTGAAAGTGGACACTAAACGTGCAATTGTTGCGGCCCATAAAAGGCCGCATTTTACACATATAATTACTTGTTTGCAACTGTCTTCTTGATAAGCTCAACTGCATCGCCTACAGTAGAAAGCTTCTCTGCTGCCTCTGTATCAACTTCGATGTTAAGCTTTTCCTCAACACCCATGATAATCTGGAATACATCAAGTGAATCTGCACCAAGATCATCGACAAATGTAGTCTCTGTTGTAATTTCAGCAGCATCTACGTTTAATACCTCTGCAATAATCTCTTTGAGTAAATCGAATTCCATAATCTAGTCCTCCTTTTTCTTTTCTATAACAATATTATCTCTAATAAACTCGTTAATCTGCTGCTCTTTGAAAGTTACACACTGGAAAATAGTGTTTCTAACCTCTCCAGCCTTTGCACTACCGTGAGTCTTAACAACAAGCCCCTTTAATCCAAGAAGAGGAGCTCCGCCGTATTCACTGGCATCGAACTTTTTAAGAGTCTTCTTTAAAGCTGGGAGTGCAAGTGCAGCGCCGATTTTTGATCTGAGGGTACTCATCAAACCGCCCTTAATAACGGTGATAAGTGTACCTGCCAAACCTTCGTATAATTTAAGAATAACATTACCAACGAATCCATCGCAGATAATAACATCTGCATCGCCGTTAGGAATGTTTCTAGCCTCAATGCTACCAATGAAATTGATATCTTCGCATTCCTTTAAAAGTGGCATAGTCTCTTTAACGAGAGCATTCCCCTTTTCTTCCTCAGCACCAACATTAACAATGGCAACACGAGGATTTTTAACTCCTACAACCTTTTCCATGTAGATGCTACCCATCTTGGCGAACTGTACCAAGTGGCTAGGACGACAGTCAACATTTGCTCCGCTGTCCGCCAAAAGAGCAACGCCAGTCTTTACTGGGAAAAGCGTGCCAAATGGTGCACGCTCAATACCACGGATACGTCCAACAATACCAAGGCCGCCTGTAAGAAGAGCTCCTGAATTGCCTGCTGAAACAAATGCATCGGCCTGACCATCCTTTACAAGGTGAAGGCCTACTACCATTGAAGAATCTTTTTTTCTTTTTATGGCAGCAACTGGATGCTCAGCTGTCTCGATAACCTCTGTGGCATTTTTTATTTCAATCTGGTCCTGTGGGTATGTGTAAGATGAAAGCTCAGTTTTGATAACATCTTCTTTACCAACAAGAATAACTTTAATAGCTTTATTTGCATTAACAGCATCAACAGCGCCCTGTACCATTGCTGATGGTGCGTTATCTCCGCCCATTGCATCAAGTGCAACTATAGTATAATCACTCATGATAATATCCTTTCATACATACTTTAGAAATTATACTTTAAATTAGGCATTATTTCAAATAAAAAAACCTTTCGGAAAATCCGAAAGGTTTTTAAAATTAATCAACTGCGATGATTTCTTTTTTGTTGTATGATCCACAGTTCTTGCAAACTCTATGTGGTACCATAAGCTCTCCACACTTGCTGCACTTTACGAGTGTTGGTTTGCTCATTTTCCAGTTTGCTCTTCTTTTATCTCTTCTTCCCTTAGAAGATTTGTTCTTTGGACAAATAGACATGCTATTTCACCTCCTTAAAGCTATTAAAGACATCTAAAAATTGTGCCATTCTAGGATCTAAGACTGTGTCGTCGCATCCACAAGACTCGATATTACGATTCTTGCCACAGACTGGGCAAATACCCTTGCAGTCGTCCTGGCACAATATCTTTGCCGGGAAATTTACTAAGATCTCGTTTAATATGAGTTCATCTACAACTATTTCCTCACCATCAACAAATGAGTAAGGACCTATTTCTTCATCTGGAACTACCTGTCCTTCTGAAACTTCAACAGTTTCATCAACAGCCACAGGTACATCAAATGAAACATCTGTCAAGCATCTGTCACATGAACCAGTGATATTAGCGCTAGTGTTAAATGTGATGTGAAGCTTTCCAGAACCAATCATAGACAAAACTACATCAAATGGCTCTGTGCGATTGATAGTAAACTTACTGCCAAGATAAGAAAAATCATGTATGTCGCAAGTTCCAGTAAACTTCTTATTTTGATCAGGTAATGAAGTGATATCCTTAATAGAAATCTTCATATAAAATCTCCTATCCACACTTTGCCAATTATACTAAGCTTTAATATGCTTGTCAAACACTTTTGATAAAAAAGTGCATTAATTTCACAAAAATTTGATGAAATTATTTGCCAGATACAATAGCTGCTGTATCTCTTGCAATCATAACTTCCTCGTTTGTAGGTACAACGTATACCTTAACCTTTGAAGAGTCTGAAGAAACAAGTCTCTCCTCGCCAGCTACATCGTTTCTAGCGTCATCGATTTCAACACCCATGAAACCAAGATGGTTACATACAGCCTTTCTAAGACCTGCATTGTTCTCACCAAGACCAGCTGTGAAGCAGATGATGTCTACACCGTTCATAGCAGCTGCATAAGCACCAACATACTTAGCGATGCGGTAAGCAATCATATCCATAGCAAGCTTTGCTCTCTCATTACCTTCTGCTGAAGCAGCAATAAGATCACGGAAATCTGAAGAAATACCAGAAACACCAAGTGCACCAGATTCCTTATTAAGTACGTTCATAACGCCAGCGAAATCAAGACCTTCCTTCTTTGCCATGAATTCAACAGCTGAAGGATCGATATCACCTGAACGTGTACCCATCACAAGTCCCTCAAGTGGAGAAAGACCCATTGATGTGTCTACTGACTCGCCATTGAGAACTGCACAGCAAGATGCACCGTTACCAATGTGGCAAACGATGATTTTTGAGTTCTTAAGGTCGCATCCGTCCATCTCAGCTACACGCTTTGAAACATAGCTGTGTGATGTACCGTGGAAACCGTAACGACGTACGCCGTACTTCTCATAATATTTGTAAGGAACTGCATACATGTATGCTTCCTTAGGCATTGTCTGATGGAATGCTGTATCAAAAACACCAACCTGTGGCTTACCTGGCATAAGCTCGCGGCATGCATTGATACCGATGATATTTGCTGGGTTGTGAAGTGGAGCAAGATCGTTGCACTCTTCTACAACCTTGATCATCTCGTCTGTGATAAGTGCAGAAGCAGCGAACTTCTCACCACCGTGAA